>NZ_SOGQ01000080.1 GCF_004403465.1 Cryobacterium sinapicolor | reverse complement strand
GGCCCGGGCCGCCCGCGGCTGCCGGCGTGGCCGCCGCCCTCGCCGGCCTCGGCACCGCCGAGTTGGCGGCCGCCGTGCTCGCCCCGGCCGGCAGCCCGATCCTCGCCGTCGGCGCCCTGGTCATCGACCTTGCCCCGGCGTGGCTGAAGGAACTCGTCATCACCCTGTTCGGCACGGCCGACAAGGTCGTGCTGGTGATCTGCGTCGCGCTCGGCGCGGTGGTGGTCGCCGCCGCCGCCGGGGTGCTGGAGTACCGTCGGCCGCCGATCGGCCGGGTCCTTGTGGCCGTGGCGGGCGCATTGGCCGTCTTCGCGGTGCTGTCCCGCGAGAACACCGCCACGTTCGACGCCACACCCGCGGTGCTGGCGATGGTCGTCTCGGCCGTGCTGCTCACCGTCCTGATCACCCAGCTGCGCCGCACGCCCGTGGGCGCGGCGGCATCCGCTCCGGACCGTCGCCGGTTCCTGGCCTGGGCCGGCGCCGGCGCAGCCCTCGGCGTGCTCGCCGCGGCCGGCGGGCAGCTGATCTCGGCCGGCGTCCGGGCGACGGATGCCGCGCGCGCCCGCTTCACGCTGCCGGCCGCGGCCGTTCCCGGTGCCCCGATCCCGGCCGGAGCCGAGTTGGACATCCCCGGCCTGGCCCCGCTGATCACCCCGAACACCGAGTTCTACCGCATCGACACGGCCCTGCAGGTGCCCCGGATCGACCCGGCAACCTGGACGCTGAAGATCACCGGCATGGTCGAGGAGGAGGTCGAGATCGGTTTCGCCGAGCTCCTCGCCCTGCCCCTCGAGGAGAGCACGACCACCCTCACCTGCGTCTCCAACGCGGTCGGCGGCGACCTGATCGGCAACGCGACCTGGCTGGGCTACCCGATCCGCCTGCTGCTGGCGCAGGCCCGGCCACTCTCCGGGGCCGACATGGTGCTCTCCCGCAGCGAGGACGGCTGGACCGCCAGCACCCCGCTCGAGGTGCTCACCGACGACCGCAACGCGATCCTCGCGGTGGGGATGAATGGGGAGCCGCTCCCCCTCGAGCACGGCTACCCGGTGCGCATGGTCGTGCCCGGGCTCTACGGCTACGTCTCGGCCACGAAGTGGGTGGTCGAGCTGAACGTCACCCGCTTCGACCAGGCGGCCGCCTACTGGACGACGCGCGGCTGGACCGCCCAGGGGCCGGTCAAGCTCTCTGCCCGCATCGACGTGCCGCGCCGGAACGCCGACGTCGCGGCCGGACCGGTGACCGTGGCGGGCGTGGCCTGGTCGCAGCACGTGGGCATCCGTTCCGTGCAGGTGCAGGTCGACGACGGCGCCTGGAACGACGCCACCCTGGCCGACGCCATTTCGGCCGACACCTGGCGGCAGTGGAGTTGGGTCTGGCCGGCGGCCCCGGCCGGGCGGCACACCCTGCGGGTGCGGGCGACGGATGCCGCGGGTCTGGTGCAGACCTCCGTGCGCCGGGACGTGATCCCCGACGGGGCAACCGGCCTGCACGACATCCCGGTCACGGTCGCCTGAACCGTCGGTCGCCACCCCGCGACAGCTGACCGGCGCGGGCGTATCCTCAACAGCGAAAACCACGCAGTGTGCCGGCGCATCGCCGCGCCCAGCTTGACGTGCCCCCGTTGGAGAGGACCGGAATCATGCGCACCCAGACGAAACTGAACGTCGCCGACCTGCGACACTTCGAGAAGCTGCTGCGCCACCAGCGCCACGATCTCGACATCGCGCTCGGCCGAATCGGCACGACCCTCGACGATGTGATCGAGGCCCGCAACTCCGGCACGGCCGACGACGAGCACGATCCGGAAGGCCCCACACTGACCATGGAGTGGTCGCGCATCTCGGGCGTGCACAGCGACCTGGAGGCGACGTCCACGACCATCGACCAGGCCCTGGCGCGCATCGCGAACGGCAGCTACGGGCTGTGCACCCGCCGCGGCGAACCGATCGGGCGGGAACGACTCGAAGCCCGTCCGGCCGCCGCCCTGTGCATCGACTGCGCACGCGAACTGGAAGCGCAGCGCCGGGCCTGACCGGACCTAGACCTCGTCGGCGACCGCCGCCGCGAACTGGGCGTTGTACAGGGCGTGGTACGCGCCATCCGCTGCCAGCAGTTCCTCATGCGTGCCCAGCTCGACGATCCGGCCGGCCTCCATCACCAGGATCAGGTCGGCGTCCCGGATCGTGGAGAGCCGGTGCGCGATCACGAAACTGGTGCGGTCGGCGCGGAGGGCGCTCATCGCCTTCTGCACGAGCACCTCGGTGCGCGTGTCGACGGAGCTGGTCGCCTCGTCGAGGATCAGCACGCTGGGCTTGGCGAGGAACGCGCGGGCGATCGTGAGCAGCTGCTTCTCGCCGGCGCTGACGTTGCCGCCCTCGTCGTCGAGCACGGTGTCGTAACCCTCGGGCAGGGTGTGCACGAACCGGTCGACGTAGGTCGCGCGCGCCGCGTCCAGGATCTCCTCCTCCGTGGCATCCGGTCGTCCGTAGGCGATGTTGTCGCGGATCGTGCCGCCGAACAGCCAGGTGTCCTGCAGCACCATGCCCATGCGCCCGCGCAGGTCGTCCCGCGTCATCCGGCTCACGTCCACGCCGTCGAGGGTGATCCGGCCGGCGTCGAGCTCGTAGAAGCGCATCATCAGGTTCACCAGGGTGGTCTTGCCGGCCCCGGTGGGGCCGACGATGGCCACGGTCTGGCCGGGCTCGGCCACCAGGCTGAGGTTCTCGATCAGCGGCGTGTCCGAGGTGTAGCGGAACGAAGCGCCCTCGAAGACCAGCCGGCCGTGGGCGGCCGTGGGGGTTTCGGCGGGCTCCGAGTCGGGGCTCTGCTCGTCGGCGTCGAGCAGGGCGAAGACCCGCTCGGCCGAGGCGACGCCGGATTGCAGCAGGTTCGCCATCGACCCGAGCTGGGCGAGCGGCTGGGTGAACTGCCGGGAGTACTGGATGAACGCCTGCACGTCGCCGAGCTGCATGGCCCCGGATGCCACCTGGAGACCGCCAACGACGGCGATCCCCACGTAGACGAGGTTGCCGATGAACGTCATCGCCGGCATGATCAGGCCGCTGACGAACTGGGCGCCGAAGCTGGCCTCGTAGAGCTCGTCGTTCTTGGCCCGGAAGCGTTGCTCGACCTCCTTCTGGCGACCGAACACCGTGACCAGGGCGTGGCCGGTGAAGGTCTCCTCGATCTGGCCGTTCAGCTCGCCGGTATGGG
Source organism: Cryobacterium sinapicolor (assembly GCF_004403465.1). Lineage (GTDB taxonomy): Bacteria > Actinomycetota > Actinomycetes > Actinomycetales > Microbacteriaceae > Cryobacterium > Cryobacterium sinapicolor. The sequence continues at coordinate 36,295 of NZ_SOGQ01000080.1, read as the reverse complement.
TCCACTGCGCGACGAACAATTTCTGTGACCGCTTGGCGATCAGCACGGTCGTCACCAAGGTCAGCGGAACGGTGACCAGGGCGATCAGGGCCAGCAGCGGGGAGAGCAGGAACATCATCACGATGACGCCCACCACGGTCAGCAGCGAGGTGACGGCCTGGCTCAGCGACTGCTGCAGGCTCTGCGAGACGTTGTCCACGTCGTTGGTGACCCGGCTGAGCAGTTCGCCGCGCTGCACCTTGTCGAAGTAGCGCAGCGGGAGGCGGTTGATCTTGGCCTCGATGTCACTGCGGAGCCGGAACACGGTGCGCTGCACGACGCCGTTGAGGAGATAGGCCTGCACGTAGGCGAACGCCGCGGACAGCACGTAGAGGGCCATCGCCCAGAGCAGCACGGTGGAGAGCATCGCGAAGTCGACGCCCTGGCCCGGCGTCAGCGTCATCCCGCTGAGCAGGTCGGCCTTCCCGGTGTCGCCGGAGGCGCGCAGCTGGTCGATCAACTGCGCCTGGCTCACCCCGGCGGGCAGGTCCTGGGAGATGAGGCCGGAGAAGATGAGGTTCGTGCCCTCGCCGAGCAGGCGCGGGCCGAGCACGGAGAAGGTGACGCTTGCGACGGCGAGCACCAGGACCAGTCCGAGCCACAGCCGCTCGGGACGCAGCCTACCGAGCAGCCGTTGGGCCGACGGTCCGAAGTTCATGGCCTTCTCGGCCGGGGCGCTCATGCCGCCGAACGGGCCGTGCCCGGGGCCGGGGCCGCGCGCGGGAGGACGGTCCGAGCCTGAGCTCGTGGTGGCGTGGCTCATGCCGCTTCCTCCGCCGCGAGCTGGGATGACACGATTTCCTGGTAGGTCTCGTTGGACTCGAGCAGTTCGTCGTGGGTGCCGCGGCCGACGATGCGCCCCCCTTCGACCACCAGGATCTGGTCGGCGCCGACGATGGTCGAGACCCGCTGGGCGACGATCACCATGGTGGCGCCGCCCGTGCCGAGGGCCAGGGCCTGGCGCAGCCGGGCATCCGTCGCCAGGTCGAGCGAGGAGAACGAGTCGTCGAAGATGTAGAGCTCGGGCCGTTTGACCAGGGCCCGGGCGATGGCCAGGCGCTGCCGCTGCCCGCCGGACACGTTCGTGCCGCCCTGCGCGATCGGCGCATCGAGGCCGTCCGGCATCTCCGCCACGAAGTCGCGGGCCTGCGCTATGGTGAGGGCCTCCCAGAGCTCCGCCTCCGTGGCGTCCGGCTTGCCGTAGAGCAGATTGCTGCGCACGGTGCCGGAGAACAGGTACGGCTTCTGCGGCACCAGCCCGATGTTGCCCCAGAGCAGGTCCGGGTGCAGCTCGCGCACGTCGACCCCGTCGACCCGCACACTGCCGCTGGTGGCGTCGAAGAGCCGCGGCAGCAGGTTGACCAGGGTGGTCTTTCCCGCGCCGGTGCTGCCGATGATCGCCGTCGTCTGGCCCTGGTGCACGGTGAAGCTCACATCGGAGAGCACGGGCTGCTCGGCGCCGGGGTACGCGAAGCCCACACCCACGAGCTCCAGTTCGCCGCGGCCGACGGTGTCGACGACGGGGTGCCGCGGCGGGCGCACGCTGGACTCGGTGTCGAGCACCTCGCCGATCCGGTCGGCCGACACGGTGGCCCGCGGGATCATCACGGCCATGAAGGTGGCCATCATCACGGCCATCAGGATCTGCATCAGGTAGCTGAGGAAGGCGACCAGGGTGCCGACCTGCATGGACCCGTCCTCGATCCGGAACGCCCCGAACCAGATCACGGCCACACTGGACACGTTCAGCACGAGCATGACGACCGGGAACATCAGTGCCATCAGGCGGCCGGCCCGCAGTGCGGTGTCGGTGACATCCGTGTTCGCCGTGCCGAACCGCACGGTCTCAACGTCTTCGCGCACGAACGCGCGGATGACTCGGATGCCCGTGAGCTGCTCCCGGAGCACCCGGTTGACGGTGTCGATGCGGGTCTGCATCAGCCGGAACAGGGGCACCATCCGTACGATGATCAGCCCGACACCGATCAGCAGCACGGGCACGCTCACGGCGATCAGCCAGGACAGCTGCACGTCCTGCCGGATGGCCATGATCACTCCGCCGACGGAGAGGATCGGCGCGGTGACCATCATGGTTGCGGTCATCAGCACGAGCATCTGCACCTGCTGCACGTCGTTGGTCGACCGGGTGATCAGCGACGGGGCACCGAACCGGGTGACCTCCTGCTCGGAGAACTCGCCGACCCGGGTGAAGACGGCGCCGCGCAGGTCCCGCCCGAGCGCCATGGCGGCCTTCGCGCCGAAGTAGACGGCGACGATCGCGCACACGATCTGGAACAGCGTGATCAGCAGCATCAGGCCGCCGATGCGCAGGATGTACTCGGTGTCGCCCGTGGCGACGCCCTCGTCGATGATGTCGGCGTTGAGGGTGGGCAGATAGAGCGAGGCGATCGACTGCGCCAGCTGGAACACGACGACGGCCGTCAGCAGCCGCCGGTACGGCCGCAGGTACTTCACAAGCAGTTTCCAGAGCACCGGGTCTCCTAGCGGGTGGCGTTGGACGGCGCCGTGGAGCCGAGGATGCCGTAGAGGATGAGGGCGGTCAGCTCGTCGTCGTCGAAGCCGGGGCCGGCCGTGATGTGGGGCACGGATGCCGCGAGTGCGATCATCCGGATGACCTGCGCCGCCCGCTCCGGGGCGACGGTGAGGCGCAAGAGGTCAGGCGCGAGAACGTCGGCGAGCAGCACGGTGAACGCGTGCGCGATGTCGTGGGTGTGAGGTCTGCCCATCGAGCCCACCGCCGTCATCAGCGCGAAGACCTGCGCGAAGCGGCGGCGCAGCAGGGTGACCACGGCGCGCACCCGCTCCTCGAGCGGGAGCTCACGATCGAGCGCGGCGAGTTCGAGACGGAACGGCTCGGGGTCGAGCTGACGGTCCATGGCCGCCCTGAGCAGGTCGTCCTTGCTGTCGAAGGCCCGGAAGATCGTGCCCTCGGCGATGCCGGCGCACTGGGCGATCTGCCGGGTGGTGACGGTCTGGCCGTGCTCGATCAGCAGGGGGGTGACCGCGTCGAGGATCATCGCCTGCCGGTCCTCGATGGACAGGGATCTCGCGCGGGCAGGTTTGGCGGACATCCTTCGACTTTATATGAGTGAGCGCTCACTCACAAGGTGGATGCGAGGTCGGATTCGAGGTCAGGTTCGGGACGACGGCTCAGGCGAAGAGCTCCGAGATCCAGGCCACGTCCTCGGGCGTCGGCCGCCACGCGCCGCCCTCGGTGGCGTTCTGCAGGATCTGTTCCGGGCGGGTGGCCCCGGCTATGACGCTGGTGAGTCCCGGCTGGGCCAGCAGCCAGGCGAAGGTCGCGGCGAGCATGGTCACGCCACGCTCGTCGCAGAACTCCTCGTACTTCTCGACGACGTCCCACGGTGCGTTCTCGACCAGGTGCGGCCGGACCATCATGATCCGGCTGTCCGCGGGGCCGCCCGCACGGGAGAACTTGCCCGTGAATAGCCCGTTGTAGAGGGGGAAGAAGGGCAGGAAGCCGAGGCCGTAGGCATTGACGGCGGGCAGCACCTCGTCTTCAACGTCGCGCACGAGCAGGCTGTATTCGTTCTGGGCCGAGACGAACCGCGGATGCCCGTTCAGCCGGGCGGTGAACTCCGCCTCCGCGATCTGCCAGCCGGCCAGGTTCGAGTGGCCGATGTAGCGCACCTTGCCCTCGCGGATGAGGTCGTCGAGGGTCTGCAGGGTCTCCTCGATCGGGGTGTGAGGGTCAGGCTCGTGCAGCTGGTAGAGGTCGATCCAGTCGGTTTGCAGACGACGGAGGGACGCCTCGACGGCGAGACGGATGTAGCGGCGCGAGCCGCGCGCCCCCCAATCGGGTCCGTTGCGGCCGTTCATGTCCATGCCGAACTTCGAGGCGAGCACGATCCGGTCGCGCCTGCCCCGCAGCGCGTGGCCCATCAGCGTTTCGCTGAGCCCGCGCTCCGCGCCGTAGATGTCGGCCGTGTCGAACAGGGTGATCCCGGCGTCGACGGCCGCGTTGACGACGGCGGTGGTTCCGGCCTGAGTCTGGGTCGCCGTTCCGGCGCGGCCGAAGTTGTTGCAGCCCAGGCCGATCGTGGAAACCATGAGCCCCGACTCGCCCAGTGTGCGGTATTCCATCTGCTCCATTCCTCCACATTAGGCGCGCCGGCCTGTGCTAAACAGGACTCAACTACAAAGGGGTACCAGTGAGTCGTTCCACGCTCGGAGTCATGTCACGTTCGGGTAAGCCGAATGAACGTCGTTTGCCCATTCATCCGTCACATTTCGAACGGATCGATCCGGATCTCCGGGGGCGCATGTTCCTCGAACTCGGCTACGGCGAGCAGTTCGGCGTGTCGGACGAGCAGTTGGCTCCGCTCGTGGGTGGACTGCGCTCGCGCGCGGACCTCATCACGGAGTGCGACGTCATCCTGCTCGCCAAGCCTCTGCTGGAGGATGTCGCGGCCCTCCGCGACGGGCAGGTGCTCTGGGGGTGGCCGCACTGCGTGCAGGACGCGCAGCTTACCCAGCTGGCCATCGACAAGCGGCTGACCCTGATCGCGTTCGAGGCGATGAACCACTGGACCAATGGCGGCGAATTCCACCTGCACGTGTTGCACAAGAACAACGAGCTCGCGGGGTACTGCTCCGTGCTGCACGCCGTGTCGCTGATCGGCTCGACGGGCGACTACGGGCGCAGGCTCCGGGCCGCGGTGATCGGCTTCGGGGCCACCGCCCGGGGTGCCGTGACGGCGCTCAACGCCCTCGGCGTCTACGACGTCACTGTGCTGACCAATCGGGACGTGACCGCGGTCAGCTCCCCGATCCACTCCGCCCAGATCGTGCGACTCGGCCACGGTGACGGCCCGAACGAGAATTACGCCCTGCCGGAAAACGAGCGGGTGCCGCTGCCCGAGTTCCTCGCCGGCCACGACATCGTCGTGAATTGCGTGCTGCAGGACCCCAATGCCCCGCTCACGTTCCTGACCGAAGACGATCTCGCAATGGTCGCCCCGGGGTCGCTGATCATCGACGTGTCCTGCGACACCGGCATGGGGTTCAGCTGGGCGAGGTCCACGACGTTCGACCAGCCGACCTTCCTGGTCGGCACCAACGTCACGTACTACGCGGTCGACCACAGCCCGTCGTATCTCTGGAACTCCGCCACCTGGGAGGTCAGCGAGGCGCTGCTACCGTACCTGCACGATGTGCTCGCGGGCGAGGCCGCCTGGACCGCCAACGAGACCTTGCGCCGCGCGATCGAGATTCGCGATGGCATCATCCAGAATCCCAACATCCTGGCGTTCCAGCACCGCGCCGCGGAGTACCCTCACCCCCGGCTCCCCTGAGACCGGTCGGCTCCTCCCCAGCCCGGCCGGGAGCCGCTCCCCCCGCCAGGTCCGAAACCCGCCAGGTGCGCGGGGTGCCTCCGACTACAGTCGAGGCATGACGACCATCGGAACCTTCCTGATCCGGCTGCCCAGCCCCATCGGGCGGCTGGAACTCACCAGTGACGCCGAGCGCATCCTCTCGCTCTCCATCGAACACGACGGTCACCTGCCCCTCGAAGACACCCCGGAGTCCCCGTCGCCCCTGCTCGAACGGGCCGCGACGCAGCTGGCGGAGTACTTCGCGGGCACCCGCACGGTGTTCGACCTGCCCGTGACGCCGAGCGGAGGCAGTGCGTTCCAGCGGGGCGTCTGGCAGCGACTGTCCGAACTCGGCTTCGGCGAGGTGACCTCGTACGGCGAACTGGGGCGCTCGCTGGGCAGGCCGGGGTCCGGCCGGGCCGTGGGCGGCGCCGTGGGGGCGAACCCCGTGCCGATCCTGATCGGCTGCCACCGGGTGCTGGCGGCCGACCGCCGCATCACCGGCTACAGCGGCGGCAGCGGTGTGCCCACCAAGGTCTGGCTGCTCGACCACGAGGGGATCGAGCACCGTTCATGAGCGCAGAGACGATCGGCGCGGTGACGACCGCGGCCACGACATCCGTGTCACTGACGCTCGGCGACGACGGACTCGCCCGCTGCGGTTGGGTCGGCGACGACCCCGAATACCGGCGCTACCACGACGAGGAGTGGGGGCGGCCGCTCCGGGACGAGCGGCTCCTGTTCGAGAAGCTGTGCCTCGAGGGGTTCCAGGCCGGCCTGTCCTGGATCACCATCCTGCGGCGCCGGCCGGCCTTCCGGGCCGCGTTCCACGACTTCGACGTCGACCGCGTGGCCGTGATGGACGAGACGGAGGTCGACCGGCTGCTCACCGATGCGAGCATCATCCGGCACCGCGGCAAGATCCAGGCCACCATCCGGAACGCCCAGGTCACCCGCGATCTCGGCAAGAGCCTGACCGGCCTGATCTGGGGCTTCGCGCCCGAACCCCGCGTGGTCCGCCTGCGGGACCTCGCGGAGGTCCCGGCGATCACACCGGAGTCGACGGCCCTGAGTCGGGAGCTCCGCAGCCGTGGCTACACGTTCGTCGGTCCCACCACGATGTACGCCCTGATGCAGTCGGCCGGGCTGGTCGACGACCACCTGAGCGGATGCCACCGGGCGACCCACGGCTGACCACCGCCGCTCGGTCGGCCGCGCGCGGCCCGACCGTCGCCCCCTCCCTCCCCCTAGCGGAGGGCGGGCAGCAGGCCGAGAGCCTGAACAGCCTCCCGCTCCTCGATCAGCTCGGCGACGGATGCGTCGATCCTCGCCCGGGAGAACGCGTTGATCGCCAGGTCCGGAACGATCTGCCAGCGGCCGTCGACCGCGCGCACCGGGAAGGAGCATACGAGCCCCTCCGGCACGCCGTAGGAGCCGTCGGAACTGACTCCGGCCGAGGTCCACCGCTCGCCGGTCCCGTTGACCCAGTCGTAGATGTGGTCGATGGCCGCCGACGCCGCCGACGCCGCCGACGAGGCCCCGCGGGCCTGGATGATCTCGTAACCCCGGTTCGCCACCCGGGGGATGAACTCCTCGGCGAGCCAGTCCTGCCCCACCAGCTCGGAGACCGGTCGCCCGCCCGCTGTCGCGTGGAAAGCATCCGGGTACTGGCTCGCGGAGTGGTTGCCCCAGATGGTGAGTCCGTCCAGCGCGGCGACGTGGACGTCCAGCTTGCTGGCGAGCTGGGCGATGCCGCGGTTGTGGTCCAGGCGCGTCATCGCGGTGAACCGGTCGGCCGGAATGTCGGGCGCGAAGGCACTGGCGACCAGGGTGTTGGTGTTGACGGGGTTGCCCACGACCAGGACGCGAACGTCGGCCGCCGCGCCCGCGTTGAGGGCGGTTCCCGCCGGGCCGAAAATGCGCCCATTGCTTTCGAGAAGCGCGACGCGCTCCATGCCGACGGCGCGGGGCCGGGACCCGACCAGAAGGGCGATGTTGACGCCGTCGAAGGCGCGCACGGGGTCTTCGGTGACCGTTACCGACCAGAGCAGGGGGAACGCGCAATCTTGGAGTTCGAGGACCGTGCCCTCCGCTGCCGCGCGCCCCGCTGGGATCTCCAGCAGAGTCAGATTGATGGGTGTGGAGGGGCCGAGGAGGTCTCCCGATGCGATCCGAAAGAGCAGCGAGTAGCCGATCTGTCCGCCGGCGCCGGTGACGGTGACATTCATAGGTGTGGACACGAATGCCAGCCTAGGGCCGGAACGGTCCGGCGTCAGCCTTGGGTTGCCTCGACCTGGATGGACACGACCAGATCCACTTCTCCGTCCGCGCCCGGGCGCAGCTCGAACCCGGCTCCCGGCGCCCAATCGAGCAGCTCCCCGGCGGTGCCGAAGGACTGACCGTGACGAATCAGCGCCCGCGTGAAGTTGCCCTTGGCCTTCTTGTTGAAGTGGTTCAGGGTTCGGGTTCTGCCGTCCGCCGTCTCCGTGACCACGCGCAGGTACAGCGAGTCGGGCCGCACCGGCGCGGCGCCGAGCGCCACGTACCCGTTCGAGCGGAGGTCCAGCAGAAGCCCGTCGGAGCCTGCCAGGACGCCGCGCACGGCGTCCGCCCAGTGCTTCTTTAGCGGATGCTCCGGCAGCCGGGAGTCGCAGGACAGCCGGTAGGCCGGGAGGAGATCGAGAGCGCCGACCGGCCCGAACAGGGCCGAGTGCACCAGCACGTTCCGGCCGGCCCAGTCACGCTCGCGTGCAGAGAGGCTCGCCGCGTCGAGCGCGTCGTAAACCACTCCGGTGTACCGGTCGATGGCGGGCATGGTGGCGGAGGAGGCCAGCAGGCGATTACGCTCCACCTCGCCGGACTGCGTGCGGCCGAGTTTGAGAGCGGACATCATCGCATCCGGGTGCTTCGCAAGGGACTGCAGCGCACGCACAAGTACCCGCCGCTTGGATGCAAGCGACGGGTACGTGAGGTTCTTCAGGTCAAGCGGTAATTCGATGCCGCCGAGACGTTTCGTCTCGGACGGCGGCAAAAGGATCAGCACTCTGGCTAGACGAGTTCTGCCTTGCGTGCGACGATCGTGACCACGTTGTTGGCGACCGACAGGAAGCCGTCCGCCGCCTCGGCGACGATCTTCTCGCCACCGCTCAGGGTCACGCGCACCTCACCGCTGGCCAGGATGGCCAGCATGGGCTCATGCCCGGGGAGGATTCCGATCTGGCCTTCGACGGTGCGAGCGACAACCATGCTCGCCTCGCCGGACCACACTTCATGGTCCGCCGCGACGACGCTGACCTTGAGCGGAGCACCGGCCATGACTAGTCGTTCTCCTTCTGGATTTTCGCCCACTTCTCTTCGACGTCGGCGATGCCGCCGACGTTGAAGAAGGCCTGCTCGGCCACGTGGTCGAAGTCACCGTTGGCGATGGCCGTGAAGGACTCGATGGTGTCCTTGAGCGGAACCGTCGAACCCTCGACACCCGTGAACTTCTTGGCCATGTAGGTGTTCTGCGACAGGAACTGCTGGATGCGGCGTGCGCGGGAGACGGTGACCTTGTCTTCCTCGGAGAGCTCGTCGACACCGAGGATCGCGATGATCTCCTGGAGTTCCTTGTTCTTCTGCAGGATCGCCTTGACGCGCACGGCCGTGTTGTAGTGATCGGCACCCAGATAGCGGGGGTCGAGGATGCGGCTGGTCGAGGTGAGCGGGTCGACGGCCGGGTAGAGGCCCTTCGACGCGATTTCACGCGACAGTTCGGTGGTCGCGTCGAGGTGGGCGAAGGTGGTCGCCGGGGCCGGGTCGGTGTAGTCGTCAGCAGGCACGTAGATGGCCTGGAGCGACGTGATCGAGTGGCCACGGGTCGACGTGATGCGCTCCTGGAGGATGCCCATCTCGTCCGCCAGGGTCGGCTGGTAGCCGACGGCGCTCGGCATGCGGCCCAACAGGGTCGACACCTCGGAGCCGGCCTGCGTGAAGCGGAAGATGTTGTCGATGAAGAGCAACACGTCCTGCTTGGCGACGTCGCGGAAGTACTCGGCCATCGTGAGGGCGGAGAGGGCGACGCGGAGACGCGTTCCCGGCGGCTCGTCCATCTGGCCGAACACGAGGGCGGTCTTGTCGAAGACACCGGCCTCTTCCATCTCGTGGATGAGGTCGTTGCCCTCACGGGTGCGCTCACCGACACCGGCGAACACGGACACTCCACCGTGATCCTGCGCGACGCGCTGGATCATTTCCTGGATCAGAACGGTCTTGCCGACTCCGGCCCCACCGAATAGGCCGATCTTCCCACCCAGAACGTACGGGGTGAGCAGGTCGATGACCTTGATGCCGGTTTCGAAGAGCTGGGTCTTGGACTCCAGCTGGTCGAAGGGCGGCGGCTTGCGGTGGATGGGCCAACGCTCGGTGATCTCGATCGTCTCGCCGGGCTCCGCATTGAGCACCTCGCCAATGGCGTTGAACACGCGCCCCTTGGTGACGTCTCCGACGGGGACCGTGATGGGCGAGCCGGTGTCCCGGACTTCCTGGCCACGGACCAGACCATCGGTCGGGTTCAGCGCGATGGCCCGGATGAGGTCGTCGCCCAGGTGCTGGGCGACCTCGAGCGTGATCACGGTCGACACATCACCGATGACGATGGTGGTCTTCAGTGCGTTGTACATGCCCGGAATCGAGTCGTGCGGGAACTCGATGTCGACGACCGGGCCCGTGACGCGGGCGATTCGGCCCACGGCGACGGTCTCGACCGGTGCATGGACTGGCGCGGTTGCGGTGTCAGTCATAGCTCTCTCTTCTCTTAGTGCTTGGCGGATGAGAGCGCGTCGGCTCCACCCACGATCTCGGAAATCTGCGACGTGATCTCGGTCTGCCGGGCGTTGTTGGACAGCCGGGTGTAGTCCTTGATCAACTTGTCCGCGTTGTCGGAGGCCGATGACATGGCCTTCTGACGCGCGGCGTGCTCGGCTGCGGCGGACTGCAGCATGGAATTGAAGATGCGGCTCTCGATGTAGACGGGGAGCAGCGAGTCCAGCACCGTTTCAACATCCGGTTCGAACTCGTACAGCGGCAGGACCTGGCTCTCACCGGGCTCTTCGACGCCTTCGACGACCTCGAGCGGAAGCAGGCGGACAACCTGCGGAAGCTGCGTGACCATGCTGACGAACCGGTTGTAGACGACGTGGATCTCGTCGACGCCGCCGTCGTCGGCTTCGCGGAGGAAGGCCTCGAGCAGTGCGTCGCTGATCTCGCGGGCAGTCTCATACTGCGGCTGATCGGTGGAACCGGTCCAGGTCTGCTCGGACACGCGGCGGCGGAAACTGAAGTACGCGGCGGCTTTACGCCCCACCAGGAAGTAGACGATGTCCTTGCCCTGGCTGCGCAGCAACTCGCTGAGCGACTCGGCCTCACGCAGGACCTGCGAGCTGAACGCGCCGGCCAGTCCACGGTCGGAAGCGAAGATGACGACCGCGGCGCGCTCGATCTTCTCCGGCTCGGTCGTGAGCACGTGGGCCACGTTCGAGTAGGTAGCGACCGCGGACACTGCCTGCGTGATGGCACGGGCGAACGGGGTTGACGCGGCGACGCGGGCCTTGGCCTTTTGAATGCGCGAGGCAGAGATCAACTCCATGGCCCGAGTGATCTTCTTAGTCGTCTGGGCAGACTTGATCTTCTGCCGGTAGACCCGAAGTTGCGCTCCCATGTGTCTCCTGTGCTTCCTTGTCAGTGCTGAATTGGTGCGGGTGATCGAGTGATTCCGGCCGCGTCCCCGACTCGGGCGAGTCGGGGACGCGGCCGCGCCACTTAGCGGCGGTGCTTGACGATCTTCTCCTGGTTGACCTCGTCGGCGGCGATCGCCTCGAAGACTTCCTTGCCCACCGAGGCGAGCGGCTTGCCCTCACCCGTCTGGAACCCCTGCTTGAACTTGTCGACCTCGATCTCGAGCGTCGCGATGGTCGCGTCGTCGAGAACATTGGTGTCGCGCAGCGTCGTGAGAACGCTCGTGGTGCGGCCGAGGTGGTCGAGCAATCCGCGCTCGAAGCGCAGGACGTCGGCCACGGGCACCTCATCGAACTTGCCGTTCGTGCCGGCCCAGATCGAAACGACCTGGTCTTCGACCGGGTACGGCGAGTACTGCGGCTGCTTGAGCAGTTCGGTCAGGCGGGCGCCACGGCCGAGCTGGCGACGGCTCGTCGCGTCGAGGTCGGAGGCGAACATCGCGAAGGCCTCGAGGGACCGGTACTGGGCCAGTTCGAGCTTCAGGGTTCCGGAAACCTTCTTGATCGATTTGACCTGGGCGTCACCGCCGACTCGGGAGACCGAGATTCCCACGTCGACCGCGGGACGCTGGTTGGCGTTGAAGAGGTCGGACTGCAGGAAGATCTGGCCGTCGGTGATCGAGATCACGTTGGTCGGAATGTACGCGGAGACGTCGTTCGCCTTGGTCTCGATGATCGGCAGGCCGGTCATCGATCCGGAGCCGAGGGCGTCGGACAGCTTGGCACAACGCTCGAGCAGACGGGAGTGCAGGTAGAACACGTCACCGGGGTACGCTTCGCGTCCCGGCGGACGGCGCAGCAGGAGGGACACGGCGCGATATGCCTCGGCCTGCTTGGACAGGTCGTCGAAGATGACGAGAACGTGCTTGCCGGCGTACATCCAGTGCTGGCCGATGGCCGAACCGGTGTACGGCGCGAGGTACTTGAACCCGGCCGGGTCGGAGGCCGGGGACGCGACGATGGTCGTGTACTCCATGACTCCGGCATCCTCGAGCGCGCCCTTGACGGCGGCGATCGTGGAGCCCTTCTGGCCGATGGCGACGTAGATGCAGCGAACCTGCTTGTTGACGTCTCCCGAAGCCCAGTTGGCCTTCTGATTGATGATCGTGTCGATCGCGATCGCGGTCTTGCCGGTCTGGCGGTCACCGATGATCAACTGACGCTGACCACGGCCGATCGGAATCATGGCGTCGATGGCCTTGATTCCGGTTTGCATGGGCTCGTGGACCGACTTGCGGTCCATCACGCCGGGAGCCTGAAGCTCCAGTGCGCGGCGGCCTTCGCTCTTGATCTCACCGAGACCGTCGATGGGCGCGCCCAGCGGGTCGACGACACGGCCGAGGTAGCCGTCTCCGACGGGTACGGAGAGTACCTCACCGGTGCGGTGCACCTCCATGCCCTCGACGATTCCGGCGAACTCGCCGAGGACGACGACGCCGATCTCGTCTTCGTCCAGGTTCTGGGCGAGTCCGAGGGTGCCGTCAGCGAACTTGATGAGCTCGTTGGCCATCACGCTGGGAAGGCCCTCGACGTGCGCGATGCCGTCGCCGGCCGTGGTGACGTAGCCAACCTCGGTCGTCGCGGTCTTGTTCGGCTCGTAGGACTTCACGAAGTCCTGGAGAGCGTCGCGGATCTCATCGGGGCTGATCGTTAGTTCTGCCATCATCTTCCCTTTTCTGTACTGGGTGTACAGGTTCTGTCGTGCACGAGACGCTGCCGTCCCGAGGTGTGTGGTACTGACTGAAGCGGTCAGCCAGCGAGCTGGAGTCTCAGATCTTTAAGGCGGGTGGCAATGCTGCCATCGATGACGACGTCACCGATTTGAACGTGGACGCCCCCGACGAGAGCGGGGTCGACAACCTGGTTGATCGTGAGCTGACGCGCGTAGCGCACCGACAGGCTGGCGCGCAGGCGCTCAACCTGTTCCGGAGCAAGAGCGGCCGCCGACGTGATCGTTGCGATTGACGTGCCCGACTGGTCGGCGACGGTGGATGCCGCGTAGCGCAGCAATTCACCGATGCGGCGACCGCGAGGCTGCTGCACGAGGTGCCGGACGATTGCCAAGGTCTGGTCGCTGACCTTGCCGGCCAGCAACGAGTCGACGAGGCCGACTTTGGCGCTCGCCTTGCCCAGTTTGCTGGCCAGGGCCAGCTCGAGCTCGGAATTGGACGATACGGCTGTGCCGAAGGCGAACAACTCGCTTTCGACCTGACCGGCGGCCGGAGCCGAAGCCGCAATGGACCGCAGACCCAGGTCTTCGATCCCGGCGAGCAGGTCGTCGTGGCTGGACCAGCGCGTCGCGGAGACCTTCTGGATCAGCTCGAGCGCGGCCGGGGTCAGCCCCGACGCGAAGACCGCACGAACCAGTGCGGCCTTCGCAGCATCATCCGCTGCCGGGTCGGCGAGAGCCGACAGCAGCTGAGACGACTCACCGATGACCCGGCCGGCGTTCAACAGGCTTTCACCCGTCGCCAGATCGGCCGTGCTTGCGTTGGCAGCCAGTGCCGCCCGCGACGTGGCCAGAGCTTCTCTGGTGGCGCTTCCCATTACTTAGCTGCTTTCTCCGAGGCCTCAAGATCAGCCAGGAAACGGTCGACAATGGCACTGGACTTCGCGTCGTCGGTCAGGCTTTCGCCGATCACGCCGGATGCGAGGTCGATGGCCAGGGTTCCCACTTCGGAGCGGAGCGAGACGACTGCCGCCTGGCGCTCTGCTTCAATCTGGGCCTTGGCGTTCGAGGTGACGCGAGCGGCCTCGGCCAGAGCCTGATCCTTGTGCTCGGCGATGATCTTGTGTCCGTCGGCGCGAGCCTGCTCACGGATCTGGCCGGCTTCGGCACGAGCGTCGGCGAGCTGGGCCGTGTACTGCTCGAGAGCAGCTTCGGCCTTGCGCTGAGCGTCGTCGGCCTTGGCGATGTTGCCTTCGATGGCCTCGGCGCGGTCGTCGAGCAGCTTCTGCATTTTCGGCAGCACGTACTTCCAGAAGAAGAACAGAATGACGACGAAAATGACCAAGGACCAGACAATGTCATAGACCGCGGGGAGGAGCGGGTTCGCCGACTCCCCCTCTGCAGCAGCTGCAATCACTGCGTTAAACATTGTGCCTCCTGACTAGAGAGAAAAGAGGACTAAACGAAGATGAAGTAGGTGGCGATGCCGATGAAGGCAAGCGCCTCCGTGAAGGCGATACCGATGTACATCAGCACCTGCAGCTGGCCGGCCAGTTCAGGCTGACGTGCGACACCCTCGATGGTCTTGCCGACGACGATACCCACGCCGATGGCCGGGCCGATTGCGGCGAGGCCGTAACCGACAGTCGCGATGTTGCCGTTGATTTCCGCGAGAACGGTTGTTGCGTCCAACATGTTTCCTTCCGTAGTGACAAATTCAGCGAGTGCTGGATTTGTTGTTTAGTGTTCCTCAGCCAGCGCGAGCTGGATGTAGACAGCGGTGAGCAGAGCGAAAATATAGGCCTGCAGCAGGGCGATCAGGACTTCGAACAGCGTGAAAGCGAAGCCGAAGACCAGGGTGCCCACACCGAACAGCTTGAATCCGCCGTCTGCCGTGAAGAAGAAGAATTGCGTGGCGCTGAAGAACAGCACCAGGAGCAGGTGGCCGACGATCATGTTCATCAGCAACCGGAGCGTCAACGTGATCGGCCGAATAACGAACGTCGAAATGAATTCGATCGGCGTCACGATGATGTAAAGGAACGGCGGGACCCCGGGAGGGAACAGCGCGTTGCGGAAGAAGTTGCCCGGGCTCTTCTTGACGCCGGCGTAGATGAATGCGCCGTAGGCCACGAGAGCCAGAACCAGCGGAACCCCGATCACGGAGGTGCCGGCGATGTTCAGGAAGGGGATCGGACCGGTGATGTTCAGGAACAGCACCATGAAGAAGATGGTCGTGATCAACGGCAGGAAGCGCTTGCCGTCTTTCTTGCCGAGGATGTCTTCGGCGATGTTGACCCGGGCGAAGTCCAGGCCCATCTCGACGATGCTCTGCATTCGGGTCGGGATGACCTTCATGCGGCGGGTGCCCAGCCAGAAGACCAGCAGCAGCACGGCCACGGCCAGGAATCGGACGAGCATGATCCGGTTGATTTCGAATGGTGTCCCGGCGAAGAAAATCGCCTCCGGGAAGAATTCGCCAATCGTCGGACCGTTGAAGCCACCCTCATCGGTGGCAAACGGAATCATCAGGTTTACGGCGGTTTCTAGCAGCGCTTTCTCCTGTTTCGGGGCGGGAAGCTCTGCTCTCGCGATGACGAATGATGGGCCGGGCAGCTGTGCGACATGGCACAGAAAGACCGGGGCGAACCGTGGCTAACCATAGCAAAGATTGGACTCGGCACCGAATCGAGGCGCGGCGTCATCCCTGGTCGGATGGAGCGGGGAGCGTGATGTCGCTGACGTAGGGCATTCTGCTTTTCATCAGCACGAAAACGTCGACCAGGAGTGAGCCCACGACCCCGGCGATGATGCTGAGGAACAGCACCACCGGCTGGATCCACGGCTGGTCTTTGAGCAGGACCATCAGCAGCAGGAAGACCACGAATTTGACCAACCAGCCGCCCATGACGATGCCGAAGAAGGCGCCGATGGCCGCCGCGGTGCCGGCGAAGCGGTTCGCGAGCAGAATGCTGCCCGCGGTGATGCCCATGAAGACCACGGCCATCAGTGTGCCGATCAGGGCGCTCACAACGCCCGAACTTCCGGCGACGAAGCCACCGATGACGGCGCCTAGGAGGGCGATCCCGCCGGCGAGGAACGATCCGTAGACGAGGATGCGGCGCAGGACCGGGACCGATGTGGGCTGAGATGAACGGGGTGGTGCGCTGGTCATACCTTCTCCTCCGCCGTCGCCGACGCCTCATCGAGGCGGTCGAGCCGGGCGATTTCTTCTCGGTGTTCGTTCGTTCGGGCGAGCTGGCTGGCTGACTCGACGGCCTTGCGCCGACTCAACGGCGCCAGAGTCACGAGGGTGCAGACCAACAGCGCGACGAACAGGAAGATTGTGGCATACCACGCGGGCAGCCCGAAATGCACGGGAAGCAGGAAGTAGAGCAGGCATCCGATGGATGCCGCCGCGGTCCAGCCGTAGAAGATCAGCACCGCGTGCAGGTGCGAATGTCCCATGTCAAGGAGCCGGTGGTGCAGGTGCTTGCGGTCGGCACTGAAGGGGGATTTGCCGGCCCGGACGCGCCGGAACACCGCCAGACCGAAGTCCAGGAGCGGAATGATCAGGATCGCGACGGGCAGGATGATCGGGATGAACGCCGGGAAGAGCTGCGACCGGTTGACGGAGGTGGGGTCGACCTGGCCCGTGATCGCGATGGCGGACGTGGCCATCAGCAGACCGACCAGGAGCGCGCCGGCATCCCCCATGAACAGTTTCGCCGGCCGCCAGTTGAGCGGCAGGAAGCCGACGCAGGCACCCACCAGGATGGCCGCGATCAGCGAGGCGAGGTTGAAGTAGTTGCTCGGCGAGGTGTCCCGGGCCAGCAGGTAGCTGTAGAGGAAGAACACGCCGTTCGCGATCAGCGCCACGCCGGCGACGAGCCCGTCGAGCCCGTCGATGAAGTTGATCATATTCATCACGATCACGATCACGACCACGGTGATCATGATCGACATCCAGGAGGACCCGACGGTCAGCCCGCCGATCGGCAGCGACAACACCTGCACGCCCTGCCAGGCGATGAGGCCGGCCGCGATGAACTGCCCGGCCAGTTTGGTCATCCAGTCGAGGTCCCAGAGGTCGTCGGCCACCCCCAGCAGCACGATCAGCAGGGCTGCGCCCAGGATGGCGAGGATCTGCTGGGGATCGCTGAAGATGAGTCGCAGTGGCGCGAAGCGGGCCGCGACCAGGTAGGCCACTCCGAAGGCGGCGACGATGCCGACGAAGATCGCGATCCCGCCGAGGCGGGGAGTCGGAAGCGTATGCACGTCGCGTTCGCGGATCTTCGGGTAGAGCCGGTAGCGGTGGCTGATCTTGAGGACGAGCACGGAGAACCCAAAGGTAACCAGGGCAGAGACCAGGCTGAGCAGGATGAAGACGGTCATGGCTACCCTACGTCCGCCGCGGGATCGTCCGGTCCGGAGGTCGCCTCGACGGCAGGCCCGGCGGATGTCTCGGCGGCGGTCTTGGACACAGGCAGGCGGAACCCGATCGGCGCGAGAGCCTCGCCGATGACGGCCCCGATGGCCTCGCGTGAAATCACGCCGTTCCGTACGATGACGACCTTGCCGCCGTTGAACTCGAAGCCGGTCGCATCCACGATGGTCGACGAGGTGTCCCCCGGCCGGTCGCCGATGGGTTCGTAGCCGAGTCCGGCCGTCCCACCGTCGAGGTAGACAGCCACGCTGCCGCCGAGCATCTCCTCGGCGCCTTCCGCGTCGATGGCGGAGGGTCGACCACTCGTATTGGCGGATGACACGGCCAGGGGCCCCGTCTCGGAAAGGAGGTCGAGGGCAACCGGGTTGGCGGGCATCCGCAGGGCCACCGTGCCTCGGGTCTCGCCCAGGTCCCAGGCCAGTGACGGCTGGGCGTTCAGCACGACCGTGAGGCCGCCGGGCCAGAACGCGGCAACGAGCTCGCGCACCGGTTGCGGGATGTTCTGGGCCAGGGCGTCGAGGGTGGGGATACCGGGAATCAGCACGGGTGGCGGCGAGGAGCGGTCGCGGCCCTTGGCGTCGAGGAGGCGCTGCACGGCGTCCGGGTCGAAGGCGTCCGCGGCGATGCCGTAGACCGTGTCGGTGGGGATGACAACGAGCGCGCCGCGGCCGATGGCCGAGCGCGCGAGCCTCATGCCGGCCGCGTATTCCGTGTCAACCGAGCAGTCATAGATGCGAGTCATTGTGCCTGATTCTAATGCAGCCACCCTGAGGGAGCCGTCCTCACCGATCGGAGGGCCCGGGGGCGACGGCCGTGGTGGCGCGGTCGCGGGTGGTGTAGTCGCGGTGGGTGGCCGGGGCGCGCCAGCCGTCCGCGGTCAGGAGAGCCCTGATCTCGGCGCCTTGGAGTTCACCGTGCTCGATCACGATCTGGCCGCCGGGACGCAGGAGACGCAGGGCCGTGCGGGAGACGTGCCGCACCACGTCCAGCCCGTCGGGGCCTCCGAACAGGGCACGGGCCGGATCGAAGAGGCGAACCTCAGGGTCGCGCGGGATCGCATCCGCCGGGATGTAGGGCGGGTTGGAGATCACCACGGCCACGGTGCCGTCGAGTTCGCTCAACGCGTCGGTGAGGTCGTCGAACACCAGGGTGGCATTGTCCGCGGCAACATGCTCGAAGTTGCGGGAGGTCCAGGGGAACGCCTCGGGCGAATTCTCGACCGCCCAAATACGCGCGTTCGGCACCTCGACCGCCAGGGCGAGGGCGATGGCGCCGCTTCCGGTGCCGAGGTCCACGCCGATCGGCTCCGCGTCGGGAAGTGCACGGAGCGCGTCGATGGCGAACTGCGCCACCTGCTCCGTCTCGGGGCGGGGAACGAACACACCCGGTCCGACGAAGAGTTCGAGACCGCGGAATGGTGCCCGCCCGGTGATGTGCTGCAACGGCTCGCGCAGGAAGCGGCGACGAACGAGTTCGAGGGCGACCGCGGCATCCGTGGCGTCGAGGGCGGTGCGCAGGATGGCGGCGGCCTGCACCTGGCCGCGGCTCTGCCCCAGAACATGGCCGATCAGGAGGTCGGCGTCGACGTCGGGGTCGCCGATTCCGGCCCGGGAAAGGATGTCGATGGCCCGGGCGCGCAATTCGGCAATGTCGGCAGGAATGGGGCCGATGGGAATGGAATCGCTGCCGGGTGGAGTTGTCACGTATTGAAATGTAACGCACGCGCACGCCCGATGCCGGAGCCGTAGGCTGGGCGAGGTTCGTGACCCCGATCGAAAGGCGACCACCGATGCCCGCTCAGATTTACTCCGACATCACCGCTGCCGTCGGCAGGACACCCCTGGTCAGACTCAATCGGCTCACGGCAGGCCTCGACGCAACCGTGCTGGTCAAGCTGGAGTTCTACAACCCCTCGGGCAGTGTCAAGGACCGGATCGGGATCGCGATCGTCGATGCGGCCGAGGCCTCCGGCGAGCTGGCCCCGGGCGGGACCATCGTCGAGGCAACCAGCGGCAACACCGGGATCGCCCTCGCGATGGTGGGAGCCGCCCGCGGGTACACCGTCATCCTGGCGATGCCGGAGACCATGAGCCGCGAACGCCGCCAGCTGCTGCGTGCCTACGGGGCACAGATCGTGCTGACGCCGGGCTCCGAGGGCATGCGCGGCGCGGTCACCAAGGCCGAGGAGATCGCTTCCGCCACCCCCGGGGCGGTCCTGGCCCGTCAATTCGACAACCCGGCCAACCCGGCCATCCACTACGCGACCACGGGCGTCGAGATCTGGGACGACACCGCGGGCGCCGTCGACATCCTCGTCGCCGGGATCGGCACCGGAGGCACCATCACGGGCACCGGTCAGCTGCTCAAGGAGCGCAAGCCCTCCGTGCGCGTCATCGGCGTCGAGCCGATCGACTCCCCCATCCTCACCGGCGGCAAGCCCGGGCCGCACAAGATCCAGGGCATCGGCGCCAACTTCATCCCGACCGTTCTCGACACGCACGTCTACGACGAGGTCGCCGACGTCACGCTCGCCGATTCCGTGTCCACGGCGCGCCTGCTGGCCACCGATGAGGGCATCCTCTCCGGCATTTCCGGCGGATCCGCCGTCTGGGCCGCCATCGAACAGGCCAAGCGCCCCGAGAACGCCGGCAAGACCATCGTTGCGATCATGCCGAGCTTCGGCGAACGCTACCTCTCCACCGTGCTCTACGAGGACCTGCTGGACTAGGCGGGAACCGGGCAGTCGGGAAAGCGAATGGGAGTCTTCTCCAGCATCCGTGAGGACCTGGCGATGGCGCGTGCCCACGACCCGGCCGCCCGCAGCAACATCGAGGTGTTCCTGGCCTACAGCGGTTTGCACGCCGTGTGGTCGTACCGGGTCGCGCACCGCCTGTGGGTGGCCGGATTGCGGCTGCCGGCCCGGCTCCTGTCGCAGTTCACCCGGTTCCTGACCGGGATCGAGATCCACCCCGGCGCCCGGATCGGCCGCAGGCTGTTCATCGACCACGGCATGGGCGTCGTGATCGGGGAGACCTCGGACATCGGCGACGATGTGATGCTCTACCACGGGGTCACCCTCGGCGGTAAGACCCGGCACGGGGTGACCCGTGGTGAGAAGCGGCATCCCACCCTGCACGACGGCGTGACGATCGGCGCCGGCGCCAAGGTGCTCGGGCCCATCGTCATCGGAGCCTGGAGCACCATCGGCGCCAACGCCGTGGTGACCCGGGATGCCCCACCCAAGTCGCTGCTGCTGGGCATCCCGGCCACCGTGCAGCCGGCCAAGCCCGACACCATCGAATCCGCCCGCGGGCTGCTGCCCGGCGACTACTGAGGAATGGAACCCCATGACCACCCACACCGCACCCCGCACCCTCCCCGTTCTCGACCTGTCGCGGCTCGACGGGAGCGACGCTGAGGCGGAGGCCTTCCGTTCCGATCTGCGGGAGGCCACCCACTCCTTCGGGTTCTTCTACCTGACCGGCCACGGTGTGCCCGCGGAACTGGTCGACCGGGTGATGCGCACTGCCCGGGACTTCTTCGCCCTTCCGGAAGCCGACAAGATGGCGATCGAGAATCTGAAGAGCCCGCACTTCCGCGGCTACACCCGGGTGGGCGGCGAGCTCACCCGGGGCCAGGTCGATTGGCGCGAGCAGATCGACATCGGACCGGACCGCCCGGCACTGCCGCGGCCCACGCGGGCCGACTATCTGCGCCTCGAGGGACCGAACCAGTGGCCCTCCACCCTCCCCGCTCTCGAAGAGGTGATGACGCTCTGGCGCGCCGAGCTCAACGCCATCGCCCTACGCCTGATGCAGGCTTGGGCCCTGTCGCTCGGCGCCGATGAGCACGTGTTCGATGCGGCCTTCGCCGAGAAGCCGTTCACCCTGATCAAAATCGTTCGCTACCCCGGCAAGTCCGATCCCACGCCTCGGCAGGGCGTCGGCGCGCACAAGGACTCCGGGGTGCTGACCCTTCTGTTCGTGGAACCCGGCAAGGGCGGGCTGCAGGTGGAGAAGGATGGCGACTGGATCGACGCTCCCCCGCTCGACGGCGCCTTCGTGGTCAATATCGGCGAGCTGCTCGAGGTGGCCACGAACGGCTACCTCAAGGCCACCGTGCACCGGGTGATCTCCCCTCTGATCGGCGACGACCGGGTCTCGATCCCGTTCTTCTTCGGACCCGCGCTCGACGCGACCATCCCGCTGCTCACCCTGCCGCATTCCCTCGACTCGCCCGGCATCACGGCCGACCCGGAGAACCCGATCTTCGCCAGCTACGGGGAGAATGCTCTGAAGAGCCGCCTGCGGGCGCACCCGGACGTGGCGGCCATCCACTACTCCGACCTGGCCTGACTGACTCCGACCTGGCCTGACTCCGACCCGGACTGACTTCGGCCACCGCGCCGACGACGACGGATGCTGCGAGCCCGCGGCCGCTACGGCTGCAGGCGCTCCAGCATCCAACCGCCGCTCTCCTGCGCCGTGAAGCGCAGGCGGTCGTGCAGCCGGGACGTGCGGCCCTGCCAGAACTCGATCGCGTGGGGAACGACCCGGAACCCACCCCAGTCGGCGGGCCGCGGGATCTCGGTATCGTCGGGGTAGCGGCGCTCGATCTCCCGTACCTGCTCCTCGAGCCGTTCACGGCTCACGATCGGCTCGGACTGCTCGCTGGCAAGGGCGGCGATGCGGGCGGGCCGCGGACGACGCGCGAAATAGGCGTCGCTGGCGGCGGCATCCGTGGCGTGGGCAGTGCCGTAGACGATCACCTGGCGCTGCATCGGGTACCAGGGGAACAGCAGTGTCACCCCGGGATTGGCTCGGAGCGCCCGTCCCTTGCGCGAGTCATAGTTGGTGACGAACTCGAACCCGCTGCCGTCGAGCCCCTTGAGCAGCACCGTGCGGCTGCTCGGCCGCCCGTCGGGGTCGATGGTGCCGACGACCATGGCGTTGGGTTCGTAGAGCCCGGCCCGCTCGGCAGCCCCCAGCCAGGCCGCGAACTCGAGCATCGGATCGACGTTGACCTGCGCCTCGGTCAGGCTCACTGCGCCGTAGTCGGTGTGACTCGTCAGAGATTCCATCAGCATCCTCGCCTCGTCGTCGTTACCCGGCGGAGAACGCGAAAAGCCCAGCCGCCGCTCTCTCCAGACTACGAGAGAGCGGGCGCTGGGCCACCGCAATGAGCGGGATCAGTCGTGGTCGCCGATCTCCGCGAGCCGGGTGGCTTCGTCGGCCGTGATGCAGGAGTCGATCACGGCGTCAAGGGCGCCGTTCATGACCGTGTCCAGGTTGTAGGCCTTGTAGCCGGTGCGGTGATCCGCGATTCGGTTCTCCGGGAAGTTGTAGGTCCGGATGCGCTCCGACCGGTCCATGGTGCGGATCTGGCCCTTGCGCACGAGAGAGGCCGCCGCGTCGATCTCCTCCTGCTGCCGGGCAAGCACGCGGGCTCGCAGAACGCGCATGCCGGCTTCCTTGTTCTGCAGCTGGCTCTTCTCGTTCTGCATGGCCACGACGATGCCGGTCGGAAGGTGCGTGATGCGCACGGCGGAGTCCGTCGTGTTCACGGACTGGCCGCCGGGGCCGCTCGATCGGTACACGTCGATCTTGAGGTCGTTCGCGCTGATCTCGACCTCTTCAGGCTCGTCGACCTCGGGGAAGACGAGCACCCCGGCGGCGGACGTGTGGATGCGCCCCTGCGACTCGGTGGCCGGCACCCGCTGAACGCGGTGCACGCCGCCCTCGTACTTGAGGTGCGCCCAGACGCCCTCGGCAGGGTCACTCGCGTTGCCCTTGATGGCGAGTTGGATGTCCTTGATGCCGCCGAGGTCGCTCGTGGTCTGCTCGATGATCTCGGTTTTCCATCGCTTCGACTCCGCATAGTGCAGGTACATGCGCAGCAGGTCGGCGGCGAACAGTGCGGATTCCGCACCGCCCTCACCCATCTTGATCTCCATGATCACGTCGCGGGCATCGAGCGGGTCGCGGGGAATCAACAGGCGCCGCAGCTTTTCGGCTGCGATCTCCAACTGCTCCACCAGACCCGGGATCTCCGCGGCGAAGTCGGCGTCCTCGTCTGCGAGTTCACGCGCGGCGTCGAGGTTCTCGCCGATCTCTTTCCACTCGTTCCAGGCCGCGATGATGCGGCTCAGCTCGGCGTAACGACGGTTGACCTTCTTCGAGCGGGCCGGGTTCGCGTGCAGCTCGGGATCCGCCAGCTGAGACTGGAGCTCGTCATGCTCAGCCAGCAGAGTCAGGACAGACTCGAACATCAGTGATCCTTGTCTGACCCACCGAGGGTCGGCATCGACTTCTGGACCTGCATCAGGAATTCGACGTTGGACGTGGTCTCCTTGAGGCGACCGAGGATGACCTCCAGCGCCTGCTGCTGCTCGAGCCCGGCGAGGGCGCGGCGCAGCTTCCAGGTGATCTTGACTTCGTCGGCGCTCATCAGCATTTCTTCGCGACGGGTGCCGGATGCGTTGACATCCACCGCGGGGAAGATGCGCTTGTCGGCCAGGTGGCGCGACAGGCGGAGCTCCATGTTTCCCGTGCCCTTGAACTCCTCGAAGATGACCTCGTCCATTTTGGATCCAGTCTCCACCAGGGCGGAGGCGAGGATGGTGAGCGAGCCGCCGTTCTCGATGTTACGCGCGGCGCCGAAGAAACGCTTCGGCGGGTAGAGCGCTGAGGCGTCGACGCCGCCGGAGAGGATCCGGCCCGACGGCGGGGCCGTCAGGTTGTAGGCGCGGCCCAGGCGGGTGATCGAGTCAAGCAGCACGACAACGTCGTGGCCCAGCTCGACGAGACGCTTGGCGCGCTCGATGGCGAGCTCGGCGACCGTGGTGTGGTCTTCGGCGGGACGGTCGAAGGTGGAGGCGATGACCTCACCCTTCACCGTGCGCTGCATGTCGGTGACCTCTTCGGGACGCTCGTCGACCAGGACGACCATGAGGTGAACCTCGGGGTTGTTCGTGGCGATGGCGTTGGCGATCTGCTGCATGACGATGGTCTTACCGGCCTTGGGCGGTGCAACGATCAGGCCACGCTGGCCCTTGCCGATGGGGGCGACCAGGTCGATGATCCGCTGGGTCAGCTTGCCCGGCTCGGTCTCGAGGCGCAGACGCTCGGTCGGGTAGAGCGGGGTGAGCTTCTGGAACTCGACGCGGTTCGCGGCCTCGTCGACGGTCAGACCGTTGATGGAGTCGACCTTGACGATCGCGTTGTACTTCTGGCGGCCGCTCTGGTCGCCTTCGTGCGGCTGACGGATGGAACCGACGACGGCGTCACCCTTGCGCAGATTGTACTTCTTGACCTGGCCGAGCGACACGTAGACGTCGCTGGCACCAGGCAGGTAGCCGGAGGTGCGCACGAACGCGTAGTTGTCGAGAACGTCGAGGATGCCCGCGACGGGGATGAGCACGTCGTCGTCGTTCAGCTCCGGCTCGAAGTCGTCGCCGGTGGTGACGCCGCGACGCTTGCGGTCACGGAATCGGTTGCGGTTGCTGCGGCCGTTCAGGTCGTCTTCGAGTCCGGCGCGGTCGGGGCCGGCGTTCCGGTCCTGGCCCTGGTTGCGGTCCTGACGGTCCTGGCCATGGCTGCGGTCCTGGCGGTCCAGAACCTGATTACGGTCCTGGCCCTGATTACGGTCCTGACGGTCCTGGCCCTGGTTGCGGTCCTGGCCCTGGTTGCGGTCCTGGCCCTGGTTGCGGTCCTGGCCACGGTCCTGGCCCTGCTGGGCCTGACGGTCCTGGCCCTGGTTGCGGTCCTGGCCCTGGTTGTCCTGACCCTGGCCGCGGTTGCCGGTCTGACGCTGCTGCCGGGTGGAATCCTCACCACGCTCGGCGCCCTGGGCACGGTCGCCCCCACGGCTGCGGTTGCGGTTGCGGCCCTGACGGGGCTGTTCGGACGGTTCGGCCTGCTCGGCCTGCTCGGCCTGGTCGCCCTGCTCCGCCGACTCGGCCTGCTCGGTGACTGCCGTCTCGGCCGAAGCGTGCTGCTCGGTGCCGGACTCGGTGACCGTCTCGGTGGCGAGCTCGTGGGCGTCGTTGCGCGCGTCGATGCTGCTACGGGCGTCGATGCTGTTGCGGGCGCCACCGTTGCGGCCACTGCGTGAACTGCCGCGACGCGACCGGCCGGAACCAGCGGTCTCGGGTGCGGACTCGGGGGTCTGCTCGGCCGCGGGTGCGGACTCGGTGGTCTCCTCGGCCGCAGGTGCGGACTCGGTGGCGGCCGGGGCCACCTCGGTGACCGACGGGGTCGGGCCGGCGGGCGCCTCGACGGATGACTCGGTGGCCGTGTTCGGGGCGGCGACCGCCTCGGCCGCTGCCTTCACGGTGACCGACGTGGCGCGCTTGCGAGCCTGGCGAACCGGCTTCTCGGCCGGGGCAGCCTCGGTCGCGGGCGACTCCGACGAGGAGCCGGCGTAGGTGGTGGGGGCGGTGGTGCGGCGGAGGGTCGCGGCGTTATCCGCAACGATCATGCCGATGCCCAGTTCACCGTCAGCGTTGACGTGCGCCACGGCGGGAGCCGCAGTCGCGGTGGAGGCGCGGCGCGAGACGCGCTTGCGCGGCGCTGCAACGGCGGCATCGGAGGCGGTGCCGGTCACCCCTTCGGCCGCGTAGGGGGCCTCGTCGCCGGAAGCGGATGCCGGAGCATCCGTAGCCGTGGAATCGGCATCGACGCCCGAGGATGCGTTCTTGGCCTGCTGGGCGGAGATGGCTCCGACGAGCTCGCCCTTGCGGAGCTTGGATGCACCCGGGATACCCAGTTCGAGTGCCAGAGCCTGAAGCTCGGCGACGCGAAGGGTGGTGAGGTGCGAGGAATCCGCACCGGGGGTGAGGAGGTTGACGTCAGTCACGAAAATTGTCCTTTCCCCTGGCGTCATGCGTGCTGGCCAGGGAAGCTGTTGCAGCGTCTCACGCGCTGCGGGTGGTCCAATCCCAAAGTGATGTGGATTGAAGTGAACACACACAGCTACGCATAGATGATGCGATAGCAGTGAGTTACAGGGAATGCACCGGAGAAGGGAGCCGGTCGTTAGGCGGTTCCATCGGGTACTCCTTCACTGTAGCAGAACGCAAGAACGCCGAGGACCGACTGTTGCGGCGTGTCCTCGGCGTTCCGTTGCCGCTCGCGGCGAGTGCGTCCGCGGAGACCTGGGCGCTGAGTCGTCACCCACCGTTGGCCGAACGAATTCGACGGAGATTTCGCCCGGATCGGGGCCAACCAGCTCAAAAGAGCGCTTTCAGACGAGAATCTCCGTCGAATTGGTTAGCGGTCGGTGCGGGTGACGGTCGCGCCCAGCACGTCGACGGCCAGCATGAGCGCCTGCCAGGGCGTCTCGGACTCGGCTGCGACGAGTTCGGCCGCGACGAGGCGCTGTGCCGGGTCGCTGGCGAGAACGAGGATCGACGGACCGGCACCGGACACGACCGCGGCGAAGCCGTGCTCCCGGAGCAGAGTGATCAGCCGGTTCGTCTCCGGCATGGCGGCGGCACGGTAGCTCTGGTGCAGCTTGTCCTCGGTGGCCGCGAGCAGGAGTTCGGGGCTTTGGATCAAAGCCGCGATCAACAGGGCAGAGCGCGACACGTTGAAGACGGCGTCTTCGTGCGGAACGCTTTCGGGCTGCAAGCTGCGGGCCAGCGCTGTGGACATGGCGTGCTCGGGAACGAATACGAGTGGTTTGACGCCGCGGTGCACCATCAGCTTCTTGTGGTGGGGTCCTTCGGGCGTCATCCAGGCGATCGTGAGCCCGCCGAACAGGGCCGGTGCCACGTTGTCGGGATGCCCCTCCATCTCGGTCGCGAGGGCCAGGAGCGCCTCGGGATCGATGTCGACGATGCCCTCGAGTAAGCCCTTCGCGGCCATGATGCCGGAGACGATGGCGGCGCCGGACGAGCCCATGCCGCGGCCGTGCGGAATCTCATTGTGGGCAACGAGGTTCAGACCGGGCAGTACCTGGCCGTAGGCGGCGAAGGTGTGGATGATGGCGCGCACGACGAGGTTCGTCTCATCGGTGGGCACCACGCTTTCTCCGACGCCGTGCACCTCGACCGCGACGCCCGGCTCGTCGCGAACGGAGACCTCGAGGTGGTCGTGGTGCGCCAGGGCGAGACCCAGGGTGTCGAAGCCGGGGCCGAGGTTGGCCGTGGTGGCCGGTACCTGCACGGTGACGGACCGGCCCGAGAGCGCCGACTTGCCGGAGAGGGCCTCGGCGATGGTCACTTCTGCACCAGCCCGAGGACGCTGGCGATTTCGGCGGTGTCGACGGGCACGATGGTCGGTTTCACGTCGGAGCCGTCCGCGGTGCGGAGTGCCCACTGCGGGTCCTTCAGGCCGTGGCCGGTGACCGTGAGCACCACGGTGGATCCGGACGGGATGAGCCCGGCCTCGGCGCGTTCGAGCAGGCCCGCGACGCTGATCGCGGAGGCCGGCTCGACGAAGATGCCGACCTCGGCCGACAGGATGCGGTAGGCCTCGAGGATCTTGTCGTCGCTGATCGCGCCGAAGTAGCCGTCGGTCAGGGTGCGGGCGGCGAGGGCGAGGTCCCACGAGGCCGGGTTGCCGATGCGGATGGCGCTGGCGATGGTCTCCGGGTGGTCGACGCGGTGGCCGAGCACGATCGGCGCGCTGCCGGAAGCCTGGAACCCGAACATGCGCGGCAGCTTGCTGGTGGCGCCGCGCTCGAGCTCTTCGGTGTAGCCGCGCGTGTAGGCGGTGTAGTTGCCCGCGTTGCCGACGGGGACGATGTGGATGTCCGGAGCGTCTTCCAGCACCTCGACGACCTCGAAGGCGGCCGTCTTCTGGCC
This sequence comes from Cryobacterium sinapicolor, assembly GCF_004403465.1. Taxonomy (GTDB): domain Bacteria; phylum Actinomycetota; class Actinomycetes; order Actinomycetales; family Microbacteriaceae; genus Cryobacterium; species Cryobacterium sinapicolor. The sequence continues at coordinate 8,202 of NZ_SOGQ01000080.1, read as the reverse complement.
CTCGATCCGGTCCGGGTTGACGGAGTTGACCAGGTGCACGGGGTAGTTCGCGGAAAGGTCGCGGGCGATGTCGAGGCAGTCGTCGAAGTTGCCCTGCACCTGCAGCAGCTGCGCGTTGTGCGCGATGGCCTGGCTGAGCTTGCCCATGGCGATCTTGCCCTCGGGCACCAGCACGACGGCCTGGATGCCGGCGTGGGTCGCGTAAGCGGCGGCTGACGCGGAGGTGTTGCCGGTGGACGCGCAGATGACGGCCTTGGCACCGTCCTCGACGGCCTTGGAGATGGCCATCGTCATGCCGCGGTCCTTGAAGGAACCGGTCGGGTTCATACCCTCGTACTTGATCCACACCTTCGCCCCCGTGCGCGCGGAAAGCGCCGGAGCGGGAATCAGCGGCGTGCCACCTTCGCCGAGCGTGATGATCGGCGTTTCAAGCGTGATGTTGAGGCGGTCCGCGTACTCGCGCAGCACGCCGCGCCACTGCCGGGAAGCCGTCTTCACGGCTGGTTTCGGCAGAGTCTCTCGTTCGCTGGACATCAGGCTCCTTCAACTCTCAAAACGGATGCGACATTGGTGACAAATCTGTTCGCGGCGAGGTCTGTCACGGTGGCGGCCAGGGCCGCCTCCGTGGCCTCGTGCGTTCCGATCACTAGGGTAGCCGTGGCGGAGACGGCGGAGCGACTCGCGGTGCCCGGCTGGGCCGGCGTCATTGACTGTTCGACCAGGGCCAGGGACACGCCGTGGTCGCTGAACACGCTGGCGAGCGTGGCGAGCACGCCGGGCTCGTCGGTCACTTCGAGGGTGACGGCGTAGCGCGTGACGATCCGGCCGATGTCCAAGACGGGCAGGTCGGCGTGCTGGGACGCGGGAACGCCGGGGCCGCCGGCGATGTGGCGGCGGGCCAGGGACACGAGGTCGCCGAGCACGGCGGACGCCGTCTCCACCCCCCCGGCCCCGGCGCCGTAGAACATCAGACTGCCGGCCGATTCCGCTTCGACGAAGACCGCGTTGTTGGCGCCGTGCACGGAGGCGAGCGGGTGGCTGCGGTGCACCATGGCCGGGTAGACCCGGGCGGAGACGCCCTCCTGGCCGGTTTCGGCGTCGACGAGGCGTTCGCAGATGGCGAGCAGCTTCACGACGTAGCCGGCCTTGCGGGCCGATTCGATCTGCGCCGGAGTGATGGCGGTGATGCCCTCACGGTAGACGGATGCGAGCGGCACGGTCGTGTGGAAGGCGAGGCTGGCGAGAATGGCCGCCTTCTGTGCCGCGTCGTAGCCGCCGATGTCGGCGGTCGGGTCGGCCTCGGCGTAGCCCAGGTCGGTGGCGAGGGCGAGCGCCTCCTTGAGGGTGTCCCCCTCGGTGTCCATCCGGTCGAGGATGAAGTTGGTAGTGCCGTTCACGATGCCGAGGATGCGGTTGACCTGGTCACCGCCGAGGCTCTCGCCGAGCGGCCGAACGATCGGGATCGCACCGGCCACGGCGGCCTCGTACTTGAGCTGCGCGCCGACCTGGTCGGCGGCGGCGAAGAGTTCGGGCCCATGGGTGGCGAGCAGCGCCTTATTGGCGGTGACGACATCCGCCCCGGAATTGATCGCCATCAGGATGTGTGCGCGCGCGGGCTCGATGCCGCCCATCAACTCGATCACGACGTCGGCGCCGAGAATCAGGGTCTCGGCGTCGGTGGTGAACAGCTCGCGGGGCAGGTCGACGGTGCGCTCGGCGTCGAGGTCGCGCACCAGGATGCCGACGAGCTCGAGGCTCGCGCCGACCCGGTTGGCGAGTTCTTCACTGTTTTCGAGCAGCAGGCGGGCGACCTGGGCGCCGACGGAGCCGCCGCCGAGCAGGGCGACGCGCAGATTGCGGTATTCGATCATCGGGCGGGTTCCTTCGGTAGATCGGTGGTCGAGCCTGCGGTGGTCAAGCCGGTCGAGACCCCGGTGGTCGAGCCGGTCGAGACCGGGACCGGGACCGAGACGCCGGTGTCGCGGGCGAGCAGGTCGGCGATGGTCTCGCCGCGCACGAGCATCCGTGGGATGCCGTCGGCCACCGCGATCACGGCCGGCCGGCCGAGGAAGTTGTAGTTGTTCGACAGCGACCAGCAGTAGGCGCCGGTGGCCGCGATGGCCACCAGGTCGCCCGGGGCGACGTCGCCGGGCAGGTAATCGGCGTCGACCAGGATGTCGCCGCTCTCGCAGTGCTTGCCTGCGATGCGCACCAGCACCGGCTCGGCGGTCGACACCCGGCCGGCGAGCCGCACGGTGTAGTCGGCGCCGTAGAGGGCGGGGCGGGCGTTGTCGCTCATGCCGCCGTCGACGCTGACGTAGAGGCGCGGGTTGCCGGCCACGTCGACGGCTTTGGTGGTGCCGACCTCGTAGAGCGTGATTCCGGCCGGGCCGATGATGTAGCGTCCCGGCTCGAAGGCGACCACGGGAATCGGGATGCCTCGCGCGCCGCATTCCGCGGCGACGATGTCGGCCAGACTGGCCGCGAGTTCGCCGATCGGGGTGGGGTTGTCGGCGGACGTGTAGGCGATGCCGAAGCCGCCGCCGAGGTTCAGCTCGGGAACGGGACCGTCGGCGAGCAGGGCGGCGTGCACGGCGAGGAGGCGCGACGCGGATTCGGCGAAGCCGTCGGTGCCGAAGATCTGCGAGCCGATGTGGCAGTGCAGACCGCGGAAGCTGAGGCTCGGCTCGTCCCGGATGCGGCCGACCAGGGTCGCGGCGTCGTCGAGGGTCACGCCGAACTTCTGGTCTTCGTGCGCCGTGGCGAGGAATGCGTGGGTGTGCGCGTGCACGCCGCTGTTCACGCGCAGTCGCACGCCCTGCACGATGCCGTGCCGGGCGGCGGCCGCGGCGACCCGGCCGATCTCGACGGGGCTGTCGATCACGATGGTGCCGACGCCGACGCGGCAGGCCTCGTCGATCTCGGCCAGGGACTTGTTGTTGCCGTGATAGCCGAGCCGGTTCGGCGGGCTGCCGGCCGCCAGCGCGACAGCGAGTTCGCCGCCGCTGCAGATGTCGATGTTGAGACCCTCTGCCAGCATCCAGCGGGCGATCTCGGTGGACAGGAACGCCTTGCCCGCGTAGTAGATGTGAACGCTCGTACCGATGCGGGCGAATTCGGCCTCGAAGGCGGCGCGGAGCGAGGATGCGCGGGCGCGCGCATCCGTCTCGTCGACCAGGTAGAGAGGAGTGCCGAATTCGGCGGCCAGCGCGGACGCGGTGCAGCCGCCGATGGTGAGCTCCCCCTGAGTGCTGCGGTCGATGGTGGCTGGCCAGAGACCGTCGGCGAGCACGTTGGCGTCGTCGGGCAGGCGGAGCCAGTCGGGGGCGAGCGGGTTGGTGGCCACGGGTGAAAACCTCACGGGAAATGTCGAGTGGGTGTCTCACTAAAGTGGCGAGCGAACCCGGATTGGTCCCTGAAGCCAGTGAAAAGGATGCCTTCGGTTGCGTACCGGGGACGTGCCCTGAGTGTAGCGAACGCCGCTGTGAGCGCCGAATCGCGTTACGCCCCGCTGCGCGGCGGGCTGCGCGGCCGGTGCGGCCTGCGGATCAGTCCAGCTCGGCGGTTTCGGCCACGTCGACGATCCAGGCCTCCGGGTCGATCATGACAGTCGAGCCGCTGCTGCTCCAGATGCGCCGCATCTTGAGCAGCATCTTCTCCGCCTCCCGGATCGTGCCCAGTTCCAGGTCGATCATGACGAAGTTCGGATCCGTCACCGAGCGGAGGATCGTGTAGCGGATCACCCCGGATCCGCGGCGATCGGCCGGGTCCAGGTCGAAGGCGCGTTTCCACCGGTCATAGTCGGGCACGGGATGTTGAATGCGCAGAATCATGGTGCCTCCTCAACCAGGCGAATGCGCGACGGGCGCACTCCCTCAGCGTACGACCCCGCGGGCGTCGTGTCAGGCCCCGGTTTGGTCACAGTCCGCAGTGTTCACGAGCGAGTCGCGATCAGGTCGGTCGCGGCCGGCCCCGTTCACGGCTCAACCGTTGCTGCAGCTGCCGAGGGTCGTCAGCGACTCCCGGCCGAGCGTCAACGCGCTCGATTGCAGCGTGAGCCGCGCGCGCTCTGGCGTCACGTTCACCCCGGCCAGGTTGACCCCCTCGGGGAGGTACTGGGCCACGCAGATGCGGAGCGGTTCCTCACCCAGCACGAGCGAGAGAAAGTTGCCGGCGTCGATGCTGCCGCCGCCGGAGGTAACGCTGGCGCCGCTCGGCGTGAGCAACAGCGCGTCGGCGTCGACGCTCGGCGTCGCCGAGGCGCGGTAGCCGATCGGGAAACCGAGCACCTCGAGGTCGCCGCTGTAGCTGATCTCGCCCTGCCCGAGTGCCACGCTGGCGTCGGGGGCGTCGTTCGGCAGCGCCTGGGCCAGCAGCGTGTTGAGGGCGTCGGGCTCGAGGTCGATGATGCCGCGCAGGTCGCCGACGGGCTCCGACTGGTCGAGTGGGACATCCGTCGCCACCACGTGCACGGATGCCGGCACGCCGTCCACGGTCAGGGCGCCGGATTCCAGGGCCACCCGGTCGAAGCTGCCACCAAGGTACTGGGCGATGACCGACAATCCGCCGATGGAGACGGCCACGTCTCCGGTCACGGTGTCGGGAAGGTTCGCGGCGATCTCCTGCTCGATCTGGTCCTCGGCGTAGCCGCGCAGCCCACCGTCGATGAAGAAGAACACTGCGACCAGGCCGAGCACGACCAGGCCTGTGACGACGAATGCGCCGAGGCCGCGGCGCCGGGATTTTCGAGCGGACGCGTCCACCCCTACATGCGTTCCGGTGCGGAGACGCCGAGCAGGCCGAGGCCATTGCGGATGACCTGACCGGTCGCGTCGTTGAGCCAGAGACGGGTGCGGTGCAGATCGGTGATCGGTTCATCGCCGAGCGGGATCACCCGGCAGTTGTCGTACCAGCGGTGGTAATAGCCGGCGACCTCTTCGATGTAGCGGGCGATGCGGTGGGGCTCGCGCAGTTCGGCGGCCTGTGCGACGACTCGCGGGTATTCCTGCAGCACGCCGAGCAGAGCCGACTCGCTGTCGTGGGTGAGCAGTTCCGGGGCGAACGCGGTGCGTTCCACGCCGGCGGCGGCAGCGTTGCGGGCGACCGAGCAGGTGCGGGCGTGGGCGTACTGCACGTAGAAGACCGGGTTTTCGTTGGTGCGCTTGCCGAGCAGGTCGAGGTCGATGTCGAGCTGGGTGTCGCTGCTCGAGCGCACCAGGGAGTAGCGACCGGCGTCCACGCCGACGGCGTCGACGAGGTCGTCGAGGGTGACGATCGTGCCGGCGCGCTTGCTCATTCGGACGGGTTCGCCGCCCTTGAGCAGGTTGACCATCTGACCGATCAGGATCTGCAGGTTGACGCCGGGCACGTCGCCGAACGCCTCGACCATGGCCATCATGCGGCCGACATAGCCGTGGTGGTCGGCGCCGAGCATGATCAGGTTCTGGTCGAAGCCCCGCTCGCGCTTGTCGAGGTAATAGCCGAGGTCGCCGGAGATGTAGGCCGGTTCACCGTTGGAACGGATGATGACGCGGTCGCGATCATCGCCGAACGTGGTCGTGCGTAGCCAGATGGCCCCGTCTTCCTCGAAGATGTGGCCCTGTTCGCGCAGCCGTTCGATGGCCCGGTTGACAGCGCCGGACTCGTGCAGGGAGTCTTCGTGGAAGTAGACGTCGAAGTCCACCCCGAAGCCGTGCAGCTTCTCCTTGATCTCCGTGAACATCAAGTCGACGCCGACGCTGCGGAACACTTCCTGCTGCTCCACGCGGGACAGGACGGCGATGTCGCCCGCGTGGCTGGCCACGACCTGGTCGGCGATGTCGCCGATGTAGGCGCCGCCGTAGCCGTCTTCAGGGGTGGGCTCGCCCAGGTAACCGGCGAGCACGCTGCGGGCGAAGCGGTCGATCTGCGAGCCGTGGTCATTGAAGTAGTACTCACGGGTGACGTCAGCGCCCTCCGCCTGCAGCACCCGGGCGAGGCTGTCGCCCACGGCCGCCCAGCGCACGCCGCCCATGTGGATGGGGCCGGTGGGGTTGGCGGAGACGAACTCGAGGTTGATCTTGAGGCCGTCGTAGAGGTGCCCGGTGCCATAGAAAGGGCCCGCGTCGACGATGGTCCGGGCGAGCGCGCCCGCTGCGGCGGCCTCGAGACGGATGTTGATGAAGCCGGGTCCGGCGACGTCGACGGAGGCCACGTCGGGAAGCTGTTCCAGCCCGGCAGCCAGTTCGGCGGCCACCTCGCGCGGGGTGGAGCCGAGCGGCTTGGCGATCTTCATCGCGATGCTGGAGGCCCAGTCACCGTGGTCACGGTTTCTCGGACGCTCAAGCGTGACATCCGCCACGGTCAGATTGAGGTCGGCCACCGGGGTTCCGGCCTCGCGTCGACGCTCGCTCAACTGGAGGATGAGGTCGAACAGGGATTGGGAAAGCTCAGCGGGAGTCACGAAAAGCAAGCTTACCGGCCCGGTCAACGACACCCCTCTTGGTAAGGTCAAGCGTGACTCACACCCTCTCGCCCAGACTTCCGCGCGGACGGCTCCTGCGCTCCACTCTTCTCCTCGCCACCGGCACGGTCGCCGTCGTGGCTCTGGCCGGTTGTTCATCGGGTTCCAACCCGGGGAGCAGCCCGTCGGCAACGTCGACTTCCGCAGCTTCCTCGGCCGCCACGGCGACACCCGCGGCGACTGAAACACCCACCCCTACGCCCACCGTCGCGCCGGCCGGCACGCCGGTCTCCCTGTCGTGCGATCAGGTGCTCACCCTCGACGACATCTACTCGTTCAATCCGAACTACGGATCCGCCCCCGATTTCGATCCGACCATCGCAACGGGCAAGACGGCGGCGGAATTCAAGGGGCTGAACTGCGGACTGCTGAATCAGTCCAGCGGAGAAATCATCGAGGTCTCGGTGACCCAGCCGAATGACGTGCTGCGGTCACAGCTGACGAACGAGGCCGTCAGTTCCAGCCAGATCGTTCCGACCTATGGCACCCCACCCGCCGTTGAAGGCTACTTCTCGGCTTCCGGCGGCACCGGAGTGGCACAGGTCTTCACCTCCACCTACTGGATCACGGTCGGCTCGTCGGCATTTTTCGAGCCGGGCGACGCCGAAGCGCTCGTGGCCGCGGCGGTCTCGAACCTGGAGTAACACGCCCGGGCGGACGCCTCGCCAGAACCGGCCGGAACCCGCCCGAGCCCGCCCGCACCCGCCGATTTGGGCACTTCCGGTCGAGTTCGGGTGGTGTGCCGGGCGAGCTCGACCGCGTCCGTCGAAGTCGATGCGGAACATCGGCTGCCCGGATGCTGGTAACCTAGTGTTTTCCCTGGCCCCCATAGCTCAGGGGATAGAGCACTGCCCTCCGGAGGCAGGGGCGGCAGTTCGAATCTGCCTGGGGGCACCTTGAGCTTGACCACGAGCGCGTGATGCCGCAGAGAAACAACTCCTCGGCCCGGCCCGAAGAGGGCCCCTCCGAAGCCGCCCACCCCGGTGCTCGAGCCCGTCGAGACCCGGTGCACCGCCACCCGAAGGCTCCCATCCCAGTGCGCCGCCCTCCGAAGGCTCCCACCCCGGGGGTCGATCCTGCCGGGACCCGGTGCACCGCCCTCCGAAGGTTCCCGTCCCGGTGGTCGATCCTGCCGAGACCAGAGGCCGAACTCCCGCCTCAGGTCCGCTTGCTGGGCAGTGCGATCAGCGTCTGTTCCGGGGCGACCTCGCCCGGTGGCCGGAGCCAGTACTGGGTGCCGGTTCGGATGATCANGAAGAGGCGTTCGTCGCGGCCGACGTTGATGATCTGGCCGTTGCCGTCGAACGTGATGCCGCGGGAGCCGGTGTCGCAGAGGAGCCGGTCGATGCTCTCCTGCGAGATCGGGACCGGGCTGCCCTCGATCTGCCCATGCGTAGCCGGTTCGCCCGGCCCGTGGTCGCTGACCTGACCAGCATCCCCTGACTGACCCGCCTGACCTGCTCGACCCGGCTGACCCGGCTGACCTGCTCGACCCGGCTGACCCGGCTGACCTGCTCGACCCGGCTGACCTGCTCGACCCGGCTGACCTGCCGGACCTGCCGGAACTGCCTGACCTGCCTGACCCGCCTGACCCGGCTGATCCGGCTGGTCCGGCTGACGGTTCGTGAGCGCTTTCTGGGTCATGATGACCCGGACCGCGGGACGGCGCCCGCCGAACATCCGGCCCGGGTCGGCCTCGC
>NZ_SOGQ01000055.1 GCF_004403465.1 Cryobacterium sinapicolor | reverse complement strand
TGCGTGATCAGGAGCAGGCCCAGGCCGGTATTCTCCTTGGCCCGGTTCACGCCCTCCGACACGATCTTGAGCGCGTCGACGTCGAGGCCGGAGTCGGTCTCGTCGAGCACCGCGAAGCGGGGCTTCAGCAGTTCGAGCTGCAGGATTTCGTTGCGCTTCTTCTCGCCGCCGGAGAAGCCCTCGTTCACGTTGCGCTCGGCGAAGGACTTGTCCATCCGGAGCTGCTTCATCGACTCGCGCACATCTTTGATCCAGGTGCGGATGGGCGGCGCGGTGCCGTCGATGGCGGTCTTCGCGGTGCGCAGGAAGTTCGTCACCGTCACGCCGGGGATCTCCACCGGGTACTGCATGGCGAGGAACAGGCCCGCGCGGGCGCGCTGGTCCACGGTCATCGTGGTGACCTCTTCGCCGTCGAGCAGGATCGAGCCGCTGTCGACGGTGTACTTGGGGTGACCTGCGATCGTATAGGCGAGGGTGGACTTGCCGGACCCGTTCGGGCCCATGATGGCGTGGATCTCGCCCTCGTTGATGGTCAGGTTCACCCCGTGCAGGATCTGCTTGGTGCCCTGGTCGGTCTCGACGCTGACGTGCAGGTCTTTGATCTCAAGAACTGACATGAATTCGATTTCTCTTTCGTTCTCCGGCGCGTACGCCGGCAGGATGGATGGCCGATCGGCCGGTGCTGAACGGGGCCGGCGTCAGACGGGCACGGTAACGGCAGGGTCGATGTAGACATCGCCGTTGATCAGGTCGACTTTGTACACGGGGACCGGCTCATAGGCCGGGAGGTTGAGCGGCTTGCCGGTCTTCAGGGAGAACTTGGAGCCGTGGGCCCAACATTCGACGGTGTCGCCCTCGACGAAACCTTCCGACAGGGAGATGTCCCCGTGGGTGCAGGTGTCGCCGATCGCGAAGACGTCTCCGACGGCATCGCGGACGACAACGATGGGGACACCATCGATTTCGACTTTGACTGCTTCGTTGACGCCGAGTTCGTCGAAGCCACAGATCTTTATGGAGGCCATGTTAGTTGTCCTTAGTTGCGGTCAGTTCTGCTTCGACGGCGGCCTGGAGGCGTTCTTCGAGTAGGGGGGAGCCGATCTGCTGCACGATCTCGNGACCCGTTCGGGCCCATGATGGCGTGGATCTCGCCCTCGTTGATGGTCAGGTTCACCCCGTGCAGGATCTGCTTGGTGCCCTGGTCGGTCTCGACGCTGACGTGCAGGTCGATGATCTGTAGAACTGACATGGAATTCTCTTTCGTTCTTCGGCGCGTGCGCCGGGAGTGCGCCGCTGATGCGGCGCCAAATAGGGGTGTGGCCGATTGCTCGGCCGGGGAAGCCGGGTGTCCGGCGACGGATGCCTAGCTCGGGTCGCTCGCGGTCAGTTCTGCTTCGACTGCGGCCTGGAGGCGTTCTTCGAGTAGGGGGGAGCCGATCTGCTGCACGATCTCGCTGAGGAAGCCGCGCACGACGAGACGCCGGGCCTCGTCTTCGGTGATGCCGCGGGACTGCAGGTAGAACAGCTGCTCGTCGTCGAAGCGGCCGGTCGCGCTCGCGTGCCCGGCACCCGTGATATCGCCGGTCTCGATCTCCAGGTTCGGGATCGAATCCGCGCGGGTGCCCTCGGTGAGCACCAGGTTACGGTTCTGCTCGTAGCTGTCGGTGCCGGCCGCGTCACGACCGATCAGGACGTCGCCGATCCACACTGTGCGGGCACCCTTACCCTGCAGGGCGCCCTTGTAGGTGACCCGGCTGCGAGTGTTCGGCGCGATGTGGTTGACGAACACCTGCTGCTCGAGGTGCTGATCCGCGTCGGCAAAGTAGAGGCCGAATAGCTCGGTGTCCGAGCCGATCCCGGCCAGCTGCACCGACGGATTGACTCGCACGATGCTTCCGCCCAGGGTCACGACGACATGCTTGAGGCGCGCGTCCCGGCCGATGGTCGCGAAGTGGTTCGTCAGGTGCACGGCGGTGTCGCCCCATTCCTGCAGGCTCACGATCGTCAGGTTCGCGGCCTCGCCGAGAATGATCTCGACGTTCTCGCTCAGGCGGGCCTCGCCCGTGTTCTCCAGGATCAGGATCGCCCGGCTGAACGGCTTGGCCTCGATGATCGTGTGCGCGCCGCGCGGGCCGGAACCCAGGGCGGCACGGGTCACCGTGACCTCCTTGGCCTCCTCGCCGCTGATCGTGATCGCGAGGGCCTTCTCGAAACTCGACCACGCGTTCGCCGACGCGCGCTCCTCGGGCGCCCCGGCGGAACCGATCCGCGGATCGGCGCGGTCGACCCAGGCGACGTCGACACCGGCGATATCGGTCGACTCGACCGGGTACACGGATCCGTCGAGCACGCCCGCGGTCAGGTCGGTGAACTTCTTCACCGGCGACAGCTTCCAGACCGCTTCGCGACCCGTGACGGGCCCGAAGTCGGCCACGTTCACGCTCTTGAACCGGTCGGACCGGGTCTGCACCGGCACGTAACCGAATCGGCCGTCCGAGTGCTCCGTGATGCCGTGCTGCTCCGCAGTGGGCATGGCAGTACTGAGGGTTCCAGTGCCCGACATCTAGCCGACCGACCCTTCCATACCCATTTCAATGAGCTTGTTGAGTTCGAGGGCGTACTCCATCGGCAGTTCCCGGGCGATCGGTTCGATGAAGCCGCGCACGATCATGGCCATCGCTTCGTCTTCGGGCATCCCCCGGCTCATCAGGTAGAACAACTGCTCCTCGCTGACCCGCGAGACCGTGGCCTCATGACCCAACTGCACATCGTCCACCCGGATATCGATCGACGGATACGTGTCAGAGCGGGACTGCGTGTCGACCAACAGTGCGTCGCAGCGAACCGTGTTCGCGGAGTGGTGCGCCGTGGCATCCACCCGCACCTCGCCGCGGTAACCGGACCGGCCACCACCCCGGGCAATCGACTTCGACACGATCGAGGACTGCGTGTACGGCGCCATGTGGATCATCTTCGCGCCCGCATCCTGATGCTGACCCGGACCCGCGAACGCCACCGACAGGGTCTCACCCTTGGCATGCTCCCCCATCAGGTAGATCGACGGGTACTTCATCGTGACCTTGGAACCGATGTTGCCGTCGATCCACTCCATCGTGGCGCCCTCGGCAGCCGTGGCCCGCTTCGTGACCAAGTTGTAGACGTTCGTGGACCAGTTCTGGATGGTCGTGTAGCGAACGCGGGCGTTCTTCTTCACGATGATCTCGACCACGGCGGAATGCAAGGAGTCGGAGGAATAGATCGGGGCCGTGCAGCCCTCGATGTAATGCACGTAGCTGCCCTCATCCGCGATGATCAGGGTGCGCTCGAACTGCCCCATGTTCTCCGTGTTGATGCGGAAATAGGCCTGCAACGGAATCTCCACGTGCACGCCCGGCGGCACGTAGACGAACGAACCGCCCGACCAGACCGCCGTATTCAGCGCGGCGAACTTGTTGTCGCCGGAGGGGATGATCGTGCCGAAGTACTCCTCGAAGAACTCCGGGTGCTCCTTCAGCGCCGTGTCGGTATCCATGAAAATGACGCCCTGCGCGGCGAGCTCTTCGTTGATCTGGTGGTACACGACCTCGGACTCATATTGGGCGGCAACACCGGAGACAAGACGCTGACGCTCGGCCTCGGGGATGCCGAGCTTCTCGTAGGTGCTCTTGATGTCCTCGGGCAGGTCGTCCCAGGTCTGGGCCTGCTTCTCCGTAGACCGCACGAAATACTTGATGTTGTCGAAATCGATGCCCGACAGGTCGGCGCCCCAGGTCGGCATGGGCTTGCGCTCGAACAGTTCGAGGGCCTTCAGGCGACGCTGCAACATCCACTCCGGCTCGCTCTTGAGGTTGGAGATGTCGGTCACCACCTCCGGCGAGATGCCACGGCGAGCGGAGGCCCCGGCGGCGTCGGAATCCGACCAACCGAATTCATACACGCCGAGCCCCGAAAGTTCAGGGCGGTCAAGCAGGACGTCAGACATATCTACCTCTTCTCCCATCCACGGCAACCCGGATATCAGTCCGGTCATTCCCAGAATGGCCTCCAGCGGAGACCCGGTCGGGGAACGGGTTGTGTGGGCGGCTACGTTGCGTACCTAAGATGTTTAAGAACGACGGGGTGGTGCGCCGCGATTATGTCAACCGCTGTGTTCCCGCCCATGAAACACCTAATTCTACAGGCTGGCGACGGGATCCTTCGTGCGACCCGGCGTTTTCACATGTGGTCCATTGAAGAGGGAGCAGAACCGGTGAATCGAATTGCGGCGTGGTTGCCGAACAGGATCGACAGGCGCGTGCGGGTGATCGCGTGGGTCTACCTCGCCGCCCAGATTCTTCTGGTCGGCACGGGCGGCCTCGTGCGCCTGACCAGCTCGGGCCTCGGCTGCCCCACCTGGCCCAAGTGCACCGCCGATTCCCTGGTCAACACGCCCGAGATGGGAATCCACGGCTTCATCGAGTTCGGCAATCGCCTGCTCGGGATCGCCCTCGGCCTGATCGCCATCGCGGCGTTCCTCGCCGTCGTCCGCCTGCGCAAGGAGCGCCCTGACCTGTTCTGGATCGCCCTGCTGGCGGGCCTGGGCATTCCCGCTCAGGCCGTCATCGGCGGGATCAGCGTCCTCGCGCAGCTGAACCCGTATGTGGTCGGCTTCCACTTCGTGATCTCCGTGATCCTGGTATCGCTGTGCACCGTCTTCGTGCACCGCGTCTACACCGGTCGGGTGCAACGCACCCTCGCGGTGCCGGTCTGGTACCGGACGCTGGCCTACGTGACCAGTGCGGTCGTGTTCATCACGATCCTCGTCGGCATCCTCACCACCGGCTCCGGCCCGCACGCCGGCGACGCGGATGCTCCGCGCACCGGCCTCGACCCCGAAGTCCTGCAGCACGTGCACAGCTGGCCGGCCTATGCCACCGTGGTCCTCACCGTGATCCTCCTGGTCGCCGCCTTCTCGCGCGCCCTGCCCACGCAGGGCTGGGCCCTGCTGCTGCTGCTCGTCGAGGCCATGCAGGTCGGCGTCGGCCTGATCCAGTCCAACACGGGGCTCCCGGCCGGGCTGGTCGGCATCCACATGGTGCTTTCCTGCGTGCTCGTTGCCGTCATGACCGCGCTGGTCCTTGATCTCCGCACACCGGTCGACATGCGCCTGTCACCGCTGGCAACCGACGCCGCTCTGGTCGGACGCCGCTAGCCGATGCCGTCGCCCCAGGCGCTTCTCTAGAACGGGAGCAGCGGGTCGACCCCGACGGCCAAGAACAGCAGGGTGAGGTACGCGATCGACCCGTGGAAGACGCGCATCGGGGACACCTCCGCATGGCGGATCGCCATGCCGTAGAGCCGGTGCGTTTCGTAGATGAACCAGGCGCCGGTGACCAAGGCCACGAAAAGGTACAACAGACCCATGTCGGCGATCGGCACGAGCAGTAGCGAGCAGGCGACGGTCGCCCAGGCGTAGAGGATGACCTGCAGGCCCACCTGACTCCGGCCCCGAACGACGGCAAGCATCGGCACCCCCGCCGCCTGATAGTCGTCCCGGTATTTCATGGACAGCGGCCAGTAGTGCGGCGGCGTCCAGAGGAAGATGATCAGGAACAGGATGAACGGCGGCCATGACAGGTCGCCGGTCACGGCCGCCCAGCCGATCAGCACCGGCATGCAGCCCGCGATCCCGCCCCACACGATGTTCTGGGCCGTGCGCCGTTTCAGCACCATCGTGTAGAAGACGACATAGAGCAGGATGGCGGCGAGCGACAAGGCCGCGGCGAGCCAGTTCGTGAAGGCCAGCAACCAGAGAATGGATGCCAATCCGACCAGCCACGCGAACACCAGCGCCTGCCGGTCGGAGAGCTCCCCCGTGACCAGTGGGCGATTCCGGGTGCGCTTCATCACCCGGTCGATGTCCCGGTCGAGGTAGCAGTTGAATGCCCCGGCCGAGCCGGCACTGAGGGAACCGCCGATCAGGGTCGCAAGGACCAGCCACAGGCTCGGGATGCCCTGCTCTGCCAGGATCATCGTGGGAGCGGTCACCACCAGAAGCAGCTCCACGACCCGCGGCTTGGTCAGCGACAGGTAGGCCCTGGCCGTGCGGCGGAACGTGCGCGGGGTGCTCAGGATGTAGGTTTCGGCGGCTCCGGGCATGGCTCCTCCAATGCTGGTGACAGTGAATGTGATTCTAGGCGACCAGCCGGAACCGGGACCGTCGACGGCCCGCTCGGGTGCGCCACGGAAGGACACATCACCGGGTCCGAACCGGCGTTGCCTATACTGGGGCATGCTCGCCAATCTCGGTGCATGCATGCTGATCCACCGGAACCGGGCATCTGCTGCGACACCGTGATGACGCTGATGTCCTCGGGCGCGCACAATAGCGGGTGCGGGTTCTCAGCAACCTTCTCCCTTGTCTTCAGAAGGGTCAATACCAAGTGGCAGCACTGCAGTGGGATTCCATCGACAGCAAGGCGGTCGACACCGCACGCCTCCTCGCGGCCGACGCCGTGGAGAAGGTCGGGAACGGACATCCGGGTACCGCCATGAGCCTTGCTCCGGCCGCCTACCTTCTGTTCCAGAAGGTCATGCGGCGGGACCCGTCCGACAACGAGTGGATCGGTCGTGACCGCTTCATCCTCTCGGTCGGACACAGCTCGCTCACCCAGTACGTTCAGTTGTACCTGGGCGGCTACGGCCTCGAGCTCGACGATCTGAAGGCGCTGCGCACCTGGGGTTCCAAGACCCCCGGGCACCCGGAATACGGTCACACCGACGGAGTCGAGATCACGACCGGTCCCCTGGGCCAAGGACTGGCCTCCGCCGTCGGCTTCGCCTACGCCTCCCGCTTCGAGCGGGGACTGTTCGACCCGGATGCGTCCGCCGGCGCCAGCCCGTTCGACCACTTCGTCTACGTGATCGCCGGAGACGGTGACCTGCAGGAAGGCATCACGAGCGAGGCTTCCTCCCTCGCCGGACACCAGCAGCTCGGCAACCTGATCGCAATCTACGACAGCAACCAGATCTCCATCGAGGACGACACCAACATCGCCTTCACCGAGGACGTCGCGGCCCGCTATGCGGCCTACGACTGGCACGTGCAGACCGTCGATTGGAAGAAGACCGGCGCCTACGTCGAGGACGTCGCCGCGCTCAACGACGCGATCGAAACGGCCCAGGCCGTCACCGACAAGCCGTCGCTGATCATCCTGAAGACCATCATCGGCTGGCCCAGCCCGAAGAAGCAGAACACGGGCAAGATCCACGGTTCGGCGCTCGGCGCGGAGGAGCTGGCCGCCGTCAAGACGGTTCTCGGCTTCGACCCCGCGCAGACCTTCGAGGTCACCGACGAGGTCATCGCGCACACCCGCCGGGCCGTAGACCGCGGCGCCGCCGCGCACGCCGCCTGGACCGTCGAGTTCGACGCCTGGGCGACCGCGAACCCCGAGCGCAAACTCCTACTCGACCGGGTGCTCTCCGGCGACCTGCCCGACGGCGTCGACGCGGCCCTGCCCGTCTTCCCGGCCGGCACCGAGGTGTCGACCCGTGCCGCGTCCGGCAAGGTCCTGACCGCCCTCGGCACCGTGATCCCCGAACTGTGGGGCGGCTCGGCCGACCTCGCCGAATCAAACAACACCACCATCAATGGTGCGGCCTCGTTCATCCCGGCGGAGCACTCCACCGGTGAATGGACCGGCGACCGGTACGGCCGTGTGCTGCACTTCGGCATCCGTGAACACGCCATGGCCGCCATTCTCAACGGCATCGTGCTGCACGGGAACACCCGCCCCTTCGGCGGCACCTTCCTGATCTTCAGCGACTACATGCGACCGGCCATCCGTCTGGCCGCACTGATGCAGTCCCCGACGATCTTCGTCTGGACGCACGACTCCGTCGCCCTCGGCGAGGACGGTCCCACCCACCAGCCGATCGAGCAGCTCGCAACCCTGCGCGCCATCCCCGGGCTCGATGTGGTGCGCCCCGGCGACGCCAACGAGGTGTCCTGGGCGTGGAAGACCATCCTCGAGCGTCGCCAGGGCCCGGCCGGCATCGTACTGACCCGCCAGAACATTCCCGTGTTCGACCGCGGCGAGGGCGACGCCACCGGCGACGTGCTCGCATCCGCCCAGAACGTCGCGAAGGGCGCCTACGTGCTCGCCGAGGCGCAGGGCGGAACCCCCGACGTGATCCTGATCGGCACCGGCTCCGAGGTGCAACTCGCCCTCGCGGCCCGCGAGCAGCTCCAGACGGAGGGCATCAGCGCGCGCGTCGTCTCCGCCCCCAGTCTCGAATGGTTCAGGGAGCAGAGCGCCGAGTACCGCGAGTCGGTTCTGCCGGCATCGATCACCGCCCGGGTGTCGGTCGAGGCGGGCATCGCGTTGACCTGGGACAAGTACGTCGGCGACCGCGGCCGCAGCGTCTCGATCGAGCACTTCGGTGCGTCGGCCGATTACAAGACCCTGTTCCGTGAATTCGGCATCACGACGGATGCCGTCGTGGCCGCCGCCAAGGAATCCCTCGCCGCGCACTGAGATCGCCGCGCCGCGACACCGCACACACCTGATTACCCTGCATTCCAAGGAGATACGAAATATGACTGAAACCACTCCCCTCGCCGAGCTGTCACTGGCCGGCGTCAGCATCTGGCTGGACGACCTGTCCCGTGAGCGCATCGCTTCCGGCGGCCTGGCGAACCTGATCGACACGAAGAACGTCGTCGGCGTGACCACCAACCCGACGATCTTCGCCGGCGCCCTCAGCAAGGGCGAGGCGTACGCGGAGCAGGTGGCCGCTCTTGCCGCCGCCGGAACCAGCGTGCACGACGCCGTGTTCGAGATCACCACCGACGATGTGACCGCGGCCAGCGACATCTTCCGCCCGGTCTACGATCGCACCCACGGCGTCGACGGGCGCGTCTCGATCGAGGTCGAGCCCGGACTGGCCCACGACGCGGCCGGCACGGTCACGCAGGCCCAGGCACTGTGGGCGAAGGTCAACCGGCCCAACGCCATGATCAAGATCCCCGCCACGGTGGAAGGCCTCGACGCGATCACCGCGACGATCGCCCTCGGTATCAGCGTCAACGTCACCCTGATCTTCAGCCTCGAGCGTCACCGCCAGGTCATCAACGCGTACCTGTCCGGCCTGGAGAAGGCCAAGGCGGCCGGCATCGACCTCGCCACGATCCACTCCGTGGCATCGTTCTTCGTGTCGCGGGTCGACACCGAGATCAATGCCCGCCTCGAGGTCATCGGCACGGATGCCGCGCTCGCCCTCAAGAGCAAGGCCGGCGTCGCGAACGCCCAGCTCGCCTACCAGGTCTACGAGGAAGCCTTCTCCACCGAGCGCGCCCTCGGCCTGATCAGCGCCGGCGCCAACAAGCAGCGTCCCCTCTGGGCCTCCACCGGCGTCAAGGACACCACCCTCCCGGACACCCTCTACGTGACCAACCTGGTCGCGCCCGAGGTCGTCAACACCATGCCCGAGAAGACCCTCGACGCCACACTCGACCACGGCGTCATCCCCGCCAATTCCATCACCGGAGCGTACGACGAAGCCAACCGGGTCCTCGACGCCCTCGCCAACGAGGGTGTTTCGTACAACGACGTCACCCAGGTTCTCGAAGCCGAAGGCGTCGCCAAGTTCATCATCTCCTGGAACGAACTCCTCGACACCGTGACCGCTGCGCTCGACGCCGCCAAGGCGACCGAGACCGAGGCCGCGCTGTGAGCTTCCGAATCTCGGTCACCGGCGCGGCGGCGGAGGCCGTTCGCACCACGGTCCCGACCCTGGTGGCCGACCTCGTCGCATCCGGGATCACCGCCCTCGACCCGGCCCTCTGGGGTCCGGACGCCGAAGCCGAAGCCGCGAAGCGACTCGGCTGGACGGAGTCCGTCGCGGATTCCCGCCCGTTGGTCCCGGAGATCCTCGCCCTGCGTGACTCCCTGCGGGCCGCCGGCGTCACCCGCATCGCCCTCGCCGGCATGGGCGGCTCGTCGCTGGCCCCCGAGGTCATCACCCGCACCTCGGGCGTGAACCTCACCGTGCTCGACTCGACCGACCCCGGGCAGGTCCTCGCGGCCCTCGGCGAGGACCTGGCCGTGACGGCACTCGTCGTGTCATCGAAGTCCGGATCCACCGCCGAGACCGACAGCCAGCGCCGCGTCTTCGAGCGCGCGTTCCGCAAGGCCGGTATCGACCCCGTCGAGCGCATCATCATCGTGACCGACCCCGGTTCCCCGCTCGACGCGGACGCCCGCGCCGTTGGCTACCGCGTCTTCAACGCGGACCCGACGGTCGGCGGACGTTTTTCGGTACTGACCGCGTTCGGACTTGTCCCCTCCGGCCTCGCCGGCGTCGACATCGCCGAACTGCTCGACGAGGCCGAGGCCATTTCGCTCTCCCTCGCCGTGGACAGCCCCGAGAACCCGGGCCTCATCCTGGGTGCGGCCATCGCCGCGACCACCCCACGCCGCGACAAGCTCGCGATCGTCGCGGACGGTACCCACATCGTCGGTTTCCCGGACTGGGCCGAACAGCTCATCGCCGAATCCACCGGCAAGCAGGGCATCGGCATCCTCCCGGTCGTGCTCGACCCGGACGCCCCCGAACTGGCGCTGAACCTCCCGGACCTTCAGGTTGTGCGCCTAGTCGCCGACGCCGGCCTCCACGTGTTCCCCGACGACAACGGACGGGATGAGATCCGGGTCAGCGGCACCCTCGGCGCGCAGTTCCTCGTCTGGGAGTACGCCACGGCCGTCGCCGGCCGCCTGCTCGGAATCAACCCGTTCGACCAGCCGGATGTCGAGGCCGCGAAGAACGCGACTCGCGGCCTGCTCGACGCCCGCCCCGAGCCGGCCCCGGCCGCGTTCATCTCGGACGGAATCGAGATCCGCGGCACCGCGCACGTGATCGGGGCCGCCAGCGACCTGGCTTCCGCTGTCGATGCCCTGATCGAGGAGCTGGGCACGGACGGCTACATCTCAGTGCAGGCCTACGTCAACCGGCTCGCATTCCCGCAGCTCGCCGAAATCCGCGACCTGCTGGCAGCACTGGCCAAGCGCCCGGTCACGTTCGGCTGGGGACCCCGTTTCCTGCACTCCACCGGCCAGCTGCACAAGGGCGGACCGGCCTCCGGCGTGTTCCTGCAGATCCTCACCACCCCGGACGTCGACCTCGACATCCCGGAGCGCCCCTTCACGTTCGGGGAACTCATCCAGGCCCAGGCCAGCGGTGACGCCAGCGTGCTGGCGGACCACGGTCGCCCGGTGCTGACGCTGACGCTGACCGACCCGGCGACAAACATCACGACCCTGTTCGACGCCCTGCGCTAGACCGTTCGGCGCCGGCCACCCGGCCGGCGCCGGATTCGATCGTGCTCGACCGCCACACCTCGAAGGAGCTGCATGTCCCCGGTGGAAATCACCCCGGAGTTCAATCCACTGCGTTCACCGAACGACTACCGTCTGAATCGTATCGCCGGGCCCAGCAGCCTCGTGATCTTCGGCGTCACCGGTGACCTGTCGCGGAAGAAACTCATGCCGGCCGTCTATGACCTGGCCAACCGCGGCCTGCTTCCGCCGGGCTTCGCGCTCGTCGGATTCGCTCGCCGGGACTGGACCGACGAGGACTTCATGAAAGTCGTGCACGACTCGGTCAAGGAGTACGCGCGCACGGAGTTCAACGAGGACGTCTGGACCCAGCTGGCCGAGGGCATCCGTTTCGTTCCGGGGTCCTTCGACGACGCCGCGTCGTTCCAGCTACTCAAGGACACCATCGCCCAGCTCGACCGGGAGCGCGGGACGATGGGGAACCATGCGTTCTACCTGTCGATCCCGCCGAAGGCGTTCCCCCAGGTCACGGAGCAGCTCCGTCGCTCCGGCCTGGCCGAGCAGACAGACGGGCAGTGGCGGCGGGTCGTGATCGAGAAGCCTTTCGGCAGCGACCTGCAGACCGCGCGCGAATTGAACGCCGTCGTCGAGTCGGTCTTCCCGCCCGACTCGGTCTTCCGCATCGACCACTACCTGGGCAAGGAGACCGTGCAGAACATCCTGGCCCTGCGCTTCGCCAACCAGCTGTACGAGCCGATCTGGAACGCCCACTTCGTCGACCACGTTCAGATCACCATGGCCGAAGACATCGGCGTGGGTGGCAGAGCCGGCTACTACGACGGTATCGGCGCGGCCAGGGACGTCATCCAGAACCACCTTCTGCAGCTCCTGGCGCTGACCGCCATGGAGGAGCCCATCTCCTTCGACGCGGCCGACCTGCGCACGGAGAAGGAGAAGGTCCTCGCTTCCGTTCGGCTTCCTGACGACCTGGCTCGCGGCACCGCCCGGGGCCAGTACACCGGCGGCTGGCAGGGCGGCGAGAAAGTCCTGGGTTTCCTGGACGAGGAGGGGATGGACCCTGAATCGATCACCGAAACGTATGCCGCGTTGCGGCTGACCATCGAGAACCGGCGTTGGTCGGGAGTCCCGTTCTACCTGCGTGCGGGCAAGCGGCTGGGCCGCCGGGTCACCGAGATCGCCGTGGTCTTCAAACGCGCCCCCCAGCACCTCTTCGGGAAGGGCAACTCCGCACCCTTGGGCGAGAATGCCCTGGTCATCCGGGTACAGCCCGACGAGGGCGTCACCATCCGGTTCGGCTCCAAGGTGCCCGGCGCCGGCATGCAGGTGCGCGATGTGACGATGGACTTCGGCTACGGGCATGCCTTCACGGAGGCCAGCCCCGAAGCCTACGAGCGTCTGATCCTCGACGTGCTCCTGGGTGACCCGCCCCTCTTCCCCCGGCATGAGGAGGTCGAGCTCTCCTGGAAGATCCTCGACCCGATCGAGGACTTCTGGGCGGAGCAGGGCCAGCCGGAGCAATACCGGCCCGGAACCTGGGGTCCTGCCTCAGCCGATGAACTGCTGTCCCGAGACGGCCGACACTGGAGACGCCCATGATCGTCGATCTGCCCAACACCACCACCTCCAAGATCTCGAAGTCCCTGGTGCGCATCCGTGAGGAAGGCGGTGCCGTGGCCCTCGGCCGTGTCCTCACGCTGATCATCGCGTCGACCATGGGCCGCGAGGAAGAGGCCATCGAAGCCGCCAACGACGCGTCCCGGGAACACCCCATGCGCGTGATCGTTCTGTCGACGATGGACCAGGACGCCACCGCCGCTCCGCTCGCCCCCCGGGTCGACGCGGAGATCCGCGTCGGTGGCGACGCGGGCGCCAGCGAGGTGATCGTGCTGCGCGCCTACGGCGAGGCCGCCAGCGACCCGGAGAGCCTGGTTATGGGCCTGCTCCTGCCCGATGCCCCGGTCGTGGCCTGGTGGCCGGGTGTGGCGCCGACCGTGCCCGCCGAATCGCCACTCGGACGCATCGCCCACCGGCGCATCACGGATGCCTCCGCGCAGCCTGACCCGCAGTGCGCGCTGCACCACCTCTGCAGCTCCTACCGGCCCGGCGACACGGACTTCGCCTGGACCCGGCTCACCCTCTGGCGTGCCCAGCTCGCGGCCGTCCTCGACCAGCCGCCGTACCTGCCCGTGACCGCGGTGCAGGTGTCCGGTGCCGCGGACTCCCCATCCACGACCCTGCTCGCCGCCTGGCTCGCCCTGCAGTTGCAGGTCCCCGTCGAGTACGAGTTCACCACGGGGCCTCTGTCCCACGGCATCCGAAGCGTACACCTGACCCGCTCGGCCGGGCTGATCTCGCTCGAACGCGACGTTCCCAATATCGCCAAACTCACCCAGCCCGGCCAGCCGGTCCAGGACCTCACCCTCAAGCGCCGAAGTCTGCGCGACTGCCTCAGCGACGAGCTGCGACGCCTCGACCCCGATGAGCTGTATGGTGAGGTCATCACGCGCGGCCTACCGCACCTTGACGATGTGGTCGCAGAACACAACGAAGGACGACCGTGACCAACGAACGACGCGTACTCGTGCACCCCGATCGGGCGGCCCTGGCTGCCTCGGTTGCGGCACGTTTCATCACAACGACCGTGGACCTCCTGCATGAACAGGGTGAGGTCAACGTCGTCCTGGCCGGCGGGACCGTCGCAATGGAGGTCCTGGCGGCTGTCAACGCCTCTGCGGCCCGCGACACCATCGACTGGGACCAGGTCACCTTCTGGTGGGGCGACGAGCGCTGGGTGCCCAAGAAGCACCCCGACCGAAACGAGCTCCAGGCCCGCACGGCCCTGCTCGATCACATCCGGATCCCGGAGGGGAACATCCACCCGTTCGCCGCCTCCGACGAGGGTGTCGACCTTGACGCCGCCGTCGAGGAGTACGCCGCATTGCTTGAGTCCTCCTCGATCGAGGGAACCGACCTGCCGCGTTTCGACATCACCTTCCTCGGCGTAGGCCCGGACGGCCATGTCGCCTCCCTGTTCCCGCACCAGCCCGGTATCCGCGAGCACGGCAAGAGCGTGCTCGCCGTGCGCAACTCCCCCAAGCCCCCGTCGGAGCGGCTCAGCCTCAGCCGCCCGGCCCTGAACTCCTCACGATGCGTGTGGATGGTGCTGGCCGGTCCGGACAAGGCCTCGGCACTCGGACTCGCCCTCGCGGGCGCGAGTCGCGACGAGGTTCCCGTGGCGGGCATCAAGGGCCGCCGGTACACGAACTTCTTCGTCGACCGGGAGGCGGCTGCGGAGGTACCCGAGAACCTCACCGCGTCGAACTTCTAAACGCGGCCACCGCCCCTGCTGAACCCGCTCAATGTGAAAGGCCCCGACCGGAGTCGGGGCCTTTCACATTGAACCAGATGCGTCAGTTCGTCGCGGACAATTTTCCCCGGCGCACGCGAAGCTGCTGCAGCGCCTCCTCGAGAAGCGACTCTGCCTCTTCCTCGGTACGGCGTTCCTTCACGTACGCGAGGTGCGTCTTGTACGGTTCGAGTTTGACCACCGACGGCGGATTCTCCTTGTCGCGCCCGGCCGGGAGCCCCGACGACGGGCAATCGATCGTTTCGGGGATCTCCTCGTCGGGGAGGTTCGCCGCAAAATATCGAACGGTCTCGTTGCCGAGGGCGTCCCAATAAGACACTTTGATGCGGTCCGCGTGAAAGCCGCGGTCCTGCTCGCCCATGGGGCCGGCACCGACCCGGGATCCTCTGATTGCGCTGCCACCAGATGCCATTATGTTCCTCCGCTTGAAAAGGGCGTTGAAGCCGATTGACCGGTTGAGCCGAAGCTCGTCGAACCTGTGAAACGGGCGGCTAAAGCCCCGTGTCGAACTTGGTGATGAGTCCCAGGATCACGATGCAGGTGATCCAGAGCAGCCCCAGGATGACGGTGATCCGATTGAGGTTGCGCTCCGCGACCCCGGACGCGCCGAGGTTGGAAGTGACACCTCCGCCGAACATGTCGGACAGACCGCCACCACGCCCCTTGTGAAGCAAAATGAGCATGGTCAGCAGGAGGCTCGTAATTCCGAGCAACACCTGCAACACAACCTGGAGAATCTCCACGCGAAACCTTTCACAGTGCGATGGGCACAAAAAACCCATCAAGATCAGTGATAATCATAGCCTGACTCACGAACCAGCCCACCGACCCCCTGTTGGGGGCCGGTGGGCTGGTTACGTCCTGCTGTCGAGGTGAGACAGCAGTTTTCATGCAGTCGTCCTGTTACAGACCGACGTGCTGCTGGAACCGGACGATGCTCGAGAACTCGTCGATGTCCAGGCTGGCGCCGCCCACGAGGGCGCCGTCGACGTTCGGTTCGCGCATGAAGCCCGCGATGTTCGAACCCTTCACGGAACCGCCGTACAGGATGCGGGTCTTGTCGGCCACATCCTGACCCAGCGTCTCCTTCAGCACGAGACGCAACTGCGCCGCAACCTGCTCGGCCTGCTCAGGCGTTGCCGCCTTGCCGGAACCGATCGCCCAGACTGGCTCGTAGGCAACGACGAAGTCGGCCGCGTTGGTCACGCCGGACAGGGCCGCCCGCAACTGGGCGACCGGCACGGCGCTCGGACCGTGCAGTTCCAAGTCTGCGGCGGACTCGCCGACGCAGATGATCGGAACCAGGTTGTGCTTGAGCGCTGCCGCGACCTTCGCCGCGACGACCTCGTCAGTCTCGGCGTGCAGTGTGCGTCGCTCGGAGTGACCGATCAACACGTACTTGCACTCGAGCTGCGCGAGGAACGCGCCGGAGATCTCGCCGGTGAACGCACCCGAATCCTGAGCCGACAGGTCCTGACCGCCGAAAGCGATCGGTAGCTTGTCGGCGGAGACGAGCGTCTGCACGGAGCGGAGGTCGGTGAACGGTGGGAACACCGCAACCTCGACCGCGGCGACATCATGCTTCGCATCCTTGAGGTTCCACGCGAGCTTCTGGACGAATGCGATGGCCTGGAGGTGATCCAGGTTCATCTTCCAGTTGCCGGCGATCAGCGGAGTACGCCGTGGGTGTTCGTTTACTGCCATCCGAGGACCTCCAGTCCTGGCAGGCGCTTACCCTCGAGGAACTCGAGGCTGGCGCCGCCGCCGGTAGAAATGTGACCGAACCGGTCATCGGTGAAACCGAGGATGCGCACGGCCGCGGCCGAATCTCCGCCACCGACAACACTCAGGCCGTCGACCTCGGTCAGCGCGCCGGCCACCGCACGGGTGCCCTCGGCAAACGGTGCCATCTCGAACACGCCCATCGGGCCGTTCCAGAAGACCGTCTTCGACGACCGGATTATGTCGGCGAACGCCGCACCGGTTTCCGGACCGATGTCCAGGCCGAGACCGGAGGCACCGAAGGTGGTGTCCTCGATCGCGTTGGCCGGAGTGACCGCAACCTCGGCGTCTGCCCCGAATTTGGAGGCGACGACGATATCCGTCGGCAGCACGATCTTCACGCCCAGGCGCTCCGCTTCCAGAAGGTAACCGCGAACGGTCTCGATCTGGTCGACTTCCAGCAGGCTTGCGCCCACCTTGTGTCCCTGCGCGGCGAGGAACGTGTAAGCCATTCCGCCTCCGATGAGGAGCGAGTTGACCCGGGGCAGCAGGTGCCCGATCACGCCGAGCTTGTCGGACACCTTCGAGCCGCCCAAAACCACCGCGTACGGAGCTTCGGGCTTTTCGGTGAGGCGGTCCAGGACTTCGAGCTCCGCGGCGATCAGGAGCCCGGCCGCGCTGGGAAGGATCCCGGCGAGGTCGTACACGCTGGCCTGCTTGCGGTGCACGACGCCGAAGCCGTCCGAGACGAGCACGTCACCCAGAGCCGAAAGCTCCGTGGCGAATGATGCGCGCTCGGCGTCGTCCTTCGCGGTCTCCCCCGCGTTGAAGCGGAGGTTCTCGAGAACGACCACCTCACCGTCGGTGAGCGCGGCGACGGCGGCCTGCGCCGAAGCGCCGACCGTGTCGGTGGCGAAGGCCACGTCCGCGCCCAGGAGCTCGCCGAGGCGGGCCGCGACGGGAGCCAGGCTGTACTTGGCTTCCGGTGCGCCCTTCGGTCGGCCGAGGTGCGACACGATCACAACTCGGGCACCCTGCTCCATGAGCGCCTTGATGGTGGGCAGAGATGCCCGCACGCGGCCGTCGTCGGTGATCTGACCGTCTTGCAACGGCACATTCAGATCACACCGGACGATGACGCGCTTTCCGCCGAGCTGCCCCAGTGAATCGATAGTACGCAGCGTCACTGCGGACCCCGTTAGAGGCTCTTGGCGACGAGCGCGGTGAGGTCAACCATGCGGTTGGAGTAGCCCCACTCGTTGTCGTACCATGCGGAGAGCTTGACCTGGTCGCCGATGACACGCAGCAGGCCGGCGTCGAAGATCGAGGAGTGCGGGTCGGTGACGATGTCGCTCGAGACGATTTCGTCCTCCGTGTACATCAGGATGCCCTTGAGGGGACCCTCGGCGGCAGCCTTGTACGCAGCCTTGATGGCCTCGACGGTGACGGGGCGCTCGGCGACGACGGTGAGGTCGGTGATGGAGCCGGTGGGAACCGGAACGCGAAGCGCGAAGCCGTCAAGCTTGCCCTTGAGCTCAGGCAGAACCAGGCCGAGGGCCTTGGCGGCACCGGTCGAGGTCGGGATGATGTTCAGGGCGGCGGCGCGGGCGCGACGCAGGTCGGAGTGCGGGCCGTCCTGCAGGTTCTGGTCGGCCGTGTACGCGTGGATCGTGGTCATCAGGCCGTGCTTGATGCCGAAGTTGTCGTTGAAGACCTTCGCGAGGGGCGCGAGGCAGTTCGTGGTGCACGACGCGTTGGAGATGATGTCAAACTTGGCCGGGTCGTAGTCCGCCTCGTTGACGCCCATGACGATGGTTGCCGCGTCGCCGGAGGCGGGAGCGGAAACGATGACCTTCTTGGCACCGGCGGTGATGTGCTTGCGCGCATCCTCGGCCTTGGTGAAGCGGCCGGTGGACTCGATCACGATGTCGACGCCCAGTGCTGCCCAGGGCAGGTTGGCGGGGTCGCGCTCGGCGAGAACCTTAATCGGCTTACCGTTGACGAGGATGGTGTCTCCGTCGACCTCGACGGTGGCGGGGAGGCGACCGGTGATGGAGTCATATTTAAGAAGGTGAGCCAGCGTCTTCGCCTCGGTGAGGTCGTTCACGGCGACGATCTCGATGTCGCTGCCCTGGGCCAGGACGGCGCGAAGATAATTACGGCCAATGCGGCCAAATCCGTTAATACCAATCTTTACAGACACTGAGGTCTCCTATTGCTTGTGCGCGTGAGCGCGTTTTGGTGGGTGAATCGGACGGGCTGCGGGCCCCCGTGGGGCCCGGCTCCCCTTAGGAGAGGAGCAGCAGCCCGGTGGTCTTTTCGCATGCGATGGTGAAGCGCTCCTGGACGTTGGCCCAGTTGACGATGTTCCAGAAGGCCTTCACGTAGTCCGCACGGACGTTGCGGTAGTCGAGGTAGTACGCGTGCTCCCAGACGTCGAGCATCAGAACCGGGATCGTGCCGGCCGCGAAGTTGGCCTGCTGGTCGAAGAACTGCTGAATGATCAGGCGCTGGCCGATCGAGTCCCAGGCGAGGACCGCCCAGCCGGAGCCCTGCACGCCGAGTGCCACAGCCGCGAAGTGGGCCTGGAACTTGTCAAAGGAACCGAAGTTGTCGTCGATCGCAGCGGCCAGGTCGCCGGTGGGCTTGTCTCCGCCGTCGGGTGACAGGTTGGTCCAGAAGATCGAGTGGTTGACGTGGCCGCCGAGGTTGAACGCGAGGTCCTTCTCGAGCTTGTTCACGTAGGTGAGGTTGCCGGTGTCGCGGGCCTCGGCCAGCTGGGCCAGGGCGGTGTTGGCACCGGTGACATAAGCCTGGTGGTGCTTGCCGTGATGGAGTTCCATGATTGTGCCGCTGATGCTTGGCGCGAGGGCCGAGTAGTCGTAGGCCAGAGCCGGAAGTGTGTATTCAGCCAATGTGCATCTCCTCTGTAGTCGTCGGCGCGAAATGCTCCGCCACCAGTTCGTGAGCAACCATTCCAGTCTACTCAGGATGCGGTGTTGCTGTGACGAACGTGGATGAACGCTGAATGTCGGGCGGTCAGACGTCGTCGAGGTCGGCTGGCAAGTTCGCGTCGGTGCCCGGAATGCCCAGGTCCGTCGCCTTCTTGTCGGCCATGGCCAGCAGGCGACGGATGCGGCCGGCGACGGCATCCTTCGTCATGGGCGGGTCGGCGTGATGGCCGAGCTCATCCAGGCTGGAGTCCCGGAAGGACAAGCGCAGCTCACCCGCGTAGCGAAGGTGCTCCGGGATCTCCTCGCCGAGGATTTCCATGGCGCGTTGCACGCGTGCGCACGCGGCGACCGCGGCCTGGGCGGAGCGGCGCAGGTTCGCGTCGTCGAAGTTGACCAGTCGGTTCGCGGTTGCACGCACCTCCCGGCGCTGGCGGAGGGCTTCCCAGTTCAGCACGGTCTCCTGAGCCCCCATCTGCACGAGCATGGCACCGATGGCGTCGCCGTCACGGATGACGACCCGGTGCACGCCCCGCACCTCGCGCGCCTTGGCAACGACTCCGAGGCGGCCGGCGGCTCCGACCAGGGCCATGGCGGATTCGTTCCCGGGGCAGGTGACTTCTAGCGCCGCCGAGCGGCCCGGATCGGTCAGGGACCCGTGGGCGAGGAAGGCGCCGCGCCAGACGGCGGCGATCTCTTCCTTCGAGCCCGTGGTGAGACGATTCGGCAGCCCGCGAATCGGACGCCGTCTCGCGTCGAGGAGTCCGGTCTGGCGCGCGAGCGTCTCACCGCCGTCGAGTACCCGCACCAGGTAGTGGCTGGCGCGCCGCAGGCCGGCGGCGGGGATCACGGTCACGTCGCTGCGCACGCCGTACAGCTCGGCAAGGTCCTTCCGCACGCGCCGCGCGAGCAGAGGGGTGTCAAGCTCCGACTCGATGGCGATCCGCCCGGAAATCATGTGCAGTCCGCCGGAGAAACGGAGGATGGTGGCCAGTTCCGCTGCACGCACCGTGGTCTTGGAAATTTCGACGCGAGCAAGCTCGTCTTTGACGTCGGCGGTGAGTGCCAATCGCTTGTCCATTCTGTCGTCCCGGCCTGATGTGGGGCCGAGTTGTAGTCGTGCCGGCTGGATTCGGCGCCTGCTGGGTGCAGTCGCCGTCGCCTTGTTATTCCCGTCCGAGGTCGCGATTCTTGACGCTGACCGCGACACCGGGGAAGTCCTTGACCAGTGTCGCTATTTCCGCGGCCATGGCGACCGAGCGGTGCTTTCCGCCCGTGCACCCGACCGCGATGGTCGCGTGGCGCTTGTTCTCCCGCTGGTAGCCCGCGAGGACCGGTTCCAAGGCGGCGGCGTAGTGCGCGATGAATTCCCGCGCCCCGGTCTGGGCGAGGACGAAGTCCCGCACCTCGGCGTCCTGGCCGTTGTGGCTGCGGAGTTCGGGAACCCAGAACGGGTTGGGCAGGAAACGGACGTCGGCGACCATGTCGACGTCGGTCGGCAGGCCGTACTTGAATCCGAAACTCATCAGCGTGACGTGCACCCCGGCGGCGTCCTCGGCCGCGAAACGGTCCGAGATCGACGTGGCCAGCTGGTGGATGTTGAGGTCGGAGGTGTCGATGACGAGGTCGCAGGACTCGCGGACGGCGCTCAGCTTGACGCGTTCGGCCGCGATCCCGTCGAGGATGGTGCCGTCGCCCTGCAGCGGATGCGGTCGGCGCACCGATTCGAACCGCCGCACGAGCACGTCGTCGCGGGCTTCAAGGAAGATGACGCGCACCTGAGACGTCTTCCGCAGAGAGTGCAGGATCTCCTGGAAGTCGGTGAAGAAGTCCCGGCCGCGGATGTCGACCACGGAGGCGATCTTGGGCAGGCTGGTACCGGCGCGGCCGACGAGTTCGGCCAGCGGGCGCAGCATCTGCGGCGGAAGGTTGTCCACGACGTACCAGCCCAGGTCTTCCAGGGCATTGGCCACGGTGGATCGGCCTGCGCCGGACATCCCCGTCACGATAAGCATTTCCTGCCTGTCGTTCTCCGTTGTCATTCTGGACTGCGCCTTCGATCGGGTGGAACCTAAGTGTCCAGCCTACCGATCAGCCGGGCCGTTCAAGCGCGCAAGTGCCGATGAATCGCCTCGGCCAGGACAGGACCGATGCCGCGAACCTCCGCGATCGCCTCCGCCGGAGCCTCCCTGAGCCGCACCACGGAGCCGAAATGCTGCAGGAGCACCTTGACCCTGGCCGGCCCGAGGCCGGGCACCTCGCCCAGCACCGACGTGATGTCCCGCTTCCTCCTCGACCGCTGGTGCATGATCGCGAACCGGTGCGCCTCATCGCGGATGCGCTGGATCAGGAATAGGGCGTCGCTGTTGCGCGGCAGGATCACCGGGTAGTCGGAGTCCGGCAGCCAGATCTCTTCGAGCCGCTTCGCGATTCCGCAGAGCTGGATGCCGGTGACACCCGATTCGCGCAGCGCCCGTGCCGCCGCGGCCACCTGAGGCTGGCCGCCGTCGACGATGAGCAGGTTCGGCTGGTACCGGAACTTTTTGCGCTTCACCGTGGCGTCGGCCTCGACCTCCGGCGTCACCTCCCCGTCGGGGACCAGGTAGGCCAGGCGGCGGGTGAGCGTGCGATAGATGGAGTCCGTGTCATCCGTCGACTCGGGGATGCTGAACCGGCGGTACTCGTCGGTGCGAGGCAACCCGTCTTCGAACACCACCATGGACGCGACGATGTTGGTGCCGCTCAGGTGCGAGACGTCGTAGCACTCCATTCGGAGCGGCGCGGACGACATCTCCAATGCTTCCTGGATGTCTTCGAGTGCCTTGGACCGGGCGACGAAGTCGGAGCTCCGCCGGGTCTTGTAGAGCATCAGGGCGTGCTTGGCGTTCTGGGTGGCGGTGGCGAGCAGGGCGGCCTTCTCGCCGCGCTGGGCGGCGACGAGCCGCACCTTCCGCTTGCCGACGCCGGCCAGCCAGGTCTCCAGCGCCGCGGCATCGTCGGGCAACTCGGGCACCACGATCTCCCGGGGCGGCACGGCCCCCGACCCGTAGGCCGTGAGCATGATCGAGTCGATCAGGTCGCTCGTCGTGAGGTCGAGCTCCTTGTCGACCATCCAGCCGCGCACACCGCGGATTCGGCCGCCACGCACGATGAACAGCTGCACCGCCGCGGCGAGTTCATCCTGGTCGATGGCGAAGAGGTCGATGTCGACGCTGTCGCGGAGCACGACGGCGCTCTTCTCCAACACGGCGTTCAGCGCCCGCACCTGGTCACGCCTTTTCGCGGCGACCTCGTAGTTCTGGCTGACCGTGGCATCCTTCATCTCCGCGGTCAGCTGGTTGATCAGCTTGCGATCCTGGCTGCCCATGAAGCTGACGAATGCGTTCACGATCACCCGGTGTTCCTCGATGGAGACCAGGCCGGAGCAGGGGCCGAAGCACCGCCCGATCTGCCCGCCGAAGCACGGCTTGCCGGACTGCATGGCGCGTTTGTAGTTGGCGTTGTTACAGGTGCGGATCGGGAATGCCTTGAGCATCAGTTCGATGGTCTCGTGCACGGCCCACACCTTGGGGTACGGTCCGAAATACCGGGCCCCGCGGATGCCCGTGGTGCGGGTCACCAAGGCCCGCGGCGCCTCGTCGGCGAGGGTGACCGCGAGGTACGGGTAGGACTTGTCGTCCTTGAACTTCACGTTGAACGGGGGGTCGAACTCATTGATCCAGGTCCACTCCAACTGGAGGGCCTCGACCTCGGTACCGACGACCGTCCACTCGACCGATGCGGCCGTGGTGACCATGCGCCGGGTGCGCTCGTGCAGGCTGCTCAGCGGGGCGAAGTAGTTCGCCAGGCGGGCCCGCAGATTGTTGGCCTTGCCGACGTAGAGCACCCGCCCGGTTTCGTCGCGAAACCGGTATACCCCGGGGCTCGTGGGGATTTCGCCCGTCTTGGGGCGGTAGCTCAACGCGTCGGACATGATGTTTCCGGTGGCGGTCAGTGCGCCGCCAGGATCTCCTTGAGGAACATGCCGGTGTGGCTCTTCTTCACGGTGGCGACGTGCTCGGGGGTCCCCGTGGCGAGCACGCGGCCGCCGCCGGAGCCACCCTCGGGACCAAGGTCGATCACCCAGTCGGCGGACTTGATCACGTCGAGGTTGTGCTCGATCACGATCACGGTGTTGCCCTTGTCGACGAGACTGTTCAGAACGAGCAGCAGCTTGCGTACGTCTTCGAAGTGCAGGCCCGTCGTCGGCTCGTCGAGCACATAGACGCTGCGGCCGTTAGAGCGGCGCTGCAGTTCTGTGGCCAGCTTGACGCGCTGGGCCTCGCCGCCGGACAGGGTGGTGGCGCTCTGGCCGAGTCGCACATAACCGAGGCCGACCTCGACGAGGGTGTTCAGGAACCGGTGGATGGAGGTGATCGCCTCGAAGAAATCGGCGGCCTCGCTGATCGGCATGTCCAGTACCTCCGCGATGCTCTTGCCCTTGTAGTGCACGGTGAGGGTGTCGCGGTTGTAGCGCGCTCCCCCACAGACCTCGCAGGCGACGTAGACGTCGGGTAGGAAGTTCATCTCGATCTTGATCGTGCCGTCGCCCGAGCAGGCTTCACAGCGCCCACCCTTGACGTTGAAGCTGAAGCGTCCGGGCAGGTAACCCCGCGCCTTGGCTTCGATGGTTTCGGAGAACAGGGTGCGGATCTTATCGAAGACGCCGGTGTAGGTGGCCGGGTTGGAGCGCGGGGTGCGCCCGATCGGGGCCTGGTCGACGTGGATAACCTTGTCGAGCTGGTCGAGGCCGGTAACCCGGGTGTGCCGACCGGGGAGTTTGCGGGCACCGTTGAGGCGGTTGGCCAGAACCCGGTAGAGGATGTCGTTGACGAGGGACGACTTGCCGGAGCCGCTGACACCGGTCACGGCCGTGAACGTGCCGAGCGGGAAGCTGACCGACACCTTCTTGAGGTTGTTGGCCTCGGCCCCGATCACGGAGATCTCCCGGGCCGGGTCGATCGGGCGACGGATGGCCGGGGTCGGGATCGACTTGCGGCCGGCGAGGTAATCACCGGTCAGTGACTCCGTGTTGGTGAGCAGGTCGGCGTAGGAGCCGGAGTGCACGACGTGACCGCCGTTCACGCCGGCGCCCGGGCCGATGTCGACGACCCAGTCTGCGGCCTTGATTGTGTCCTCGTCATGCTCGACCACGATCAGAGTGTTCCCGAGGTCGCGCAGGGAGACCAGCGTCTCGATCAGCCGTCGGTTGTCGCGTTGGTGCAGTCCGATGCTCGGTTCGTCGAGCACGTAGAGCACCCCGGTCAGGCCGGAGCCGATCTGGGTGGCCAAACGGATGCGCTGCGCCTCGCCGCCGGAGAGGGTCGCCGCAGCCCGGGCCAGGTTGAGGTAGTTCAGGCCGACGCGGATCAGGAAGTCCAGGCGCGCCTTGATCTCGCGCAGAACCTGCGCGGCGATGACGGCCTCCCGGTCGGTCAGCTCGAGCTTGTTCATGAAACCGCGGGCGTCGGTGAGGCTGAGGTTGCAGACATCCGCGATGCTGGCCCCGTGCACCAGCACGGCGAGGACTTCGGGCTTGAGCCGGGTTCCGGAGCAGACCGGGCAGTCGACCTCGCGCAGGTACTCACCCCACCGGGCACGCTGGGTGTCCGACTCCGCCTGCAGGTACTGGCGTTCGATGTAGGGCACGACGCCCTCGAATCCGGAGGTGTAGCTCATCTCCCGGCCGTAGCGGTTCTTCCACTTCACCTTGACCTCGAAGTTGTCGCCGCGGAGCACGGCGTCCTGCACCTCGTCGGGCAGCTCGCCCCATGGGGTGTCGAGGGAGAAGTCCAGGTCGCGGGCGAGCCCGTCGAGGAGTTTCTCGTAGTACTGGAACAGCCCTTTGCCCTGGGTGGTCCAGGGCAGCACGACGCCCTCCGCGATGCTGAGCTCGGGGTCGCCGAGCAACAGGTCGGCGTCGACCGACATGCGCGTGCCGAGACCGGAGCACTCCGGGCAGGCACCGAAGGGCGCGTTGAAGGAGAACGTGCGCGGCTCGATCTCGGTGAGCTGCACGGGGTGGTTGTTGGGGCAGGAGAGTTTCTCCGAGTAGCTCTGCCAGGCCTCGTCGCCCTCCCGGTCGACGTAGTTGACCTGCACGATACCGTCGGTCAGTTTGAGCGCCGTCTCCAGGGAGTCGGTGAGTCGGCTCAGCAGGTCAGGGCCGGCGACCAGACGGTCGATGACCACGGAGATGTCGTGCTTGAGCTGCTTCTTCAGCACGGGCGGCTCGTTGAGCTGGATCTGGGTGCCGTCGACGATGGCGCGGGAGTAGCCGCCCGCGGCCAGTTCTTTGAACAGGTCGACGAATTCGCCCTTCTTCTGCGACACGACCGGGCTGAGCACCTGATAACGGATGCCCTCATCCAGTTCCATAAGTTGGTCGGCGATCTGCTGCACGGTCTGGGCCTGGATGACCTCACCGCAGACGGCGCAGTGCGGCACGCCGATGCGTGCCCAGAGCAACCGCATGTAGTCGTAGACCTCGGTGATGGTTCCCACGGTCGAGCGCGGGTTTCGGTTGGTCGAGCGCTGGTCGATCGAGACGGCGGGGCTCAACCCCTCGATGAAATCGACGTCGGGGCGGTCGACCTGGCCCAGGAACTGACGCGCGTATGCGGACAGCGATTCGACGTAACGTCGCTGTCCCTCCGCGAAGATGGTGTCGAACGCGAGCGACGACTTGCCGGAGCCGGACAGGCCGGTGAAGACGACCAGCGAATCGCGCGGGATTTCGAGGTCGACGTTGTGCAGGTTGTGCACGCGGGCGCCGCGGACGTTGAGTTTCGAGCCGGTCTCTACCTGGGAAATTGACACCATCCGATTCTATGCAGCGCCACGCGCTCCACCCTGCGAATCGGCACGCCCTGAGCGAACAAATGTTCGATATTCACCAGGGCGTGCGCTCTGTGGGTCAGATGTGGCCGGCCTTCTCCATTTGGCGCAGCTCGCGCTTCAGTTCGGACACCTCGTCGCGGAGGCGGGCCGCGAGCTCGAACTTGAGCTCTCCCGCCGCCTCGAGCATCTGGCCGTTGAGGTCGGCGATGATCGACTCGAGGTCGTTCGCGCCGTTCGCGGCCAGTCCCTGCCGGCGCGGAGTCGCCGCGACGCCCTTGCGGCGCGTGTCGCGGCCGGCCAGGAGCTCGGCGGTGTCTGCCTCCTCCCGGGCGAGCACCTCGGTGATGTCCGCAATGCGCTTGCGCAGCGGGGTGGGGTCGATGCCGTGCAGGGTATTGTAGGCCACCTGCTTCTCCCGGCGGCGGTCGGTCTCGTCGATCGCGCGCTCCATCGAGGCGGTGAGCCGGTCGGCGTACATGTGCACTTCGCCGGAGACGTTGCGGGCCGCGCGGCCGATGGTCTGGATCAGCGAGGTCGCCGACCGCAGGAAACCCTCCTTGTCTGCGTCGAGGATAGCGACGAGCGACACCTCGGGCAGGTCGAGGCCCTCGCGGAGCAAGTTGATGCCCACGAGCACGTCGTAGACGCCGGCCCGCAGCTCGGTGAGGAGTTCGACGCGGCGGAGCGTGTCGACATCCGAGTGCAGGTAGCGCACCCGCACGCCGGCTTCGGTGAGGAAATCGGTGAGTTCTTCCGCCATCTTCTTGGTCAGGGTGGTGACCAGGACGCGCTCGTTGCGTTCGACGCGCTTGTGGATCTCTTCGAGGAGGTCGTCGATCTGGCCCTTGCTGGGCTTGACGATGATCTGCGGGTCTATCAGGCCGGTGGGACGGATGATCTGCTCGACGACGCCGTCCGCGATGCCCATCTCGTATTTGCCTGGGGTGGCGGACAGGTAGACGGTCTGGCCGACGCGTCCCTTGAACTCCCCGAATTTGAGCGGCCGGTTGTCGAGGGCGCTCGGCAGCCGGAACCCGTGGTCGACGAGCGTGCGCTTTCGTGAGGAGTCGCCCTCGTACATGGCGCCGATCTGC
Source organism: Cryobacterium sinapicolor (assembly GCF_004403465.1). Lineage (GTDB taxonomy): Bacteria > Actinomycetota > Actinomycetes > Actinomycetales > Microbacteriaceae > Cryobacterium > Cryobacterium sinapicolor. The sequence goes on along the minus strand of NZ_SOGQ01000055.1, from coordinate 128,353 downwards.
GGCACGGTGACGTGGGACTCGTCGATCACCATCAGGAAGTCGTCGGGGAAGTAGTCGAGCAGGCAGTGCGGGGCCTCCCCCGGTTGCCGCTGGTCGATGTGCCGGGAGTAGTTCTCGATGCCGGAACAGAAGCCGATCTGCTCCATCATCTCCAAGTCGAACTGCGTGCGCATGCGCAGGCGCTGGGCCTCGAGCAATTTGCCCTCGCGTTCCAGCTGCTCGAGTCGTTCGTCGAGTTCCGCCTGGATGGTGCCCATCGCCCGCTGCATGACGTCGGTGCTGGCCACGTAGTGCGAGCCCGGGAACACGGCCACGGAGTCGAGCTTCTTGACGATGTCACCGGTCAACGGATGCAGGCTGTAGAGCGCCTCGATCTCGTCGCCGAACATCTCGATGCGGATGGCGAGTTCTTCGTACATCGGGATGATTTCGATGGTGTCGCCGCGCACCCGGAAGTGGCCGCGGGAGAAGTCGATGTCGTTGCGCTGGTACTGCATGGCGACGAATTTGCGGATCAGCCAGTCCCGGTTGACCTGTTGGCCGACCTGGAGGGCGACCATCGCCTCGAGGTAGCCCTCGGGCGTGCCCAGACCGTAAATGCAGGAGACGGTGGAGACCACGATGACGTCGCGTCGGCTGAGCAGGGAGTTCGTGGTGGAGTGCCGTAGCCGCTCGACCTCCGCGTTGATCGAGGAGTCCTTCTCGATGAAGGTGTCGGTCTGAGGTACGTAGGCCTCGGGCTGGTAGTAGTCGTAGTACGACACGAAGTATTCGACGGCATTGTTGGGCATCAGCTCGCGGAATTCATTCACGAGCTGCGCGGCGAGGGTCTTGTTGTGGGCGAGCACCAGCGTCGGGCGTTGCACCTGTTCGATCAGCCAGGCCGTGGTCGCGGACTTGCCGGTCCCGGTGGCGCCGAGCAGCACAATGTCGGTCTCGCCGGCGTTGATGCGACCGGCCAGGTCGGCGATCGCGGCGGGCTGGTCGCCGCTCGGCGTGTACTCGCTCACCACCTCGAACGGATTGACAGAGCGCGTGGGTTCCATACTCCCCAGTCTACGGAGCGCCTCTGACAGTGCGCTGCTGGCTGTGAACCCGCACCTGCTCCCACAGCACGTCGACCTGCTCCAGGGTCTGCTCGAGGGTGCCGCCGGTGTCGATGACGACGTCGGCGATCTTGTGACGGTCGGCGTCGCTGGCCTGGGCGCGGATCCGGCGCTCCGCTTCGCCGGCATCCATCGCCCGCAGCTCCACCATGCGGCGCACCCGGGTGGGCTCGTCGGACTGGGTGACCACGACGAGGTCGAACGGATGGTCGACGCCGGCTTCCACCAGCAGGGGCACGTCGTAGACGACGATCGCGTTCGGATCCTCGGCTTCCGCAGCCCTGATCACGGCGTTCGAACGCGCCCGCACCTCGGGGTGCACGATCGCGTTGAGGCGGTCGAGCGCCTCCGGGTCGCGGAACACCACCGCCCCGAGCGCCGCCCGGTTCAGGCTGCCGTCGGGCAGCAGGACCGTGTCGCCGAACGCCTCCGCGATCGCGGCGAGCCCCGGGGTTCCGGGGCCGACCACGACCCTGGCCAGGTGGTCGGCGTCGATGTGCACAGCCCCGTGCCGGACGAGCCGCCGAGCCACGGTGCTTTTTCCGGATGCGATCCCGCCGGTCAGTCCAATCAAGTACACGCCTGCCATGCTATCGAGCCTCGTGAGGCGCGGCTGGCCTCTCCCCGCTACGGTGACTGTCGCCGAATCGGACGATTGTTGCCCGCGCACCGGGAACAGTTGTCCGAATGGGCAACAGTTGCGGTGGGGGCGATTCAGCGGCGGGGGTTGCCGGTGCAGTCCACCGTCTCCGGTGCGACCAGGCCCTCGTTGTAGGCCGCGTCGCGGGTGACTATCCGACCGCCGAAGCCCAGGACGCACGCCAGCGCCCCCGGGGTGGTGCTCGTGGCCGTGAACGTCCACAGTCCGCCGCTCCCGTCAGAGACGCAGGCGTAGGCGTAGGCGTAGGCGTAGGCGAGAAGCGTGACGACCGGCCCGAAGTCGGTCTCGCTCCGGGTGGGCGTTTCTCCGGCCTGCGTGAACGCGGTGTAGGTGATCGTCGCGGGCGACACGGGCGACACGGGCGACACGGGCGTCACGGGCGTCACGGGCGTGACGGGCGACACGGGCGTCACGGAGTCGTGGAGTCGTGGAGTCGTGGAGTCGTGGAGTCGTGGAGTCGTGGAGTCGTGGAGTCGTGGAGTCGTGGAGTCGTGGAGTCGTGGAGTCGTGGAGTCGTCGGACAGGACCGTGTAGCTCGTGGCCACGGTCGCGGTGTCCGCGCGCGTGCAGTCCCCCGGCACGGGCGACGCAGAGCCGAACGGCGACGGTGATGGAACCGACGACCTGCTCGGGGTGGCCTGCGGTGCTGACGACGACGCATCCGGTGTCGATGGGCCGGTTGCCGCGCACCCGCCGACGGGCAACGCGGTCGCGGTGGCCGCGGAGAGGAGAAGCAGACGAGTCAATTCCGCAGTCTATGGTCGAGCGGGTTTTCGGCACTGGCCCGCGGTCCCGACGCGATTCGACGCGGCACGCATCAACGCGAACAGGCCGGCCCCAAGGGGACCGGCCTGTCTGTCGTGCTGTGTTACGGGGTGGAGCGGTGACTAGTTGGAGCTGGAGAGCTTCTCGCGCAGTGCTGCGAGGGCCTCGTCGTCCGCGAGCGTGCCAGCGCCAGCCGTCTCGCTCGAGAAGGTGTTGCCTGCTGCGGACGGGACATCGCCGACGGCGGTGATCTCGTCGTTCGCGGACGCAACCTGCTTCTTGTGGGCTTCCCAGCGAGCCTGGGCTGCAGCGTAGTCCTGCTCCCACTTCTCGCGCTGGGTTTCGAAGCCTTCACGCCACTCGTTGGTCTCCGGGTCGAAGCCCTCCGGGTACTTGTAGTTGCCCTGGTCGTCGTACTCGGTGAGCATCCCGTAGAGCGCCGGATCGAACTCGGTGCCCTCGGGGTCGACTCCGTCGTTGGCCTGCTTGAGGCTCAGCGAGATGCGGCGACGCTCGAGGTCGATGTCGATGACCTTGACGAAGACCTCGTCGCCGACCGAGACGACCTGCTCGGCGAGCTCGACGTGCTTGCCGGAGAGCTCGGAGATGTGGACGAGTCCCTCGATACCCTCGGCAACGCGAACGAACGCGCCGAACGGAACGAGCTTGGTGACCTTACCCGGTGCAACCTGGCCGATGGCGTGGGTGCGGGCGAAGACCTGCCACGGGTCTTCCTGCGTGGCCTTGAGGGAGAGCGACACGCGCTCGCGCTCGAGGTCGACCTCGAGGATCTCGACGGTGACTTCCTGACCGACCTCGACGACCTCGCTGGCGTGCTCGATGTGCTTCCAGCTGAGCTCGGAGACGTGAACCAGACCGTCAACGCCACCCAGGTCCACGAACGCACCGAAGTTGACGATCGACGAGACGACGCCCTTGCGGACCTGTCCCTTCTGGAGGTTGTTGAGGAACGTGGTGCGGCTCTCGGACTGGGTCTGCTCGAGCAGTGCACGACGAGACAGCACGACGTTGTTGCGGTTCTTGTCGAGTTCGAGGATCTTGGCCTCGATCTCCTGGCCCAAGTACGGGGTCAGGTCGCGAACACGGCGCAGCTCGATGAGCGAGGCCGGGAGGAACCCGCGGAGTCCGATGTCCACGATGAGGCCACCCTTGACAACCTCGATGACCGAACCGGTGACAACGCCATCCGATTCCTTGATCTTCTCAACGTCGCCCCATGCACGCTCGTACTGAGCGCGCTTCTTGGACAGGATGAGACGGCCTTCTTTGTCTTCCTTCTGAAGAACGAGGGCCTCAACCAGGTCGCCGACCTTGACGACCTCGGAGGGGTCAACGTCGTGCTTGATGGAAAGTTCGCGGGAGGGAATGACACCCTCGGTCTTGTAGCCCACGTCAAGGAGAACCTCGTCGCGGTCGATCTTCACGACGGTGCCCTCGATGAGGTCTCCGTCGTTGAAGAATTTCAGAGTCTTTTCGACCGCGGCAAGAAAGTCTTCAGCAGATCCAATGTCGTTGATGGCGACCTGCTTGGGTGCCCGTTCGGTCGTTGCGTTTGTCATGTAGTAGTTGCTCCAGGATGGACATAGCTCGGGCCACACACGGGAAAATCTCGTTCTCGTGCACCGTGCATGGCAGTGGACGGTTCGTCACAAACGTGACAGTCAAGCTTAGCTGTTTGTAAGAGAGGCCGGCAACTTGCCTGCCCCTCCCCGAAACTACGCCGATCGGCCCCGAACGCTAGCCGAGCATCGCCGCGCGGAGGGTGTCCAGGCCGACCCCGCCGAGGTCCAGCGCCTTGCGGTGGAATTCCTTGATCGAGAATGCGTCGCCCTCCCGTTCCGCATAGGTGTCCCGGAGTTCCTCCCAGATGCGCTGCCCGACCTTGTAGGACGGCGCCTGTCCAGGCCAGCCGAGGTACCGGTTGACCTCGAACGTGACGAAGCTCGCGTTCATGTTCACGTTCCGGCCGAGGAAGTCGAAGGCGTGGTCGGCGGTCCAGGGACCGGAGCCGTCGGGCAGCTGCTTCTCGAGGTGCACGCCGATGTCGAGCACGACGCGTGCGGCGCGCATCCGTTGCCCGTCGAGCATGCCGAGGCGGTCCGCCGGGTCGTCGAGGTAGCCGAGCTGTTCCATCAGCCGCTCCGCGTAGAGCGCCCAGCCCTCGGCGTGACCCGAGGTGCCGGCCAGCTGGCGGCGCCAGGTATTCAGCTTCCCCCGGTTGTGCACGGCCTGGCCGATCTGCAGGTGGTGGCCCGGAACGCCCTCATGGTAGACGGTGGTCAGTTCGCGCCAGGTGTCGAATTCGGTGATTCCGACCGGCACCGACCACCACATCCGGCCCGGGCGGGCGAAGTCGTCCGTGGGCCCGGTGTAGTAGATTCCGCCTTCCTGGGTAGGGGCGATCATGCACTCGAGGCGCTTGATCTCGTCGGGGATGTCGAACTGGGTTTCGGAGAGCTCGGCGACGGCGCGGTCGCTGGTCTCCTGCATCCACTTCTGCAGGGCGTCGGTTCCGTGCAACTTGCGGCTGGGGTCGGTGTCGAGGATCGCGATGGCCTCGAGCACGCTCGCGCCCGGCTTGATCTGGTCGGCGATGCTCTCCTGCTCCAGGACCATCCGGGCCAGCTCCTCCACGCCCCACTCGTAGGTTTCGTCGAGGTCGATGGTGGCGCCGAGGAAACGGCGGGACTGCAGCGCGTAGAGGTCGCGGCCGATGGCGTCGCGGCTGGGGGCCTTGGCCTGGAGCTCGGCGTCGAGGAAATCGGCGAGGGTGCCGTAGGCCTCGGCGGCGCCGCCCGCGCGGGTGCCGAGATCCGTGGCCAGCGAGGCCGGGAGCGATCCTTTCTCGGGGCCGGCATTGGCGGCGAACTCGGCGAAGAAGCCGTCGTTCGCGGCGTGGCGCCGGGCCTGCTGGATGACCTCCCGCACCTGGCGCCGGGCCGGCATGCTGCCGCGCTCGATGCCGAGGCGCAGGGTCTGAATGTAGCCGTCGATGGCCGCGGGCAGAGCGTGCAGCCGGGCGGAGACGGTGTCCCAGTCCGCGACGGTGTCGGTGGGCATGAGGTCGAAGACCTCCCGGATGCCCTGGGCCGGCGACGCGATCACGTTCAGGTCGCGCAACGGCAGACCGGCCTCGGAGCTCTCGAGGTCGAGGGCGAGTGAGCTGCGCAGGTCGGTGCGAGTGACGACGTCGACGTCGTCGACGGCCGTGGCGGCGTCGAGCCGGGCGATGAAGGAGCGGGCCGCGTCGACGCCTCGGTCCAGGCCGTCCGGGGAGTAATCGCCGAAGCGGTCGTCCGCCTCGGTGCGCCCGATGTAGGTGCCCACGGTCGGGTTGATGTCGACGAGGGTGTCCACCCAGTCCTCGGCGATCCGGTCGATCGCCGTGGGGGTGCGCTGGTTGTCGGTTGTCATGACCCGAGCCTAGAACACGCCCTCGACTGCGGGCGGGGTGCCGACCCCCGCATTCGGGAGGCCGGCCATCCGGGGTTGACCTAGTGGGCCGCGGCGTCCCAGTTGTCGCCGCGGCCGACCTGCACGTCGAGGGGAACCAGCAGGTCGGCGGCGGTCTCCATCTGGTGCGTCACGACCCGGCGAAGCGCGTCCCACTCCCCCGGGGCCACCTCGAAGATCAGTTCGTCGTGCACCTGCAGCAGCATGCGCGACTCAAGCGCCCCCTCGGCCAGGTCTTCGGCGATCCCGTTCATCGCGATCTTCATGATGTCGGCGGCGGACCCTTGGATCGGCGCGTTGAGGGCCGCGCGCTCCGCGTTCTCGCGCACCATCCGGTTGGCGCTGTGCAGCTCTGGGAACGGGCGGCGGCGGCCGAAGATGGTGGCCGTGTAGCCATCCACTTTCGCCTGCTCGACGACGTTGCGCAGGTAGTCTCGCACCGCGCCGAAGCGGGCGAAGTAGTCGGTGATGAGCTGCTTGGCCTCCTTCGTGTCGATGCGCAGCTGCCGGGACAGGCCGAAGGCGCTGAGTCCGTAGGCCAGGCCGTAGGACATGGCCTTGACCTTGGAGCGCATCTCGTTCGTGACGTCTTCCGGCGCCACGCCGAACACGCTCGCGCCGACGAACCGGTGCAGGTCCTCGCCGGCGTTGAAGGCCTCGATCAGCCCCGGGTCACCGGAGAGGTGCGCCATGATGCGCATCTCGATCTGCGAGTAGTCGGCGGTCAGCAGGCACTCGGCCCCGTTCCCGGCTTGGAACGCGGCCCGGATGCGGCGGCCCTCCTCGGTGCGCACCGGGATGTTCTGCAGGTTGGGGTCGGTGGAGGAGATCCGTCCGGTGGCCGTGCCGATCTGCACGTAGTTGGTGTGGATGCGGCCCGTCTCGTCGATGGCCTTGTCCAGGGTCTCCACGATCTGGCGGAGTTTGGTGGCGTCGCGGTGCTGCAGCAGCATGTCCAGGAACGGATGCGGGTTGCTGGTCTGCAGATCGGCGAGAGCCCCGGCATCCGTGGAGAACCCGGTCTTGTTCGCCCGGGTCTTGGGCATGCCGAGCTGGTCGAACAGCACCTCCTGCAGCTGCTTGGGCGAACCCAGGTTCACCTCACGTCCGATCTCCGCGTAGGCGCCGGCGGCGAGACCAGCGGCGCGTTCGCCGAGCTGGCCGGACAGTGCGGACAACTGTTCGTGCGAGACGGCCACACCGGCCAGCTCCATGTCGGACAGGGACAGCAGGGTGGGCATCTCGATGGCGGTGAGCACCTCACGAGACCCCTCGTCGAGCAGCGCGTCGATGGCCGCAGCCACCCGGAACGTGTACCAGGACTCCAGGGGCACGCCCCCGGCCTCGTTCTCAGCCGGGATCAGCTGGTTGGGGTCGGTCACCGGCAGGGTCTCGTCGAGGTAGCGCGTGACGAGCGTGGCGAGGGTCTTGTCGGGCACCCCGGGGCGCAGCAGCCAGCCCGCGATCAGGGTGTCGAACACCAGCCCGGAGAAGGCCAGGTCGCTGCGGCGGAGCGCCTTGATCTGGCGCTTGGCGTCGTGCATGATCTTGGGCGAATCGCTGGCCAGCCAGGACTCGAACGCGAGGTAGTCCGCGCGTCCGGGCTGCCAGGGCAGGTTGACCGACTCGGTCGGGCCGGACACGCCGAACCCGATGGCGCGGCCGTCCTGCACCTCGACGCAGAGGCCAAGGCCCTGCGGAGCGGCGGCGACGGCCCGGACGATCCAGGCCCCCAACTCCTCGTCGAGCAGGTCCTGGGCTGCGGGGGCTTTCGGCGCGGCGACAGGAGCCTCCTCCGGCACGACCACGGGGACACCCTCGACGGCACCGGCCCCCTCGAGCTTGATCACCCGGTCGAGCAGGGTGCGGAACTCGAGCCGGCCGAACACATCGCGTACGGCCGGCTCGTCGATGGCGCACCGAACGAGGTCGGCGAGGTCCACCGGGAGCTCGAGGTCGGTGACGAGGTGGTTGAGGCGGCGGTTGCGGATCGCGTTCTCCTTCTGCTCGCGCAGATTGTTGCCGACGACGCCCTTGATCTCCTCGGCGTGTTCGAGGATGCCGTCGAGGCTGCCGTAGAGGCCGAGCCACTTCACGGCGGTCTTCTCCCCCACCTTGGAGATGCCGATCAGGTTGTCGCTGGTCTCGCCGACCAGGGCCGCGACATCCGGGTACTGCGCCGGCTCGATGCCGTATTTCTCGCGCACCCGGGCGGGGTCGTAGCGGGTGAGCGCCGAGACGCCCTGGCTCGCCGGGTAGAGCAGGGTGACGTTCTCGTTGACGAGCTGGATGGTGTCCCGGTCCCCCGAGACCACCAGCACGTGGAAGCCCTCCTGGTTACCGCGCACGGACAGTGTCGCCAGGATGTCGTCGGCCTCGAAGTCTTCCTTGGTCAACGTCGTGATGTTCATCGCCGCCAGGGCCTCCTGCAGCAGCGGTACCTGCCCGATGAACTCGCTCGGAGTGCTGGCCCGCGTGCCCTTATAATCGGCGTATTCGCGGGTGCGGAACGAGTACCGGGAGATGTCGAAGGCCACGGCGATGTGTGTGGGCTTCTCGTTGCGCAGCAGGCTGAGCAGCATGGACAGGAAGCCGTGGATGGCGTTCGTGTGCTGTCCGTCGTGGGTCTGAAAACTGTCCACGGGGAGGGCGTGGAACGCCCGGTAGGCCAGGGAATGGCCGTCGATGATCATCAGGGTAGGCTTTTCGGAATCTGACACAGAGACAGCCTACAAGCGTCATCCGGCGCGGGCAGGTGCAGCGACCGAAGGTGAATATGATCGAGCAGACCACAGACGCCCTCGAGTGGGTCCAGCAGCGGGGAGCCGGCTCCCTGGCCGAGAAAATGGGCATCGAGTTCGTCGAGTTCACGATTGAGCGGGCCGTCGCCCGGATGCCGGTCGAGGGCAACACGCAGCCCGCGATGCTCCTGCATGGTGGCGCCTACGTGGTTCTCGGCGAGTCGCTCGGGTCGATGGCGGCCAATCTGCACGCGGGTCCCGGCCGCCTGGCCGTCGGGATCGAGATCAACGCCACGCACACCCGGTCGGCGACGTCGGGCTACGTCACGGGCGTGTGCACGCCCGTGCATCTGGGACGCACGCTCACGACCCATGAGATCGCGGTCACGGATGACCAGGGTCGCCGCTGCTCGACCATCCGGATCACCAATCTGATCAAGGAACTGTCCAACCGGCCCGAGGCGTAGAGCCCGCCTGGTGAAAACGGCCGGGCAGGCCACCTCGAAGGGTGACCTGCCCGGCCGTCGGCCTCTGAAGCGGGCTATTTCTTGGCGCTGAGCTGCTCGATGATCGCCTGGGCGACGTCGTGCATGGTGAGCCGGCGATCCATGGACGCCTTCTGGATCCAGCGGAACGCCTCTGGCTCGGTGAGGCCCATCTTCTCGTTGAGCAGGCCCTTGGCGCGGTCGACGAGCTTGCGGGTTTCGAAGCGCTCGACGAGGTCGGCCACCTCGGCTTCGAGAGTGATGATCTGGCTGTACCGCGAGAGGGCGATCTCGATCGCGGGCAGCAGGTCGTTCGGAGTGAACGGCTTGACCACGTAGGCCAGCGCACCGGCTTCCGTGGCGCGCTCGACCAGTTCCTTCTGGCTGAACGCGGTCAGCAGCACGACGGGCGCGATGTGCGCCTTGGTGATGCGCTCGGCCGCGGAGATGCCGTCGAGGTGCGGCATCTTCACATCCATGATGACCAGGTCGGGCCGCAGCTCGGTGGCCAGGGCGACAGCGGTTTCTCCGTCGCCGGCTTCACCGACCACCTCGAATCCGGCGTCACGGAGGATTTCTACGATGTCGAGGCGGATGAGGGACTCATCCTCGGCAACGACAACGCGGCGAGGAGGTACTGGGGTGGAGTCTTGGTCGGTCACGGGGGAAAGCCTACGGTATTCTGATGCAGGTGTTGTGAGCCGGTGTGGCGGAATGGCAGACGCGGAGCACTCAAAATGCTTTGTTCGCAAGGACGTGTGGGTTCGAGTCCCACCACCGGTACCAACACCCCAGCGTGTACATGCCCTCGGTGGCGGGACGTTTCGGCGCTCCCGCGGCTCCGGGCAGGTAGTCAGTCGGTTGGTCGGTCCTGAGCGGGCCGGGCGGCCGTGCCACTCTGCATGTCTTCTTCCAGGAGCGCGGTGATCGAGCGCAGCGTCTCCGGGGACACATCTCCGAGCGCTCGTGCCGCGAAGTTCACGACGCGCTGGGCGCGCAGGCTCTTCACGAACGCCAGCTGGGAGTCGACGCGTTCCGGGAGGTCACTGTCCGAGCCCAGCAGGTATTCGGGTGGGATACGGAAGAACTCGCCGATGCCCTTGAGCAGGTCCACGTCGGTCACGAGAGGTCCGTCCCCGGTGATCATGTACGCCCACCGCGCGCGGGAAAGCGACAGGCCCCGCGCCTGGAGGCCGGCGGCGATCTGCCTGTAGGTGTGCGGCGTGTTGCCCTCGGCGACGACCACGTCCAGCAGCAGGTTGAGCTTGCGTGCCAACTCCCGCTGCGGGCTGATCAGTTCGCCGGGGGTGGTGGACCTTCCGGCGGCTACTCGCGGGTCAATCACGGTGTGCGATCCTGTCGGGTGTCTCTGAGCTGGCAAGGGGGGCGCTGAACGGGACTGTGGCCGGCCCGGCCCGCACGTGGTCCTCGGCGGTGTTGATCAGAATCCGTTCGGCTTGCGTCAGGTACTGGCCGGGATCGAGGAGCAGGCTATCCCGCACCTCGACGTAACGCCGGTAGAGGTGCGCACCGGGATCCCGTACGAGGAGCAGCCCGGCGTGCGAGAGGTCGCGCTCGATGCTGAGTTCCGGGGACCCGTCCAGCAGTCGCCCCCAAAGCGGCGTGATCCGCCAAAGCAGGACGCGGTCGCGGCCGGTCTTCCGGAGGACCTGGATCGCATCGGCCCCGGCCGTCAGGCCCAGTCCGACGGCCAGGCTGATCGGCGCGGCAAGCAGGGCGGCCTGGTACAGGACGAGTAGCCACCCCTGGAAGACGAATCCCCCGAGTAGGACTGATGCAGCCGCGCTGGCCAGGCTGACGGCGGTGTAGATCATGATCCAGAAGCATCCGAATACGACGAAGCCCAGGGCGATCCGAGTGATGGTGCGGCGTTGGGTGCGCCGGTCACGGAGGCAGGCCGAGGCCACCGAGACGGAGTAGTAGGCCATCGCCAGCCAAGTCGTGGCGGCGTAGAGCGCATAGTCGATTCGGGCGAGGAATGGTTGCCGAATATCACTCGTCAGGTGCCAGTCGCCGCCGAAGAATAGCAGGGCCTGCACGAGGATGATCGCACCCGCCACCGCTGCCGTCGCCCGCCGCCGCCGGGACGTGATGCCAAGCGGCGAGATCGCCTCTTGGACGAGGTTGCTCACGAGCGCCACGGACACGATGGCGGTCGCGTGGAAAACGAAGTACGTGACGTGCACGCCGCCCAGCAGAGGATCGACTCGGTAGTAGACGAAATCCGGTTGCAGCGTCAGGGTCGTCGCAAGTGCCGTGAGCACCCAGAACAAAGTTCGACGGTGACCCCGAACGAAAGTCGGCACGCAGAACGCGACAGCAAACCAAAGGGCGACGGACACCGTCAGCAGGATNAACTAGAGCACCCGTCCGAAGCCGGTGCGGGGGCCGTGGGCCGCGTCGGCGTTGTCCTGCAGCATGATCAGGGCCAGCCGGTCCCCGATCGCCTCGGCGAGGGCTTCCTGCCCGTCGGTGAAGTTGCTGCGCGACAGCGCATACGCGATCGAGTCCAACGGGATGAGCGGCGCGAGCAGCGCGACGCGATCGGCCGACACCAGTGTCTTCTCGTGCCGCAGGATCATGTGGCCGAACTCGTGGTTGATGAACTGCTGCCGGTGGACGGCGGAGTCCGTCGGCGCATGGTGGATGCGCTCGAAGTTCTCGCCCGCGACCTCGATCCACAGCCCGCAGACTCCGGATTCGATCAGGCGCGGACTCGCCGCTCGAATCACGATCGCCTTGCCTCGCAGCCCTTCCATGTATTGGTGCAGTCGCTCGACGGTCAGCGGACGCGGGAGGTCGAGGTCGGCCACGAGCTTGCGCGCCCGTTCCGTACGTGCTTCGTAGTTCACGTTTGGTTCCCCTCCCCGCATGGCCGTCCCGTGCAGGGCCGATCGGTGACATTAGACATGTCCATCAGGTGCTAGCCTAGCCTTTGGTTGGACATGTCTAGGCTACCGGGTCGGGGGACCCGTGTACGCCACGGACGTTGGCCGCGCTCCGTTCGCGGGGTGTGCACGCGCACAGCCTCCTGGGCGGCACTGTAGGGGAACAGAGTGCCGCCCGGAGGCGGTGAGTCCGTGTGCCCGAGAGGCCAGGGATTTGCAGCAGCACACGACAGAGCCCCGCCACCCGAAACCGGGTGGCGGGGCTCTGTCGTGGTGGCGCTACTAGCTCTTCGCGTAGGCCGGGTGAACTTCATTGTGGGCATCGCCGACGCGGTGCACACGGATGTCGTTCGTGGAACCCGCGATTCCGGGAGGGGAACCGCTGATGACGACGACCTTGTCACCGAGCTGGGCCAGACCCTGGCCGAGCAGGATGTCATCCACCTGTCCGAACATGGCGTCCGTGTGGGTGACGCGGTCGACCAGATAGGTCTGGATTCCCCAGGTGAGGGCCAGACGACGACGGATTCCGGGCTCCGGGGTGAAGGCCAGCATGGGGATCTTCGACCGCAGACGGGACATCCTTCTGACCGAGTCACCGGACTCCGTGAAGATACACAGGAACTTCGCTTCGACGAACTCGGCAACCTCGATGGCAGCGAGAGTGATCGCACCACCCTGGGTACGGGGTTTGTTCGTCAGCGGAGCGATGCGCTCCAGGCCGTGGTCCTCGGTCGAGGCGACGATGCGCGCCATCGTTTGGACCGTCACGACGGGGTATTCCCCGACGCTGGTCTCGCCACTGAGCATGACCGCATCCGCGCCGTCGAGCACGGCATTGGCGACGTCAGACGTCTCCGCACGTGTCGGCACCGGGCTGTGGATCATGGACTCGAGCATCTGCGTCGCCACGATGACCGGCTTGGCCATGCGACGGGCGATCTCGACCGCGTGCTTCTGGACGATCGGGACGGCCTCGAGCGGCAGTTCGACGCCCAGGTCGCCACGGGCGACCATGATGGCGTCGAACGCGTCGACGATGTCTTCGAGGTTCTCGACGGCCTGCGGCTTCTCGATCTTCGCGATCACGGGAACGCGGCGGCCTTCTTCGGCCATGATCTCGTGAACGCGGGTGATGTCGGCGGCGTCGCGAACGAACGACAGCGCGATCAGGTCCGTGCCGAGGCGGAGGCCCCAGCGCAGGTCGGCTTCGTCCTTCTCGGACAGCGCAGGAACGTTGACGGCGACTCCCGGCAGGTTGATGCCCTTGTTGTTCGAGACGGGGCCGGCGACGACGACCGTGGTCGTGACGACGGTGTCGTTCGTGGCCACCACCTCGACCTTGACCTTGCCGTCGTCGATCAGCAGGAAGTCACCCGGCTTGACGTCCTGGGGCAAGCCCTTGTACGTGGTGCCGGAAAGCTCCTTGTTGCCCAGGATCTCTTCCGTGGTGATCTTAAAGATGTCGCCGACGGCCAGTTCGTAAGGGCCGCCTTCGAACTTGCCGAGACGGATCTTCGGTCCCTGCAGGTCGACCATCACGGCGACGGCACGACCGGAGTCGTTCGCCGCTTTCCGTACGTTGGCGTAAACACCCTCGTGGACCTGGTAGTCCCCGTGGCTCAGGTTCATCCGACAGACGTCGACACCGGCATCGATAAGGGCACGAATTTGATCGTAGCTGGATGCTGCCGGCCCGAGGGTGGCGACGATTTTGGCGCGTCTCATACTGAAATATCTCCGATTTCCGCGCTTGTTTGGCGCATCTGTTCTGTTGTGGGGCGGGAGACCACGGGATGGTGGATCTCTTGGAATCGAATCACTGGATCAGTGACCAATCAGATTGCGAAGGCATGATCGGTCGGTGTGACCGGTGCAGGCAGTTGCGTCTCGCCTTCGAGGAATGTGTCGACGGCTGCCGCGGCAGCCCGACCTTCGGCGATCGCCCAGACGATGAGGGATTGGCCCCGGCCGGCATCACCGGCTACGAACACGCCCTCATGGCTGGTCTGGTATTTTTCGTCACGTTCGACATTACTCCGCCCATCGACCGGTACGTGCAGCTGGTCGGTCAGCTCGCGCGATTCGGGACCGGTGAAACCCATGGCCAGAAGAACCAGGTCCGCGGGGATCTCGCGTTCCGTGCCGGCCTTGGGCACCCGGCGTCCGTCCAGGAATTCGGTTTCAGCCACTCGGATGGCGCGCACCTCGCCGGACTCGTTGGCCAGGAACTCCACCGTCGACACCAGGTACTCGCGGTTGCCGCCCTCCTCGTGGGCGCTCGACACCTCGAACAGTGTCGGCGACAGCGGCCAGGGCTGGTGCTCCGGTCGATCCGTGCCCGGCTGGCGGCCGATGGCGAGGTTGGTGACCGATGCTGCGCCCTGGCGGTGCGCCGTGCCGATACAGTCCGCACCCGTGTCACCGCCGCCGAGAACGACCACGTGCTTGCCCTCCGCGGTGATCTGCTGGTCGACCGTGTCGCCGGCGCCGACCCGGTTCTGCTGCACCAGGTATTCCATGGCGAAGTGCACGCCCGGCAGGTCGCGGCCGGGGATCGGCAGGTCGCGGGGCACCAGGGCCCCCGTGGCGACGACCACGGCGTCATAGCGGGCCCGAAGGTCGTCCCAGGCGATGTCGACGCCGATGGTGACGCCCGCACGGAAGCGGGTGCCCTCGGCGGTCATCTGGCCCAGACGGGTCTCGAGGTGCTTCTTCTCCATCTTGAAGTCCGGGATGCCGTAACGCAGTAGCCCGCCGATGCGGTCGTCGCGTTCGAAGACCGCGACCGTGTGGCCGGCCCGGGTGAGCTGTTGGGCGGCTGCGAGGCCGGCCGGGCCGGAGCCGACGACGGCGACCGTTTTGCCGGTGAGGCGTCCGGGCGGCTGGGGCTGCACCCATCCGTTGGCGAACGCCTGATCGATGATGGAGACCTCGACCTGCTTGATGGTCACCGGCGGCTGGCTGATGCCGAGCACGCAGGCCGACTCGCAGGGCGCCGGGCAGAGACGACCGGTGAACTCCGGGAAGTTGTTCGTCACGTGGAGCCGTTCGATGGCCTGACGGCCCTCGTCGCGCCAGGTGAGGTCGTTCCATTCCGGGATGATGTTTCCGAGTGGGCAGCCCTGCTGGCAGAACGGGACACCGCAGTCCATGCAGCGGCCGGCCTGGCGTTTGAGCTGCGTGGCGTCGCCCTGCTCATAGACCTCTTTCCAGTCCATGAGACGAACGGAGACGGGCCGGCGGGCGGGCAGCTCCCGTTCGGTGGTCTTGAGGAATCCCTTCGGATCAGCCATTGGTTACCTCCAGAATGCGGTTCCAGACGACGACGCCATCGGGATCGAGGCCCTCGGTGACGGCGGTCTGCCTGGTTGCCAGGACGGCCGCGTAGTCGCGCGGCAGCACCTTGACGAAAGTGGACATGGTGGTCTCGAAATCGGCCAGTAGCCGTGCCGCCAGGGCGGACTCGGTCTGATCGTGGTGCTGTTCGAGCAGGTCGCGCACGATCTCACGGTCCGCGGCGCCGAGTGGCAGGAGCGTGAGCTCGCCGGAGTCGAGGGCCTGACTGTTGACGTTCTCGGTGCGGAGACCGTAGACGTACGCGGTTCCGCCGGACATGCCGGCACCCAGGTTGCGGCCTGTCTCGCCGAGGATGACGGCCAGTCCCCCGGTCATGTACTCGAGGGCGTGGTCGCCGACGCCCTCGACGACGGCGGTGGCGCCCGAGTTACGCACCAGGAAGCGTTCGCCCACGATGCCGCGGATGAACATGCTGCCCTGGGTCGCTCCGTACCCGATGACGTTGCCGGCGATCACGTTCTGCTCGGCCGGGAACAGGCTGCCGCGGTCGGGCCGCACGGTGATCTGGCCTCCGGAGAGCCCCTTTCCGACGTAGTCGTTGGAATCACCCTCGAGCCGCAGGATGATGCCGCTTGGGAGGAACGCGCCGAAGGACTGCCCGGCACTTCCGGTGAGGGTGACGTTGATGGAGCCGGACGGCAGGCCGTTCTCGCCGTGGCGCACGGTGACCTCGTGGCCGAGCATGGTGCCGACGGCCCGTTCGGTGTTGCGGATGGGCAGGGCGATCGAGATCTTCCCGCCGTGTTCGAGCACGCCGGCGCTCTGCCGGATCAGTTCGTTGTCGAAGTGGAGCTCGAGCTCGTGCTCCTGCGGCCGGCCGGACTGGCGCGGCTCGCCCGCCGAGAAGTCCGGACCGATGAGGATGGGCGACAGGTCGAGGCCGGAGGCCTTCCAGTGCGTGAGCGCTCCGTTCACATCGAGCACCTCGCGGTGGCCGATCGCCTCGTCGAGGCTACGGAAACCGAGCTCGGCGAGGTACTCGCGCACCTCCTGGGCGATGAACTCGAAAAAGTTGACGACGTGCTCGGCCTTGCCGGTGAAGCGTTTTCGCAGCTCCGGGTTCTGGGTGGCCACCCCGACGGGGCAGGTGTCCAGGTGACAGACGCGCATCATGACGCAGCCCTCCACGATCAGCGGGGCGGTGGCGAAACCGAACTCCTCTGCACCGAGCAGCGCGCCGATGATGACGTCGCGGCCGGTCTTCAACTGGCCGTCGACCTGCAGTACGACGCGGTCGCGCATCCCGTTGAGCATCAGGGTCTGCTGGGTCTCGGCGAGACCGAGTTCCCAGGGGGTTCCCGCGTGCTTGAGGGAGTTGAGCGGGCTTGCCCCGGTGCCGCCGTCGTGGCCGGAGATGAGGATGACGTCCGACAGGGCCTTGGCCACACCGGCGGCGACCGCGCCGATGCCGGACTGGCTGACCAGCTTGGTGTGGATGCGCGCAGCCGGGTTCGCCCGCTTCAGGTCGAAGATCAGCTGCTTGAGGTCTTCGATCGAGTAGATGTCGTGGTGCGGGGGCGGCGAAATGAGGCCGACGCCGGCGGTGGCGTGCCGGGTGCGCGCAATCCACGGGTAGACCTTCGTGGGCGGCAGCTGGCCTCCCTCACCGGGTTTGGCACCCTGCGCCAGCTTGATCTGGATGTCGTCGGCGTGGGAGAGGTACATGCTGGTGACCCCGAACCGGCCGGACGCCACCTGCTTGACGGCGCTCCGACGCTCCGGGTCGAGCAACCGGTCGAGGTCCTCGCCGCCCTCACCGGTGTTGGACTTGCCGCCGAGGCGGTTCATCGCGATGGCGAGGGTCTCGTGCGCCTCGGCGGAGATCGAGCCGTAGCTCATCGCGCCGGTCGCGAAGCGCTTCACGATGGCGGAGACCGGCTCAACCTCGTCCAGCGGCACGGCGTGGCGCTTGCCGGTGGTGAAGGTGAACATGCCGCGCAGGGTCATCAGGCTCGACGCCTGGTCGTCGACGAGCTTGGTGTATTCGCGGAAGATGTCGTAGCGGCGTGTGCGCGTGGAGTGCTGCAACCGGAAGATGGTGTCCGGGTTGAACAGGTGCGGAGACCCGTCGCGGCGCCACTGGTACTCGCCGCCGGTGGCGAGGCGTTCGTGCGCGGTGACCGCGGCGTCCTCAGGGTACGCCGCCCGGTGCCGGGCCTCGTTCTCGGCCGCGACGACCTCGATGCCGATGCCGCCGAGCTTGCTGGTGGTGCCGGTGAAGTACTGGTCGACGAATTCCTGGCTCAGTCCCACGGCCTCGAAGGTCTGCGCGCCCGCGTAGGAGGAGACTGTCGAGATGCCCATCTTGGACATGATCTTGAGCACGCCCTTGCCGAGGGCCTTGATCACGTTGCGCACGGCCTGTTCGGGCGTGCCGTTCGTGATGTAGCCGCTGCGCACCAAGTCTTCGCAGGTTTCCATCGCGAGATACGGGTTGACGGCGGAGGCGCCGTAACCGATCAGGAGCGCGACGTGGTGCACCTCTCGCACATCGCCGGCCTCGACCACGATGCCGACCTTCATCCGGTTCTGCGTGCGGATCAGATGGTGGTGCACCGCGGCGATCATCAGCAGCGACGGGATCGGGGCCAGGTCCTTGTTGGAGTCCCGGTCTGACAGAACGAGGAACATCGCTCCGTCGTCGATGGCCGCGTCGGCCTCGGCGCACATCTCCGCGATGCGGGCCTCGAGCGCGTCTGGCCCGTCTTCGAACCGGTAGAGCCCGCGGATGGTCGTGGTGGTGCGGCTGCCCGGCGCGGGGTCGATGTGCTGGATCTTCGCGAGCTCGTCGTTGTCGATCACGGGGAAGTCGAGCACGACCTGCCGGGCGTGCTCGGGGCCCACCGACAACAGGTTGCGTTCCGGGCCGAGCCCGAGCTTGAGGGAGGTGACGACTTCCTCGCGGATGGAGTCGAGCGGCGGGTTCGTCACCTGGGCGAACTGCTGCGTGAAGTAGTCGAACAGCAACCGGGGTCGGTCGCTGAGCACCGCGATGGGCGTGTCGGAGCCCATCGCGCCCAGCGGCTCCCCGCCGATGCGAGCCATCGGCGCGAGCAGGATCCGCACCTCCTCCTCGGTGTAGCCGAAGGTGCGCTGACGCCGCACGACGGATGCCGGCGGGTGCACGATGTGCTCCCGGTCGGGCAGGTCCTTGAGGTTGATACGCCCGGCGTCCAGCCAGGTTCCCCACGGCTCACTCGCCGCGAGGTCGGCTTTGATCTCGTCGTCTTCGATCAGGCGGCCGGCGACCGTGTCGACAAGGAACATCTTGCCGGGACGCAGGCGGCCCTTGCGCACCACGCGGCTGGGGTCGATGTCGAGTACACCGATCTCGCTGGCGAGCACGACGAGACCGTCGTCGGTGATGAGGTAGCGGCCGGGACGCAGCCCGTTACGGTCGAGGGTGGCGCCGACGAGGGACCCGTCGGTGAACACGATCGCGGCCGGGCCGTCCCACGGCTCCATCAGCATGGAGTGGTACTCGTAGAACGCGCGGCGCTCGGCGTCGAGGTCGGCCTGGTTCTCCCAGGCCTCCGGCACCATCATCATCACGGCGTGCGGGAGCGAACGCCCGGACAGGCTGAGCAGTTCGACGACCTCATCGAAGGAGGCCGAGTCGCTGCCGCCGGGGGTGACGATCGGCAGCAGCGGCGCCAGGTCACCGAGCAGCTCCGTTTCGAGCTGGGACTGGCGCGCCTGCATCCAGTTGCGGTTGCCCTGCACGGTGTTGATTTCGCCGTTGTGGGCGATCATCCGGAACGGCTGCGCGAGCGGCCAGGACGGGAACGTGTTGGTGGAGTAGCGGGAGTGCACGAGCGCGAGCTTCGAGACGAATCGCGGGTCGGACAGGTCCGGGTAGAACGGCTCCAGCTGCAGCGTCGTCACCATTCCCTTGTAGACCACGGTGCGGCAGGACAGAGACGCAAAGTAGATCTCCAGCTCGCGTTCGGCGCGCTTCCGCAACCGGAGGGCCTGGCGGTCGAGCGCGATGTCGCCGAGAGTGTCTCCGGCGTCCGTCGTGCGGGTGCTCCGCACGAACAGCTGCTGGATGGCCGGCATGGCCGCGCGGGCCAGGTTGCCGACCTCGTCGGGGCGCACGGGAACCTCGCGCCAGCCGAGGATGACGAGCCCCTCTTCCAGGGCGATCCGGTTGATCTGCCGCTTGATTCCGCTGCGCTTGGTGGGATCGACGGGCAGGAACACATTGCCGACCGCGTAACGGCCCGCCTCGGGCAGGGCGAAGTCGGTTACCTCCCGCAGGAATTCGTCGGGAACCTGGGTGATGATTCCCGCCCCGTCACCGGTGCCGGCATCCGAGCCGACCGCGCCGCGGTGCTCGAGGTTTCGGAGCGCGTCGAGGGCGAGGGTGATGATGTCGTGCCCGGCGGTGCCGCGAAGCGTGGCGACCATGGCGAGGCCACAGGCGTCGCGCTCCTCGGCCGGGTTGTAGAGGCCCTGCGGCTTCGGCACTGCGCTGAAGCGCGAGAAGAGGGGTGTTTGCGGCATTGGACCGTCCTCACGAAAGTAACTGGCAAGTGGGGACGACGCTGGCCCGCTCAGGTAGACATTTGCGCGGCGGCCCGTCATACCGGGTCACAAGCCGTGGAACAGGTTGACGATAACCTGAGCTTAGAGGCGCGAGTTGCTGGTGCTTGTGGCTGCAACGTCGTCTGCTCCGGCGGGACCGGCGGCCTCATCACCGTGATCCTCGGGGTCCGAATCAAACTCCTCAGATTCTACCTCAGCGTCGGGGCCCTTCCACTCACGGCCGGGAACATACACGCTGGCGGGCAGGCCCGTGTGCCGCCGGCTCTGCACGGCGATCAGGATGATCCCCAACAGGATGGCTGCGAAGGCGGCCCACACATTGGTGCGGAGGCCGAAGAAGATTTCGCTCGGGTCGACCCGGATCGACTCGAAGACGCTGCGGCCGAGGCCGTACCAGATCAGGTAGACGCCGAAGGCCTTGCCCCAGCGGAGCGAGACCGTGCGTTCGATCGCGAGGATCAGGACGACACCGACCACGTTCCAGATCATCTCGTAGAGGAAGGTGGGGTGGAACAGGGTTTCGGGGGGAAGACCGATCGGGAAGGCAGGGTTCGCCGCAGAGACCTCGAGGCCCCAGGGCAGATCGGTCGGCAGTCCGAAGAGCTCCTCGTTGAACCAGTTGCCGAGGCGGCCCATGGCCTGCGCCACCAGCATCCCCGGCGCCAGGGCGTCGGCGAAGGCCCAGAAACGGATGCCCGACATGCGGCAGCCGATGTACGCGCCAACGGCCCCACCCAGAAGCGCTCCGAAGATGGCGTTGCCGCCGTTCCAGATCGCGAACACCTCCAGAGGGTTGGCACCCTCGAAAAAGTAGTCGGAGGGGTGCGTGAACACGTGGTAGAAACGGGCGCCGACGATGCCGAGGGGGACGGCCCAGAGGATGATGTCGAGCACCACGCCCGGCTCACCGCCGCGCGAGGTCAGCCGACGGCTCGTCATGACGGTGGCGGCGATGATCCCGGCCAGGATGCACAGGGCATAGGCGTGGATGGTGAACGGGCCGAGGGTGAACGAGCTCCATTCGGGGTTCGGGCTCGGGATGCTCAGAAGAAAAGACACCTGGGAACTACCTTTCATCGTGGCGCGGGCACTCCGGAGTGACCGAGACCGCCTCGGTCAACTTACCTTAGCGAGTGGGGGCCGAGCTGGCGGGGCGGAGATCCCGGGCGCCCGCTGCGAGGTCACGGGCAAGAGCGGCGAGGGTGGGCACTCCCCCGTCGGCCAAGGCCTTGACCAGGGCGGAACCGACGATGGCGCCGTCGGCGTAGGCGAGGATCTCCCGCACCTGCTCCGGTGTGGAGATGCCGAGTCCGACGCACGCGCTCGTGGAGCCCACGGAGCGGAGGCGGTCGACGAGCACCCGCGCGGCGGAGTCCACGTCGCCGCGGGCACCCGTGATCCCCATGGTGGAGACCGCGTAGACGAATCCGCGGCTGGCATCCACTGCCTGGCGCAGGCGGTCGTCGGACGACGACGGCGCGGCGAGGAAGACGCGATCGAGCCCCGTGCGCGTGCTGGCGCCCATCCAGGCGGCGGCGTCATCGGGGATGAGGTCGGGCGTGATCAGCCCGGCGCCGCCCGCAGCGACCAGGTCGTCGGCGAATCGGTCCGCGCCGTACTGCAGAATCGGGTTCCAGTAGGTCATGACCAGCACGGGGACGTTCACCTGCGCGGTGATCGCCGCGACGGCCTCGAAACCGTGGCGCAGCCGGAAGCCGTTGGCCAAGGCTTGCTGGGTCGCCGCCTGGATGACGGGCCCGTCCATCACCGGGTCGGTATACGGCAGGCCCAGCTCGATGATGTCGACGCCGCTGTGCGCGAGCGCGACGGCCGCGTCGATGCTCTCGGTCAGGGTCGGGAACCCGACGGGCAGGTAGCCGATCAGAGCGCCGCCTCCCTCGGAGCGGCGGCGAATGATGGTCGCCTCGACCGTGCTCGTCATTCCGCTCGTGGGGTGCGTGCCTGTTTCCGTGCTCATACCTGTGCCGCGCCTTTGTCGAGCAGGTCGAAGTACCGACCCGCGGTTTCCATGTCCTTGTCGCCGCGCCCACTGAGGTTCACCAGGATGGTGGCGTCCGGCCCGAGCTGCTTGCCGAGATCGAGGGTGCCGGCGAGGGCGTGCGCCGACTCGATGGCGGGGATGATGCCCTCGGTGCGACTGAGCAGCCGGAGGGCGCTCATCGCCTCGTCGTCGGTGACCGGGAGGTAGGTGGCCCGGCCGATGCTGGCGAGCCAGGCGTGCTCCGGGCCAACCCCGGGGTAGTCCAGGCCCGCGGAGATCGAGTGCGACTCCACGGTCTGCCCGTCTTCGTCCTGCAGCAGGAAGCTGCGGGCGCCGTGCAGGATGCCGGGGCGCCCCTTGGTGATCGTCGCCGCGTGACGCAGGGTCTCCGCGCCGTCGCCGCCGGCCTCGTAGCCGACCAGGGCCACCTCCGGGTCGTCGAGGAACGCGTGGAAGATGCCCATTGCGTTCGACCCGCCACCGACGCAGGCGGTGACCGCGTCGGGGAGGCGGCCGGTGAGGTCCAGCACCTGCTGGCGGGCCTCCTCACCGATGATCTTCTGGAAGTCACGCACCATTGCGGGGAATGGATGCGGCCCGGCGACGGTTCCGAACATGTAATTGGTGGTCCCGACGTTGGTGACCCAGTCACGCATGGCGTCGTTGATGGCGTCCTTCAGGGTGCGGGACCCGGTCTTGACCGGGACGACCTCGGCGCCGAGCAGGCGCATCCGAGCCACGTTCAGGGCCTGGCGTTCCGTGTCGACCTCGCCCATGTAGACGACGCAGTCGAGCCCGAACAGGGCGGCGGCCGTCGCGGCCGCCACGCCGTGCTGCCCGGCGCCGGTCTCGGCGATGACGCGGGACTTGCCGATGCGCTTGGTGAGCAGCGCTTGGCCGAGCACATTGTTGATCTTGTGCGAACCGGTGTGGTTGAGGTCTTCCCGCTTCAGGATGATGCGGGCGCCGCCGGCGTGCGCGGCGAACCGGGGCACCTCGGTGATGATCGAGGGGCGACCGGTGTAGCTGCGGTGCAGTTCCATCAGTTCGGCCGCGAAGGCCGGGTCCTGCCGCGCGATCGCGTACTCGTCCGTCAGCTCGTCGAGAGCTGCCACGAGTGATTCCGGCACGAACCTCCCGCCGAAGTCGCCGAAGTACGGACCTGCTTCTGTTCTGAGGGACGTTGACATTTATACCGCCAGGAATTCGGAGAGGGTGCGGATGGGATCGTTCGTGACGAGGGCCTCGCCGACGAGCACGATGTCGGCGCCGGCGGCGCGGTAGTGAGCGACGTCGACGGCGGTCTTGACGGCCGATTCGGCGACGCGGACGACGCCGGAGGGGATCCCGTCGGCGAGCCGGCCGAACAGGTCCTGGTCGAGTTCGAACGTGGACAGGTCGCGGGCGTTCACCCCGACGAGGCTGGCGCCGATGGACACGGCGCGATCGACCTCGTCGGCGCTGTGAGTCTCCACCAGCGCGGTCATGCCGAGCTGGCGCACGAGGTCGTGCAGGGAGACCAGAGTGGCCTGATCGAGTGCGGCGACGATGAGCAGGACCATGTCGGCGCCTGCCGCCCGCGCCTCGAAGACCTGGTACGGCAGGCCGATGAAGTCCTTGCGCAGCACGGGGATGCGGACGGCGGACCGCACCTGCTCGAGATCGGCCAGGGAGCCGAGGAACTTGCGGCCCTCGGTGAGCACGCTGATCGCGCTGGCCCCGCCGAACTCGTAGGAGACGGCAAGGGCAGCCGGGTCGGATATCTCCGCCAGAGTGCCCCGGGACGGGCTGGCGCGCTTGACCTCCGCGATGATCTTGACGCGCTCTGCGGGAGCGAGCAGCGACAGGGCGTCGATCGCGGGCGTCTGCGACAGGGCCGCTGCCTCCACGATCGAGAACGGACGGACCGCCCGGCGCTGTTCGGCGTCGGCGACGGCCCCGGCTAGAAGGTCAGACAGCACTCGACTAGTTGCCCTGGTGGGTGGACTGGGTGTCGGCCACGCCGTAGCCGATCTTGGCGAGGACCCAACCGACCAGCAGGCCGACCACGAGCAGTCCGACGGACGCCCACACGAGCCACGGGATCACGAGGAAGAAGGCGACGGTGCCGATCGCGACGGCGAGGAGCATGATGGTGACGGCGGTCCAGGCCGCGATGGAGTGGCCTTCTCCTGGGTCTACCGATTCGAAGCTCATGGTTCTCCTTTTATGCGTTGACGGGCAGATCAAGTCTAGCGGCCCCAGGGTTCCCCGGCCTCCCCCACGCACCAGGTGAAACCGGGAATCAGGTAGGGGTTCAGCGCGGCGCGGTGGGGTCTTCGCCGCGGCTCAGGCCATCCCAGTCGTCGACGGCGTCGGAGGTCGGAGCGGCCGGGCCGGGGCCGCCGGCATCCACTGCCCCGGCGGGCTCGGCCGGCTCGAAGCGCACGGCCTGGTAGCGGGACGTCGGCCCAGGCCAGCTCCTGGCCGTGACGAGGACCCCGATCCCGGCGCCGGCCATGACCACGCCGGCGACCAACGCGACGAACGGCCACGGCGTCACCGCGGCCGAGACGACGGCGTCGACGACCGAGTCGGCGCCGGAGATCCCGGTCGCATCGGTGACCGCTCCGGCACTGGCCGCCGCCGGATCGGTGATGGCCAGGACGGCGGAGAGGGACACGGAGAAGCCGAGCAGCACCTCGAGCACACCGAGGACAACCCGGATGACGGGACCGGCGATGCTCAGGGCGCCGGCGAGGGCCAGGCCGGCGAGGGCCAGGGCCGTCACGCCCGGGGCGGCCGTGGAGCCGGATACCTCGAGGATCTGCAGCGCCGAGCCGGACTGCCCCACGGTGGCATTCACCCAAACCTGGGTCCAGGCCAGCAGGGCCAGCCCGCTGGCCGCCAGGACCACGAGGATGTGCCCGAGTTTGAGCCGCCGAGCGGATGCCACCTAGCGCACCCGCTTCATGGCGTTCGCGACCGCGACCGCGCGGAGGGGCGCCGCCGCCTTGTTCTGCGACTCCTGGTATTCCGACGCCGGGTCGGAGTCGGCGACGAGTCCGCCGCCGGCCTGCACGCGGGCGACGCCGTTCATGATCGTGGCGGTGCGGATGGCGATAGCCAGGTCGGCGTCCCCGGCGAACCCGAAGTAGCCGACCACTCCCCCGTACACGCCCCGCTGTGCGGGCTCGAGCGCGTCGATGATCTCCAGCGCGCGTGGTTTTGGGGCCCCGGAGAGGGTGCCGGCCGGGAACGTGGCGCGGAAGACATCGATGGCGGACCGGCCCGGCAGCAGGTTCCCTTCGACCGAGGAGACCAGGTGCATGATGTGGCTGAACCGCTCTATCCGCATGAACTCCGTCACCTCGACCGAGCCGGGCGCGCAGACCTTGAGCAGGTCGTTGCGGGCCAGGTCGACGAGCATCAGGTGCTCGGCGCGTTCCTTGGGGTCGCCCGCCAGCTCGGCTTCGTAGTCTGCATCGGCGTCCGGGGTCGCGCCGCGCGGCTTCGATCCGGCGATCGGGTGCGTGAACACCCGGGCGTTCTGCACCTTCACCAGCGCCTCCGGGGAGGAGCCCACGATCCAGTAGGCCTCCTTCTCCGGCGATTCGAGGCTGAGCAGGTACATGTACGGCGACGGGTTGAGGCTGCGCAGCACCCGGTAGACGTCGATCGGGTCGGCCGTGCACTCCTGATCGAAGCGCTGGGAGATGACCACCTGGAAGACGTCGCCGTCGACGATGTGCTCCTTGGCCGAGTCCACCGCGGCGAGGAAGTCCTCGCGCCGGGTGCGGTTGGTCGGGGCGGAGGGCTGGCCGAGGTCGACCTCGGCCAGCCAAGCCTCGGAAGGCTCGGCCAGGCGGGTCTGCAGGGCGTCGAGCCGTTCCTGGGCGGCCGCCCAGAGGGCATCCGTCTCGTCGTGGCCGTCGTTGAGCACGTTGGAGATGAGCTGCACGGTGCCGAACTTGTGGTCGATCACGACGAGGTCGGCCACGAAGCTGAAGGCCTGGCCGGGCACGTCGTAGTCCGCCGGCGGACGGTTCGGCAGGAGCTCGATCTGGCGGATCGCTTCCCAACCGATGAATCCGACGAGGCCGCCGGTCAGCGGCGGGTGGCCGGGCATCCGCGGGGTTTCCCAGCGTTCGTGGAGGGCCGCGAGGGCTGCCAGCGGGCCGAGGCCCGCAGCGTCGCCGAGGGCGCGCTCGGCAGAGAGGCCGTAGTCGAGCCATCGGGTCTCGTCTCCCTGCTGGGTGAGCACGCCGAAAGAGGACACGCCCACGAACGAGAACCGGGACCAGATGCCGCCCTGCTCGGCGGACTCGAGCAGGAAGCTGCCGGGCTGGCCGGCCGCGAGCTTGCGGTAGATGCCCACCGGGGTCTCGCCGTCGGCGAACAGTTCGCGCACGACGGGAAACACCCGGTGGTCGTCGATCTGGCGAGCGAACTGCTCGGCGCTGGTCGACGGGGTTGTGCTGGAGCTGTTCGGTGCCATGGTCAGTCCTTGAGCTCGTCGGTGGAGGCCGTCTCGGGTGCCACGGCAGGGTCCGCGGGGCGGGTGCCGGTCACGACCTCGACGCCGCGCCCGTCGAAGCAGGTACGTGACCCGGTGTGGCAGGCCGCGCCGACCTGGTCGGCCTGGACCAGGAGGGTGTCCGCGTCGCAGTCGAACGCGGCGGACTTCACGTACTGCCCGTGACCGGAGGTGTCGCCTTTGCGCCAGTATTCCTGGCGACTGCGCGACCAGAACGTCACGCGCCCCTCGCTCAGGGTGCGGCGCAGGGCCTCCCGGTTCATCCAGCCGAGCATCAGCACCTCGCCGGTGTCCCACTGCTGGATCACTGCCGGCAGCAGTCCGTCGGAGTTGAACCCGGCCCGGGAGAGGGCATCGTCGCTGCTGGAGGGCACGTCGGTCATCGGGGAGCCGTTTCAGGTCGGGTGAGGCAGGTCGTCATCAGCGCACGGGCATTCCGGCGTGCCGGAGCTCCGCCTTGACGTCGCCGACGGTCAGCTGACCGCTATGGAACACGGATGCCGCGAGCACGGCGTCCGCCCCCGCCGCGATGGCCGGGGGGAAGTCCTCGACCCGGCCGGCGCCGCCGGACGCGATCACCGGAACGGTGCTCAGGGCGCGCATCAGCGTGATGAGCTCCACGTCGAAGCCGGCCTTCGTGCCGTCGGCGTCGATGGAGTTGACAAGGAGCTCGCCGACTCCCAGCTTGATCGCCGTCCGCGCCCAGGCGAGCGCGTCGAGGTCGGTTTCGGTGCGGCCGCCGTGGGTGGTGACGACGAAGCCGGACTCGGTGCGGCCGCTGCGCTTGACGTCGAGCGAGAGCACGAGCACCTGGGAGCCGAACCGGTCGGCGATCTCGCCGATCAGGGCCGGCCGGGTGATGGCGGCACTGTTGACCCCGACCTTGTCCGCACCGCTGGCCTGCAGCCGGGACACGTCCTCGACCGTGCGGATGCCGCCGCCCACCGTGAGCGGGATGAAGACCTGCTCCGCGGTGGCGCGGACGACGTCGTAGGTGGTGGCGCGGTTGTCGACGGTGGCGTTCACGTCGAGGAAGGTGAGTTCGTCCGCGCCCTGCTCGTAGTACCGGCGGGCGAGCTCGACCGGGTCGCCCGCGTCGCGCAGGTTCTGAAAGTTCACGCCCTTGACCACGCGGCCGTCGGCCACGTCGAGGCAGGGAATGACCCGCACCGAAAGACTCACGATTGTGCCTCCATTGTGTGTCGCCGCATCTGCATTTCGCCGGTTACAGCCGCGCGTTGTGGATGGAGCTGATCAGGATGGCGCGGGCACCGAGCTCGTAGAGGGCGTCCATGACGTGGTTGGTGTTCAGGCGCGGGATCATCACGCGCACGGCGACCCATTCCGGGTCGTGCAGGGACGACACGGTGGGCGACTCGATGCCGGGCGCCAGCAGGCACGCGTCGTCGAGGAGCACCTGCGGGATGTCGTAGTCCATCAGCACGTACTGGCGGGCCACGAGCACCCCCTGCAGCCGGCGCAGCAGGGTCGCGATGCCGGGCTTGTCATTCTCGGAGCTGATCAGCACGGCCGTCGACTGCAGGATGACCGGGCCGAAGATCTCGAGGCCGGCCTTGCGCAGGGTGGAGCCGGTGGAGACGACGTCGGCGACGGCATCCGCCACGCCCAGCTGCACGGCGGACTCGACCGCGCCGTCGAGGGTGACCAGGGTCACGCTCACGTCGTTCTCGGCCAGGAAAGCCTCGACCAGACCGGGGTAGCTGGTGGCGACGCGGAGGCCCGACAGGTCGGCCAGGTCGGTGAACCGGCCGTGCGGGCCGGCGAAGCGGAAGGTGGAGTCGCCGAAGTCGAGGCTGGCGATCTCCTGGGCGGTGGAGCCGGAGTCGAGCAGCAGGTCACGGCCGGTGATGCCCACGTCAAGGGCTCCGGAGCCCACGTAGGTGGCGATGTCGCGGGGACGAAGGTAGAAGAACTCCACGTCGTTGCGGGGGTCGGCGACGACGAGGTCGCGCGGGTCGCGGCGGCCGGTGTATCCGGCCTCGAACAGCATCTGCGCGGCGGTTTCGGACAACGAGCCCTTGTTGGGCACGGCAATTCTCAGCATTGGGGCACTCTCTGCGTCTTCAGGTTCTGGCTAGCAGGTCTCACGGGGTGAACCGGGTGGGGTCTCTCGGTTGACGCGTCACGGACAAGGTGACGCGTCACAGATGGCGGTACAGGTCGGCGGGGGTCAGCCCCTTCGCCAGCATCATCACCTGCACGTGGTAGAGCAGCTGGCTCATTTCGGCGGCGGTCTCGTCGTCGCTCTGGAACTCGGCGGCCATCCAGACCTCGGCGGCCTCTTCGACGATCTTCTTGCCGATGGCATGCACGCCGGCATCGAGTTCACGCACGGTCCCCGAGCCGTCGGGGCGGGTCCGTGCCTTGTCGCTCAGTTCAGCGAACAGGTCGTCAAAAGTCTTCACTTGTCTAGGGTACTAGTGCGCGTGCCGGTGTTCGGTCGCGGCGGCACGCAGCAGGGCGATCTGCTTCGCCGGGTCGGCGGCGTTGAACACGCTGGAGCCGGCGACGAAGGTGTTCGCCCCGGCCTCGGCGGCGATCACGATGGTGTCCTCGGTGATACCGCCGTCGACCTGCAACCAGACGTCCAGGCCGGACTTCCTCACGGCGTCCGACAGAGTGCGGAGCTTGCGCATGGTGGAGGGCATGAAGCTCTGCCCGCCGAAGCCGGGTTCGACCGTCATCACGAGCACCTGGTCGAACTCGGGCAGCAGCTCGAGGTAGGGCTCGATGGCCGTGCCGGGCTTGAGGGCGATACCGGCCCGGGCGCCGATCGAGCGCAGTGTGCGGGCCAGAGCGACCGGGTTGGTGGTGGACTCCGCGTGGAAGGTGACCGAGAACGCGCCCGCCTCGGCGTAGCCGGGCGCCCAGCGCTCCGGGTTCTCGATCATCAGGTGCAGGTCGAAGGGCAGCGGGGAGACCTGGGCGAGGCGGTCGACGACCGGCGGGCCGAACGTCAGGTTCGGCACGAAGTGGTTGTCCATGATGTCGACGTGAACGAGGTCGGCGGTGCGGATGCGCCCCAGGTCCCGTTCGAGATTGGCGAAGTCGGCGGCGAGGATGCTGGGGTTTATCCGGGTGACCATGCCTTCACCCTACTGCGGCCGGCCCGGCGGCTACGCGGTGCGCTCGAGCAGGGTGATGAACATGGCGTCGGTGCCGTGCCGGTGCGGCCACAGCTGCACGCTTCCTTCGGCGCCGGCCAGGTCGAGCTCCGAACTGCTCAACCCCTGCAGCACGGATGCCGTGTCCAGGGCGCTCACGCGTCCCTCCCACTTCTTGAGGGCGGTGGCGACGATCCCGCGAGTCTCCGCGATGTGCGGCGAGCAGGTGACATACGCCAGCACCCCGCCCGGCTTGAGCGCGCCGAGGGCCGCATGGATCAGGCCGGACTGCAGGTCGGAGAGTTCGGCGACGTCCTTGGGCTGCTTGCGCCAGCGGGCCTCCGGGCGGCGGCGCAGCGCGCCGAGCCCGGTGCACGGCGCGTCGAGCAGGATCCGGTCGAATTCCCCGGGGTGGTCGTCGCCGAACCGGGTGCCGTCCTGCTCCCAGACCGGTACCTCGGCGGGCACGGCGGCCAGCGCCTTGCGCACGAGGGCGGCGCGGGCGGGGACGAGCTCGTTGGCGACGAGGGTGGCCCCGCCGGCCAGCGCCTCGGCGGCGAGCAGCGCGGCCTTGCCGCCGGGTCCGGCGCACAGGTCGAGCCAGCGCTCCCCCGGCGTGACCGGGCGGGCCCGGCTGAGGGTGAGAGCCGCCAGCTGGGAGCCCTCGTCCTGCACCCGGAGCCGGCCGCCGCTGTCCTGCATCAGGTGCACCGGGTCGCCGCCGGCCAGCATGAAGCCGGTGGGCGAGAAGTCGTTGGGAACACCCAGCCCATCCGTGTCCTCAGTGTTGCTGAGGCCGGGCAGGATCACCATGTTCACCTTGGGCGCGGCGTTGTCGGCGGCCAGCAGCTCCTCGAGCTCGGCCTCCCGGCCCTCGAGGCGCAGGGACTGGCGGAATGCGCGCACCACCCAGACCGGGTGCGAGTGTTCCGCGGCGAGGCGGTCGTCGTCGCTGCCAGCTTCGCTGAGCACGCGCTCACGCCATTCCTCGGCGCTGGAGCGCGAGATGGTGCGCAGCACCCCGTTCGTGAAGCCGGTGGCGGCGCGGGAGCCCACCTGACGGGCGAGTTCGACGGACTCGTTCACGGCGGCATGGGTGGCGACCCGGGTGGCGAGCAGCTGGTGCGCGCCGAGGCGCAGCACGTCCAGGATGGCCGGGTCGATGGCGTTGACCGGCCGACCGGCCGCGTCGGCGATCACTCGGTCGTAGAAGCCCTGCATGCGCAGGGTTCCGTAGGTCAGTTCGGTGGCCAGCGCAGCATCCGCAGTGCCGAGCGCCGCCCGCTTGATGCGGGTGGGCAGCAGCAGGTTCGCGTAGGCGTCGGATTCCCGCACGGCGGCGATGACCTCGTAGGCCACCCGTCGGGCCGGTTGCACGAAGTCGGTCTGCTTCGTCGCCGGCCGCCGGCCGCCCTGCGCGGGGCTCTCTCCGCGGTCGTCGCTCATGAGGCGACCACCTCCGTCACATTCACTCCACGCCACCAGTCGATTGCCTTCATCTGTGTCTTTCCGGCCGGTTGCACGGTGACCAGCTCGAGCGGCTCGGTCCCCGTACCAATCAGCACTTTCTTGTCGATCTCGCGGATCAGGCCGGCCGGTTGGGGCTCGCAACCCTGGGTCAGGGCAACGGCCTGCAGTTTGAGGCGGGCGTCGCCGAGCACCGTGAACGCGCCCGGTTCCGGGGTGACGCCGCGCACCCGGTTGCGCACCGAGTCCGCCGAGCCGGTCCAGTCGATGCGGGCATCCGCGAGGGTCAGCTTGGGGGCCAGGGTGACCGGGCCGGACTGCGGGGTCCCCTGGATGCTGCCCGCCTCGAGGGCATCGATCACCTGCAGCAGCAGACTAGCGCCGCTGTCGCTGAGGCTCTGCAGCAGACTGCCCGCAGTGTCGCCCTCGGCGATGGTCTGCTCGGACTGGCCGAACACGGCTCCGGCGTCAAGCTCCGGCACCAACTGGAACACGGCGGCCCCGGTCAGCTCATCGCCGGCGATCAGGGCGTGCTGCACGGGCGCGGCGCCGCGCCAGCGCGGAAGCAGGGAGAAGTGCAGGTTGATCCAGCCGAGCCGGGGCACCGACAAGAGCGGTTCGCGCACGAGCCCGCCGTAGGCCACGATGACGCCGAGGTCGGGCTGCAGCGCGGCGATCTCCGCGGTCGCAGCCTCGTCGAGTCGGTTGGTCTTGATCAGGGGCAATCCGCGTTCCGCGGCCGCCCGCGCGAGCGGCGACGGGGTGAGCACGCGTTTGCGGCCCACTGGGGCATCCGCCCGGGTGATCACGGCCGCCAGGTCGTGGTGGGACTGGGCCAGGGCGACCAGGCTGGGCACGGCCGCCTGGGGCGTGCCGGCGAAGACGAGTTTCATTTAGAGCAGCTCCGGGTCGTCGAATCGTACTTTGAGTGTAGGTGCGGGGCGGAAGGCGGCCCCCTTCGGGCGCCGGCGGCGGGCGGCGTTCCGCACGATGGCGGCCTTGAGGGCGCGGGCCACCTCGTCGCCACTGGCGTAGGGCAGCCTGACGATCGCCCGCACGAGAGGGTCCTCCGTGGTGACCGGGCCCAGCACGTCGATGCCGTCCATTGCGGCGAGGTCTGCCAGAGCCGCGGCCACATCCGCGTCGGTTCCGGTGACGGATGCCGCCCGCACGGCAGGCGGGAACCTCAGCGCGCGGCGGTCGGCCAGCTCCGACGCGGCGAGCATCTCGGGCTGCCAGGAGTTGAGGGCCCGTGCAACGAGACCGCCCACGCCGACCAGGACCACGGCGGCGCCCGGGGCCGCGAGGGCCGCGGCGTTGCACCACCAGCGCAGGCAGTCCTCCCCCACCCGGAGGGACTCCCGGGCGAGCATCCGTTCGCCGTCGAGCAGCAGGATGGCCCGGTACCCGCCCGTGGGGATGGGCTCGGCGCCGCGGGTGGCGATCACCAGGGCCGGTTCGGGGCCGAGGTGCTGCAGCGGGTGGTCGCCGTCGGCGACGATGATGCGCGCACCGGGGAACGCCCGGCCGAGTTCTTCGGCGGTGCGCCCGGTGCCGAGGGTGACGACCCGCAGAGACCGCCCCTCGCAGTGCGTGCAGCCCCAGTTGGCGGCCAGTGCCCCGCACCAGCGGCACGACGGGGTGGAGTTTTTCGAGGCCAGGGCGAGCGGCCCCTGGCAGGTGATGCAGCGGGCGGCCTTTTTGCAGCTCTGGCAAGCGAGCATCGGCGCGTAGCCGGGGCTGGCCACCTGCACCAGCACGGGCCCCTGGGCGAGCGACTCCTTCGCGGCCCGCCACGCGGCCGTCGGGATGCGCGCGGCGCGCGCCTGCTGGTCCGGCTCGGACTGGAAGTCGGTGGGGATGACCCGCGGATGCCGGTTCCTGGCGGGGTGCACCGCGGTGAGCCAGCCCAGCTCGACCAGCCGCTGCACCTCGACGGTGCGGGTGTGACCGAGGAAGACGAGGGCGCAACCGGACTGGCCCTGGCGCACGAGCGCGGCGTCGCGCGCGTGAACGTAAGGGCTGAGCGGTTCGCCGTGCAGCGGGTCGCCGTCGTCGAAGAGCGCGATCAGACCGAGGTCGTGGGCCGGCGCGTAGACGGCCGAACGGTTGCCCACCACGATTCGCGGAGCCGGGGCGAGGGCGGCCAGGAAGGCCAGGTAGCGGTCCGGGTTCGACTGCCGCGCGTCGACCCGGCTGACCGAGCCGGTCGGGGCCACCAGGTCGAGGGCGGCCTGCAGCTGGTCCTGATCGCGGTAGTCCGGCACGACCAGGATCGCGCTGTGCCCGGCGGCCAGGCTGGCCACCGCCAGTTCGGCCAGGGTGATCGCCCACTGCCCGATGGTCTGCCCGTCCGGGAGCAGCCGGAGGTCGGTCACTGCCGCGACGCAGAGGCGGGCGCGGTCGGCGACGGCCGTGTCGAGGGTGCCGGCCGGGTAGTCGGCGAACGGCCGCGCCGCGGGGCCGGCCGGGTCGGCAACGGCGTCAGCGGCAACACCACCGGCAGCGCCAGCGGCAACGGCAGTCTCGCCGGCGGCGGCTACCCCCGCCGTCCCGTCGACCGGTGCGACGGCCTCCGCTGCCCGCGCCGCCAGCCAGGCCTTCTCCACCCGCACCTGGCGAGGGGGCACGGCGAGACGGATGATGTCGCTCGCGTTCCCGGAGGCCCGGTCGGCCACCCGGCGTGCGAGCTGCCACACCTCGGGCGTGAGCACCTGGGCGGCGGAGACCACACTGTCCATCGGGCTGAGCGCGCCCCGGAAGTCGGTGCCCGCGTCGAGTCCGGCCAGCGCCTCCGGGTTTCTGTCCGGTGCGGCAGCGCCGAGCACCTCGATCAGGTACCCGTCGGCGACGCGGCCCGCCGAGCGCAGCGGAACCCGCACGCGCACGCCGGGCAGCGCGATTCCGGCGAGCTCGTCGGGGATGCTGTAGTCGAACAGGTGATCGAGCTGCGGCAGCGGCGAGTCGATGAGCACCCGGGCCACGAGGCCTGGGCGGGTCATCGGCGGCGCGCCTGCCGGGTCACAGTGTGTGCCGGGTCACAGTCCGGCAGCGCTTCTCAGCTCGGCGACCCGGTCGAGGCGCTCCCAGGTGAAGTCGGGAAGCTCACGGCCGAAGTGGCCGTAGGCGGCGGTCTGCGCGTAGATCGGGCGCAGTAGGTCGAGCGAGTGGATGATCGCGGCCGGGCGCAAGTCGAAGACCTCCCGGATCGCCGCGGTGATGTCGCGGTCGGCCATGACCCCGGTGCCGAAGGTCTCCACGTAGAGTCCGACGGGTGAGGCCTTGCCGATGGCGTAGGCCACCTGGATCTCGAGACGCTCCGCCAGCCCGGCGGCCACGGCATTCTTGGCCACCCAGCGCATGGCGTAGGCGGCCGAGCGGTCGACCTTCGACGGGTCCTTGCCGCTGAACGCCCCACCGCCGTGTCGGCTGGATCCGCCGTAGGTGTCGATGATGATCTTGCGGCCGGTGAGGCCGGCGTCGCCCTGGGGGCCGCCGATCTCGAATCGCCCGGTCGGGTTGATCAGCATGTTCAGCCCGGACGAGTCCAGCTCCACGCGGCCCAGCACCGGGCGGATGACGAGTTCCTCGACCTCCGAGCGCAGCTGCTCGTTGGACACCTTCGGCGAGTGCTGGGTCGAGAGCACGACGGTCTGGACCGTGCGCGGCGTGATGCCGTCGTAGCCGATGGTGACCTGCGTCTTGCCGTCGGGCCGGAGGTAGTCGAGCTCGCCGGACTTGCGCACCTCGGCGAGGCGTTCGGCGAGGCGGTGCGCGATCCAGATCGGGATCGGCATCAGCTCGGGGGTCTCCCGCGTGGCGTAACCGAACATGATGCCCTGGTCGCCGGCGCCCTGGCGGTCGAAGTCCTCGACGCTGGATTCCTCCCGGCGTTCGAAGGCGTTGTCCACGCCCTGCGCGATGTCGGGCGACTGGCCACCGATGGAGATCTCGACACCGCAGGAGCGGCCGTCGAACCAGACGTCCGAGGAGTCGTAGCCGATGTCAGTGATGCATTTGCGCACGATTGACGGGATCTCGACGTAGGCCTCCGTGGTGACCTCGCCGGCGACGTGCACGAGACCGGTGGTGACGAGGGTCTCGACGGCGACCCGGCTGTGCGGGTCTTCCCTCAGGAGTGCGTCGAGAATACTGTCGGAGATCTGGTCGCAGATCTTGTCAGGGTGACCCTCGGTTACCGACTCCGAAGTGAAGAGGCGTAGATCGCGCATCTGGCCCGTCTCTGTTGCTGAACAACGTAGGGAAGAAAAGAACATGGAAAAGGATCAGCAGCGGTGACGAGCGCCGCCGTTGCCGGCAAGCTGTAACGACAGTGACCGGATGCCCGGGACCGACTCAGGTGATCAGGTCAAGGATGCGACCGGCCACCGACAACTTGCTCCCCGAGGCCTCACACACTATATCTCCGCCGTGATCGAGCACCGTGATCGCGTTACGGTCCGAGGCGAAACCCTCCGCCCAGCCCACGCGGTTGACCACCAGGAAGTCGCAGCCCTTCCGCGCCATCTTCTCGCGGCCGAGCTCGAGCAGGCGAACCGAATCCGTCTCCGTCTCGGCGGCGAACCCGATCAGGACCTGGCCCGACCGCTTCGTCCGTGCTAGCCCGGCGAGGATGTCGGGGTTGCGGGTCAGTTCCAGCAGCATGGTGCCGCCGGTCTCGTCTTTCTTGATCTTGTCGGCGCGCGCCGCGACCGGCCGGTAGTCGGCGACCGCTGCCGCCATGATCACGACGTCGGCCACGGCGGCGGCGGCGGTCACGGCCACCTCGAGTTCGAGCGCGGACCCCACGGCTCGCAGCTCCACCTCCGTGGGCGGGGCGACCTCGAGGTTCGCGGCGATCAGGGTCACGGTGGCGCCCCGGGCCAAGGCGGCGTGCGCCAGGGCGACCCCCTGCTTGCCACTGGAGCGGTTGCCGAGGAATCGCACCGGGTCGAGGGGTTCACGGGTGCCGCCGGCGGTGATCACGACGTGCTTGCCGGCCAGGGCGGCGCCCGCACCGGCAAGCACCCCGGCGTCACGGTCGGCGTCGGCGAGGGCCGCCAGGGCCGCGGCGACGATGGTGTCGGGCTCTTCCATCCGGCCGGCCCCGGTGTCGGAGCCGGTCAGCTGGCCGACGCCCGGGCCGACGACGATGACGCCGCGGGAACGCAGGGTGGCCACATTCGCGACCGTGGCCGCGTTGTTCCACATCTCGGTGTGCATCGCCGGAGCGATCACGAGCGGGGCGGTGCTGGCCAGGATGGTGTTGCCGAGCAGGTCGTCGGCGAGGCCGGCGGCGAGCTTGGCGATGCTGTTCGCGGTGGCCGGAGCGACGACGATCAGATCGGCGGACTGGCCGATGGCCACGTGCCGCACCTCGGCGACGCCCTCATAGAGGTCGGTGTGCACGGGGTTGCGGGAGATGGCCTCCAGGGTGGGCTTGCCGACGAAGCGGAGCGCCGCCGGCGTCGCCACGACGTGCACGAAGTCCCCCCGCAACACGAAAGCGCGCACGACGTTGACGGCCTTGTAGGCAGCGATGCCGCCGGTTATCCCGACGACGATCGTGCGACCCGACGACATCCTGCGCGCTTGGTGGGTGCGTTACTCGACGATGGGACGCGAGGTGAGCTTGTCCTCGTTGATCTCGCGGAGCGCGACGGAGAGCGGCTTGTCGTCGACGGTGGAGTCGACGAGCGGGCCGACGTTGTCGAACAGGCTGCCTTCGTGCAGGTCGGCGTAGTAGTCGTTGATCTGACGAGCGCGCTTGGAGGCGAAGACCACGAGGGCGTACTTGGAGTCGACCTTGGTGAGCAGATCGTCGATGGGCGGGTCAATGATGCCAGTGAGCTTGGTAGCCATTGGTGTCACTCCTTCAGAGCGGTTTGTGCTGCGGAACGCGCAGAATCACGGAAAACGGGCGCTACGGCAGCAACGGCGCCGGACGCAGATTCATCAAGTCTACGACCTCACGGGCCGCTTCGCCCACGTCGTGGTTCACGACCCGGTAATCGAACTCCCCCTGGGCAGCCAATTCGAGCTTGGCGGTCTCGAGCCGGCGGGCCTGTTCAGCGGGCGCCTCGGTGCCCCGACCGATCAGCCGGCGCACCAGCTCGTCCCAACTCGGCGGGAGCAGGAAGACCAGTCGCGCCTCGGGCATGGCCCGGCGGACGGACCGAGCACCCTGGATATCGATTTCCAGGAGCACACTGTGGCCCTCGCTCACAGCCCCCGTGACGGGGCCCCGCGGGGTGCCGTAGCGGTACGCGTTGTGTACGGTGGCCCACTCGAGCAACTCGCCGGCCTCGACCATCCGATCGAATTCGGCGTCGTCGACGAAGAAATAGCTCACACCCTCGATCTCGCCCGGGCGAGGTGCCCGCGTCGTGGCCGACACCGACAGGTGCACGTCCGGGTAATGCTGACGGATGTGCGCCGCGACGGTTCCCTTGCCGACCGCGGTTGGACCGGCGAGCACGACGAGCTTCGCGGAGGAATCCATCCGCCTGGCGGCGGTGCGCGTGGTGAGAAAATCTCGCAGCCGGTCGCGCTGGTGCTTGCCCAGTCCTCCCAGCCGCTTCGACGGCGAGATCTCGAGCTTCTCCATGATGCGGTGCATCTTGGTGACGCCGATGGCCGGAATGCTGATCAGGAACTCGGTCACTCGCAGGCGCCCTTCGACGCCCTCCGGACTGTCGGTCGCAGCGGCCAACACCTCGAGCGCGGTGCGTTTTCCCTCGGCGATCTGGTTTTTAACTGCGGCGCGCGCGCGGCGCGCAGCCACGGCGGCACGCGAGGCGGCAACCCGATCGACGTCGGGCGGGGTGGGGCGATTCTCAGCCACGGGCAGCTCCTGCTTCAACTACTCGGCGCGCAATCGCTTGTTTGATTCGGTCGGGGCCGACCGCTAGCATGCTGCGCGATTCACTCACGATAACGCCTTGAGCGTACCCCCCGTACAAGTTCCTCAGTTCCGCCACTTTCGCCCCCTGGTGGCCGAAGCCGGGCGCGAGTATGGGGGTGAGTCCCCGGGTGGGTGCCTTCGAGAGGTCCAGACCGAAAGTAGCCAGGTCCAGCGTGGCGCCGAGCACCACCCCGACCGAGCCGATCGAGGAGGCACCGGACCGGGCATTCCGCTCGCCGGCGGCGTCGAAGACCGACCGGGCGACGGTCTGGCCGGCCTGCTCCCCTTCGGTGATCACGGCGCGTTGGAGCTCCGCCGCCTCGGGGTTCGACGTGGCGGCCAGTACGAACACCCCCTTGCCGGTCTCGGCGGCGAGGGTGAACACCGGTTCCAGCGAGCCGACACCCATATAGGCGTTCACGGTGATGGCGTCGACCTCGAGGGGAGCCCCCTCGCCCAGCCAGGCCTGGCCGTAGGCCTCCACGCTGGTGCCGAGGTCACCGCGTTTGACGTCCGCGATGGTGAGGAGCCCGGCCGCCCGGGCGTCGGCCAGCACCCGTTCCAGGGCGACGTACCCGGCGGAGCCGAAACGCTCGTAGAAGGCCACCTGGGGCTTCACCAGGCCGACCTGGCCGGCGGCGGCGGCCACGACCTGGCGGCCGAAGGCCTCCGCACCGGCGGCCGTGTCCGGCAGACCCCACTCGGTGAGGAGCCAGGCATGCGGGTCGATACCGACGCAGACCTGTCCGTGGACCGAGAAGGTCTTCTCCAGCCGGTCGCCGAAGGCGCCCGATGCCGCCGGGCCGGCTGGAGCGGGCGACCCGTCCGGGTCGTGCGCGACGCTCACAGGGCCGCAGTCCGGGTGAGGGCGTACTCCTGCAGCGAGGTCACCTCGAAGCCGCCGCGGATCGCGTCGATCGAGGCCACGGCGGCGCTCAACTCGGCGATGGTGGTGAACAACGGGAGATCCGCGGCGACCGCGGCCGCGCGGATCTCGTAGCCGTCGGCGCGGGCGGTGCGGCCGCCCGGCGTGTTGATGACGATGTGCACCTCCTCACGGCGGATCAGTTCCACGATCGATACGTCCTCCTCGTCGGCCTTCTCGCTGAACTTGATGACGATGCCGGCGCGGATGCCGTTCCGCTGCAGAACCTCGGCGGTCCCCTCCGTGGCGGTGATGGAGTAGCCCAGCTGCTGCAGCCGCAGCATGGGCAGGATGATCGCGCGCTTGTCCCGGTCGGAGACCGATACGAAGACGGTGCCGGTGAGCGGGATTCCGCCATACGCGGCGAGCTGGCTCTTGGCGAAGGCCCGCGGGAAGTCACGGTCGATGCCCATCACCTCGCCGGTCGAGCGCATCTCCGGGCCGAGCACGGAATCCACGACGAGCCCCTCGGGCGTGCGGAACCGGTTGAACGGCAGCACGGCCTCCTTCACGGCCACCGGGGCATCCATCGGCACCCGCGAGCCGTCGATCAGTGGCAGCTTGCCCTCGGCCTTGAGCTCGGCGATGGTCGTGCCGACCATGATCAGCGCGGCGGCCTTGGCCAGGGTGATTCCCAGGGCTTTGGCCACAAACGGCACCGTGCGCGACGCGCGCGGGTTTGCTTCGAGCACATAGAGCACGCCGGCGCCGATGGCGAACTGCACGTTCAGCAGGCCGCGCACGCCGATGCCGCGGGCGATGCCCAGCGTCGCCTCGCGCACCCGATCGATCTCCGCGCGGCCGAGGGTGACCGGCGGCAGGGTGCAGCTCGAGTCACCGGAGTGGATGCCGGCCTCCTCGATGTGCTCCATCACGCCGCCGATGTAGAGCTCGGTGCCGTCGTAAATGGCGTCCACGTCGATCTCGATGGCGTCGTCGAGGAACCGGTCCACGAGCAGCGGATGCGACGGGCCGATGATGCCCTGCCCGGCCATCCGGGTGAAGTAGTCGGCCAGCGAAGCGGAGTCGTAGACGATCTCCATGCCGCGGCCGCCGAGCACATAGCTCGGGCGCACGAGCACGGGGTAGCCGATCTCCTCAGCCACCACGACGGCGCCGGCGTAGTCGGTTGCGACGCCGTTGCGCGGCGCGAGCAGGCCCGCCTGGTCGAGGATGCCGGAGAACAGTCCGCGCTCCTCCGCCAGGTCGATCGCCTCCGGGGTGGTGCCGAGAATCGGGATGCCCTCGGCCTCGAGGCCCTTGGCCAGGCCGAGCGCGGTCTGGCCGCCCAGCTGCACGACCACTCCGACGAGCTCGCCACTCTGGCTCTCGGCGTGGATGACCTCGAGCACGTCCTCGAGGGTGAGTGGCTCGAAGTACAGCCGGTCGGAGGTGTCGTAGTCGGTCGAGACCGTCTCCGGGTTGCAGTTGATCATGATGGTCTCGTAGCCGGCCTCGGAGAGGGCGAACGAGGCGTGCACGCAGGAGTAGTCGAACTCGACGCCCTGGCCGATCCGGTTCGGGCCGGAGCCGAGGATGACGACCTTCCGGCGGTCACTGGGCACGACCTCGGTCTCCTGGTCGTAGCTGGAGTAGTGGTACGGCGTGAGTGCGGGGAACTCCCCCGCGCAGGTGTCGACGGTCTTGAAGACCGGGCGCACGCCGAGGATGTGGCGCACCGTGCGCACATCCGCTTCGCCGAAGCCGCGCAGCGCGCCGATCTGGGCGTCGGAGAAGCCGTGGTCCTTGGCGGTGCGGAGGATGTCGGTGTCGAGGCGCTCGGCGGCCGCGATCTGGTCGGCGATCTCGTTGATCAGCACGATCTGGTCGATGAACCACGGGTCGATCTTGGTGGCCTCGAAGACCTGATCGATCGTGGCGCCCCTCCGGAGGGCCTGCTGAACGGTCACGATCCGGCCGTCAGTGGGCACCTCGGCGACCGTGAGTAGTTCCTCCACCGTGCGGGGCTCGGCGCCCCAGTGGAACGACGAGTCGCGCTTTTCCAGGGAGCGGAGCGCCTTCTGCAGAGCGGAGGCGAAGCTACGGCCGATGGCCATTGCCTCGCCCACGGACTTCATGGTGGTGGTCAGGCGCCGGTCGGCGGCCGGGAACTTCTCGAACGCGAACCGGGGCACCTTGACCACGACGTAGTCGAGGGTGGGCTCGAAGCTGGCCGGGGTGACGCCGGTGATGTCGTTCGGGATCTCGTCGAGCCGGTAGCCGAGAGCGAGTTTCGCTGCGATCTTGGCGATCGGGAATCCCGTCGCCTTGCTCGCCAGGGCGGACGAGCGGGAGACGCGCGGGTTCATCTCGATCACGATGATCCGGCCGTCGGCCGGGTTGATCGCGAACTGGATGTTGCAGCCGCCGGTGTCCACGCCCACGGCCCGGATGATGTCGATGCTGATGTCGCGCAGCTTCTGGTACTCGCGGTCGGTCAGGGTCAGCGCCGGGGCGACGGTGATCGAGTCGCCGGTGTGCACGCCGACCGGGTCGACGTTCTCGATGGAGCAGACGACGACCGTGTTGTCGGCCGTGTCGCGCATCATCTCGAGTTCGTATTCCTTCCAGCCGAGGATGGACTCCTCGAGGAGGACCTCGCTGGTGGGGCTCTGGTGCAGCCCGTCGCCGACGATGCGGCGAAGTTCGGTCTCGGTGTAGGCGAAGCCGGAGCCGAGGCCGCCCATGGTGAAGGAGGGGCGCACGACGAGGGGATAGCCGAGGTCGCCAGCGAACCCGACGGCCTCCTCGACCGTGTGGGCGATGTAGGACCGGGCGACGCCGGCGCCCGCATCGAGCACCAGCTGCTTGAAGATCTGGCGGTCCTCGCCCTTCTGGATCGCGTCGAACGAGGCGCCGATGAGCTCGACGTCGTACTTCTCGAGGATGCCGCGCTCGTGCAGCGCGATGGCCGCGTTGAGTGCGGTCTGGCCGCCGAGGGTCGGCAGGATCGCATCCGGACGTTCCTTGGCGATGATCGTCTCGAGGATCTCCGGGGTGATCGGCTCGATGTAGGTGGCGTCGGCGAAGTCGGGGTCAGTCATGATGGTGGCCGGGTTGGAGTTGACCAGGATGACCCGCACCCCCTCGGCCCGCAGCACCCGGCAGGCTTGGGTTCCGGAATAGTCGAATTCGCAGGCCTGGCCGATCACGATCGGTCCGCTGCCGATGACAAGGACGCTGTTGATGTCGTCGCGCTTGGGCATTACTTGGCGTCTCCTGCTCCGGCAGCCGCTCGATTGGCGACCACCACATCCCTGAACCGATCGAAAAGGTACTCGGCGTCGTGCGGGCCGGCCGCAGACTCCGGGTGGTACTGCACCGAGAAGGCGGGGATGTCGAGGCAGCGGATGCCCTCGACCACCTGGTCGTTGAGGCTGTAATGGCTCACTTCCACCCGGCCGAAGCCGGTCCGTGACTCGTGCACACCCTCGATGGGCATGTCCACGGCGAACCCGTGGTTCTGCGAGGTGATCTCCACCCGGCCGGTGGTCTTGTCGAGCACGGGCTGGTTGATGCCCCGGTGCCCGAAGGGCAGCTTGTAGGTGCGGAAGCCGAGTGCCCGGCCGAGCAGCTGGTTTCCGAAGCAGATGCCGAAGTACGGCAGGCCGGCCCGCAGCACCGCCTGCAGCAGGTCCACGTGCAGGTCGGAGGCGGCCGGGTCGCCGGGGCCGTTGGAGAAGAACAGGGCCGACGGGTTCAGAGACAGCACGTGCTCGGCGGTGACCGACTGCGGCAGCACCAGCACCTCGAAGCCGCGCGCGGCCAAATGATTGAGCGTGGAGGTCTTGACCCCGAGGTCCAGCACCGCGACGGAGCCGATGCGCTCGCCCTGCGCGGGGATCGAGAACGGTTCGACCGTGGACACCTCATCGGACAGGTTGCGTCCGCGCATGCCGGCGCCGGAGCGCACCAGCTCCAGCTGCTCACCGTCAGAGAGGGTGAAGCGGTCGCCGGAGAAGATTCCGCTCCTCATGGCGCCGGCCGAGCGGATGTGGCGGGTGATCGCACGGGTGTCGATGCCGCTGATCCCGACGACTCCCCCGTTCTCAAGGTCGTCGTCGAGGCTGCGGGTGGACCGGAAGTTGGAGGCGATGCGGGCGGGCTCCCGCACGACGAAGCCGGACACCCAGATGCGGCGGGATTCCATGTCCTCGTCGTTGGCACCCGTGTTGCCGATGTGCGGTGCCGTCATCAGCACGACCTGACCGGCGTAGGACGGGTCGGTGAGGGTCTCCTGGTAGCCGGTCATGCCGGTGGCGAAGACGATTTCGCCGAGGGTCTGTCCCACACTGCCGTAGGCACGTCCTTCGTAACGGCGGCCGTCTTCCAGCACGAGCACAGCGGGATTCGGTCGGTCGGGGGTCGTTGCGTTGCTCACGCTACGCCTCGCTTTCATCATGCGCGGCCGGGCGCAGGGCGTCGGCCGCAATGGTTCGGATGACGTCGTTCACACTGACGCGGTCGGATGGGTCAAGAATGCGGAAGTAGCTGTCGACGACCTGGCCGTCGACGCCGGGCAGCCGCCAGCCGAGCAGCAGCAGACCGTCGGTCTCCACGACGCGGTCGATCGCGACCGTGGCGTCTTCCAGCACGGCGATGGCCGAGGCCGGGATGAACACCGCCTCCTCGCCGGCCAGGGCGAGGATCACACCGGCCTCGGTGATGGTCAGGCGAGCCCGGGCGCGGAAACCCAGTCCGGGGATGTTCAAGCGTTCCAGCGGCCGGGCGCGCAGGGTCGTTGCGACGTAGAGCACCGCGACGGAGGCCAGCTCCAGTGCGGCGTCGACCGGTAGCGGGTAGCCGGCCGGCAGGGCGGCATCCCGGCGGCTGCGACGCCGCCAGCTGCGCAGCATGAGGCCGAGCAGGCCGAGCAGCACGGCGACGGTGATGACGGTGGCGAGGGTCCTAGCCATCGGTGCGCCCCCCGAGTGCCGAGATCTCGTCGGCGGGCCGCAGCGCTCCGTCCAGCACCGTGGCGTAGCCCCGGTGGAACGTGGCCACCACCCGGCCCGGCAGGGTCATCGCCAGATAGGGCGAGTTGGCGCTCTTGCCTGCCAGATTGCCGCGCCCGAAGACGCGGCTCGCGGCCGGGTCATAGAGGGTGAGCTCGGCGGGTGCCCCGACGAGCAGACCCTGCCCCTGGCCGGAGAGCCGGCCGATCCTCGCCGGGGTGCTGGAGAGCACGCGCGCGATGTCCGTCCAATCCAGCAGTCCGGTGTCGACGACGGCCGAATGCACCACGGAGAGGGCGGTTTCGAGGCCGACCATGCCGTTCGCAGCGGCGTCCCATTCGCACTCCTTC
This sequence comes from Cryobacterium sinapicolor, assembly GCF_004403465.1. Classification (GTDB taxonomy): domain Bacteria; phylum Actinomycetota; class Actinomycetes; order Actinomycetales; family Microbacteriaceae; genus Cryobacterium; species Cryobacterium sinapicolor. Next base: position 84,060 of record NZ_SOGQ01000055.1, on the reverse strand, counting down.
GCCTCGACCGGGTGCGGGGCGTGGTCCGTGGCGACGATGTCGATGGTGCCGTCGGCCAGGCCGGCGCGCAGGGCTTCGACGTCTTCGCGGCGGCGCAGCGGCGGGTTGACCTTGAACCGGGCGTCGTAACCGACGACCAGGTCTTCGGTGAGCAGCAGGTGGTGCGGGGTGGCCTCGGCGGTCACCTGGATGCCGCGGGCCTTGGCCCAGCGGATGACGTCGACCGAGCCGGCCGTCGACACGTGGCAGACGTGCAGGCGGGACCCGACGTGCTCGGCCAGCAGCACGTCGCGGGCGATGATCGACTCTTCGGCCACTGCGGGCCAGCCGACCATCCCCAGCTCGCTGGAAAGGGCACCCTCGTTCATCTGGGCCTTCTCGGTCAGGCGCGGTTCCTGGGAGTGCTGGGCGACGACGCCGTCGAACGCCTTGACGTACTCGAGGGCCCGGCGCATCAGCAGCGGGTCGGAGACGCAGAAACCGTCGTCGGAGAAGACCCGAACCCGGGCGCGGCTGGTGGCCATGGCGCCCAGCTCGGCCAGGCGCTCCCCCGCGAGTCCGACCGTGACGGCGCCGATCGGCTGCACGGTGACGTAACCGGCCCGCTCACCGAGGGCGAGCACCTGGTCGACGACGCCGGCGGTGTCCTGAACCGGTGAGGTGTTGGCCATCGCGAACACGCTGGTGAAGCCGCCGACGGCCGCCGCCTGGCTGCCGGTCAGGATGGTCTCGCTCTGTTCGAAGCCCGGCTCGCGCAGGTGCGTGTGCAGGTCGACCAGGCCGGGCAGGATGATCAGACCGGCCGCGTCGACGATGCTCGCCCCGGCGCGGGAGAGGCCGGAGCCGATTTCCGCGATCCGGCCGTCGGCGAGGACGAAGTCGGTGCGGGTGCCGTCCGCGAGCGTCGCGCCCCGGATCAGATACGGCGTGCTGGCAGCGGTGTCGCTGGACATCTATGACTCCTCCCGATCGCCGGACAGCAGCAGGTACAGTGCCGCCATCCGCACTGAAACTCCGTTGGCGACCTGTTCGCGCACGGTTGAACCGGCCGAATCGGCCGCCGCTGAAGATATTTCCAGGCCGCGATTCATGGGGCCGGGGTGCATCACAATGGTAGTCCGGGCCAGGCGACCGAACCGCTCGTCGTCCAGCCCCCAACGGCGCGAGTACTCGCGGCTGTTCGGGAAGAAGGCGGCGTTCATTCGTTCCTGCTGGATGCGCAGCATCATCACCACGTCGGGTCCGGCGTCGATGGCCGCGTCCAGGTCGAAGCCGGACTCGGCCGGCCAGCCGCTCATGTCCATCGGCAGCAGGGTGGGCGGAGCGACCAGGCTCACGTGCGCCCCGAGCGTGGTGAGCAGCCACAGGTTCGAGCGGGCCACCCGCGAGTGCAGGATGTCACCGACGATGGTGACCGTGACCCCGTCCAGGCCCTTGCCGCGCGCAGCACCCCCGTGCAGGCGGCGACGGATGGTGAACGCGTCCAACAGGGCCTGGGTCGGATGCTCGTGGGTGCCGTCGCCCGCGTTGATGATGCCCGCGTCGATCCAGCCGCTCTCGGCGAGCACGTGCGGGGCGCCGGAGGCCGGGTGCCGGATGACGACCCCGTCGGCGCCCATCGCGGCGAGGGTCTGGGCGGTGTCCTTGAGGCTTTCGCCCTTGGACACGCTCGAGCCCTTGGCACTGAAGTTGATCACGTCGGCGCTGAGCCGCTTCGCGGCGGCCTCGAAGGAGATCCGGGTGCGGGTCGAGTCCTCGAAGAACAGGTTGACCACGGTCTTGCCACGCAGGGTGGGGAGCTTCTTCACCTCACGGTCGGCGACATCCGCCATGTCCTCGGCGATGTCGAGCAGCAGGATCGCCTCGTCGCGGCTCATGCCCTTGGTCGACAGGAGGTGCCTCATGACGCGCCCTCCGTGTCTCCGCCGTCGACAGGCCCGCCGTCGACAGGCCCGCCGTCGATGCTGACGAATTCGTCCCCGTCGACCTCGAGCAGGTGCAGGTTGATGCGTTCTGCGGTCGAGCTCGGCAGGTTCTTGCCCACGAAGTCGGCCCGGATCGGCAGTTCACGGTGGCCGCGGTCCACGAGGACCGCCAGGCGCACGATTTTCGGCCGCCCGTGGTCGCCGAGGGCGTCCAGGGCGGCGCGGATGGTGCGGCCCGAGTAGAGCACGTCGTCGACGAGCACGACCGTGACGCCGTCGATGCTGCCGGGCACCAGGGTGCGGGACGGTGTGCGGGTGCGGGTGTGGCCGAGGTCGTCGCGGTACATGGTGACGTCGAGGGAGCCGACCCGGACATCCGTCGCGGTGGGCTCGATGCGCGCGATGGCCTCGGCGATGCGGCGGGCCAAAACGACCCCGCGGGTGGGGATGCCAAGGATCACGAGGTTCTCGGCGCCTCGATTGGACTCCAGGATCTCGTGGGAGATCCGAATCAACGCTCGAGCAATATCAGCCTGGTTCAACACGGTGCGTGCCATCAACCCGACCTCCTTCCCCGCCTCACCGGACGGTTGTTAAAGGATGTCATTTCCGGACTTCACTCTAGCACCTGGCAGGGCTCCCCCGAGCCTGACCTGGCCCGGAAGCCCGGCCGACGGAACGACTCAGCCGACTGAGCCGGCCGTGAGGAAGTCCCGGAACTCGACCGGGTCGGTCAGCCCGCCGGCGTAGACGCTGCCGTTCACGAGCACGGTCGGCGTGCCCTGGATCCGAGTGATGTCGGCATCCTCGATCGGGCCGTTCAAGGCCTGTTCGGTGTTCGCCTGAGACCAGCCCTGGTACTCACCGGCCGCGAGGCACGCACTGATATCGGCGGGGCTCTCGACGAGGCCGGCGAGTTCGGCGTCGCTCCGACCGGCGGTGTCCTCGGCCGGTTGGTTGGCGAAGAGGGCAGCCTGGTAGGCGAGCAGGCGCTCCGGGTTGAGGGTGGCCTGGCAGGTCAGCGCGGCGGATGCCCGGGTCGAGTAGGCCGTTCCCTGCGACACCCGGTCGAGGAAGGTGAGCGAGTGCAGCCGCAGGGTGATACTCCCGTCGGTGACGAGGGCGGCCAGTTGCCCACCGTTCGTTTCCTCGAACTGGCGGCAGTAGGGGCACATCGGGTCGAAATAGACGTCGACGACCTGGGCTCCGGTGCCGACCGAGAGGTAGCCGTCGTCGAAATGGGCCGCGCCGACGGTTCCGGTGGGCAGGGCCTGCTGCGGCGCATCCCCGGTCGGCTCGTCCGTCTCGGGCTCGTTCGTGGCGGAGAGGGACGGCAGGCCGGCCGCGTTGCCGCCCACAACCGACAGGATCAGGGGGATCACCGTCGCCGCGAAGACGACGGCCAGCACGATCGCGAGGGTGGTGGTCACGACGCCCACATAGCCGAGCACGAGCCCGGCGATCGCCAGCCCCCGGCCGCCTTCATTCGTGCGTCTGATCTGCCCGAGGGCGAGGTGCCCGGTGATCACGGCGACCAGGGAGACGAAGAAGGCGGACACCAGCGAGATGATCGCCAGGGTGTTCGTCTTCGGCGCCGCCGGGAACGGCGGGTGCCCGTAGGCCGGCGAATACGGCTCCGGGGCGCGGGTCGGTTCGGGCTCGGTGCTGGTCATACGTTCCCCCTGGCAGAACGGACTACGCGGATGGTGCGGTTTGGGCGATGCGCCCGAGGAGTCCGTTCACGAAGCCGGCCGAGTCATCCGTCGACAGGATCTTGGCGGCCTCGACCGCCTCGTCGATGGCGACGGCGTGCGGAACAGCGTCGTTGAAGAGGATCTCCCAGATGCCGATGCGCAGGATGGCGCGGTCGACGATGGGCATGCGCGCCAGTGTCCAGCCCTGCGAGTACGTCTCGATGAGCTCGTCGATCTCCTCGCGGTGGTCGACCACGCCGTCGATGATGTCCCGGGCGTAGAGCCATGAGGCCGTCCGGGCCGGCTCGCTCGCGGCGCGCTGCGCCTCGAGGGCGAGCGACTCCGGGATGGTGCTCTGCCGCACGTCGGCGGCGTACAGGATGTCGATCGCGCGCTTGCGCGCCTTGGTCCGAGCGCTCACTAGTTGACGCGGCCCAGGTAGTCCCCGGTGCGGGTGTCGACCTTGACGCGGGTGCCCTGCTCGAGGAACAGCGGAACCTGGATCTGGAAGCCCGTTTCGACGGTGGCCGGCTTGGTGCCGCCCGTCGACCGGTCACCCTGGAGGCCCGGCTCGGTGTACGTGATCTCGAGCACGACGGATGCCGGCAGCTCGACGTAGAGCGGGTTGCCGTTGTGCAGGGCGATCGTCACGTTCTGGTTCTCGAGCATGAAGTTGACCGCATCGCCCACGACGACCGCCGGCACGTGCAGCTGATCGAAATCGGACACGTCCATGAAGACGTAGGAGTCACCGTCGGCGTACAGGTACTGGAAGTCCTGCCGGTCGACGTTCTCGGTTTCGATCTTCGCGCCCGCGTTGAAGGTGCGGTCGACGGTCTTGCCCGTCACGACGTTCTTCAGCTTGGTGCGGACGAAGGCGCCGCCCTTGCCCGGCTTGACGTGCTGGAAATCGGTGACTGCCCACAGCTGGCCATCGATGTTGAGTACGACGCCATTTCGGATATCGGCGGTTGATGCCATGAAAAGGTGTTCCGTTCACTTGGTTCAATTAGGAAGGTGCGCGGCCGAATCGGCCTTGAACGAGTGTAGTTGCCCCGCAGCCCGTGCACCAAAGGCGCGGGGAGCAGGCCGGTCAGGAGACCCGCGGCACCGATCGGGCGATGAAGTCCAGGGCCAGGCGGTAGGAGTCGAAGCCGAAGCCGGCGATCACTCCGGTGGCCACGGCGCTGACGACGCTCGTGTGCCGGAACGTCTCCCGGGCGTGCGGGTTGGACAGGTGCACCTCGACCAGGGTGACACCGGCCTTGGTCACGAGAGCGGCGGCATCCCGAAGCGCGTAGCTGTAGTGCGTGAACGCCGCCGGGTTCAGGATGACCGGGATGCGCTCGTCGACGGCCTCGTACAACCAGTGGATGAGTTCGGCCTCGTCATCCGTCTGGCGCACGTCGACCGTCATCCCAGCCGGGGCGGCCTGCGCCAGCGTTGAACGCAACTGGTCGAGGTCGGCCGAGCCGTAGACGTCGGGTTCGCGGCTGCCGAGCCGCCCCAGGTTCGGGCCGTTCAGAACGAGGACTGTACTCATGCACACAGCCTAAGGGAGTGCGTGCCCACCGGCGGGCGCCCACCGCCCGGGCCGGGCCAGGGCGGACCGGGACAGGACCGAGGCCGGACCGAGGCCGGACCGGGACAGGATCAGGGCAGGATCAGGGCAGGATCGGCCCGACCGAGATCATCACGCAGTAGACCAGGATCATGACCAGGGAGTAGCGGAACATCCGTCTGGCCCAGGCGGAGGGATCGGTGGCGCGCAGGCCGACGAGGCCGAGCCAGATCCAGTAGGCGCCGAGCACGCCCATGACCGCCGTGTAGACGTAGCCCACGTAGCCGAACACCGACAGGAGCAGGGTCGATACGACGAATCCCACCGTGTAGACGAGGATCTGCACCGTGGTGTTCGGGATGCCGCGCACCACGGAGATGACGGGCACGCCCGCGCGGGCGTACTCGTCGTGGCGGTAGATGGCGATGGAGTAGAACTCGGGCATCTGCCAGAGGAACACGGCCAGGAAGGCGAGCACGGCCCCGATGTCGACCGCGCCGGTGACGGCGACGTAACCGGCCAGGATGGGCGCGGCGCCCGAGACGCTTCCGACCAGGGTGCCGTGGATCGACATGCGCTTGGACAGCATGCCGTAGAGCACCACATAGACGAGGAACCCGCCCAGTCCGACGGCGACGACGAGCCAGTTCGTCCAGGCGATCAGGATGGCCATGCCGAGGACGAACATCAGGCTCGAGAAGATCACCGCGTTGCGCACGCCGATGCGGCCGGTCACGGTGGCACGCTTCTTGGTGCGTTCCATGACCGTGTCGATATCACGGTCGAGCACATTGTTGAGCACGGTGGCCGAGGCGATCACGAGTGTGGTTCCCACGCACAGCGCCGCGAACAAGGCGAGGTCGACTTGACCTCGGGCCGCGAGCAGGAAGCCGGCCGCGGCCGTCAGGGCGTTGCCGTACAGCACACCAGGCTTGGTCAGCGAATAGTACCGCGTGACCGTGTCACGGATGCCCGCGCCGTCGGCCCGGCCGGCGAGAGCCCCGTCGGTGCCGTCGACCCGATTGCGAACAAAGAATGGTGCGCGCGCAATCATGCGAAAAGGGTTCCCATCGGGTCGTAGATCTTTGTCAATCATAAGCCGCGAAGTCTGTGCGGGACCCGTGCCCAGCGAGATCGGGCTGCCGCTCACCGCGGCCCCCCTATCCGACTCGGATCCGTGGCGGTAGGGTGACGAGGCCGGTTGTTTGGCCGGTACCAGGCCAAGGACGAGGGTGTGACATGGCCGGAAAATTCGAAATCTATCAGGACCCGTCGGGCGGCTACCGGTTCTGTTTCTCGGCGGACAACGGGCAGAATATTCCGTCGCCGGACGCGTACCGCACGGAAGACGAGGCCCGGGAGCAGGTCGAGTCTCTGCGCTCCAACGTCAGCCCGCGCAGCCGCCCCACGGACTGAGCCCCAGCCGACGATATCCGCGGCGGTGACAACCGCGGCTCAGGCCTCGCCCAGGGCTGCGGGCATCCCCGCTGCGGTGTTCGCCTGGGACAGGCCGATCAGATCTCCCTCGGAATCGCGGAGGTGGGCCATCCAGCCCCTGGTCGGAATGGGCATCCGGTCGGTCACCGGCGTGCCCCCGGCCTCGACAACCCTTGACAGGGCCTCGTCGATGTCGTCGACGTAGCTGACGACTCCCTCGGGCGTCACGGAGCAAATTGTCACGCCACCCTCCGCACCGGGACCCGGTTCGTCGCCGGAGAGCGTCCGGCGGACGGACGGTCCCCACTGCGTGCCCTCCCAGCCGGACACCTCGCGATGGAACGCGCCGGCTCGGGTGGAGTCGTCGATGGGGATTTTGGCGTGCAGCACTCGACCGATCATGCGGCGGAGCCGAGTTCGTTCTCGGCAGAGCCGAGTTCGTTGTCGGCAGAGCCGAGTTCGTTGTCGGAGAGCCGATTTCGTTGTCGGCAGAGCCGAAGGCCGCAGTCCGGTGACCCAGTGAGATCTGCTCCGCTCTGGCAGGAATCGGCCGCCGGGTGCATCCTTGCTGTGTCTGCCCAGGCCCTGAAGTCGCCCCGTATCGGTCGAAGTGCACCACCACGCATCACGCATCACGCATCACGTCAGGGGACACAGTGACAGATTTCGAGATCGCGGGGCGACGGCCTCGGGACGACCGACGCGGCAACGCCGCGGGCGGCGCCGACGGTTCCACACGCCGGTGGCGCCGGGTGCTCCGCAACCTGGTCGTCATCTTCGCGATCGCCCTCGTCGTTTCGTTCCTGACCAAGGCATTCCTGGTCCGGTCGTTTTACATTCCAACCGGATCGATGCAGAACACCCTGCAGATCAACGATCGCATCATCGTCAACCAGCTCGTCCCAAACGTGGTCGACGTCGGTCACGGCGACATCGTCGTGTTCGTCGACCCCGGCGGGTGGCTGGGGCCGGCCGGATCGGCCCCGCTCGAGGCAGGGAACCCCGTCGCCGACGGCATCCAGTGGCTCTCCGCTCAGGCGGGCCTCGAGGCTTCGGAATCCGGAGACCACCTCGTCAAACGCGTCATCGGGCTTCCGGGCGATGAGGTGGCCTGTTGCGACCCCTCGGGCCGCACCACCGTCAACGGCGAACCGATCAGCGAGCCCTACCTCAAGTTACCGCCGGGTGTCGCCCGCACGTCCGAGTCCGATTTCTCCGTGACCGTGCCCGCAGGGTCTCTCTGGGTCGAGGGTGACAACCGCTACAACTCGGCCGACAGCCGGCTGCACTCGGACACGCCCGGCCACGGATTCGTTCCCGTCGACAATGTGGTCGGCCGGGCGTTCGTGATCAACTGGCCACTCAGCCACTGGTCCTGGCTCGGCCTGTAACCCGCGTCCCTGCCCGTCCCCGCGCCCAGTCCCCCAGTTCCTGCACCCATATCCCGGCCTCACTCCCCCTGCCCGCACTCCCCCAGTCCCGAACGAATTCGACGGAGATTTTGGTCGTACGCACCCGAAATCGGTCCGCACACGCCGGATGGCTCAAAATCTCCGTCGAATTCGTCAGTCGTATCCGGCCGGGCCGCGCGGGTCTACATTCGGGGCAAACCCGCCGGATGAGCCGGATGACCCGATCAGGATGGGGAACCCCATGCGGTGGCAACGACGAAAGCCTCCCCGCGCAGCGTCATTGGGAACCGTCGGCGCGGTTCCGGCCCCCGGCTCCGCCCCCGGCTCCGGTGCAACCGTCATCCCCGCCCCGAACCTGGCCCCGCCCAGGGGTCTGCCTCGGGGTGACGCCATCCTGATCGGCCTGGCCGGCGCGACGGTCGTCGCATTCGGCCTGGCCGCCATCCGTTCCATTGCGGCCCCCGTGTTACTGGCCCTGATCCTCACAATCTGCGTCCATCCGCTCCGCAACGCCCTGGAACGACGCGGTGTGCCTCGCGGGCTGGCCACGGGTTCGGTCGCCGCCGCGGTGTTCCTCGTTCTCGGCGGGTTCATGGCGGCGCTGCTGCTGGCCCTCGCGCAGTTCCCGACCCTGCTGAACCAGTACAGTACGGAGCTGGCCGAGATGGCCGCGGCGCTGGGAGTCGTGCTGACGAATTTCGGCGTCGGTACCGAGCAGGTGCAGACGATCGTCTCGGGATTCGATCCGGAGCGCATCGCCGCGTTCGTGACGAACCTGCTCGGGAACGTCGCCGGTCTCACCGGCACGCTGGTGGTCATCGTCACCACGCTGCTGCTGATGGCGATGGATGCCAGCTATCTGCACACGCTGCTGCGCGAGCTCGAGCCGGCCCGACCGAGCCTGGTCGATGCGCTCCGGACCTACGGCTCGAACGTGCGCCGCTACATGGTCACGACCACGGTGCTCGGCGTGGTGCAGGGCGCGCTCAACAGCCTAGCCCTGGTGCTCCTGGGCGTGCCGGGAGCGTTCCTCTGGGGTGTGCTCTCGTTCCTGGGCAGCTTCATTCCGAACCTCGGCTACCTCGTCGCACTCATCCCGCCGGTCATCTTCGGATTCCTCGAGGGCGGTTGGGAGACGGCTATCGCCGTCGTAATCGTCTACACTCTCGTCAACGCCATCGTGCAGGGTGCGATCCAATCACGACTGGTCAGCAACGCGGTCGCCCTCAGCCAGACGATCACCTTCGTGTCCCTGCTGGTCTGGTCGGCGATCATCGGGCCAATCGGCGCACTCCTCGCGACCCCGCTCACCCTGCTGATGCGAATGCTCCTCGTCGATTCCGATCCGGCCGCGCGCTGGTTACGTCCCCTGCTCGGCGACGTCACGGCCACCCGCGCGCTCATGGCCTCAGAGAGCGCCGCCAGGAAGGCCTCCCGACGGGCCAGGAAAACGGCTCCGGATGCGTGAAGGCCGGAGCGACACCCGGTGCGCTAGGGAGGCGGGACTTCCCCCTGGGGCGGCCGGCCCTGGGCCAGGAGGGCGGCCGGGGTGCGGCCGGCTCGCAACCAGGGACCCTCCCACCCGATCACGGCGACGGCCGAGGTCGGCAGCGGCACGGGTCTGCCGGCGAGATCGCCGGCCAGATCCTCGAGTCCTGGATTGTGACCCACCAGGACGACGACGTGCACCGTGTCCGGCAGCGCACGGACGACGCCCTTCAGTTCGCCGCCAGAGGCGGCATAGACGGCTTCGTCGACATGGATCGGCGGGGCGCTGTCGAACTCGGCCGCGACGAGGTCCCAGGTGGCCCGCGCGCGCTCCGCCGGGGACACGACCGCGAGATCGATCGCGTAGCCGCTGTGGGCCAGCCACTCCCCGGCGCGCGGCGCCTGGCGCACCCCGCGTTCCGCCAGCGGGCGGTCGACGTCGGCCTGCCCGCCCGACCAGTCCGATTTGGCGTGCCGCAACAGGATCAGGGTGCGCTCAGGCATCCGCCGGCCTCCCGCTCAGCCGAACGCCGACCGACGGGGCACCGGCGATCAAGCACTCATAGTCGTCCATCATCGTGCCAGTCTGCCACCGCTCACCCGACCGGCGCCACGAGTTCGCAGACACCCTCGTCGTGGGCGACGAACATGCCCGTGATGCGCACCAGCTTGCCGAAGGAGGCGGAGAGTTCCCGGGCCCAGGCCTGGTCGGGTGCCGTCAGCCCCTGGGTGCCCGGGCGTTCGAGGGTGAGGATGACGCTGCCACCCGGCCCGTGCACGGAGAGGAGCCGGTTGACCGCGGCGGCGAAGACGGCCGCGCCGCCGGGTTCAGGACGGAGCGGGATGTCGTCGACGGGAATCAGCAGGGGGATCTGCCGACCCCGGGCGTCGAGCAGGATGAACCAGAGCTGACGGCTGATCGCGTGACCGATGAGATCGGCCACGCGTTCTCGCGCCTCGACGGTCGTGGTCACGGGGGGAGCGTCTTCGACGCGAAGTGGGGAAGTCATGCGACCCAGACTGGCCGTGCGGGCATCCGTTGCGGCCGCCGTGCACAGGGCGGTGTCCGGGAGGGATCGGTGGAGGAGAGGCTACTCGAACGACTCCATCAGTCGGGAGCGCAGCAGGAATCGCACGCCGCGGGGCGCTCTGTTCGGCCGGCTTCAGAACGATCGCGTTGCCGGCGGCCAGGGCCGGGGCCAGCTTCCAGACGGCCATCAGCAGCGGGAAGTTCCACGGGATGATCTGCCCGACGACGCCGAGCGGTTCGTGGAACTGGTAGGAGACCATGTCCCCGCCCAGTTCGGCGTGGTCGCCGTCCTGGGCCCGGATCGCGGAGGCGAAATAGCGGAAGTGGTCGGAGCAGAGTGGGATGTCCGCGTTCAGCGTTTCGCGGTCCGGCTTGCCGTTCTCCCAGGTCTCGGCGACGCTGAGCAGTTCGAGGTTCGCGTCGATGATGTCGGCGATCAAGTTGAGCACGGCGGCGCGTTCGGTCGATGACGTCTTCCCCCACGCCGGTGCGGCCCGGTGCGCGGCATCGAGTGCCAGTTCGATGTCCTCCGCGGTGCCGCGGGCCACCTCGGCGAACGGCTTTCCGTTGACGGGCGAGATGTCCTCGAAGTACTGGCCCTTGACGGACTTGACCCACTCGCCGCCGATCCAGTTCTCGTCGCGGGGTATGAAGGTCACTAGGTCGCCCGGTGTTCCGGGGTTGGAATAGACGGTCATGATGTCTCCTCGTCGACGACGTTGTCGGGTGGAACCGCGGGACGCGGACCTGGCCTTGAGCCTAAGAAGGAGAACGTTGCTTCAACGTTGCGGGAAATTGCGGGCACCGGTCGCGGAGCCGTCGGGCTGCAGCTCGGCCGTCGACCGCGTTGGCCTGGTCGGTGAGCAGCAGCGACAAACGGTCGGCGGAGAGCCCGCCCGGTTCCACGCCAGCAGGGCGAGGATCTCGGCGTGCCGGGGGCTGATCTCGACCGGGCCGTCGGCGTAGTCGAGCTGGCCGTGGTCTCGGCCGAGCACCTCCAACCGGGCCGGCGACGACCGCACCAAAGTGGTCTGCGGCGCCGATCCGAAGAATCGGGCCACCGTGGGCGGAGTAGAGGCGGCGCTCAGCCGCTGGATGCGCAGCTCCGCCTCCAGGGCCGCGACGGCCGCCTCCACGAGCGGGAGGGTCTGCGGGGCCACGGCCTCGTCGCCGCCGGTGATGTCGATGACGCCGAGGATGGAGCCGGAATGCGGGTCGTGGATGGGCACGGCCGTGCAGCTCCACGGATGTGCCAGCTGGTTGAAATGCTCGGCTCGCTGAATCTGGATTCCGTGGTCGAGGGCCAGTGCCGTGCCTGGCGCGCTCGTGCCGACCCGACGCTCGGACCAGTCCGACCCCTCGACGAACAGCATCCCCTCCGCCTTGCTCCGCACGCTTCGGTCACCGTCGATCCAGAGCAGGCGGCCGAACTCGTCACCGATGGCCACGATCAGGCCGGAGCGGAAGGCATGCCGGATGAGCAGGTTATGCACCACGGGGAGCACGGCGGCCAGCGGATGCCGGTCGCGCAACTCGCGCAACTCGTCGGAGCTGAGTTCGTGTTCCGGGGCGAGCCGAAGCGGATCGAGGCTGAGAGAGAGCGACCGTTGCCAGGACTCCTGCACCAGTTTGCGCACGCCCGGACCGATGAAGCGTTCCGTGACGGCGGCCTCGTGGGCAGCCGCCAGGTTCGCGAAGGAGCCACTCCCGGTATCACCGGCCGACCGGACGATCCACGGACTCGTCATGAAACCTCCGAACAGCTCTGGTCAGGGGCGACCGGGTGCCCGGCCTGGGGATCAGCCTAAGCCCCCCGCTGCGGCGCGATCGGTTAGGAGCCGATCTCCTGATAGGCGGCGAAAAGCAACGACGAGTCCGGTCCTTCGAGCACCGTCGGCTTACCGATATCGTCGAGCACGATGAACCGCAGCATGCCGCTGCGGGTCTTCTTGTCGCGCTGCATCGTGGCGAGCAGGGTGCTCCAGCGGCCGACCGGATAGGTGGTCGGCAGGGTAAGCGATTCGAGGATGCTGCGGTGCCGGTCGACGGCCTCATCCGAGAGCCGGCCGCTCAGCCGGGCGACCTCGGCCGCGAACATCATGCCGACGGCGACGGCGGCCCCGTGGCGCCAGCCGTAGCGTTCGGCGTGCTCGACCGCGTGGCCGAGGGTGTGCCCGTAGTTCAGGATCTCGCGCAGGCCGGACTCCTTGAAGTCCTCCCCGACGACCCGGGCCTTCATCCCGATCGCGAGTTCGAGCACGCGCCGGAACTGCGGGGTGTGCGGGTCGGTGACGGCCGCGACATCCGCTTCGACGATGTCGAGGATCTCGGGCAGCTGGATGAAGCCCGCCTTCACGATCTCGGCGAAGCCGGCCAGGATCTCGTTACGCGGCAGGTCGTCGAGCACGTCCAGGTCGCAGATGACGGCGGCGGGCGCGTAGAAGGTTCCGACGAGGTTCTTGCCCTCGGCGGTATTCATGCCGTTCTTGCCGCCGACGGCCGCGTCCACCATGCCGAGCACGCTGGTCGGGATCTGCACGAGTCGCACCCCGCGGAGCCAGGTTGCTGCGACGAAGCCCGCCAGGTCGGTGACGGCGCCGCCGCCGAAGCCGATCACGGCATCCGTGCGGCTGAAGTCGGCCTGGCCCATGACCTGCCAGCAGAACGCGGCCACCTCGACGCGCTTCGCGGCCTCGGCGTCGGGCACCTCGGCGATCAGCACCTCGAATCTGCCCAGCAGGCTTTCACGCAGGGCGACGGCGCGGGCCCCCAGGTGGGACGTGTGCACGATGAGCACCTTCGCCACCGTCGGGCCGAGCTGTTCGACGACGTCGTCGACGAGGCCGCGCCCGATCAGCACGGGGTAGCTGTCGACGCCCGCGACCGTGATCACGGTGGTGCTGGGCTCAGTGGTGGTGGGCTCGGTGGTGGCGGGCTCGGTGGTAGTGGGCTTCGTGGCGGGCTCAATGGTGGGCTCGGTGGAATCAGGCACAGGTGCTCCGGTCATGATCTTTTCTTGGTCCATTTCACGACGTCATCAGCGATGGCGTCCAGGGGACGGTGCGAGGTGTCGAAACGGATGCCGGCCAGCGACTCATAGATCGGGCGCCGCTCCGCGTAGATGCGCTTCCAGTCGGCGATACCGCCCTTCAGCAGCGGCCGTTTGGCTCCGCCGATGCGTGCCCCGACGGCGCGAGCGGACACGCTCAGGTACACCACGGAGCATTCCGCGAGGTCGGCCTGGGTCTCCCCGTCGAGCACGGCTCCCCCGCCGAGCGAGACCACGGCCTGCTCGGTGAGGGCGAGGGCCACGGCCTGGCGTTCGAGCGCCCGGAAGTGCTCCTCGCCGTGCTGCTCGAAGATGTCCGTGATCGGCCCGTGCAGGTCGACGATGCGGTGGTCGGTGTCGATGAACGGCACGTCGAGGGCCTTCGCCACACGTCGGCCGATCTTGGTCTTGCCGGCGGCCATGGGACCGATGAAGACGAGCGGCAGGATCGGATGCGTCGGTGCGGCCATCAGAGGTCTCCGGCGGCTCTAGAGGGAGGCGTCGCTGGACGCGCCCGTCCGGAGGTTCGCCGGCATGTCGGCCAGGTAGGAGTCCAGGTTGCGGCGCGTCTCTGCGATCCCGTCGCCGCCGAACTTCTCGAGGACCGAGTTCGCGAGCACCAGGGCGACCATGGCCTCGGCGACCACGCCGGCGGCCGGCACAGCACAGACGTCCGACCGCTGGTGGTGCGCGGGGGCGGCCTCACTGGTGGCCACGTCGACCGTGCGGAGGGCATGCGGGATGGTGGAGATGGGCTTCATCCCGGCGCGCACGCGCAGGACGGTACCGGTGCTCATGCCGCCTTCGGTGCCGCCGGCCCGGTCACTGACCCGCTGGATTCGGCCGTCGGCCTGCACGAGCTCGTCGTGCGCCTGGGAGCCGCGCCGGGTGGTGGTGAGGAAACCGTCGCCGACCTCGACGCCCTTGATGGCCTGGATGCCCATCAGGGCGGCCGCCAGCTGTGAATCGAGGCGGCGGTCCCAGTGCACGAACGAACCCAGTCCCGGGGGAAGGTTGTAGGCCAGCACCTCGACGACGCCGCCGAGGGTGTCGCCTTCCTTGTGAGCCAGGTCGACCTCGGCCACCATCAGGGCGGAGGTGGCGGCGTCGAAGCAGCGCAGCGGGTCGGCGTCGAGGGCGTCGACGTCGCCGGGCTCGGGAAGCCGAGCGTCGTCGGGCACCCGGACCGGCCCGATCGACAGGGTGTGGCTGACCAGGGTGATGCCGAGCTCGGCCAGGAACGACCGGGCGACGGCGCCGAGCGCGACGCGGGCCGCAGTTTCGCGGGCGCTGGCGCGCTCCAGAACCGGCCGGGCCTCGTCGAAGCCGTACTTCTGCATGCCGACCAGGTCGGCGTGTCCGGGACGCGGACGGGTCAGCGGTGCGCCGCGGCCCCGCACCGAGGTGGTTTCCACCGGTTCGGGGCTCATCACCTCGGCCCACTTGGGCCATTCGGTGTTTCCGATCCGCAGGGCGACTGGACCACCCATGGTGAGGCCGTGGCGCACGCCGCCGGAGATGTTCAGTTCGTCCTGTTCGAACTTCTGTCGCGCGCCTCGGCCGTAACCGAGTTTGCGGCGCGCGAGATCGAGGCGGATCGCATCTAGAGTGACCGGGATTCCAGCGGGCAGACCCTCGACAATGGCGATGAGTTCGGGGCCGTGGGACTCTCCGGCAGTGAGCCAACGAAGCATGACCACTATCCTGTCACAGCCCGTCGGGTCAGGGCACCGCGCATGGCGTCCAGCACCCTGTCCTCGTCCGGCAGGGGCTCGAACGGGTCTCCCGAGACGAAGATCCGCACCTGGATCAGGGCCTGGTGCAGCAGCATCCCCTCGCCGGACACCGCGGTGCCGCCCGCCGACGACCAGGACCGGGCGAGGGCGCTGGGCCAGGGGGAATAGCTCACGTCGAAGAGGAGCGCCCGGCGGCGCAGACCGGCCGGGAACTCGGCGCCCGGGTCGCTGCCCCCGGGCAGGGTGCTGATAACCAGTTCGCAAACGCGCGCCGGGTCGGGCAGGTCGCTCAGCGGGTAGACCGTCACGACCACCCCGATGCTCCGGCCGAGTTCGACCAAATCGGCCGCCTTCGCCGGGGTGCGCACGAGCACGTCGACCAGCTCCGCACCGAGTTCGGCCGCGGCGACCAGAGCCGATGCCGCGGTGGCGCCGGCGCCGAGCAGGCTCACGTGCGGCGCGCGCCGCACCCCGGCGTCGGCGAGGGCGCGAACCAGGCCGGTGACATCCGTGTTGAACCCCTGCAACGTGCGCCGGCCGTCGGCCTCGCCGATTAGCACCGTGTTGACGGAGCCGGTCTGGGCGGCGACCCGGTCGATGCCGTCGAGCTGCGCTTGGATCTCGTGTTTGAGGGGCATCGTGAGGGAGAGGCCGAGCCAGTCGGAGTCCAGGGAGGCGAGGAAGTCCGGCAGTCCGCCGGCCGGAACCCGCACGGCGTCGTACCGCCAGTCGAGGCCGAGCACCTGATAGGCCGCGCTGTGCAGGGCCGGTGAGAGGGAGTGCTCGATGGGCGCGCCCAGCACCGCGAGGTGCCGAGTGGATGCTCCGGGTTCAGTCATGTGTCGGGTCCCAGTCCTCTTCGGGGCTTTCGGCGGTACTCGGTGCACTCAGCCGTATTCGGGGTGTTCGGCCATCCAGGCCAGCCATTTGTCGACCGCGGCGTCGTGCTCCTCGATCGTGGTCGAAAAGATAGTCTCACCCGTGTCGAGGTTCCAGGACACGAAGTACAACCAGCTGCCGTCGGCCGGGTTCACTGCGGCGTCGATCGCGACGTCGCCGGGGTTCGAAATCGGTCCCGCGGGGAGCCCGGGGTGCACGTAGGTGTTGTAGGGGTTCCCGGCGTCGGCGCGCTCGGCATCCGTCGTCTTCACCCGATCCGTCGCCCCGGTGCCGTAGGCCACGGTCGCGTCTGACTGCATGAGTCCACTCGGCCACTGCGCCGGGTCGAGCCGGTTGAGGAAGACGCGGGAAACCCGGTAGAAGTCCTCCGTGAGCCCCGCCTCACGCTGGATCAAGGCCGCGAGAACGATGGTCTTCCAGCGGTTCTCGGGTGCGACGCCGGCCGCGTCAAGCGCCTCGAACTGGCGGTCGACGAGCGTGCGGATGGCCTCGGTCGCCGTGGTCTCCGGCGGGAACGTGTAAGTGGCCGGGAACAGGAACCCTTCGAGGGTGGTGGCCGCGCTCGGCAGACCGAAGGGCCCGACGTCGGCGGCCGCGGCCTCGAGATCGGCCAGGGAGATGCTGGTGCCCTCGCTGATCAGCTGGAGCACCGACACGGTCGTGGTCCCCTCGGGAATCACCACGGTCTGTTCGAGCTTGCTGTCCGGGTCGAGCAGGGCGTCGAGGGCGGCGCGGGCGCTCATCTGGCTCGCCAGGCGGTAGGCGCCGGGCTGGAACACCGGTTCCGGGGCCTCCGCGCGGAGCAGCTCGTAGAACGCGTCGTAACTCTTCACCACGTCCTGGGCGACCAGGGAGTTCGCGATGTCCTGACCCGTTTCGCCGTCGTGGATCATCACGACGACCTCGTCGTCTCCGGAGCCGTCGTAGTCCGCCGGTCCCTGGACCATGGCGATCACCGTGCCGATCGGTTCCTGGAGAAGGAAGGCGGCGGCGCCGGCCAGGCCCACCATCACCAGGAGGACGATCAGGCAGCCCCAGACCCTCCGACGGCTTCGCTTCCTCTTCCGCGGCGCCGGTGCGGAGTCCAGCAGAGCGCGACGACTCGACCGGGTGCCGTCTTCTCTTGACTCGCGGATGGCCCGGCGCGAGCCCAGCGAGTCGCTGGAGCCCAGCGGGACGTTCGGGACGTTCGGGACGCTCGGGTCGCTCGGGTCGCTCGGAGGTCCACTGCCATCGGCGGGAGAGGGTGTCATCGTGTCGGCTGCCCTTCATTCGGTGCGGCAGCTGGGGAGATCGCGGCTGAACGCGGTTCGGGCACGGGATCGACGGCGGTGCCGGCGGGTGTGCCGAGGGCGCGTTCGGTGTCGAGGGCGTGCTGCAGGATGATGACCGCGGCGACTTGATCGACCACGGGTTTCTGGGTTTTGGCCTTCCGCCCCGCGGCGCGCAGAACCGATTGCGCCGCCACGGTGGACAGGCGCTCGTCGACCAGGCGCACCGGCACGCTCAGGGACCGGGCCAGGACCTCGGCAAAACCGACGGCATCGTCCGTTGACGCGGTTCTGTTTCCGGAGAGGGCGAGCGGCAGCCCGACCACGACCTCGACGGCGTCGAGGTCGGCCACCACGGCCTCGATCCGGGCCACGTCAGAGCTGCCCGTGTGGTCGCGGCTCACGGTCTCGACCGGGGTCGCCAGCATGCCATGGGAATCGCTGCGGGCCAGCCCGATCCGGGCTTTACCGACGTCGACTCCGACCCGCACACCGTGACGCATGGATCAGCCTGCTACGGCGGATCGTACGGCGGCGAGGGCATCCGGAATGGCGGCAGTGTCGGTGCCGCCGCCCTGAGCGAGGTCGTCCTTGCCGCCGCCGCCGCCGCCGAGGATGCCGGCCACCTGCTTCGCCAGGGCGCCGGCGCGATGGCCGGCCTCCCGGGACGCGGGGTTGGTGGCCACGATGACGACGGGCTTGTCGGCGACAACAGCAGCGAGGGCCACGACCGCCGGCGTGCTGCCGAGCTGGGTTCGGGTGGCCGTGACCAGCATCCGCAGTTCGTCGGCGGAGTGGAGCGTTCCGATGTGCTCGGCCACGACGCTGACGGACCCTGCCAGCGCGGCCGACGCGACGAGGGCCGGTACCTTGTCGGAGAGGGCCCGAGCCTCGAACGCCGCGATCTTCTTCTCGGCGGCCTTGAGGTTCTGCACCAGCTCGTTGATCCGCTCCGGCAGCTGCTCCCGGGGCGTCTTCAGGTTCGCGGTCAACTGGGAGACGAGAGCCCGCTCGGCGGCCAGGTCGCGGAAGGCCTCGAGGCCGACCAGCGATTCCACGCGGCGGTTGGTGGAACCGACCGAACCCTCGCTGACGAGGTTGATCATGCCGATCTCGGCGCTGGAGGTGACGTGGGTTCCAGCACACAGCTCGCGCGACCAAGGGCCGCCGATGTCGACGACGCGCACACGGTCGCCGTACTTCTCACTGAACAGCGCCATCGCGCCCAGCGCCTTCGCCTCGGCCAGCGGCAGCTCACGGGTGAGCACGGGCAGGTTGTCACGGATGGCGTTGTTGGAGATCTCTTCGATCTCGCTGCGGGTCGCCGGGGACAGCGCCTGGTTCCAGGAGAAGTCGAGGCGGAAGAAGCCGGCCTTGTTATACGAACCGGACTGGTGGGCGTTCGGGCCGAGCACCTGGCGCAGGGCTGCGTGCAGCACGTGGGTGCCGGAGTGAGCCTGCCGGGCGCCGCGGCGCCAGTCGGGGTCGACGACGCTGGTCGCAGCCTCCCCGACGCCGACCTCGCCGGAGCGAACCTGTACCTTGTGGCTGATCAGTCCCTTGACGGGCTTCTGCACGTCGAGCACCTCGAGCTCGTAGCCGATGCCCACGATCAGGCCGGCGTCCGCCTCCTGGCCGCCGGATTCCGCGTAGAGGGCCGTCTCGGCCAGGATGACCTCGGCGATCTCGCCGGAAACGGCGCGGTCCACGGAGAATCCGTCGACGATGATCCCCAGCACGCTGGATTCGGTGCGGAGGGCGTCGTAGCCCGTGAAGACGGTCTCCCCGACGGCCCGGAAGGCGCTGTAGACCGACAGGTCGGCGAGGTGCGTCTTCTTGGCTTTGGCGTCGGCCTTGGCCATCGCCCGCTGCTTCGCCATGAGGGTGTCGAAGGCCTCACGGTTGACGCTGAGCCCGGCCTCCTCGGCCATCTCGAGGGTGATTTCGATCGGGAAACCGTAGGTGTCGTGCAGGAGGAACGCGGTGTCGCCCGGTAGGACGGCCCGGTCCGCCTTCTTGGTCTTCGCGACGGCCAGGTCCAGCACGGCGCTGCCGCTGGCGAGTGTGCGCAGGAACGTCTCCTCTTCGGCGTAGGCGGCCTGGCTGATCCGGGAGTAGTCGGTCTTGACCTCGGGGTATGCGCCGGCCATGGCATCGCGCGAGGCCGGGAACAATTCGGGGAAGGTCGCGGCGTCGACGCCGAGGAGGCGCATGGCGCGCACGCTGCGGCGCATCAGGCGGCGCAGGATGTACCCGCGACCCTCGTTGGACGGCATCACTCCGTCGCTCATCAGCATCAGGGACGACCGCACGTGGTCGGCGACGATGCGCATCCGCACGTCGTCGTCATTGTCAGCCCCGTAGCGGCGGCCGGACAGTTCAGCGGCCCGGTCGAGTACCGGGCGGACCTGGTCGATCTCGTACATGTTCTGCACGCCCTGCTTGAGGAACGCGACGCGCTCGAGGCCCATGCCGGTGTCGATGTTCTTCTTCGGCAGATCGCCGAGGATGACGAAGTCGTTCTTGCTGGTGCCCTCGCCGCGGAGGTACTGCATGAAGACGAGGTTCCAGATTTCGACGTAGCGGTCGTCGTCGGTGGCCGGGCCGCCGTCGACGCCGTAGGCCGGGCCGCGGTCGAAGAAGATTTCGGAGCAGGGGCCGGCGGGCCCGGGCTGGCCGGTCGACCAGTAGTTGGTGTCCATGCCGAGGCGCTGGATGCGGTGCTCGGGCAGGCCGAGGGCGCGCCAGTAGCGGAAAGCCTCGTCGTCGTCCTCGTAGACGGTGACCCAGAGATCCTTCTCGGCGAAACCGTAGCCGCCATCGGCCTCGGCGCCGGTCAGCAGCTCCCAGGCGTAGCCGATCGCCTGTTCCTTGAAGTAGTCGCCGAACGAGAAGTTGCCGTTCATCTGGAAGAAGGTGCCGTGACGCGGCGTCTTGCCGACTTCTTCGATGTCGTTGGTGCGGATGCACTTCTGCACGCTCGTGGCCCGCGGGTACGGCGCCGGAACGAGGCCGGTCAGATAGGGGACGAACGGAACCATCCCGGCCACCGTGAAGAGAAGTGTGGGGTCGTCGCTGACCAACGAGGCGGAGGGGACGACGGTGTGACCGCGATCGGCGAAGAAGTCGAGCCAGCGCCCGCGAATTTCAGCAGTCTGCATTAGTTCCGTAGTTCGTTGTAGCGGAAAAGATGGGATGTCACTTACTTGGCGAGGTTGTCGATCGCGCCTTCGGTGTCCGACGCGATGTCGCCGATGGCGTCCCGCAGCTCGGCCTCGCGCTTGCGATAGCCGTCCGAGATGGCCTCGCCGAATTCCCGCGCCTTGGTGTCGAGGTCGGCGAAGAATTGCTTGCCCTGACGCGTCTTGCCGCCTTCACGGGCAAACAGGAGCCCCGTAGTCACGCCGACGACAAACCAGATGAAACTCTTCATGACAATGCTCCCTGAATATGTGTGGAGACCCAGATAGGTGCTGAAACGATGGTGCTCCCGGCGGTTCGAGTGCCTCGAACGACCGCCTGACCGGCGAATCCCAGACGGGGCCGGCTCCCTCCCAGAGTACCCGACTACCTGAGGCGCCGACGGGTGCCGCCCGGGCGGGCACCCCCGAGGGCTGCGCGCACCCCCGCGGAGAAGCCGGCGAGCTTGACCAGCGGTCCGCCGACGGTGGCCGCGACGAGGGCGACCAGCGCGGAGACGTTGCCCGTGACATCCGCCACGTTCGAGGTGATGGTGTCGACCCGGGCCAGCTGGGCGTTGGTCTCCTGGATGGTCTTGGTGGATTCTTCGAGCAGCGGCGTGGCGCTGTGGGTCAGGTCACGGATGGCCAGGGTCGTCTCGTCGAAGACCCGGCCGAGTTTGAACAGCGGCACGGCCAGGAACCCGACCAGCCCCAGGAAGGCAGCCGCAAACACGAGCCCGACGATATCTCCACCCGACATTGACCAACCATCCATTCCAGATTCGGCATTCACGAGCAGGTGCGCCTACGCAAAGAGCGGACCACCCCACGGGTGATCCGCTCTCCAGCGTAGTTCAGTTGCAGCGCCTGCCGGCGGTGCGGGTGGACCGAGTTTAGCGGGCCGCGTAGTACTCGACGACGAGCTGGACTTCACACGTCACGGGGATTTCGATGCGCTTCGGGCGGCGCACGAGGCGGGCCTGCAGCTTGTCGATCTCGACCTCGAGGTACGCGGGGAGCTTGGGCAGAACGTCGACGTGACCGCCGGCTGCTGCAACCTGGAACGGCTCCATGGCTTCGCTCTTGGGCTTGACGTGGATGAGCTGACCCGGCTTCACGCGGAAGGAGGGTCGGTCGACCAATTGGCCATCGATCAGGATGTGACGGTGCACGATCATCTGACGGGCCTGAGCGGTGGTGCGGGCGATGGCGGAGCGGACGAGAAGAGCGTCGAGACGGGTCTCGAGGATCTCGACGAGGTTTTCACCGGTCAGTCCCTGGGCGCGGCGAGCTTCCTCGAACGCGATCTTAAGCTGAGCTTCGCGGATGCCGTACTGGGCGCGTAAGCGCTGCTTTTCGCGGAGACGGACGGCGTAGTCGGAGTCGGTCTTGCGCTTGGTGCGACCGTGCTCGCCCGGTGCGTACGGACGCTTCTCGAGGTAGCGAGCGGCCTTCGGGGTCAGGGCGATGCCCAGGGCCCGCGAGAGGCGGGTCTTACTGCGGGTACGTGACTTGGTAGACACGGTGTCCTTTCGATGGAACTGCAAACAAGGGGAAACCAGGGCGCGGGCCGGCGAGTCTGACCGCACAGGCACGGCGTCATGGGAGTTCAGAGGGGTGGTGCCACGGGACGCCCGGCTACAGAGCGAAACCCATCCAGACTGAAATCGGACGCAGCCGCATGCCGATTCCAGTTGTAGGCACAATTCAGGCTAGCACAGCGTCACGCTCGGGCCGCCTACCGGGCACGGATGATCTTCCGTAGCTTGGCGAGGCGGGCCGACACCTCGCGCTCGTGCCCATGCTCGGTCGGCTCGTAGTAGCGCACCTCGGTGAGCTCGTCCGGCGGGTACTGCTGGGCGAGCACGCCGAGGGCGTCGTCGTGGGGGTACTTGTAGCCCTTGCCGTGGCCGAGGCGTTTGGCGCCCGGATAGTGGGCATCCCGCAAGGGTTTGGGTACCCGGCCGGTCTTGCCGCTGCGCACATCGGCGATGGCCGCATCCAAGGCCAGATAGGCGGCATTGGACTTGGGTGCGGTCGCGAGATGCACGACGGCCTGCGCGAGCGGGATACGCCCCTCGGGCATGCCGATGTACTGCACGGCGTCCGCTGCCGCGATGGCGATCAGCAGTGCCTGCGGGTCGGCCATGCCGATGTCCTCCGAGGCCAGCACGATGATGCGGCGGCAGATGAACCGGGGATCTTCGCCGGCCTCGATCATGCGCGCGAGATAGTGCAGGGACGCGTCGACGTCCGAACCGCGCACCGATTTGATGAAGGCGCTGATGACGTCGTAGTGCTCATCGCCGTTGCGGTCGTAGCGCAGCAGCGCACGGTCCACGGCGAGGGCGACGATCTCGGTCGTGATGACCGGCTTGGCGGCAGACTCCGCGTCGACGGAGGACGCCGCGGCCACCGAACCGGCTTCCAGGGCAGTCAGCGCCCGCCGGGCGTCACCCGACGCGAGACGGATGATCGCGGCCCGGGCCTCGGCGTCGAGCACGAATCGGTCGGCCAGGCCGCGGGGGTCGACGACGGCCCGGTCGACGACGATGCCGAGATCGTCGTCGCTCAGCGTCTCGAGGGTCAGCAACAGGGAACGCGACAGCAGCGGCGAGATGACGGAGAACGAGGGGTTCTCGGTGGTGGCGGCCACGAGGATGATGACCCCGTTCTCCACCCCGGGGAGGAGGGCGTCCTGCTGGGCCTTGCTGAACCGGTGGATCTCGTCGAGGAACAGCACGGTGGAGAGTCCGTAGAGGTCCCGGCTCGTGCGTGCCTCCTCCATCACCTGGCGCACATCCCGCACGCCGGCCGACACGGCGGACAGTTCGACGAACCGTCGCCCCGAGCTGCGCGCGATGGCCTGAGCCAGGGTGGTCTTACCGGTTCCGGGCGGGCCCCACAGGATGACGGAGACTGCGCCCTGCTCCCCCGTCTTGTCACTGGCCAGGCTGACCAGCGGGGAGCCGGGTGTGAGCAGGTGCTTCTGGCCGGCGACCTCCTCGAGGCTCGTCGGGCGCATCCGCACGGCAAGGGGTGTGGCGCCGCTGCGCAGTCCCGGTTGTGAATCCACCATGGAACCAGCGTAGTTTGTGCCGGTGACCGGGCCGATCCTGAATCCGGCGCTGCTCGGAGCGGATGTTTGTCTGCCCTCCCCGGGTTGCGTAGAGTTCAACGTGGTTCAGGCGCTAGACGCCGGAGCCGTCACTGCTCGATCGGGCCTCTTCCGGAGGCAGCCTGGAGGCTACGACGTGGTACCGAACAAGAAGCAAGAACGTGAGGCCCGGGAGGGTCGGGTGCGAGTGCGCGCCTTCCAGGCTCGGCGCGCGGTGAATGCGCAGCAGGTGACACGGCGCCGCCGGGACAACCTCATCGCCGGCGTCGGTGTGGTCGCGGTTGTGGCCCTGGCCGTCGGCGCCCAGGTTCTGTTCTTCGCCGAGGGCCCCGGCGACACGGCTCCCTCCGCCGCAGCCTCCGACTCCCCCAGCGCGTCCGCCGCACCGGCGGATGACGGGAACACCGGCGACGTGCCGTCCAGCACCCTGGCGGAGGACCGCGCCTGGACAGGCACCCTCGCCCTCAACGACATCCCCCTCGAGATCGAGCTGGACGGAGCCCTCGCCCCTCAGGCGGTGTCCTCAACCATCGACCTGATCAACACCGGTTTCTACCAGGACGTGACCTGTCACCGGCTCACCGACGGCGGTTTCTTCGTACTGCAGTGCGGTGACCCGGACGGAACGGGGTCAGGTGGCCCCGGCTACAGCTATGGTCCGATCGAGAACGCCCCCGAGGGCGACGTGTACCCGGCCGGCACCCTGGCCATGGCCCGACAGGGCGGAAACGCCTACAGTATGGGCAGCCAGTTCTTCATCGTCTACGAGGACACGACCATCCCCGCGGACGCGGTGGGCGGCTACACGGTCCTCGGCCGGGTGACCGATGGACTGGACGATATCAAGGCCAAGATCACGGATGCCGGCGTTGCCGACGGCTCTTCGGACGGCACCCCGCAGGTTCCGACCAGCATCACTCAGGTATCAGTTCAGTAGAACAGACAAACAGCGCGCGGGCTTGCAATAGGCTTGACCGGGTATTGGCTCACTTGTGAGCACACAACGACATCAATAAGGTGAGGCTCTTGACTACGACAGATCAGCAACCATGGGGTCGCGTAGACGAAACCGGCACGGTTTACGTGCGCGAAGCAACAGGCGAACGCGCCGTCGGACAGTACCCCGACGCGACGCCGGAAGAGGCACTTGCCTACTTCGAACGTAAATACGTTGAGCTCAACGGCCAGGTCACGCTTCTCGAGCAGCGCGCCAAGGGTGGCGCACCTGCCGCCGACATCGCGAAATCCGTCAAGCACCTGACGGAGACCGTGGCGAACGCGAACGCGGTCGGCAACCTGGCAGCGCTGGCCGCTCGCCTGGGTGCCCTCGGCGGCGCAGTGACGGAGCTCACCGAACAGCAGGGTGCCGACGCGAAGGCCGCAGCGACCGCCGCCGTCGCCGAGCGTGCCGCGATCGTCGCCGAGGCCGAGGCTCTCGCCGCCGAAGACCCGGCCAAGACGCAGTGGAAGCAGACCAGCGCCGCACTCGAAGCGTTGTTCGCGAAGTGGCAGGCCCACCAGCACGACGCCCCGCGTATCCCCAAGGGTGAGGCGAACGACCTGTGGAAGCGGTTCCGTGCGGCCCGAACCACGATCGAGCAGAACCGCAAGGCGTTCTTCGCCGAGCTGGACAGCGCCCACAAGGACGTTCGCAACCGCAAGCAGCACCTGATCGAGCAGGCCGAGGCCCTCGCACCTAAGGGCGCCGATGGTATCCCGGCCTACCGCAACCTCCTCGACGAGTGGAAGCTCGCGGGCCGCAGCGGAAAGAAGCAGGACGACGCGATGTGGGCCAAGTTCAAAGCGGCCGGCGACGTGCTCTACTCGGTCAAGTCTGAAATCGACGCGCACGACGACGAGGAGTTCGCAGGCAACCTGACTCTGAAGCTCGAGCTCCTCACCGAGGCCGAACTTCTGCTGACGGAGACGGACCGGGCCAAGGCGCGCGCCGCGCTGAGTTCCATCCAGCGCCGGTGGGACGACATCGGCAAGGTGCCGCGCGACTCGGTCAAGTCCGTCGAGGACCGCATGCGCAAGGTCGAGGCTGCCGTGCGCAAGCTCGACGACGACCACTGGAAGCGCAACAACCCGGAGACCAAGGCGCGCGCCGAGGGTCTGGCCGGCCAGCTGCACGATGCCATTGCCAAGCTTGAGGCCGAGCTGGCCGTCGCGCAGGCTGGTGGGGACGCAGCGGCGATCACGGAAGCCACGGAGGCTCTCGAGACCCGCAAGGCGTGGCTGAAGGCCATCGGCCAGTAAAGCGCCGTCCACAGCACGACGAACGGGGATCTGTCCACAGATCCCCGTTTTTCGTGGGGCGGGTGCGCACCGGGTCGCACGCTTGGTCGATGAACTCACGCCTTCCTGCAGTGCTCTCGGCCCGCGACCTGCCGCTCGCGGAACTGTGCGGGGCCCGTCTTGACGGGGAACTCTTCCCGCTGGGCGACTTCTGGTGCCCGGTTGACGTAGTCGACGACCCGGCCGGGCGCGCCCGTGCCGTCGGCTTGCTGATCAGGTCGTCGCGGGCCATCGCGGAACGACTGACCGCTGCCTGGATCTACGGTTTGGCCCCGGAGCCCCGCCGTCACCACTTCTGCGTGCAGACGTCCGCCCGGATGAAGCTGGTGCCCTCACCCCGGCTGCAGATCCGAGAGGTCCGCGCTCCCGCGGACCAGTTGCAGACCATCTCCGACCTCCGGGTCACACTCCCCCTGCGCACTGCCATCGACCTCGCCCGCTGCCCCGGGGAGACCGCCGACGACGCCCGGGTTCCGCTCATCGCCGCCCTGCTGCGGCTGGCCGGGTGCACCAGCGTCGAGCCCGCCCAGCGCCTGTGCCTGGCCCCGAACCAGCCGTTCAAGGCTAAGACCCTCACCCGCCTGCGGGAGGTGCAACGGTACCTCGATGAGCATCCGTGCCCGGACTGAAGCCTCCCGCTCAGCCCTCGTTGACGCGGTACACGTCATAGACGGCGTCGATGCGGCGCACGGCGTTGAGCACGCGGTCCAGGTGGGTGGTGTCGCCCATTTCGAAGACGAAACGGCTGATCGCGAGTCGATCGCTGGAGGTATGCACGGTCGCCGAGAGGATGTTGACGTGATGCTCGGACAGGACCCGGGTGACGTCGGAGAGCAGCCCGGAGCGGTCGAGCGCCTCGATCTGGATCTGTACCAGGAAGAGGCTCTTGGAGGTCGGCGCCCAGTCGACGTCGATCATGCGCTCAGGTTCCTTGAGCAGGGACTGCACGTTGCGACAGGATGCCTGGTGCACCGAAACCCCGGCGCCGCGCGTGATGAACCCCACTACCTTGTCGCCCGGAACGGGCGTGCAGCAGCGGGCCAGTTTCACCAGGATGTCGGGGGCGCCGCGCACAAGGATACCCGAATCGCTGTTGCGGAGCGTCTGGGTGCGGCCGTGTGGAGCGAACGGCAGATCCGTGGCGTCGCTTTCCTCGACGCTCTGCAGGGTGGCGACGACCTTCTCCAGCACCGACTGGGTCGACACATGCCCCTCGCCGACGGCCGCGTACAGGGCGGAGACGTCCTCGTACTTCATCACCGCGGCAACCTCGGCGAACGAGTCCTGGTTCATCAGCTTCTGCAGCGGCAGGTTCTGCTTGCGCATGGCACGCGCGATGGCGTCCCGACCCTGCTCGATCGCCTCGTCGCGGCGCTCCTTGGTGAACCACTGTCGGATCTTGTTGCGGGCACGCGGGCTCTTGACGAAGTTCAGCCAGTCCTTGCTGGGCCCCGAGTCGGGATTCTTGGAGGTGAAGACCTCGACGACGTCTCCGGTGACGAGCGGGCTTTCCAGGGGGACAAGACGTCCGTTGACTTTGGCGCCCATGGTGCGATGGCCAACCTCGGTGTGCACGGCATAGGCGAAGTCGACGGGGGTGGCGTCGGCCGGCAGGCCGATGACCCGGCCCTTGGGGGTGAAGACGTAGACCTCTTTGGCGCCGATCTCATAGCGCAACGAGTCGAGGAACTCCCCCGGATCGGCCGTTTCGGCCTGCCAGTCGGAGATGTGGGCGAGCCAGGCCATGTCGGTGTCGCTCTGCGGGCCGGGCCCGGAACTCTTGCCGTTGACCTGTTCCTTGTACTTCCAGTGCGAGGCCACGCCGAATTCGGCGCGCTGGTGCATCTCCTGGGTTCGGATCTGGATTTCCACGGCGCGGCCGCTCGGACCGAGGACCGTGGTGTGCAGGGACTGATACAGATTGAATTTGGGAGTGGCGATGTAGTCCTTGAACCGGCCGGGCAGGGGCGTCCAGCGGGCATGGATAGCGCCGAGGACCGCGTAGCAGTCCCGCACCGAGTTGACGAGCACCCGGATGCCGACGAGATCGTAGATGTCGTCGAACTCCCGGCCGCGCACGACCATCTTCTGGTAGATCGAGTAGTACTGCTTGGGCCGGCCGGCGACCTTGCCTCGGATGCGGGCGGCCTTCAGATCGTCGACGATCGAGTCAATGACGTGCTGGACGAACTCTTCGCGCTGCGGGGTGCGCTGCTTGACGAGGCTGTCGATCTCGGCGTACAGCTTGGGGTACAGCACCGCGAAGGAGAGGTCTTCGAGTTCCCACTTGATTGTCTGGATGCCGAGCCGATGTGCCAGTGGCGCGTAGATCTCCAGGGTCTCGGTGGCCTTCCGCACCGCGGACTCGGCGGGAACGAAGCCCCAGGTGCGCGCGTTGTGAAGCCGGTCGGCGAGCTTGATGATCAGTACCCGGATGTCCTTGGACATGGCCACGATCATCTTGCGCACGGTCTCGGCCTGGGTGCTGTCGCCGTACTTGACCTTGTCCAGCTTGGTGACGCCGTCGACCAGCATGGTGATCTCGTCGCCGTAGTCGGTCCGCAGTTGGTCGAGCGTGTACTCGGTGTCTTCCACGGTGTCGTGCAGCAGGGCAGCCGAGACGGTTTTGGGTCCGATGCCCAGGTCGGCCAGGATCTGCGCGACCGCGACCGGATGCGTGATGTAGGGCTCCCCGCTGCGGCGGAACTGACCTTCGTGCGCCTGCTCCGCGGTGACGTAGGCCCGTTCGATGATCGACAGATCCACCTTGGGATGGTGCATCCGCACGGTCTTCAGAAGCGTGTCGACCGCGCCGACGGGCTGGGCCCGGGAGAAGATCCGTGGCACCAGGCGTCGGAGGGAAGCCGGCGGCAGCGGTGTCGGGGAGGCAGGAGGAGTTGTCAGTTCGGTCATCTGGCCACCTCCATCCATTTGATCAATTATCACCGCTCCCGAGCCGAATCGGATACCACTTCCGGCTCGGGTGCGGGCCGCCCTGCCCGTGCCTATCTGCCGTCCAGGCCGTGCACCTAGGCGCGGACTTCCTCCGCCACCCTGGGAGCGGGTCCGGCCTTGGCCCGCAGGGCGAGAACCTTCTGGTCGGACTTCCGCACAGCCGGCTCCGCGGAGCGGATCTGGGCGTACAGGGGGGACGCGATGAAGATTGTCGAGTAGGCGCCGGCGATGATGCCGATCAGGAGTGCCAGCGAGATGTCCCGCAGGGTGCCGGCACCGAGCACAAGGGTTCCGATGAAGAGGATCGACGCGACCGGCAGCACGGCGACGACCGAAGTGTTGATCGAGCGCACCAGGGTTTGGTTCACGGCCAGGTTCACCGACTCGGCGAACGTGCGCGTCTCCGCGCCGGGCTCCGAGGTGTTCTCCCGAATCTTGTCGAAAACCACGACCGTGTCGTAAAGCGAGTAGCCGAGGATCGTGAGGAATCCGATCACGGCTGCGGGGGTGATCTCGAATCCGGTGATTCCGTAGATCCCGGCGGTGATGACGAGGTCGTGCATCAGCGCGGTCATGGCCGCGAGAGACATCTTCCAGGTGCGGAAGTACAGGGCCATGCCGATGGCGGCGAGCACGAGGAAGATGATGAGTCCGCGCAGAGCCTGACCGGTGATGTCCTGGCCCCAGACCGGGCCGATGAAGGATGCGGTGACCTGTTCGACCGGCACGGCGTAGGCATCGGCCAGGGCGGCGCGAATCTCTCGGGTCTCGTCGCTGGTGAGCTGGTCGGTCTGCACGCGGATACCGGTGGTGCTGACGCTGGACACCTTCGGAACCGCCAGGGGCACGACCTCGGTCACGGCGTCGGCGGCCACTGCCTGATCCTGTTCGGCGACCTGGGAGACCACGAACTCGGAGCCACCCGTGAACTCGATGCCGAAGACGAAGCCGCCGCGCAGCTGAGGAACCACGATGGCCACGAAGAGCGCCACCACGGCGACCAAGTACCAGGTCTTGCGGCGCCCGACGATGTCGAATGAGCGCTTTCCGGTGTGCAGGTCGTTGCCGAACTGGGAGAAGCTGGCCATTAGGAATCCTTCCCGTCGGTCGATCGATCCGCTGTGGAACCGACGAGTTCTGACGCCTTGCGCTCAGCGATGGTCTGACGCTTGGCCGCCTCACGGCTGGCCGAGGACAGTTTGGCGGACGGGAGGTCATCCGAGGGGCGGAATTTTGCCCGGCCGCGGTAGGTGGCACCCAGCGCCCGCGGGTCGAGGCCGCTGAGCCTGTGGCCGTCGCTGAAGAACTTCGTGCGCGCCAGTAGTTGGAGCATCGGGTGGGTGAACAGCATCACCACGAGCACGTCGACGAGCGTGGTCAGCCCGAGGGTGAGGGCGAAGCCCTTCACGTTGCCGACGGCGACTATGAACAGGACGCCGGCCGCCAGGATGTTGACCGCGTCGGAGGCGAGGATGGTGCGCAGGGCGCGTTTCCAGCCTGCTTCGACCGATGATTCGAGACCGCGCCCGTCCCGGAGTTCGTCGCGCACCCGCTCGAAGTAGACGATGAAGGAGTCCGCGGTGATACCGATCGCGACGATAAGACCCGCGACACCGGCGAGCGAGAGCCGGTAGCCCTCACGCCAGGAGAGGATCGTGATCAGCAGGTAGGTGATGATCGCGGCAACCGAGAGGGACGCGACCGTGACGAGGCCGAGCAGCCGGTACTGGATCAGGGAGTAGAGCACGACCAGGACGAGTCCGATCAGACCGGCGATCAGACCACCGGTGAGTTGACTGGACCCGAGCGTCGCCGAGATGGTGTCCTGGCTCTGCACGGCGAAGCTGAGTGGTAGGGCGCCGAACTTGAGCTGGTCGGCGAGGGCTTTCGACGAGTCCTGGTCGAAGTCACCGCTGATCTGTGCGTTGCCGTCCGTGATGGCCGCCAGGGTGCGCGGGGCGGAGATCACGTTGCCGTCGAGCACGATCGCGAACTGGTTCTGCGCTCCGGTGAGGGCGTTCAGCCGTGTGCTGACGTCGGCGAAGGCCTTGGTGCCGGTGCCGTCGAAGGTGATGTTGACAACCCATTCGCCGGTTGTGGCCCCGCTCTGCGTGGTCTGCTGGCCGTTGGTCGCATCGGAGACGTTTTCGCCGCTGACCTCGACCGGGCCGAGGATGTATTTGATGGAGCCGTCGGCTTCACAGGTGACGAGTGGCTCACCGGCCGGAGCCACATTGGTGGTGTCGATCCGGCTGCAGTCGAAGGCCTCGTACTGTGCCTGGAGAGCGGGGGTGATCCAGTTCAGGTCGCTCCCGTCGGTGGGCACCGCCGTCGGGGTGCTCTCCAGGTTCGGGTCGACCGCGGGGGTCGGGGCCGGGGTCATGACCCCGTCCTC
Source organism: Cryobacterium sinapicolor (assembly GCF_004403465.1). Classification (GTDB taxonomy): domain Bacteria; phylum Actinomycetota; class Actinomycetes; order Actinomycetales; family Microbacteriaceae; genus Cryobacterium; species Cryobacterium sinapicolor. The sequence continues at coordinate 52,609 of NZ_SOGQ01000055.1, read as the reverse complement.
TCCCACGATGTCTTCACCGACGCTGGCCGCGGACGGGGCGCCTGCCACCAGAACCGGACGGAACTCGAGCTTCGCCGAGGACTCAATCCGGTTGATCGTCTCGTCGTCCGGCACACCGGGGATGGACACGACGATGTTCTGGCCGCCCTGCGTGTTGATCTCCGCCTCAGAGACGCCCGCCGAGTCGATGCGCTGCCGGATGATCTTGACGGCCTCGTTGAGCTGCTCTGAGGACACGGACTGCCCCGACTCGAGCTTCGGCGCGAGAATGATCTGCGTGCCGCCCTCGAGGTCCAGGGCCAGCTTGGGCGTCCAGGATCCACTGCCGGTGAGAACGCCGGCCGTGTTGAGCGCGATCAGGCCGACGATGATCACCCCCAGCCATGTGAGGGAACGCCAGGCCTTTTTGGCCGGAGACGACTTTGCCACCAGAGAACTCAGCTTTCTATGCTCATGCTCATGCCCGCGCCGGGGCGCGGGCATGGAGAGGGATTGGTTACGCGTCGCCCTTTTTGGGCTCGTCGTCGGAGTCGGCGACGCGCTGGCCGAAGTCGGGCTCGCCCATAACGGTGGCGTTGCCCTGGTTCAGCTCGGCGACGCCCTCTTCTGCGGGCTCGGCCACGATCGGCTCGACGACGCGCGCGATGGTCTGACGGTGCAGCTGCACGACGGTACCGGGCGCAATCTCGAGGGCGACCTTATTGGCCTCCTCATCGATCGCGAGAATGGTGCCGTACATACCGAAGTTGGTCATGACCTCAGCGCCGACGACCATCTGGGCCTGCAGGGCGGCGAGGTCCTTCTGGCGCTTGCGGCTGTTGCGGAACATGAAGAACACGAGCGCCGCGAGAACGGCGAGCATGACAAGAGTCAACGGATCCATAAAACTGTGTGACCTTCCGGTTGCGGCACGTAGCCGAAGTCTGTGCGGGCCGGCTCCTCAGAGAACCGGCACGAATGGTTCCAAGCGAACCAACTCGAATTATAGATCATCCAGCATAAGAGGGACGGTCGGCCCGCCTGCCAGAGGCGCGGCGAGGCCGAAATGCCGCCACGCTTCCGTGGTCGCCACTCGGCCGCGCGGAGTGCGCATCAGGAACCCGATCCGCACCAGGAACGGCTCCACGACGGCCTCGATGGTCTCGGATTCCTCCCCCACGGACACCGCGAGAGTGTTGAGGCCCACGGGCCCTCCCCCAAAACGGGTCAGGATGATGCGCATCACCTCTCGGTCGAGCCGGTCGAGCCCGATGGCGTCGACGTCGTAGAGCTCCAGTGCGGCATGCACCGCTGCCACATCGGCGTCTCCGCCGTGCACCAGCGCGTAGTCCCGCACCCGTCGGAGCAGTCGGTTGGCGATTCGGGGTGTGCCACGGCACCGCCCGGCGATCTCGGCGATGGCCTCCGTGTCGATCACCAGGTCGAGTAGTTTGGCCGCCCGACCGAGCACCTGCTCGAGTTCATGGTCGGCGTAGAACTCCAGGTGGGCGGTGAAGCCGAACCGGTCGCGCAGCGGGTTGGGCAGCAGCCCGGACCGGGTCGTGGCGCCGACAAGGGTGAACGGTGCCAACTCGAGCGGAACCGAGGTGGCGCCGGCGCCCTTGCCAACCATGATGTCGATGCGGAAGTCCTCCATCGCCAGGTAGAGCATCTCCTCGGCGGAACGGGCCATCCGATGGATCTCGTCGATGAACAGCACCTCGCCGGGCACCAGCGAGGACAGCACGGCGGCCAGGTCGCCGGCGTGCTGGATGGCGGGGCCGCTGGACATCCGCAGCGGACGGTTGCCCTCGTAGGCGATGATCATGGCCAGAGTGGTCTTGCCGAGTCCGGGCGGGCCGGCCAGCAGGATGTGGTCGGGGGTGCGGCTCTGCATGGTGGCCGCGGTGAGGAGCAGCTGCAGCTGCCCTCGCACCTTCTGCTGGCCGACGAACTCGCCCAGGCTACGCGGGCGGAGGGCTCCCTCGAAGGCCAGCTCGGCGTCGCCTTCGAGTTCCGGCCTGGTCAGTTCCACGCCGGGGTCACCGGCCAGGCCCTGCCCGCCGCTCATGAGCGGCGCTCCGATGCCTGCTGGGCCGGGCCGAGTCTGGTGAGCACGAGGCGGAGGAGCGCTGCGACGCCGACCTGTTCGGGTTCGAGGGTTTCGGCAAGGGTCTCGTCCACGACCTGGGCGGCCACCTTCTCCGACCAGCCCAGCCCGATCAGGGCGGCCTGCACGTTGGCGGACGCACTGGTGGGTGCCGGGCGGGCGGATGCCGCCGCTGTGGTCGTCACGAACACCTTACCGGCCAGGGAGAGCACGATGAGTTTGGCCGTTTTCGGCCCGATGCCGCTGACCTTGCGGAAGGCGCCGTCGTCTTCGGCCGAGACGGCCTGGGCGATCTGGCCGGGGCTGAGCACCGCGAGCACGCCAAGGGCCGATTTCGGACCGACCCCGGTGACGCCGACCAGAAGCTCGAAGACCTCGAGTTCGTCGGCGGATGGGAAGCCGTAGAGGGTGAGCGAGTCCTCGCGCACGATGAGGGTGGTCGAAAGGCGGGCCTCCGTGCCGACGCGCAGGGAGAGGGCCGTGGCCGGGGTGACCTGAACGGCCAGTCCGACTCCCCCGACCTCGATCACGGCCGCGGGACCCACGGCAGACAGGACAAGGCCACGAACGGAAGAAATCACCGCTTCAGACTACGGGGCACCGGCGACACTGCGCTGCGCTCGGCGGCGCGCCATGCCTTCTGAGCCGGGGTCAGAGTGCCGGGCACCACGTCGACGCTGGTCGGCAGGGTGCCGCCAGCCGCCCCGGTGCGCCAGGCGTGGCAGATCGCGATGGCCAGCGCGTCCGCGGCATCCGCGGGCTTGGGCACCTCGGCCAGGCCCAACACCCGCGCGACCATGGTGCCGACCTGAGCCTTGTCGGCAGACCCGTAGCCGGTTATGGCGGCCTTGACCTCGCTCGGGGTGTGCAGGGTGACCGTCAACCCTCGCTGGGCGGCGAGGAGAAGCGCGACGCCGCTGATCTGGGCGGTCCCCATCACGGTTCTGACGTTGTTCTGGGCGAATACCCGCTCGATCGCGACGACGGCCGGCTTGTGCCGGTCGAGCAGGTCCTCCAGGCCCCGACTGATCAGCAGGAGCCTCTGCTCGAGCGGCAGATCGGGCGAGCTGCGCAGCACGGTCACATCGACCAGGGTCGCGGATCGGTTGCCGGCGACGTCGACGATGCCGACACCGCAGCGGGTCAGCCCGGGATCAATGCCCAGAACCCGGACCGACACGGCGCGCTACTCGGCTTCGGCCTGAAGCTCCGCGATGACCTCGGGCGACACATCGTAGTTGCTGTAGATGTTCTGCACGTCGTCCAGTTCTTCGAGTGCGTCGATCAGCCGGAACACCTTGCGGGCGGTCTCGGCGTCGACCTCGACCTTGAGTTGAGGCACGAACGCGATGTCGGCCGAGTCGTAGTCGATCCCGGCTGTCTGCAGGGCGGAGCGGGTCGCCACGAGATCGTGGGCTTCGCTGAAGACCTCGAACTTCTCGCCGTCGTCGACGACCTCTTCGGCACCCGCGTCGAGCACGGCGAGGAGCACGTCGTCTTCGGTGAGGGCGGCGCTCTTCGGCACGACGACGATGCCCTTGCGGTGGAAGTTGTAGGCCACGCTGCCCGGATCGGCCATGTTGCCACCGTTGCGGGACATCGTCGTGCGCACCTCGGCAGCTGCGCGGTTCTTATTGTCGGTCAGACACTCGATCATGACGGCGACACCGTGCGCGGCGTAGCCCTCGTACATGATGGTCGTGTAGTCGACGACTTCGCCGGACAGGCCGGCGCCGCGCTTGACGGCCCGGTCGATGTTGTCGTTGGGCACAGAGGTCTTCTTGGCCTTCTGGATCGCGTCGACCAGGGTCGGGTTGCCCGACAGGTCGGCGCCACCCATGCGGGCCGCGACTTCGATGTTCTTGATCAACTTGGCGAAGGCCTTGGCCCGACGCGAGTCGGTGACCGCCTTCTGGTGCTTCGTTGTCGCCCACTTGGAATGTCCGGACATGAGTCTCCCGTTGTCTTTGGCTGTCGTGACGTGGCTGTCGATTGGCGCCGGGGTGCTTGCTGCCACTGGTCGCTGCACTGTTGTGCCACTGGTCGCTGCACCTTGAGGTGCGCCTCATTCTAACCCGCGATGCCTGATGGGACGGGTTTCACGCGCCCGGAGCCGATGCGATGAGCTTGTTCAGGGTGCGCAGATTGCGCGTGGTCGTGGTCGACCGGTAGCGGGCCTTCCCGCTCAACTTGCTGAACGGGCTGTTGATGCCGATGCTTCGTCGCACCTGCCAATAGAGCACGCCCACTCCGGGCAGCACCTGCTCCGTTTCCGGATCCGGTTCCCCCGCCGCGTCGATGAGTTCGTCGAGCGGGGACTGATTTGATCCGAACACGACGTACGGATGCCAGCCGTCCCGCTCCGCATCGAACGGGAACGCCCTCACTACGGTGTCGAGGGTGGCGACGCCAAGGAGCACGATCCAGGCCTGGTAGCCGAAGGTGTCGGAGAGCGCACGTTCGATGTCGGCCTTGAGTGCCGCGGCATTCGTTTCGCCCGAGGTGAAGAGCACGTTGCCGCTGGCCAGGACGGTGCGGACATCCGTGCAGCCGAGTGCGCGGAACACATCCTGCAGGTCCGTCATGGCGATCGTGATGCCGTTGACGTTGATTCCGCGCAGGAGCGCCACCCAGCCAGCCATGACCGGAGCCTAGCGGCGGTAGCCGGCGGCGGCCACCTTCTGCAGAAAGTATGCGTGGAAGCGGTGCTCCCCGGTGATCTCGGGGTGGAACGATGTGCCAAGGAGGTTGCCCTGCTCGACCGCGACACAACGGCCGTCCGGGAGAGTGGCCAGTGCGCGGGTGCGCGGCCCGACGGACTCCACCACGGGTGCCCGGATGAATACGGCGTGCACCAGCGGCTCACCGAGCACCGGCACATCGAGGTCAGTTTCAAATGAGAGCGTCTGCGAACCGAAGGCGTTGCGGCGAACCGCGATGTCGAAGCCGCCGATCGTCTGCTGCCCCTGTATGCCGTCGATGACGGTGTCGGCCAGCATGATCAGACCGGCGCAGGTGCCGTAGACAGGCAGGCCGGACCGCACGGCCCCGGCCAACGGTTCGGCCAGGCCGAACGCGCGGGCGAGTTTGTCCATCACGCTGGACTCGCCGCCCGGGATCACGAGCCCGCTGATGCGGGCCAGTTCTTCCGGGCGGCGGATGAGCTCGACCTCGGCGCCGAGGTTCCGAAGAACCACGGCATGCTCACGGAAGTCACCCTGAAGAGCAAGAACTCCAACGCTCACGAACGGGTGGCTACCAGCCGCGCTCGGAGAGGCGGTGCGGGGCGGGCAGGTCGGACACGTTGATGCCGACCATGGCCTCGCCGAGTCCGCGCGAGACGGATGCGATGACGCTGGGGTCGTCGTAGAAGGTGACGGCCTTGACGATCGCGTTGGCACGCGCCTGCGGGTTGCCCGATTTGAAGATGCCGGAGCCGACGAACACGCCGTCCGCGCCCATCTGCATCATCAGGGCTGCGTCGGCGGGAGTGGCCACTCCGCCGGCAACGAAGAGCACGACGGGGAGCTTGCCGGTGGCGGCGATCTCGGCGACGAGCTCATACGGGGCCTGCAGTTCCTTCGCGGCGACGTACAGCTCGTCCTTGCTCAGGGCCGACAGGCGGGCGACCTCACCCTTGATGGTGCGGATGTGCTTCATGGCCTCGGAGACGTCTCCGGTGCCGGCCTCGCCCTTGGACCGGATCATGGCCGCGCCCTCGTTGATGCGCCGCAGCGCCTCACCCAGGTTGGTCGCGCCACAGACGAACGGGACCGTGAAGTTCCACTTGTCGATGTGGTTGACGTAGTCGGCCGGGCTGAGCACCTCGGACTCGTCGATGTAGTCGACGTTCAGGGCCTGCAGGATCTGCGCCTCGACGAAGTGACCGATGCGCGCCTTGGCCATCACCGGGATGGAGACCTCGGCGATGATGCTGTCGATCAGGTCGGGGTCGCTCATCCGGGCGACACCACCCTGGGAACGGATGTCGGCGGGAACCCGCTCAAGGGCCATGACGGCGACAGCACCGGCGTCCTCGGCGATGCGAGCCTGCTCGGCGGTGACGACGTCCATGATGACGCCGCCCTTCATCATGTCGGCGAGTCCACGCTTGACGCGGCTCGAACCAAAGGCGGAAGTGGTTTCAGTCATAGCTGTGATTCTATTCCTTGGGGGTGGTCGGTTCCGTCCGGCGGGTGCCGATGGAGGGTTTTATACGGCTAGTTGCCATCCAGGGGCCAGCCCGCCGCGACTTCGCGCCGCACATCGCCCAGAAGGCGGGGAATCGCCTTCGTTCCGGCGATGATCGGGAAGAAGTTGGAGTCGAGTGCCCAGCGGGGAACGATGTGCTGGTGCAGGTGCTCGGCGATGCCCGCACCGGCGATGCGGCCCTGGTTCATGCCGATGTTGAAACCGTCGCAGTGCGACACCGTCTTCAGCACCCGCATGGCCACCTGGGTGAGGCTGCCGATCTCGGCGATCTCCTCCGGGCTGGCCTCGTCGTACGTGGCGATGTGGCGGTAGGGGCAGACCAGCAGGTGGCCGCTGTTATAGGGGAACAGGTTCAGCAGCACGTAAGCGTGGGTGCCGCGGGCCACGATCAGGGCCTTCTCGTCGGTCATGCTCGGGGCCAGGCAGAAGGGGCAGTCGTCCGGGTGCGGCTGCTGGCCATCCTGGATGTACACCATCCGGTGCGGGGTCCAGAGCCGTTGGAAGGCATCCGGAACCGCGGCGAACTCCGACGACTGCTCGAGTCCCTCGAACTCGTCGTTGGGTACCTCCATCTCAGATCTGGCCCTGTGTCGTGACCTGCGCGCGCGTCTCGATCGCGGCGATGATGCGACGGATGGCCTCATCGGCCGGCACCCCGTTGTCCTGGGTGCCGTCGCGGAACCGGAAGCTGACCGCACCGTTGTCCCGGTCGTCCTCACCGACGATCAACTGGAAGGGGACCTTCGCCTTGGTGTGGTTGCGGATCTTCTTCTGCATGCGGTCGTCGGAGTGGTCGACCTCGGCGCGCACGCCTGCGGCTCTGAGGCGGCCGACGATCTCGTCGAGGTATGGGCCGTATTGCTCGGACACCGGGATGCCGACGACCTGCACCGGGGACAGCCACACCGGGAAGGCACCGGCGTAGTGCTCGGTGAGCACCGCGAAGAAGCGTTCGATCGACCCGAACAGCGCCCGGTGAATCATCACCGGGCGCTGGCGGGAGCCGTCGGGGGCCGTGTACTCGAGGTCGAATCGCTTCGGCAGGTTGAAGTCCAGCTGGATCGTGGACATCTGCCAAGTGCGGCCGATCGCGTCGCGGGCCTGAACCGAGATCTTCGGTCCGTAGAACGCGGCGCCGCCCGGGTCGGCCACGAGCTCGAGCCCGGATGCTTCGGCGACCTCGCGCAGGGTGTCGGTCGCTTCCGCCCAGGCTTCGTCGGTACCGACGAACTTCTTCGGGTCCTTCGTGGAGAGTTCGAGGTAATAGTCCTCGAGACCGTAGTCGGCGAGCAGCTTGAGCACGAAGTTGAGGGTGCCGGTGAGCTCATCCTTCATACCTTCGCGGGTGGTGTAGATGTGCGCGTCATCCTGGGTCATGCCGCGCACCCGGGTGAGGCCGTGCACGACGCCGGACTTCTCGTAGCGGTAGACCGAACCGAACTCGAACAGGCGCATGGGCAGGTCACGGTAGCTGCGGCCGCTGGAGCGGAAGATCAGGTTGTGGAACGGGCAGTTCATCGGCTTGAGGTAGTAGTCGACGCCCTGACGGGTCATGTGGCCATCGGCGTCGTACTCCGCGTCGAGTTTCATCGGTGGGAACATGCCGTCGGCGTACCAATCGAGGTGCCCGGAAGTCTCGAAGAGGTTCGACTTGGTGATGTGCGGGGTGTAGACGAAGTCGTAGCCGGCCTCGGTGTGCCGCTTACGGGAGTAGTTCTCCATCTCCTGGCGGATGATGCCGCCCTTGGGATGGAAGACGGGAAGACCGGAGCCGATCTCCTCGGGGAAGCTGAAGAGGTCGAGTTCGGCGCCGAGCTTGCGGTGGTCCCGCTTGGCTGCCTCCTCCTGGCGTGCCTGGTAAGCGCGCAGTTCGTCCTTGGTGGGCCACGCGGTGCCATAGATGCGCTGCAGCTGCGGGTTCTTCTCCGACCCACGCCAGTAGGCGGCGGCCAGTCGGGTCAGGGAGTATCCGTTGCCGATCATGCGGGTGTTCGGCAGGTGCGGGCCGCGGCACAGGTCTTTCCAGACCGTCTCGCCCGTCTTCGGGTCCACGTTGTCGTAGATGGTGAGTTCGGCGCCGCCGACCTCGACCGACTCGTTATCGGCGGTTTCCGCCGCCCCGCCCTTGAGCCCGATCAATTCGAGCTTGTACGGTTCGGTCGCCAGTTCTTCCCTGGCCTGGTCGTCGGTCACGACGCGGCGCACGAAACGCTGGCCCTGACGGATGATGCGGTCCATGGCTTTCTCAAGGGACTTGACGTCCTCGGGTGTGAACGCCTCCTCGACGTCGAAGTCGTAGTAGAAACCGTCGGTGACGGGCGGGCCGATGCCCAGGCGTGCGGCCGGGTTCACGGTCTGCACGGCCTGCGCGAGCACGTGAGCGGCCGAGTGGCGCAGGATGCCGAGGCCGTCCGGTGAGCCGATGGTCACCGGTTCGACGACATCCGTCGGAGTCACCGTCGTGGCGAGATCCTTGAGCTCGCCGTTGACGCGCATTGCGACAACGGACCGGTCGGTGAATAGCTCAAAGCCGTCAGCCACGTGTATTACTCCTCAGTGTTGTTCGAACCCCCTCAACTTTAGCGGCGCGCCGGAGGGGACCCCTCCGCCGGCCCGACAGGATCGGGCACAGCATTTCGGGTATAGAAAAACCCCAATTTACCGGGGTTTGTCTGTCTCGCACGAACTGTGTGGGCGATACTGGGATCGAACCAGTGACCTCTTCCGTGTCAGGGAAGCGCGCTACCGCTGCGCCAATCGCCCATTTCCTGAGAATCGCTTTTCAGAAGTGGAGGTGGATACGGGATTCGAACCCGTGTATACGGCTTTGCAGGCCGCTGCCTCGCCTCTCGGCCAACCCACCACTTGGGATTCGTACCAAAAAGAATCGGCCTTTCGGCCGACCCAATTCGAGCGGATGACGAGATTCGAACTCGCGACCCTCACCTTGGCAAGGTGATGCGCTACCACTGCGCCACATCCGCATTTGTCGGCGTTTCAGCTGACTTGAAAGACTCTAGCCGATTCCGGCCGAGCCCGCCGCACCTTCCCCACGATTCCGCACGGTGCGCCCCCGAGGACGGGCCGATTTCACCGGGATTCTCGGCTCCCTGCGGGCAAACAAAAAACCCCCGAGTCACCGGGGGATTGTTTGTTTCGCACAAATTCTGTGGGCGATACTGGGATCGAACCAGTGACCTCTTCCGTGTCAGGGAAGCGCGCTACCGCTGCGCCAATCGCCCAATTCCTGGAAATTGCTTTCCGGGAGTGGAGGTGGATACGGGATTCGAACCCGTGTACACGGCTTTGCAGGCCGTTGCCTCGCCTCTCGGCCAACCCACCACTTGGGATTCGTATCAAAAAGAACCGACCTGTCGGCCGATTCCATTCGAGCGGATGACGAGATTCGAACTCGCGACCCTCACCTTGGCAAGGTGATGCGCTACCACTGCGCCACATCCGCAACTGCTCGCATTTCTGCGCGCTTGGAAGACTCTAGCCGATAGTCCGGTGCATATTCAAACCGGGCCGCCCCGGCGTGTTGTGGTGGTCCCGAGGTGCGCCACGCACCCGCTCGTGGGCTAGTATCAGAACTCGTGGTTGACGCTTCGGCCACAGGGGCGATTGGCGCAGTTGGTAGCGCGCTTCCTTCACACGGAAGAGGTCATCGGTTCGAGTCCGGTATCGCCCACAGTAGAAAAAGCCCCGGACTTCCGGGGCTTTCTCTTTTTCTCGGTGAGGTGGATGACTGGTGCCCGGCTAGGTCCGCTTGCCCGAAATCACCCGGACCAACCAGACGATCACGGCGATGACGACGAGCACTATGCCGACCCAGATCAGGAAGTTGAGCGACTCGACGAATCCTCCGGTGAGGAGAAGAGCGACGGCGATGATCGCGATGACGATGAGGAGGACATTCATGATTCTCCCTGCCTTTCAATGGTTCACGGTTCGATGGGTTGTTGTTGATAGTCAGTCGCTGGAGTTGGGTCGATCAGTCCGCGATGGCATCCTTCACGTTCTCACCGGCCTGCTTGAGGTTCGCCTTGGTCTGATCGGCTTTGCCTTCAGCCTCCAAGCGCTCGTTGTCTGTCAGCTTGCCAGCGGCTTCCTTGGCCTTGCCGGCGGCCTCCTCGGCAGCATTCTTGATCTTGTCCGAAGCACCCATGGGATCGTCCCTTCACTCGTATCCAGTGTCTGCGGCCAGCATAAGACTCTCTGTCGAGGTCATCTAGGCTGAAAACCATGGATGGGCTGGTCGAACTGTGGGGGCAGCTGTCCGCCCGCAACGAACCGTTGCCCGCGGTCACGGCCTGGCTGACCATCGCCGCCGCCGCCCTGCTCGTGCTGGTTCCGGCCGTGTGGCGGGTCAGCCGCCACGTCATCACGATCGCGCACGAGGGTGGCCATGCGGTGGTGGCGACAGTGAGCGGCCGCCGGTTGGGCGGCATCCGTCTGCATTCCGACACCTCCGGGCTGACGGTGAGCAGCGGGCGCCCGCGCGGCCCCGGCATGGTTTTGACCCTGCTGGCCGGGTACACGGCGCCGGCTCTGCTGGGGCTCGGCGCCGCATGGATGCTCAGTCTCGGCTACGACATCGGCCTGCTGTGGCTGCTGCTGGCGGCCCTGGCGTTGCTTCTGGTGCAGATCCGCAACTGGTTCGGGCTCTGGTCCGTGCTCGTCACCGCCGGCCTCGTCTTCGGCATCACCTGGTTCGGTAGTCCCCCGGTGCAGAGTGTCTTCGCCCTGCTGATCACGGCGTTTCTGCTGCTCGGGGCCGTGCGCACCGTGGTCGAGTTGCAGCGCTCCCGGTCGCGGACCCGCGGCACCGCCTCCGACGCTGATCAGCTGGCCCGTCTGACCCACGTCCCGGGCGTGGTCTGGGTGGCCGTGTTCTTCGCCGCGACGATCACGTGCGCAGGGATCGCCGCACGGTTGCTCGGCCTGCTCGCCTTTGTCGGCGCCGCCTGAACCGGGTCAGGCGTCAGGGGATCGCGGGTACCGCATATTTGAAGCCCAGGTGGGAAGCGGTGAAGCCCAGCCGTTCATGGCCGGGCCTACCCTCCGGGCGTCACAGATTGGCGAGGTCTCGGTTTCTGGCACGGCCTCCGTCCCGGTTTCTGGCACGGCCTCCGTCCCGGTTTCTGGCGCGGGCCCTGTCGGTGGTGGTTGGGACGCCGGCACGGGCGCCGCTGTGGTCGACGATGCGGTCGTCGCCGAGTGGATGACCGTGGCCGGTTCGCTCAGGAACGCAACTGATCTCCCCAGCCTGCAGGGGCGCGGGTCGCGGGGAGTTCCTCGGCCAGGGCCCGGCTCTCCGCGATCAGGTTCTCCGCCGTGCGCCGCGGAATCCGGATCGTGCACGCGAGTTCACTGACAAACTCCCGCCCCGCGACCTCGGCGGCATCCCAGCGGAACCGGGAAGCCGGGCCGCGGGGACTTCCCGAACCGGCGAGCCGCCTCGACCAACTCCGCCCGCCTCGCGAACGCCGCAGCGATGGCCCGATGGGCCTCCGCGATCGCCTCGAACTGCTCCCCGAGGGCCTCGTGTTCTTCAATGAATGAGGGCTTCATGACACACGCGTTACGGTCACCCACCGACATTCGAGGCGGCATCCGCTCGCCCCGGAACAGCCTGTGGAGAACCCGATCAGGATCACATTGTGGAGGAAAAGACCCTGCCTCGCCGACCCCGGCGAGACTCAGCCGGCAGCGCCGAACCAGGTGGTGACGCCGGGCGAGTAGAGCACCGATTCCGGCGCGCGTCCGGCCAGCCCGGGAAACCCCGCCATTGCGAGCAGGGTGTCGTCGAGACTGACCAGCTCGGCCTGGAAGAGCTCCCACGGCTCGTGATGGTTGCGCAGGTGCACCGTGCGACCTCGTGTGCGCGTGAACAGCGCCCATCGCGCGGTCAGGAAGTCGGCGAGCGGGTCACCGACGACCGGGCGGGTGGTCGGCCGCACCACGATGTCGGTGTGCGCTCCGGCGGCCAGGTGGCGGCGTGACGTGTACCGGTAGTCCCCCGTCGCAACCTCGAGACGGGTGCGGGACCACATGTACGGGATCGAGAACAGCGCCCGGGCGGCCAGCACGGCGGCGAGGCGGGAGGCCTCCAGCGACACGAACACCACACCGCGGTGCCCATTCGCGTCCACCGCGTACAGGCGCACGTTCACCTCGACGAAAGAACCGAAGTAGGGGATGGGCGGGCTACCGAAGACGGTGGCCCGGTCAAGCACGAACGGGATCAACCCGACCCAGCTGGTCCCGTCGATTTCGTCGGGCACGAGGCCCTCCGGCAGCAGCGGCGCGACGAGGGCGGCTTCCACACGCCAGTGCACGAACATCAGATTCGACCAACGCTGGCTCGAGGACGCCCGCCCGCCGAGCCGGGGCGCAACCGCCGAGATCGGGTCCATCGCGGCATCCGTCATCTGAAAATCTCCCCTTGTTCACGGACAGGTTCAGGCCGATCCGCGGCACTCCGTCAACCTCAACGCTACTCGCACCGCGACCATGTCACGGCCGTGCTGATCCCTTCGATTCCACTCGGCCAGACACCATATTTGGCGTCGAACGAGCAGCCGGCGTCGAACCAATTCGACGGAGATTTTGGTCTGAAAGCGGTTTTACGGTCAGTTTGAGGCCGATCCGGGCAAAATCTCCGTCGAATTCGTTCGGGCCGCGCTAGGCCTCCACGGCCGGTGCGGCCAGGGCGTGGTCGACGTCGGCCTGCTGGGCGGTCGTGAGCGACGCCTGCGGCTTGACGGTCGTGGCCGCGGCGGCACCGGCGGCGACGCCGCCGACGAGGTTGCCGAGCAATTCCCGGATGCCGAGGCCCATGGTCGACTTGAGCACCCCGTCGACCTCGGTGAAACCGGAGGCGACGTTCTTGGTCAGCTGGCTGGCTCCATCCGTGGAGATCACCGTCAGGTTGTCGATGTTCGACATCGGGGCGGCCAACTCGCGGGCGATCTCGGGCAGCATCTCCACCATGCGCAGCTGGATCAGCGCCTCGCTCTGCTCGGCGACGGCCTCGGCCGACAGCCGTGTGGCGGTCGCCTCCGCGGTACCGCGGGCCAGGATGGCGTCGGCCTCGGCCTGACCCTCCGCACGGAGAGCCTCTGCGTTCGCGATCCGGCTGTCACGGTCGGCGTTCGCTCCAGCCACGGCGGCCTCGGCGGCCGCTATGGCGGTCACCCGGATGCGGTACGCGTCGGCGTCGGCGATCGCGTTGACCTCGGACTCCAACTCGGCCTTGCGGAGCGACGCTCGCCGCTGGGCGGTGAGCTCCTGCTCCTGCACGATGGCCTGCTGCGCCTTGGCCTCGGCCAGTGGCTTGGCCGCGGCGGCTTCGGCGGCGGCCTTGTCGGTGTCCAGCTGCAGCGCGGCCTTCCGCAGTGCGAGCGTGTTCTGGGCCTCCGCGATGGCCTGTTCGGCCAGGATGGCGGCCTCCTGGGCCTCCCGGTTGGCCTGGTGCTCGGCCACCTCGGCCTGGCGGCGCACCTTGGCCTGCTCGGCGCGGCCGAGGTCGCGAATGTAGTCGTTCTCGTCGGTGATGCCCTTGATCTCGAAGGAGTCCACGTCGACACCCTGGTTGGCCAGAGACTCACGGGCGGTCGCCAGCACGGAGGAGCCCAGCTCGTCGCGCTTCTGGATGATGGTCATCACGTTGGTGCCACCGATCGAGGACCGCAGCGAACCGGACAGCACCTCCTGAGCGAAACCGTCGATGTTCTTGTCCTGGCCGAGGAACCGCTGCGCGGCGGCACGGATGGCCGCCGGGTCGTCGCCGACCTTCACGATGGCGACGGCTTCCACGGTGAGGGTGACGCCGTTCTGGTCTTGGGCGACGGCCGTGATCTCGATCGCCCGGCTCCGCAGGCTGATCTTGAACGCCTTCTGGAAGAACGGGGTGATGAACACGCCCTGGCCGTGCACGACGCGCTGCCCGGATTCCTCCATCGTTGCGCCGTCGACGATGGTCTTCTTCGACTTCTTGCCGGTGATCACCAGAGCCTCGTCCGGCCCCGCGTTCTTGTACACGGTCTTGGCGTAGATCAGGCCGATCAGGAAGACGACGATACCCAGGGCGATGAGGCCGGGAATGGGGCTGAGCAGGAATTCGAACATGGGGTCCTTCCGTTCCGCCGGCACGAAGATCATGCGCGTGGCCTGGCTCACCGCGCAGCGCGCGCGGGCACGAGACCCTCGAAGCCTACTGGTCCGGGTGCGGCGGAACCATTCCCTTTCGGGGGGTGCCGGTCAGAGCAGGCCGCGCTCGTGCGCGATGACCACGGCACGGGCCCGGTCGGTGGCGTCCAGCTTCTGATAGATGTTGCGCAGGTGCGTTTTGACGGTATTCGGGCTGACATTGTGCTTGCGGGCGATGTCCGCCACGGACTGGTGGAAGGGCAGCTCGCGCAGCAGTTCCCGCTCCCGCTCGGTCAGCTGGGCGACCGGGGCCTGAGCCGGGCGGGTCTCCCCCGGCGACCGCCCCGCCAGAGTCAGAATCCGGCTCGCGAACCCGTCCAGGTCCCCCAACCGGCCGATCCGTGCGACGAGCAGCGCCACCCCGAGCCCGCCCGCGGCCAGAAATACCCTCTCGACGCGCAGCTGCTCGGCCAGACGCAGCGCCCGCACCAGCCGGGCATCCGCCTCGGCAGGTCGAGCGTTCTCCTCGGCGATGCCGGCCAGCACGATCCACGCGCTCACCAGCGTCGACCCACGCCAGCACCGGCTGGCCAATGTCGCGGCGGCTTCCAGAGCACCTCCGGCTCCGTGGCGGCCCCGGGCCGGCGGGTAGGCGATCGAGCGAAGCAGCACAACCTCCAGCGAGTCCGCGCCCAATACGGCCTCCACCAGGTGTGTGACCCGCCGGGCCTCCGTCCTCCCGTCCAGAGCACCGGTCAGATCGAACCAGGGAATGCAGCAGAGGCTCAGCACACGCGGTTGCGCGACGGCGTTCTCGCGCAGCAGCCGGTTCAGACTCTCGAGCTCCGATCGCGGCCTCGGGTCAGCCGCCAGCGCCGACAGGGCGAGCAGGGCCTGGGCAGGCACGGTCAGCCCGGAATCGGCCACCATCGGGTCGGCCCTGACCAGCCGCTCCAGCACGCTCGGATCGATCGGCTCGCAGCGTTCGTACCGTCGGATTTGCAGAGCCACCCACGCGCGGGCCGCGGCGCGGTCGACCGGCACCCCCGGCACGGATGTCCCGGCACCCGATGCGGGATGCGCTTGGGCATCCGTCGCCAGGGCCAGCTGATCGTCGATGAGGCCGGCACGGGCCCAGTCTCCGCGGCGGGCAGCGGCCGTGGCGGCGAGGTCGCCGGCGAGCAGGAACAGCCACGTGTAGCCCGCATTCCGCGCGGCCACAGTCACCATTCGCAGTCCCGCTTCGGCCTGCGCCGCCTCGCCCAGTCCGGCGCGGCACCAAGCCTCCGCGGTGGCAGCCAGCAGGTCGACGCCGAGGTCTGCCCGACGCCCTGGAGCGTTGCGGGCGGCGAGGAGCCCGGCTAGGCCGTTCCGGATCTCGTCGGACGTGACGGCGGAGAAGGCGGTGAGCGCCTCGATCACGACAGCCCGGGCGTCCGTGCCGGCGCCGGTGGGAAGTGGCGCCGTGAGTCCCGCCAGCAGGTGGCCCGCCCGCCCCCGATCGGGAAAGTACGGAGCGTCCAGGAGCAGCCTCAGGGTTGCCGCCACGGGTGAACCAGAGTTCTCGGCGAGCGCGGCCGGCTCGGCCAGGGCCCGGAGCACCAGGTCAGGTGTTCCCCGGAGTACGAGGTCGACACCGACAGTGTCGAGCATCTCGTCGACAAGGCCGGGCGACCGGGCTGCGAGCGCCTGCTCGAGCGCGTCAGTTCCGTCGGAACGACGCTCGAACCACCGGGCCGCGGTCTCGTGCGCAGCAGCCGCAGCCACGGCGTCCCGTCGCCACGCCTCGGCCTGCAGGTGCGCCAGCAGGACCGGGTGGATGCGATACCCCGCGGTTTCGACACGGCTCTCCCTGACGATCAGGGCGCCCGGCCCGGCCAGCCGATCCAGCACCGCCCCGGCATCCGCTCGTTTCGTCACCGCGACGGCCAGGTCGACCGGGATGACGGCCGTGACGGCCGCGCGGAGCAGCGTGGTCTCGTCCCCGTCAGCCCAACCGGCGATGACCTCCGACCGGAGGAAACCGGACACCGCGGGATGGTCACCGTCGAAGTCCCGCACCAGCCGCGCGGGATCATCGCTCCCCCGCAGGAACGGCAGGATCAGCGCGAGACCGGTCACCCAACCAGCGGTGCGCTGCAGCAGGATCGTCGTCTCCTCTTCCGTCAGGAGGACACGCTGCCTGGCGGCGAGCGCCGTCAGCTCCGTCCGATCGAACGCGAGGTCGGCCGGCGGCACGTCGACCAGCGCGCCTGCGGCACGCAGTCGCGTCACCCCCACGCCCGGCGACGTGCGCCCCGCGACCACGAGACGGATGCCGCCTGGCGCCGACCTGACCAGCTCGCCCAGCAGTCCCGGCCGATCCGCCTCGGCGCGGTCCAGCTCGTCGATGAACACGTACCTGGTCACCCCGTCGCCTGACACCCCCGAGGCGAGCGCACCCTCCCCGACCTGCCTGACCTCCCCGACCTGCCGCCAGACATCAGCGGGACGGACCTGCCCCGACATCGGCGCGCGCACCCAGGTGACCGGTTCCCCCGCACGCTGGAGGCGGCGTGCCCAGGCGGCCAGCAGGGTCGTCTTGCCGGAGCCCGCGGCGGCCCACAGTCCGACGCAGCGCACCTCACTCGCACGAACCTCACCGGCACGAACCTCACCGGCCCGCACCTCGCCGGCACGCACCTCGCCATCACTGAGACGATGAAGTGCATCGTGGAGCCGGGGCCTCTCCAACTCCATGGCCGAGGGAGCCGGGACGTCCGCGATGAGCACCGGTAGGACTGCCGGCGGTGTCACCGGCGGCACGGGCGGCAGGGCTACTGGTGGCAGGGCTACCGATGACTGTTCAGTTCCCGGCAGCCCGATCTGAGCCGGTACCCGATGCACGGTCATTGAGGCACGTCCTCCGTTCGCGGGGGTGGTCGCTCAGCCTCGACACCTTAGCTCTCGGCCTGCCCCTCGGCTAGAGCTCCCGGTGCCGTCGGCCGGCGACAGTATGGGCACGAGCCAGCGAATTCATCCGTTTCGGGTGAGGGTGGCTCGGCCACCTGGACGTATGACAGTGGCACACGTCACGTGGTGGCGTGGTCGACGCTCAACGCTCGAAATCAGCAGTGCCCGAAGATGAGGAGAAAGTGCCATGGACTTCTGGGAAAACCTGTGGGGAACGATCTGGTTCTTCTTCTGGACCTTCGCGATCATTTCGTATTTCTTCGCCCTCTTCGGCGTCATCGTCGACCTGTTCCGTGACCGGCAGCTCAGTGGCTGGGCGAAGGCGGTGTGGTTCCTCGCCCTGTTCTTCGTGCCCTTCCTCACCGTGCTCATCTACGTGATCGCCCGGGGCAAGGGCATGGCGGAACGCAGCTCCAAGGAGTCGAGGGAGTACCAGGCGCAGACCGATCAGTACATCCGCACCGTCGCCGGAACCGGTTCCGGGGCCACGGAGGAGATAACCCGGGCGAAGGCCCTGCTCGATGCCGGAACGATCACTCCGGCCGAGTTCGACGCCCTGAAGTCCAAGGCCCTATCGAGCTCGTCCTACATGGAATAGTTCCTACTCGGGCTAGTTCCCGCCTCACCGAGAAAGGCAGAACCCCGCCAGCTCTCAGCCACCGAGAGTCTGGCGGGGTTTTCCTTGGGAGGTTCGGGTCCCCCGCAGGTTCCGCCAGTGTGTCCCGGCCTTCCCTAGCCGTCAAGGTTCACCCCGGGCTGAGAGGCCGGGCCCGGATCGGCACGGGCCGGCATGCGAAAGGGCGGTGGGATCATCCGCTGAACCGGATGCCCCCACCGCCCGTGCTGGGTCAGGTGAGCTGGGTACTGCTGCGTCGTCAGACGACGTCGAGCGCGTAGCCCTCTTCCCCGTGCACGATGGTGTCCACTCCGGCCACCTCGTCTTCGTTGTTGATGCGGAAACCGATCGTCTTCTGAATGACCCAGCCGATGCCGTAGGCCATCACGAAGGAGAAGACGGCGATGCCGAAGGCGGCGATGAACTGCACCCAGAGCTGGTTCAGGCTCCCGGTGTCGAGGAGACCGATGCCCGAACCGAAGATGCCGATGTAGAGCGTTCCGATCATGCCGCCGATGAGGTGGATGCCCACCACGTCGAGCGAGTCGTCGAAGCCCCACTTGAACTTGAGATCGACGGCAACGGCGCACACCGCACCGACGAGGAGGCCGAGGACGATCGCCCAGAACGGGGTCAGGATGTTACAGGCCGGGGTGACGGCGACGAGTCCGGCGACGGCACCCGATGCGGCACCGATCGAGGTGGGCTTGCCGTCCTTGATCTTCTCGACGACCAGCCAGCCGAGGATACCGGCGGCGGGACCGACGAGAGTGTTGATCCAGGCGAGGGCGGCGACACCGTCGACGGCGGCTTCGGAGCCGGCGTTGAAACCGAACCAGCCGAACCAGAGGAGCGAAGCGCCGAGGAGGGTGAGCGGCACGTTGTGGGGCTTGGAGATGCCCTTCTTGAAACCGACCCGCTTGCCGAGCACCAGAGCGAGAGCCAGAGCTGCTGCACCGGCGTTGATGTGCACCGCGGTTCCACCGGCGAAGTCGTTGACTCCGAGGGCGGCGGGAGCCCACCCGTCGGCGAGGTTGAAGACCCAGTACGCGACCGGGAAGTACACCAGGGTCGACCACACGGCGGCGAAGATGATCCAGGCGCCGAACTTGGCACGGTCGGCGATCGCCCCGGAGATCAGCGCGACGGTGATGATGGCGAAGGTGGCCTGGAAGCCGGCGAACGCCAGCCCGTTCAGGTCGGGCGAGAGCGAGCCGTCTTCACCGGCGCCGAGCAGTCCGCTCAGGCCGAGCAGCTCGGACGGGTTGCCGAGGAAGCCGGGGATCAGCGGCGGGCCGAAGACCAGACCGTAGCCGTAGAGCACCCACAGCACTCCGACGACGCCCATGGCACCGAAGCTCATCATCATCATGCTGATCACGCTCTTGGCCTTGACCATGCCGCCATAGAAGAAGGCAACACCGGGAGTCATCAGGAGAACGAGGGCGGCCGCGACGAGAAGCCACAGGGAATTGAGATTCAGGGTTATTTCATCAGTTGTGGCGTCCAACAGGACTGACAGTTCAACCATGGATATGGTTACCTCTCTCTAACAAACAGTGATTGCCGTCGACGTGCACAGGGTGAGCGGAAGATCGTGTCTCGGCGGGTACAGAGTCAGTGTGGAGTTGTCAGGTTTCGGCGAGGGCGCGCGGATGTTTCGACCGCGTTACACGCCACGCGAGGGTGTTAACATCGCGTTTCCGGCGGGCTGTGCGGTCGTCCGTCCCCGAACAGTCGAGGTTCAGTCGTGCGGCGGGAGCTCCCCTGTGGTCAGCGCCACGAGCCGGGACTGGGAGCGCTGGTACTTCTTGCGGTAGCCACCGGAGAGCATTTCCTCGTCGAAGACCTCGTTCAGTGGCTGCCCGTTGGCGATGATCGGAATCTCCGCGTCGTAAACCCGGTCGATGAAGGCCACCAGCCTGAGGGCATCCGTCTGGTCGGTCAGCAAGTACACATCGTTGAGGGCGATGACGTCGATGCCGTGAATCATCTTGATGTACTTCGACGGATGCACCGTGCTCAGATGACGGATCAGGTCACCGAAATCGTCCCGGGTCACCGCCGAACCGCGTTCGAGCAGGGCGGGCACCATCTGGTCCAGCTCATCCCGGGGCACGGCGATGGCATGGCCCTCGATGTCGCGGCGGCGGTAGTCGAGGCCGTCGATGCGCACGATCTCGAAGTTCGCGGACATCGCCTGGATCTCGCGCAGGAAGTCGATCGCGGCGAACCGCCCCTCGCCCAGCGAGTTCGGCGGCGTGTTCGACGTCGCGGCGACTCGAGTGCCCGAGGCCACCAGCTCGCCCAGCAGCCGGGTCATCAGCATGGTGTCGCCCGGGTCGTCGAGTTCGAACTCGTCGATGCAGATCAGGCGGGCACCGGAAAGTTGCTTGACGGTGGCCGCGTAGCCGAGCGCCCCCACCAGGGCGGTGTACTCGATGAAGGTGCCGAAGTACTTCGGTCCCGGGGCGGCATGCCAGAGTGCAGCCAGCAGGTGGGTCTTGCCGACGCCGAAGCCGCCGTCCAGGTAAATACCCGGCAGCTCCGCCTTGGGCTTGCGGGTGCGGGAGAAGAATCCGCTGGGCCTCTGGGGCAGCCAGGCCCCGGCGAAGGTGCCCAGCCGCTCCACGGCCTCGAGCTGCGACGGAAAGTTCAGGTCGGGTCGGTACGACTCGAAGGAGGCGTGCTCGAACTGGGGCGGCGGAACCAGTTCCGCCACGATCTCCGGCCCGGTGATGCTCGGAGAGCGATCGGCCAATCGTTGCACCTGGCTGAGAGCGTATGGAGCCATGCTGGAGTACCCGGTTTCTGTGTCGGACTGGTAGTCGCGGTCGGTGCATCATCGTCGAAGAACGACCGCGAATGCGATCAGGACCCATACCGCGTAGATTCAAAGCGCGGACCGGTATCCAGCCTAAACCGCGACCATTTGATTCCGGTGTCCATCCGACGCCACCAGGAGGTTTCCCCATGTCCGTTGATCTCGATCCGGCACCGAAGTTCACCGCCTACGCCCACCCCGAACGTCTGGTCAGCACCGAGTGGCTGCAGGCGCACCTCGGCACACCCGGCCTTATGGTCGTCGAATCCGACGAGGACGTTCTCCTCTACGAAACCGGCCACATTCCGGGAGCGGTCAAGATCGACTGGCACACCGACCTCAACGACCCGGTTGAGCGTGACTTCGTCGACGGTGCCGCCTTCGCCGCCATGCTCGGTGCCAAGGGCATCGCCCGCGACACCACCGTGGTCATCTACGGCGACAAGAGCAACTGGTGGGCGGCCTACGCCCTGTGGGTGTTCACCCTGTTCGGCCACGACGACGTGCGCCTGCTCGACGGCGGCCGGGAGAAGTGGGTGGCCGAGGAACGCGACCTCACCCGGGACAAGCCCGTCGTCACCCCGGCCACGTACCCGGTCGTCGAACGCAACGATTCCCCCATCCGCGCATTCCGCGAGGATGTCCTCGCCCACTTCGGGAACCCGCTGATCGACGTGCGCTCCACCGAGGAGTACACCGGCGAACGCACCCACATGCCGGCCTACCCGGAAGAAGGCGCCCTTCGCGGCGGCCACATCCCGTCGGCGGCGTCGGTACCGTGGGCCCGCGCCGCCGCCCCAGACGCCACCTTCCGCTCCCGGACGGAACTGGACGCCATCTACCGTGACGAAGCCGGCCTTTCCGACGGTGACGACGTCATCGCCTACTGCCGGATCGGCGAGCGATCCAGTCACACCTGGTTCGTGCTGACGCACCTGCTCGGCTTCGACGGCGTGCGCAACTACGACGGGTCCTGGACCGAATGGGGTAACGCCGTGCACGTGCCCATCGCGATGGGCAGGGAGCCGGGCACCGCCCCGCAGCCGCGCTGATCCGGCCGGCCCGACCCGGATTCCGGGCTCCCTCGGCCGGTGCATGGCAGAATGATCCTCGATGACTGCCACCGAACTACCCCCTAAACTGGCCGCGATCCGTGACGATTTCCTCGAACTCGAGGAGCCCGACCGGCTGCTCCTGCTGCTCGAGTTCGCCGATGAGCTGCCGGCCCTTCCGCCGCGCTACGCGGAGCACCCGGACCTGCTCGAGCGGGTCGTGGAATGCCAGTCCCCGGTCTTCATGTTCGTCGAGGTGGACGACGATTCCGCAGTTCACCTCCACGCGACCGCGCCCCGGGAGTCGCCGACGACCCGGGGTTTCGCCTCGATCCTGGCCCAGGGTTTGGACGGCCTCAGTACCCAGGAAGTGCTCGACGTGCCCGATGACTACCCGAACACGATCGGTTTGACGAAAGCGGTGTCTCCCCTTCGCATTCGCGGCATGACGGCCATGCTCGCCCGCACCAAGCGCCGCCTGCGCGAGGGCGCTGCGTGACCCTGACCCGGGTGTTTCCGGAGCCGGAGGCCGAGGGCGATGCGGCGGACCTGCCCCGGAGCGTCGACGGGCTGGACCCGGCGAGCCGGGACTGGCTGCTGCAGCGCTACACCCCGGCGCCGGACGCTTACCTGCGGGTCAACATGATCGCCAGCCTGAACGGCGGCGTGGCCGGGTCCGACGGCACCTCGGACTCGCTGTCGAGCCGCCTGGATCGCCGGATCCTCGGCGTGATCAGGGAACTTGCTGACGTCGTCCTCGTCGGTGCCGGCAGCCTCCGTGCGGAGGGGTACGTCGTGCCGGCCCGGGCGGCCCTCGCCGTCGTCACCTCCAGCGGCAACCTCGCCGGGCATCGGCTCGAGCAGTCCACGCACTCGGAAGCCGCGCGCCGAGACTCCGCGCCCCGGCAGTCCGTCTACATCCTCTGCCCGCGCTCAGCGGTCGCCCGGGCCGAGGACGCCGCGTCCGGATCCCGTGCGACCGTCGTGCCGCTCGACGACGAGAACGGCGTCCTGGCACCGTCCGGCATTCTCGCGGCGCTCCGCACACTCGGCCTCCCCCGCATCGTCTGCGAGGGCGGGCCGGTGCTGGCCGGACAGTTCTTCGCCGCCGACCTGGTCGACGAATTCTGCCTGTCCACGAGCCCGCAGGTAGTACTCGGCGGCAGGGGGCTGCTCGAATCGAACATGACCGGGAGCACCGGATTCAGGATGCGGCAACTACTCCTGGACGACCGGGGAGCGACGTACGCGCGGTGGGAGCGGTCTCGGCCAACCAGATCGTGATGGCCTGGTTCCAACCCTCGCGGTCGTAGTTCCACAGCTTCGTGTGCCGCGCCACTGCGAAGGGCAGGAAGGTCACGATGTCGGGGCGGCACCCTGCCAAGGCACGGGAGCCGGTCGCGGGCACGAATCCGTCGTCGTCGCTGTGCATCAGCAGCACCGGCAGTTCGAGTTCGGCGGCGCGTGTGACGAAGTCGAGGCGTCCGAAGTCGATCGGTTCCGTCTGCCCGGTGAAGATCCCGCCCCAACGCCGGCCCAAGACTTCCAGGGCGCCGCTGGCGACAACCGCGGGCAGGCCGAGGAGGCCGCCGTGGAACCGGGCGACATCCGCCCAGTCGATCACAGGCGAATCGAGCACGACACCGACGATCCGGTCGCGCAGCGCGGAACGCGTCACCGTCTGCAGCACGATCGCCCCGCCCATGGACCAGCCCATCAGCACGATCTCGCTCGCGCCGCGGTGCACGGCGAACGCGATCGCCGCGTCGACGTCCTGCCATTCCGCGTCTCCGAGGGCATACCGGCCGTCACCGCTCTGCGGCGCCTCCCCGTCATTGCGATAGGACACGAGCAGGGACGTGAAACCCGCGTCCCGGAAGACCGGCGCCGCCCGCAACGTCTCCTGGCGTTGCACCCCGCGCCCGTGCACCTGGATCACCCAGCGGCCGTCCGGCTCCTCCGCCGGAATCAGCCAGGCGGGCGCGTCACCGGCAGTGGTCGGGACCAGCACGTCCTCGAAGGCGAGGCCGAGGTCCCAGGGCCCGAGGTACGAATAACCGCCCAACCGGCCGCGCTCGGCCCCCGCCAGATCCCCGTGATCGACGCGCAGGATGCGCCGGGTCACCTTCGTCGGCGTAAGGCGCAGGATCTCACCCAGGTGGGCGTGCCCTGCGTCGCCCGAGAACCAAAAACTGTAGTCGCCCTGAAGAATGGAATCCGCCGTCGACTGCAGGGTGATCATTCCCGCCGGGAGGTCGACGGAGTGGATCCGCACATCGTCGGCGCGCTTTGACGTGGGTGTCACGATCCGGCGTGCCATCACGGCCGCGAGAACACCGCCGGCGGCCCCGAGCACTACCGCCGCACCGGTTACTGCGATCCCGGTCACCGCCAGAAATCGCCGCGCGTGCCGCCCTGAACCCGTTCCGTCACGCATGACTACCTCCCCTGTCCGGCGTGCCTGACCGACTCCGCTCGAAAAAAACTCTAGTCTGCACACGTGCCCGTAACACAAGAACCGCTCCCCCCGGAGTTCGCCGCCGCCCGCGCCTCCTTCGCACGTGCCCGCATCCGTACGGAGCTTGTGGTTAACGAGATTTCCGCCCCCGGAAACCTCGCCCCTCACGCCGTCGCCTTCTCGGCCGACGTCACCCCGGTGCGTCATGGCAGCGACTCCGACCTCGGGACCGGACGCTTCATCCTGCTGTACGACCCGACCGAGCCGGAGGCGTGGGGCGGTGCCTTCCGCGTCGTCTGCTTCGCCCAAGCCCCGTTGGAGACCGACATCGGCCTCGACCCATTCGTCGCAGGCGTGGCCTGGTCGTGGCTGGTGGACGCCCTCGAGGCCCACGGGGCACGGTATACCGCGGCCTCGGGCACCGCGACTAAGATTATCTCGTCCGGCTTTGGCGAACTTGCCAGGCAGGGCGATGGCGCGCAGATCGAATTGCGAGCCTCGTGGACGCCGCTGGACCACAATCTCGCCGCCCACGTCGAAGGATGGGGTGAGCTGCTCTGCATGCTCGCAGGCCTTCCACCCACTGGCGAAGGAGTCAGCATGTTGTCCACACGCCGAACCGGACGTGCTTGATCATCAGGTGATCGATACGCGGGACGCCTACCTCGCGGCGACCGCGGCCATCAGCGCGGGCACGGGCCCGATCGGCATCGATGCGGAACGAGCCTCCGGCTTCACCTACTCGCAGCGCGCCTACCTGATCCAGATGTATCGGCGCGACGCTGGCACCTTCCTATTCGATCCGCCCGCGATCGGCGACTTTTACGAACTCAACGAGGCTCTCCAGGACGATGAGTGGATCTTCCACGCCGCGAGCCAGGACCTTGCCTGCCTGCGCGAGGTCGGACTTGACCCCCAGCACATCTTCGACACGGAACTGGCTGCTCGCCTGCTCGGAATCCCCCGGGTTGGCCTCGGCACGGTGGTGGAAGAACTGCTGGGCATCCATCTGGCCAAGGAACACTCCGCCGCCAACTGGTCGACCCGCCCGCTTCCGGAGGCCTGGCTGGTGTACGGCGCACTCGACGTGGAGCTGCTCCCCGATCTGCGTGACCGCATGGTCGACATGCTCGCTACCGATTCCAAGACCGACATTGCCGCCCAGGAATTCGCCGCGGTTCTGGCCCGAGAGGCCAAGCCCCTCGGCCCCGAGCCCTGGCGCCGCCTCTCCGGCGTGCACTCCATCCGAAGCCAACGCGGTCTCGCCGTGGCCCGGGAACTGTGGCTGGCCCGCGACGCATTAGCCCAGGAGCTGGACGTCTCCCCCGGCCGCCTTGTCCCCGACGCGTCGCTGACGGCGGCAGCACGGGCCATGCCCGGGACCCGTCAGGCCCTGGCAGACCTGCGGGATTTCAGCGGGCGTGCCAGCCGCACCGAACTCGACCGCTGGTGGGGCGCCATCCTGAAGGGCCTGGCGTCGACGGACCTGCCGTCGCTGCGGGGTAACAGCGATCTGCTCCCGCCCCCGCGCGCCTGGTCCGACCGCAATCCCGAGGCTGACCTGCGCTACAAGGCCGCCCGCGCCGCCCTGACCGAGGTCTCAGAAGAACTCGCCATCCCGATTGAGAACCTCGTCACCCCGGACTATGTACGCCGGGTGGCGTGGACGCCGCCCGAGAACGTCGACCCCGCATCCGTCGGGGAGGCGCTCGCGCACCTGGGCGCCCGCACCTGGCAAATTGAAGTGACCGCACAACGGATCGCCGATGCCTTTGTGGATGTTCACCAAACGATCGAGCTCTCGTCGGAATCGAATTCGTAGGAACCGTCCAAGGATTCGACCCTCCACGAGAGCCCCTTTAGGATCGACCGACACCCGATCGATGATGGAGGCAAAGTGGCCGATAGAGCAGAAGTCGTGTTTGTGGACGGGGTTCGCACCCCGTTCGGACGCGCCGGTGAAAAGGGCATGTACTGGAACACCCGGGCAGATGATCTCGTGGTCAAGGCCATGATCGGACTGCTGGAACGCAACCCGTCGGTCCCCGGGGAACGTATCGACGAGGTGGCCATCGCGGCCACCACCCAGACCGGTGACCAGGGCCTCACGCTGGGTCGCACGGCGGCACTCCTTTCCGGGTTGCCGAAGTCGGTGCCCGGATTCGCCATTGACCGGATGTGCGCCGGCGCCATGACCGCCGTCACCACTCTCGGTGCGGGGATCGGCTTCGGAGCCTACGACCTCGCCATCGCCGGCGGCGTCGAGCACATGGGACGCCACCCGATGGGTTCGGGAGTCGACCCCAATCCGCGTTTCCTGTCCGAGCGCCTGGTCAGTGAGGACGCCCTGAATATGGGTGCCACCGCAGAGCGCATCCACGACCGGTTCCCGACGTACACCAAGGAGCGGTCCGACCGGTTCGCCCTGCGCAGCCAGCAGAAGGTCGCTGCAGCCTATGCCGCCGAGAAGATCCAGCCTGATCTCGTGTCGGTTGCGGTCCGTAGCGACACCGGGTGGGGTCTGGCGACCCGCGACGAGGCACCCCGCCCCGAAACCACGATGGAGGGCCTCGCGTCCCTCAAGACGCCGTTCCGTCCCCACGGCCGTGTCACAGCCGGCAATGCGTCCGGGCTCAACGACGGCGCCAGCGCCTGCCTCCTCGCCAGCGGCAAGGCCGCCAAGGACCTCGGCCTCACCGTCAAGATGAAGATGGTCAGCTTCGCCTTCGCCGGCGTCGAACCGGAGGTCATGGGCCTCGGCCCGGTCCCGTCCACCGAGAAGGCGCTGCGCAAGGCAGGCCTCAGCATCACCGACATCGGCCTGTTCGAACTCAACGAGGCCTTCGCCGTGCAGGTCATCTCGTTCCTCGACCACTTCGGCATCGACGACGAGGACCCGCGTGTGAACGAATACGGCGGCGCGATCGCCATCGGGCATCCGCTCGCCTCCTCCGGCGTGCGCCTGATGAACCAGCTCGCACGACAGTTCAGCGAGCACCCGGAGGTCCGCTATGGTCTCACCGCCATGTGCATCGGCCTCGGCCAGGGCGGCACCGTCATTTGGGAGAACCCGAACTTCAACCGGAAGGCAAGCAAGCGATGAGCAACTACTCCGCACTCGATTTCACCCCGCTGGTCGAGCTGTCGGCCGACGAGGTCGTCACGCACTCCTACGTGCGCGATGTTCCCCTGTCCGACGGAAAGACCCTGGCGCTCGTCACCCTCGACAACGGCCGGGACCACACCCGCCCGAACACACTCGGCCCCATCACCCTGCTCGAGTTCGCCATGACGATGGACCTCCTCCGGGAGCGCGCCGCTCTCGGCGACATCCACGGTGTCGCCGTCACCGGCAAGCCGTTTATCCTCGCTGCCGGCGCCGACCTGAGCAAGGTCAGCGAGATCCCGTCGCTCGCGTCGGGCAAGTTGCTGGCGCAGCTGGGCCACTACGCTCTCGGCAAGCAGGCGGACCTGGGCGTGCCCTCCTTCGTTTTCATCAACGGGCTGGCGCTGGGAGGCGGGCTCGAGATCGCTCTTAACGCCGACTACCGCACCGTGGACGAGACCGTGCCGGCGATCGCGTTGCCTGAGGTCTCCCTCGGGCTCATCCCGGGCTGGGGCGGCTCCTATCTACTGCCCAACCTGATCGGCATCGAAAGCGCGCTCAAGGTGATCATTGAGAACCCGCTGAAGCACCGCGTGCTCAAGGCTGCGGACGCGATGGAACTGGGCATTGCCGACGTGCAGTTCGCCTCGGCCCGGTTCCTCGAACAGTCCATCCAGTGGGCGGACGGCGTGGTCTCCGGAAAGACCAAGGTTGCGAGGCCCCATGCGCCGGGGAAGGTCGAGCGGCTCGTGAAGTGGGACGTGGCAGTGGGCGTCGCCCGCAAGATGCTGGAGAACCGCATCGGCACCGTCGCCCGGTCGCCCTATATCGCCCTCGACCTGCTCAAAGCAGCCAAGAGCGGCACCCGCCAGGAGGGGTTCGAAAGGGAGGACGATTCCCTAGCCGAACTCATCGCCGGTGACCAGCTGCAGGCCAGCATCTACGCCTTCAACCTGGTGCAGAAGCGCGCCAAACGGCCGGCCGGAGCGCCGGACAAGGCCCTGGCGCGGCCGATCAAGAAGGTGGGCGTGATCGGCGCCGGCCTGATGGCCAGCCAGTTCGCCCTGCTCTTCGTTCGTCGCCTGCGCGTGCCCGTGGTCATAACGGACCTCGACCAGGCCCGGGTCGATAAGGGTGTCGCGTACATCCACGGCGAGATCCTCACCCTGGAGACCAAGAAGCGCATCTCCCCCGACGAGGCGAACCGGCTCCGAGCCCTCGTCACGGGGACCACCGACAAGTCACAGTTCGCAGACGCGGACTGGGTGATCGAGGCCGTCTTCGAGAAACTCGGGGTGAAGCAGGATGTCTTCGCCGAGATCGAGAAACACATCTCGCCCGACGCCATCCTGGCCACCAACACCTCATCCCTCTCGGTCGAGCAGATCGGTGCCAAACTAGCCCACCCCGAACGCCTCGTCGGCTTCCACTTCTTCAACCCGGTGGCGATCATGCCGCTGATCGAGGTCGTGAACACCCCCCAGACCAATGACGCCACTCTCTCGACGGCGATGGTCGTGGCCGCCAAGCTGCGCAAGAACGCGGTCATCACCCGGGACACACCCGGGTTCGTGGTCAACCGCCTCCTGGCGAAACTGCTGGGTGAGGCCATGCACGCCGTCGACACCGGCACCCCGTTCGACGTCGTCGACGGCTCACTGGCCAAGTTCGGGATGCCGATGACCCCGTTCGAGCTGCTCGAGCTCGTGGGCCTGAAGGTCGGCGCGCACGTTCTCGACACCCACCACGCCGCGTTCCCGGACCGGTTCTTCGAGAGTGCGAACCTGCACAAGCTGGCCGAGTACGGCACCATTCTGGAGCGCGACGCCAAGGGCAAAATCAAGGGCTTCGACAAGGGTGCCGTCAAGATTGTCGCGGGCGGCCAGACCCCGATGACGGCCGAGCAGATCCTGCGTCGGGTCGAGGACGGCCTCGCCGATGAAATCAAGCGGATGCTGGACGACGGTGTCGTACACGCCGCCGAAGACATCGACCTGTGCATGATCCTGGGCGCCAACTGGCCGTTCCAGATGGGCGGGATCACCCCGTACCTCGACCGCGTCGGAGCGAGCGAACGGGTGTTCCAGGGCACGTTCCACACCCCGGCGATCCGCGGCGTCGGTGCCGAGGCCCTCCCCGTTGCCCGCACCACCGCGACGACTGTGGGCGACTGACCGCATCCACCCGCAAGCCGGGACTTCGGCTCCTTTTTCATCAGGATCAGGGAGCCGAAGTCACGGCTCGGGGGCTCCACACTGAACGAATTTGACGGAGATTCTGCCGCAATCGGCCCTGAAACCTCTGAAAAAGCGGTTTTCGATCAAAATCTCCGTCGAATTGGTTCGGTGTACGCTACTCGAGCTTGTGGCTGGCCGGGATGCTGCCGGTGGCGGTGTCGGCATGGTCCGCGGGCAGGGGCCGCGCGTGTGGGATCTTGCTGCCGAGCACCATCGCGACGACATCGCGGGCGATGCGCTGCGGGGTCAGCCCGACGCGCTCGAGGATCTCCGCACGGGTGCCGTGGTCGAGGAACTCGTCCGGGAGTCCCAGCTCGGTGACCGCCGTGTCCACGCCGGCTTCGCGCAGATCCTGACGGATGCGGGTGCCGACGCCGCCGACCCGGATGCCGTCCTCGATGCTCACGACGATGCGGTATTCCGCCGCCAGCGACACGATGCTCCGCGGCACCGGTACGACCCAACGTGGGTCGACGACGGTGGCTCCGATGCCCTGGGCGGCGAGCCGCCCGGCCACATCGAGGCCCGTCGAGGCCATCGGCCCGACGGTGACGATCAGCACGTCCTTCTGGGTCGACTCCAGAAGCACGTCGACCCCGTCGTCCAGGCGCCGCACGGCATCGATCGGGGCGCTCACGCTGCCCTTCGGGAACCGCAGCACGGTGGGCGCGTCATCGACGGCCACAGCCTCCCCGAGCTCCTCGCACAGGCGCACCGAGTCCCGGGGGGCCGCGAGGCGGATCCCGGGGACGACCTGAAGGATCGCCAGATCCCAGATTCCGTGGTGGCTGGGGCCGTCGGGCCCGGTCACCCCGGCCCGGTCGAGCACGAACGTGACGCCGGCCTTGTGCAGGGCGACATCCATCAGGACCTGATCGAACGCCCGGTTGATGAAGGTGGCGTAGAGCGCGACAACCGGGTGCAGGCCGCCGAAGGCGAGGCCGGCGGCACTGGTGACGGCGTGCTGCTCGGCGATGCCCACGTCGTGCACCCGGCTGGGGAACTGCTCGGCCATCTTGTGCAGGCCGGTGGGGCGGAGCATGGCCGCGGTGATGCCGACGATCTTCGGTTCGAGAATGGCGAGGCGCAGCAGCTCATCGGCGAAGACCGACGTCCAGGAGGGTGCGCCGGCGGATTCGGTGGACTCCCCCGTTTCCGGGTCGATCTGGCCGACCGCGTGGAACTGGTCGGCGGTGTCCTGAACGGCCGGGTCGTATCCCTTGCCCTTCTGGGTGATCGCGTGCACGATCACCGGCGCGCCGTATCCCTTGGCCTGCCGGAGCGCCTCGACCATCGCCTCCATGTCGTGGCCGTCGACCGGGCCGATGTACTTGATGTCGAGGTTGGAGTAGAGCGCCTCGTTGTTGGAGAAGCGGGCGAGGAAGCCGTGCATGCCACCGCGCACACCACGGAAGAACGCTCGGGCGGGAGCGCCCATCCGTTCGAAGGCCTCACGGCTGGTCAGATAGGCGCTGTGGTACGCCTGGCGGGTGCGGACGGTGTTGAGAAAGCGGGCCATGCCGCCGATGGTGGGCGCATACGAGCGGCCGTTGTCGTTCACGATGATGATCAGGCGACGGGTGTTGTCGTCGCTGATGTTATTGAGGGCCTCCCAGGTCATGCCGCCGGTCAGGGAACCGTCGCCGACGACCGCGATCACGTGGCGGTCGCTCTGGCCGGTCATCTCGAAGGCGCGCGAGATGCCGTCGGCCCAGGACAGTGAGCTGGAGGCGTGGGAACTCTCCACGATGTCGTGCTCGGACTCCCGGCGTTGCGGGTAGCCGGCCAGACCGCCGGTCTGGCGCAGGAGGCTGAAGTCCTGGCGACCGGTGAGCAGCTTGTGCACGTAGGCCTGGTGCCCGGTGTCGAAGACGATGGCGTCGCGCGGCGACTCGAAGACCCGGTGCATCGCGATGGTCAGCTCGACCACGCCGAGGTTGGGCCCGAGGTGCCCGCCGGTCTTGGATATCTCCCGCACGAGAAAGGCCCGCACTTCGGCAGCAAGCTGGACCAGCTGCTCCGTCGAAAGGCGATCCAGATCTCTCGGCCCGGAGATCGTGTCCAGTAGCGCCATCGATAACACCTTTCATATTGCGCTATCCGCCACCAGGAAACCGGCGCATAGATTCGGTCAGGCCGAGTCTACGCGCCGGTTTCACCAGCCAGCCGAGAGGCTGCTGGGTGCTAGGCGACCAGCGAACGCAGGACGTACTGCAGGATGCCGCCGTTGCGGTAGTAGTCAGCCTCACCCGGCGTGTCGATGCGCACGACCGCGTCGAACTCGACCGTCGCCTTGCCGGCCGCGGACTGCGCACTCGGCGCCGCCGTGACACGTACCGTCTTCGGGGTGACCCCGTTGTTCAGCTCGACGAGACCTTCGATCGTGACGACCTCCGTGCCGTCCAGTCCGAGCGACGCCCAGCTCTCGCCGGCCGGGAACTGCAGCGGAACGACGCCCATCCCGATCAGGTTCGAGCGGTGGATGCGCTCGAAGCTCTCCGTGATGACGGCCTTCACCCCGAGGAGGCTGGTGCCCTTCGCGGCCCAGTCACGAGACGAACCCGAGCCGTACTCCTTGCCTCCGAAGATGACCAGCGGCGTTCCGGCGGTCTGGTAGTTCTGCGAAGCATCGTAGATGAACGCCTGCGGAGCCCCGTCGACAGTGAAGTCGCGGGTGTAGCCACCCTCGACGCCGTCCAGCAACTGGTTGCGGAGACGGATGTTCGCGAAGGTGCCGCGGATCATAATCTCGTGGTTGCCGCGACGCGAGCCGTAGGAGTTGAAGTCGCCGCGTTCGACGCCGTGCTCCAGCAGGTAGGCGCCGGCGGGGCTGTCGGCCTTGATCGAACCGGCTGGGCTGATGTGGTCGGTCGTGACCGAGTCGCCCAGTTTGGCGAGCACACGGGCACCCACGATGTCGACCACCGGAGTGGTCTCCATGGTCATGCCGTCGAAGTACGGGGGCTTGCGCACATAGGTGGACTCGGGGTCCCACTCGAAGACCTCGCTGGCCGGCGTGGGCAGGCCGCGCCAGCGTTCGTCGCCCTCGAAGACGTGGCCGTACTGTTTCGTGAACATGCCGGTGTCGATCGAGCTGTCGATC
The DNA here is from genome assembly GCF_004403465.1 of Cryobacterium sinapicolor. Classification (GTDB taxonomy): domain Bacteria; phylum Actinomycetota; class Actinomycetes; order Actinomycetales; family Microbacteriaceae; genus Cryobacterium; species Cryobacterium sinapicolor. The sequence goes on along the minus strand of NZ_SOGQ01000055.1, from coordinate 19,806 downwards.
GTGGCCTGCACCTCGGCGGAGTCAGGCCAGATGTCCTTGAGGAACACTTCGTTGCCGTCGCTGCCGATACCGAGCGCATCCGTCTCGAAGTCGAAGTTCATCGAGCCGGCGAGGGCGTAGGCGATGACCAGCGGCGGGCTGGCCAGGTAGTTCATCTTCACGTCGGGGCTGATCCGGCCCTCGAAGTTGCGGTTGCCCGAGAGCACCGCGGTGACGGCCAGGTCGTTGTCGTTGATCGCGGCCGTGACCTCGTCGATGAGCGGACCCGTGTTGCCGATACAGACCGTGCAGCCGTAGCCGACGGTGTAGAAGCCGAGGGCCTCCAGGTCCCCGGTGAGGCCGGCCTTCTCGTAGTAGTCGGTGACGACCTTCGAGCCCGGAGCCAGGGTGGTCTTGACCCACGGCTTGCTCGTCAGGCCCTTTTTGACGGCGTTGCGGGCGAGCAGGCCCGCGGCAAGCATGACCGACGGGTTGGACGTGTTCGTGCACGAGGTGATGGCCGCGACGGCGACCGCTCCGTGGTCGAGCGTGTAGTTCTCGCCGCCCTCCGTGGTGATCGCGACGGGCCGCGAAACACTGATCGGAGCGTGGCTCACGTGGTTGTGCGAGACCTTGTGGTCGAGGTTCTTGTCCTCGGCGGTGAAGCCGATGGGGTCTGATGCCGGGAAGGATGCCTCGACGGCCGCGTCCACGATGGTCCAGTCCTGCGTCGCGTAGCTCTGCAGGTCCCGTTCGAACTGCGACTTCGCCTCGGTGAGGATGACGCGGTCTTGCGGACGCTTCGGGCCGGCGATCGACGGCACGACGGTCCCGAGGTCGAGCTCGAGGTACTCGCTGAAGACGGGCTCCTTGTCGGCGTCGTGCCAGAGACCCTGCAACTTGGCGTACGCCTCGACGAGTGCGACCTGATCGTCCGTGCGGCCGGTGAGGCGCAGGTAGTCGAGGGTGACGTCGTCGATCGGGAACATGGCGGCCGTCGAGCCGAACTCTGGGCTCATGTTGCCGATGGTGGCGCGGTTGGCCAGCGGAACCTGGGTGACGCCCGCACCATAGAACTCGACGAACTTACCGACGACGCCGTGCTTGCGCAGGATTTCGGTGATGGTGAGCACGACATCCGTCGCGGTGACGCCGGTCGGGATCGAGCCGTTGAGCTTGAAGCCGACCACCTTGGGGATGAGCATCGAGATGGACTGGCCGAGCATGGCGGCCTCCGCCTCGATGCCACCCACGCCCCAGGCGAGCACGCCCAGGCCATTGACCATGGTCGTGTGCGAGTCGGTGCCGACGCAGGTGTCGGGGTAGGCCTGCAGCACACCGTTCACTTCGCGGGTCATCGTGACCCGGGCCAGGTATTCCAGGTTGACCTGGTGCACGATGCCGGTTCCTGGGGGCACGACCTTGAAGTCGTTGAACGCGGTCTGGCCCCAGCGCAGGAACTGGTACCGCTCGCCGTTGCGCTCGTACTCGATCTCCACGTTGCGCTCGAGGGCATCCGCGGTGCCGAACAGGTCGGCAATGACGGAGTGGTCGATGACCAGCTCGGCCGGGGCCAGCGGGTTGATCTTCTTCGGGTCGCCACCGAGCTCAGCGACGGCCTCGCGCATGGTGGCGAGGTCGACGATGCACGGCACGCCGGTGAAGTCCTGCATGACCACGCGTCCGGGCGTGAATTGGATCTCGGTGTCGGGTTCCGCCGTGGGAACCCATTCCCCCAGAGCACGAATATGGGCCTCGGTGATGTTGGCACCGTCTTCGGTGCGGAGGAGATTCTCCAACAGCACCTTCAGGCTGAACGGGAGCTTTTCGTAGCCCGTGACCGCGTCGAGACGGAAGACCTCATAGTCCGTCGACCCGACCCGCAGGGTGTCCTTGGCTCCAAAACTGTTTACGACCGCATTATTAAGCGCCGACACGATGCCCTCTCCTTCGTGGAAACCGACGGCGAAACCGTCCGCAATCCTCAATCCTGACGACCGGACGCCTACGCCTGCCAGTAAGGGTTACCTAATTGGCGGATGCAACGTGTGGTCGATGTCCAACGCCGAACTATCTTGACGTAGAGATAACTATAGCGGTGCCCCGGCGTTTCCCACGTTTTCTTTCGGGCGGTGTCGCGGAATCCCGGGAATCTTTATTCGGGCCGGTGAGCCGCGGCGCCGTTGGTCTGGGCGCCGTCGGCACGGTAGACGGCCCGGACCACCAGCCACGAGATCACAAGCAGCGGGGCGTAGAGCGGGATCCCCATCAGGAGCTTGGCGGCACCGAGCCACTCCACGTTGCCGGAGTAGTAGAGGGGAAGCTGAACGGCCAGGCGCAGGGCGAACAGGCCCGCCCAACAAAACGTGAGGATGGTCAGGACCCGACGCCTGGACGGGTTCGACCGCCAGGCGATCCCCTCGCCCATCAGGAATCCGACGGCCAGCCCGATGAGCGGCCAGCCCACGAGCGCCGAGAGCAACAGGGCCCCACCGTAGAGGCCGTTGGTCCAAAAACCGGGCAGGAAGAAGTCTTCGGCCCGGCCGGTGAACAGGGCGAGCACGGCGCTGGCGATCAGGGCGGCCAGGCCGCCGACGGCGGGCGTCACGGTTTGGCGGCTGATCCGGCGCAGCACGATGAAGACAACGCCGATCAGCACCGGCACGACCAGCGACAGAACCAGCGACTGCTCGGGGAAAAGTTGCCGGGTGAAGGTGTAGGTGATCAGGAAGACCAGTCCGGGCAGCACGGCCTCGACCAGGCCACGGATGCCGCCCATCGCAGCCAGTAGGGCGCGCCCGCTGATCGGCTCCCCCTCTGCAGCCGGCGTGAAGCCCGCCCGCCGGGCCGCGGCCGCCATACCGTCGGCGAAAGCGCCGGGCACGGGAGAGTCCGCCGCGATCTCTGAAGAGTCGGGCTGGCGGGCCTCATCGGGTAGCGGTGCGTCCGTCATCCGGTCGATTTCAGGACTTGCCCGGCTCAGCCGCATTCGCGGGGGTGGCCGGCATCCGGAGCGGAATGAGGTCCCGCGGCGGCATCGGGGCGGATCCGCGCACCACGACGATGCTGCGGAAGAGGTCTTCGATCTCGGTCGCGGCGTCGACGTTGACGGCACCTTCTCCGGCGATCACACCGCGCAGAAACCAGCGCGGGCCGTCGACGCCGATGAACCGGGCCAGCCGGCTGACTCCGTCTGCTCCCTGGCCTGCGGCCACGGGGATCTCCGCCACCAGTTCGGGGCCGAACGGGCCTTCACGCAGGGTCGTCGTTCCGCCCTGCTTGCCGATCTGGTCGGCGATCTGCGCGCGGATCTCGTGCCACAAGCCACTGGAGCGGGGCGCGGCGAACGGCTGCACCTGCAGGGTGGAGCCGGCGTAGTCGAGTCCGATGGCCACGACGCGCTTGCTGCCCTCTTCGATCTCCAGCCGTAGATGGAGTCCCTCACGCGGAAGGATCTTGACGCCGCCGAGGTCGACGTAGGGTCGCACCGGGTTGGCTTCGGCTTCGTCGAGAGGGCCCTCTGTCGCGCGGTCGTCCGGCGCCGACTTGGCCGTCTCGTCCGGGATCTCCTCCGGGTTCGCGGTGTCGCTCACTGGTTGTCTCCTGACGTTGAGGTGCCCGTGCTGATGTGCCGGCTCAGGCCGGTGGACCCGAACCCGCCTTCTCCGCGTTGACTGCCGGGCAGCCGATCCACGGGGATGAACGTGGCCCGACTGACGGGCATGATGATGATCTGGGCGATCCGGTCCCCGACCGCGATCGCGTAGGGCGTGGTCTGGTCGGTGTTGAGCAGCGTGACCTTGATCTCACCGCGGTACCCGGCGTCGACGGTTCCCGGCGCGTTCACGATCGTGATGCCGTGCTTGAACGCGAGGCCGCTCCGGGGCACGACGAAGGCCGCGAATCCGTCAGGCAGTGCGATCGAAACACCCGTCCCAACCAGTGCGCGTTCGCCGGGCGCCAGGACCAGCGCCTGGGACGAATGGAGGTCCGCTCCCGCGTCACCCGGGTGCGCGTAGCTCGGGAGTATGGACGCGGTTATCAGGACTTCGACGCTTTCTGCCACGTGTCGAGGCTAGTGCAGAAGTCTGATCGAATAGACCCATGCCTGAATATCGCGAAAAACTCTGGGCCTCTCCAGCACCCTATGTCGCCACTGCGCTCATCATCCCTGCCAGCATCCTCGTGTTCGCACCGATTTCGATGCTGGCCGGGGTGCTGCTGGCCGCCGGTCTGTATGCAGCCTGCGTCCTGGCGCTGCTGCTCTCTGCCCCCGTGGTGCAGGTGCGGGACGGTGAGCTCACCGCCGGTCGGGCGAGCATTTCGACCGATCTGGTCGGCGAGGTTCAACCCTTCGACGGAGACGAGGCAGTTCTGGAACGCGGCCAACGGCTCGACGCCCGGGCCTGGCTGCTCATCCGCGGCTGGATTCGGCCCGTCGTGCGGATCCCGATCGTGGATGCGACCGACCCTGCGCCGTACTGGCTCGTCTCGACGCGCCACCCACAGAAATTGGCCGCCGCGATCAATGGATCACGACGGCCAGCATCACATGATTGAGCGCGTTTAGGAGTCGCACTCCAGGCAAACCGGGCCGAGCTTGGTCTCGTGCGACATCTGCGAGCGGTGCTTCACGAGGAAACACTCCACGCAGGTGAACTCGTCGGCCTGCGGAGGCAGAACGACGACATCGAGGTCGAGGTCGGACAGATCGGCGCCGGGAAGGTCGAAACCACCGGGGTTGTCCGAGTCGTCGACATCTACGACTCCGGACATCTTGTCGGGTACGCGCTCCTTGAGGGCCTCAATCGACTCGGAGTCGTCTTCGGTCTTCCGTGGTGCGTCGTAATCGGTTGCCATACCCATCCATTCAGTTACGCCGAGAAAGGATTTCGGCGGGCATAGTTTCCAACAATCCCGGCGGAATAGCAAACTGCACCTCGCGTCATTGGCTCGGCACAGTGATCAACTTGCGGCACGCCCGGCGTATTCCCCGAAGATTCGACATTTACATGGCAGTCTTGACCGCACTAGTGATCGCGAGAGGGCTTTCAACATGCAGGAATTGAAAGTTATTGGAGTCGAGAGCGGTGCGCTGCTCGCAGCGTCAGAGGAGGGTGACCGATTCAGGATCCCCATCGATGAAGTTCTCCAGTCCCGGCTTCGCCAAGCCCAGGTCGAACCGGCGTCGGGACCGAAGCTGAGCCCGCGGGAAGTGCAGGCGCACATCCGAGCGGGCATGTCAGCCGAAGACGTCGCCGCGGTCACGGGCGCGTCCATCGACTTTGTGCGCCGCTTCGAGGGGCCGGTCGTCGCCGAACGCGACTACATGGTCTCCTGCGCGCTGAGCGTGCCGGTGCACACCGCCATCGACCCGGACCCGATCGAGGGCGGCGCCAACTTCGGCACCGTCATCCGTGAGCGTTTGGCCTCCCTCGGCGCCACCAACGAGCGCTGGGCCAGTTGGAAAGAGCCGGGCGCCGGCTGGATCGTCAAGTTGGCCTTCACGGCCGACGACATCGACCACGACGCCCGCTGGGGATTCGAACCGAAGAAGAACTCCCTGTCGCCGGTCGGCAACGAAGCCATCGCACTGTCACAGCAGGGCGAATTGAAGGGTGCTCTGATTCCGCGACTGCGGGCCGTCGGCGCCGAAACCAGTCCCGCCGACGTGTCCCGGTTCGACAGCGGCGCGTTCACCTTCCGTGAGTCTCTGGTCGAAGAACTCACCACCGACACCGCGCCGCTTCCGGACCCGGTGCCGTATTCCCGCTCGGCCGGCACGACGGATGCCGTGTCCCGGGCAGCCATCAAGCGCGCCGACGAACCGCCGCAGAGCCTGAGCGAGACGGCCGACCTGCTGGCTTCCCTCCGTCGCCGCCGCGGGGAGCGCGAGGCCGCCGCATTCGAGAGCAACCAGGCGGAGAGTCACCACGCCGGCCTCACCAACGGCAACGCCGGCGCTAGCGGAATCAGCCCGGCCCCGGGCATCCGTTTGGTGGACCAGCCGGTCGAGCCTGCCGCGGAACGCCCCGCTGCTCCCGCCGCTTCCGCTACCGCCGCACCGGCCGAGACTCCCCGTAACGCCTGGTCCGCCCAAGCCGCTGCCGGTCAGTCACCGGCTGCGTCTCCGCGTGCGTCGGGCCACGGTAAACGCGGACGCGCCTCGATGCCCAGCTGGGACGAAATCGTCTTCGGCGCCCGCACTGACGACGATCTGCCCTAACCAGCCGGGCCCAAGCGGCCGGGCCTGACCGCTCGAGTATTGTGATCGCCCAAGAAGTTCGACCGCCTGGGCGGGCGACTACCGCTCACAGTCGACTACCCTAGGCAAGTGAGAATCAACACCCGGCTGAGATCCACGAGCCGGATTCCACTGCTCCAGGCAGTGAAGACCTCCGTGGCCGTCGCCCTCGGCTGGATCCTGTCGCAGCTGCTTCTCGAGACGGAGCAGCTGCCGGTTTTCGCCGCGATCGCCGCCCTACTCGTGGTGCAGCCGAACATCAACCAGACGCTCGGCCGTGCGGTCGAGCGCAGCCTGGGCGTCATCGGCGGCGTCATCATCGCCTATGCGGTCGGTGTCGCCTTCGGCCAGTCGAGCTGGGTCGTGCTCCTGGCAATCGTGTTCTGCATCATGCTGGCGTGGGCGCTGAGGCTGGCCCCCAGCCCCGCGAGCCAGATCCCGATCAGCGCCATGCTCCTGCTCACGATCGGCACGGCAACGGCCGAGTATGCGCGGGATCGGATCGTCGAAACCATCATCGGGGCAGCGGCCGCCCTCCTCGTCAACGCACTGATCGTGCCGCCCGTGCTGCTCGCTCCGGCGCATGCGGCGGTCGTCCGGCTAGCCTACGAGATCGCGGACACCCTGGACCGCATCGTCGACGCCCTGCGGTTTCCGCAAAAGGCCAGCCAGATCGAAGAGATGATGATCAAGGTGCGGCTGCTGCGACCCATGCTCGCCAAGGCGGACCAGGCGCTCAAGCAGGCCGAGGAGAGCCTCACGCTCAACCCGCGGCACGCCGTGAACCGGCGTCTCCTCGACATCGACGAGGAACTCTTCGCCCGGCTGACCTCACTCGTCGCGCGCACGATCGGCATGACCCGGTCTCTGCGCGATCATTACGACCATTCTCTGCACCTCGAACCCACAGTTCTCGCGATCACGGTCGAGCTCAGCCGTGCCGCCCACGACCTGAGGCTGCTCGCCGAACAGGTGGACCACCCCGGTGCGCAGCAGGTCAGCGTGACGCTCGAACCACCCACCCTGACCGCCCCCCTGATCATCGCGACGCCGCATCCGCGGCATTGGATTTTGATCGGTTCGCTGATGGAGGACCTGCGCCGGGTGCGTGAGGAGATCAAGGGCGAATAGCCCGGGGTTTCCAGGGGTTCAGAATGGGGCCTGTCGGATCGACAATGAGAGCGAATTCCCGACCCGGACCCCTGCGCCCGGCCTGACAGAGGAGAACTCTCATGAACGACCGACAACCACGGCGCGTGGACGATCGGAGCGGCCGCCTTCGCCGCCTTCATGATGCTCATGCTGGGGTGCTGGGGTGCTGGTGGCTGATCGCCGAGTCGGCGCTGTAAGCGCACACGAACGAGAGAGGGGCCTCACAGGTGTCGGGCCCCTCTCTCGTTCGTGTGCACCCTGCGCAGACCTCTGCGCGGGAACGACTACGCCTGGTTGAGCGCAGCCTGCAATTCGATGGTGATGGTGACCTTCTCGCCGAGCAGCATTCCGCCGGTCTCGAGGGCCGCGTTGTAGGTGAGGCCGAAGTCGGCCCGGGTGACCTCGGTCTTCGCCGTGGCGCCGGCCTTGTAGTTGCCGTACGGGTCGGTGCCGAAGCCGCCGAACTCGAAGTCGAAGGTGACGGGCTTGGTGACGCCCTTGATGGTGAGGTTGCCGTCGATCAGGAAGTCGCCCTTGACCTGGCGAACGCCGGTGGAGACGAAGTCGATGGTCGGGTAGGTCTCGGCGTCGAAGAAGTCGCCGGTGCGCAGGTGGCCGTCGCGGTCCGCCTGGTTGGTGTTGATCGACACGACCTGAGCGGAGGCCGTGACGGAGGAGTCGAGCGGGTTCTCGCCGGTGACGAAGGTCGCGTCGAACTTCTCGAATGTGCCCTTGACCTTGCTGATCATAATGTGACGGATGCTGAATCCGACCTCGCTGTGCGTCGGGTCGATGGTCCAAGTTCCGGCCTTGTAGCCGGGGATGCTCACTGCGGTGGTCTCAGTCATGGGTTCTCCTCAATTCGCGGGACGGTGGATTCTCGTCCACGGTTTCATGCAAGCGCATAGGAAATGTATTTATTCCAGATTGGCGAAAGTTCTTAACGGCGACTGCCCGCACACTCCCGCAGGAATCCCTTGACGGCCTCTGGGGCCGAGGGTACCGTCGGTCGCTCAGGGGGCTGGCTCACAGGTGGAACGGAGGGCGGAAATGCGCTCACGGTTCCTGCTCCCCCTGAGCCTGCTGATCGTTCCGCTCGCCGGGTGTTCGTCTCCCTCTCCGTCGCCCTCCCCCGCGGCACCGGCCACCGAAAGCGTCGTGATGCGCCCGGTCACTGAGCGCGGTCTCCCTGCCGCGGGCTTCACCGTGACCGACGAGGCACATGTCACGCTCGACTGTGGTGGCACCTCATTCGATGCGCGGCCGTCCGCGGTCGCCGTCGATGACGACATTCTCGCCTGCGCTCCGTCGAGCGCGTTCGCCGTAGCCTGCTGGCAAGACCCGGACCCGGGTTTCGTGGCCTGCTACCGCGATCCGTGGACCACCGTAATAGTGCGCCTGCCGAGCGGCGGGAGCCTGCCGACGGCCACCGCGCCCGAGCAGGCGCAACCGCTCGGGCTGGCGCTCAGCGATGGGGACCGCTGCCTGATCCGCAGCGGCGGGGTCTGGAACGATCTGGCCGAGCACCCCGACTGGTACGGCACGTACTCGTGTTCGGATGACGGAGCGGTCTGGGCCGAGAGAGCTGACGGCATCGACCGGTCCGATCCCCGGTGGACGGTGCAGGTCGCGCCGATCTCGGGGGAAGACCCGCTCAGCACCCGCGAGGTCGTCACCGCGTACTACGTCGGTACGGCCGAGGGCTAGCAGCAGCCGCCCCACCCACTCACGGCACCGGTCGCGGGGGCCGGCCCGCGGCATCCGTCGACGTCGACGTTTCCGGTCGAGACCGATCGGCACACCGGCCGACCTCGACCGGAACTGTCGAACCCGCCGCCGCGGACCCGCGGATCACTCCTGGGCTGCGCGGAGAGCGACCCGGCCGCGCAGCACGAGGAGATTGTATGCGGCCTCATCGATCTGCTCCGGCGTGAGGCGCCCAGAGTCGACCGCTTCAACGATTCTGCCGATCAGGGTGGTGACATCGGTGCCGAAGAGCTCGGGATTCGCCGGCAGAACGTAGAGCAACATGGTGTTTCCCGCTGCCAGGGCGGCGATCCCGTTCTCGACCGGGTCGGCGTACTCGGGCAGGCCGAAGTCCTGGAGCATCAACAGATCGTCGGTGATCGTGACACCGTCGAAGCCTAGATCCGTGCGCAGGATCTCGTGCCAGGCGGGCGACAGGCTCGCCGGCTTCGGGTCGACGCTCGGATAGGCCAGGTGCCCGAACTTGACCAGCTCCGCCCCGGCCTCGATACCGACCTGGAACGGCGGCGCCTCCAGGGTCAGCCAGTCCTGGTGGCCGAGCAAAGTCGACGGGATGCTCCGGTGCGAGTCCCCCGGCGCCGCCCCGTGACCCGGGAAATGCTTGAGCGTGCTCAGAACCCGCCCGTGCTCCCCGGCTACCGCCGCGGCCACCCGGGCGGAGGCCGAAGCCGGGTCGGTGCCGAGCACTCGGCCGGCCAGGAACGAACCAGGGTCGGCCGTGACGTCGGCGACGATCCCGAAGTTGACACTCACGCCGACGGACTCCAGAAGGGACGACCGGCTGCGGAACGCCTCCTCCGCGGCCTGCGCGGGGAGCGTCTGCAGTGCTTCCGCCCCGGGGGCCCGGTCCCGCTGCGAGCGCCATCACGCGGCGGGCGGGAACCGGGTGTCTCATCGGTACAGGCTAGCCCGCCGACCAGAGGCGGGACGTCGCACGCATCCACTTCTCCGGTCGCGGCGTTACACTCGGACCTCGAGGGGGAAGGCACGCATGCAGATGAAAGAGATTGCCGGTGAGGCCGTGCTGATCGCCGCCGGAGGCCGGGCGATCCTGCTGCAGATCGCCGACCCGGCTATCGGCCACGGGGTGGCCCACCACAGCGATTTCACATCCCGACCGCTCGATCGGCTGCGCGGCACCCTGACGTACGTGTACGCGGTCGTGTTCGGCACGCCCGAGGAGGCGGCCGGGGCGCGCCGCCAGGTCAATCAGGCCCACGGCCCGGTGTCGGCCCCGGCCACCGCGGCGAGCCCGGCGTACAGCGCCTTCACCCCGGAGCTGCAGCTCTGGGTGGCGGCGACCCTCTACGAATCCGCCATCACGATGCGGGAGCTGGTCTACGGCCCGCTCGACGACGATACCGCCGACCTGCTGTACCGGGAGTATGCCGTGCTGGGCACCGCGCTGCAGATGCCGTCGGGGCTGTGGCCGCCGGACCGGGTCGCCTTCGCCGCCTACTGGGACCGGCGCCTCGGTGAGTTGCAGACGGATGCCGCCACGCGCGCCGTCGCCAGCCAGCTGCTGCATCCGCGCACGGGGCCGGTCTGGCTGCGACTGATGATGCCGCTGGCGCGCCTCGTCACCGTCGGGCTGCTGCCCCGCCAGGTGCGAGAGTTGTTCGGTCTGTCTTGGTCAGCGGGGGCGCAGCGCCGCTTCGACCGGCTGATCCGGTTGACCAGGCGCGTCTACCCCCGGCTGCCGCGCCGCCTGCGCCACTGGCCGAAGAACCATTACCTGCGGGCGATGCGGCAGTCGCTGGAGCTGGCGGTAGTCTGAGGGTTTCCCCAGCCGGAGGATTCCAATGACGCAGCACTCGGCCCCCGCCGTGCCGGGCACACCCGACGGTCTCGACCCGATCGACCGGCAGATCGTGGCCGAGCTGAGCCGCGACGGCCGCCTGTCCATGCGGCAGTTGGCCACGCTCGTGCACATTTCCCGCACCACCGCGCACAGCCGGGTGCAGAATCTCGTGCGTCAGGGTGTGGTCACCGGGTTCGGCGCGCAGATCGACCGCCGGGCGCTCGGACTCGGGGTCTCCGCCCTCGTGATCGTGAAGATCGGCGAGGTCTCGTGGGCCGAGATGGCCCGGCGGCTGAGCGAGCTGCCCTTCGTCGAGAAGGCGCAGGCCGTGAGCGGCGACATCGACATCATCCTCACCGTCAGCGCCCCCGACCACGAGCAATTGAGCCGGGCCATCCTGCGCGATATCCACAGCATGCCCGGTGTGATCTCCACCCGATCCCATTTGATCCTGGAGGAGATCACCGGCCTGCCCCCGGCACGCGCGGCGGACAGTTGGCGCTGACCGGCCGTTCTTCACGGACGATTGGCCCGGCGCGACGCCGCTTCCGACCAAACGTTCGCATCCGTCGCCGGGGCATCGTCTAAGGCGTTGAGATGCCGCACCATTGCGTCATGAGCCTCAATGTCGAGAGCCTGGTCGAGAGTCCCCTCGCCGCGCCGCGCCCCCTCCGCCTGATCGATGACACCGGCCGCGCCGCCAACCCCGATGAGGCCGGTGGGCTCGTGCTGCCGGACCCGGCCACACTGCTCAGCCTCTACCGGCGCATGGTCGTCGCCCGCCGGTTCGATGTGCAGGTCACCGCACTGACCCGGCAGGGGCGTCTCGCGACCTACCCGTCGGCCCTCGGCCAGGAGGCCTGCGAAATCGCCGCGGTCGCTGCCCTCGGTCCCGAGGACTGGCTCTTCCCCACCTACCGGGACAGCATGGCCCTGCTCACCCGCGGCGTGCCGGCCGAGCACATCCTGGCCTCGTTCCGCGGGGATTGGCACAGCGGATACGACCAGAACGCCCACCGGATCGCCCCACAGGCGACCCCGCTGGCCACCCAGGCTCTGCACGCCGTGGGGCTCGCAACCGCCTCCAAGCTCAAGCGGGACGCCACAGTGGCGCTGACCCTCCTCGGAGACGGCGCCACCAGCGAGGGCGACGCCCACGAGGCGTTCAACTTCGCCGCCGTCTGGCAGGCCCCGGTCGTCTTCGTGGTGCAGAACAACCAGTTCGCGATCAGCGTGCCGCTGGACAAGCAGATGCGCTGCCGCACCATCGCCGACAAGGCCATCGGCTACGGGATGCCCGGCTACTTCGTCGACGGCAACGATGTCGCCGCGATGTACGCGGTCACCTCGACGGCAGTCCAGAACGCCCGCGCCGGCCAGGGACCAACCCTGATCGAGGGTCTGACCTACCGGATGGAGGCACACACGAACTCCGACGACCCGAGCCGCTACCGCGATGCCGGGGATCTGGAGATCTGGCGACGCCGCGACCCGATCACCCGCCTGGACACCTACCTCGGCGAGATCGGTGCGCTGAGCGACGCGGAGCGCGCGGACATCCGTGCCGAGGCCGAGGATCTGGCCGCGGACACCCGGGAGTGCATGACCCGGTCCGCGCCGGTGGATCCGCTCGAGTTGTTCGAGCACGTCTACGCGACCCCGCGCGCCGCCTTGGCGGAACAGCGCGCCTTCCTGGCGGTCGAGCTCGCCGAGCACGCCGCCGCATCCGTCGCCGCCGACACCGCGGAATCCAGCACCGCTCAATCAGGGGGAACCCGATGACACTCCACGACACCGCACCGACGCCGCTGCCGCTGCGCGCGCCGGTCACTCTCACCATGGCGGCAGCTCTCAACGCCGCGATCCAGGATGCGATGCGCGACGACCCGACGGTCGTTCTGTTCGGTGAGGATGTCGGCCCGCTCGGCGGAGTCTTCCGGGTGACCGACGGGCTGTACGCCGAATTCGGGGAGAGCCGGGTGAGCGACTCACCGCTGGCCGAGTCCGGGATCGTCGGTACCGCGATCGGCATGGCGATGTACGGTCTGCGCCCGGTGGTGGAGATGCAGTTCGACGCATTCAGCTACCCGGCGTTCGAGCAGATCGTGTCGCACGTGGCCAAGATGCGCAACCGCACCCGCGGGCGAATCCAACTGCCCCTCGTGATCCGCATTCCCTACGCCGGTGACATCGGCGGGGTCGAACACCACTCGGATTCCTCCGAGGCCTACTGGACGGCGACGCCCGGTCTCACCGTCGTCTCGCCGTCGAATCCGGCGGATGCCTACTCGATGCTCCGCGAAGCCATCACCAGTGACGACCCGGTCATCTTCCTCGAACCCAAGAGCCGGTACTGGGCCAAGGCCGAGCTCAGCTTGCCCGTGCGCACCGCAGCGATGAACACCGCGGTCGTGCTGCGCGAGGGCACCGACGTCACGCTGATCGCTTACGGACCGACTGTGAAGACCGCTGTCGCCACCGCGGAGTTGGCCGTGGCCGAAGGCCTCTCGATCGAGGTCGTCGATCTGCGCAGCCTGTCCCCGTTCGACGACGAGACCGTGGGTGCCTCCGTGCGGAAAACCTCTCGCGCCGCCGTGCTGCACGAGGCGGCGCAGTTCGGCGGCTACGGGGCGGAGGTCGCAGCCCGGCTGACGGAGCGCAACTTCTTCCACCTGGCCGCACCCATCCTGCGGATCACGGGCTTCGACATCCCCTATCCCTCCCCCAAACTCGAGGAGTACTTCCTGCCGACCCCCGACCGCATCCTTGCCGCCCTCGGAACCTGGGAGTGGAACTGATGTCGCTGAACTTCATCCTGCCGGACCTCGGCGAAGGACTCACCGAGGCCGAAATCGTCTCCTGGTTGGTGGCCGTGGGCGATACCATCGCCATCGATCAGCCTGTGGTCGAGGTCGAATCGGCCAAGTCCATCGTGGAACTGCCGTCGCCGTACGGCGGGGTGGTGGTGGCTCTGAACGGGTCAGTCGGCCAGATCGTGCACGCTGGGCAGGTTCTGCTGACGGTGACGGATGCCGCGGACACCGCACCGCCTACCTCTCAGCCGGCTCCGACGCCCACATCAATGCCGGCCACGGTTCCTCCCGCGAAGGTCGGCGGGGCGGCATCCGGTGCGGTGCTCATCGGCTACGGCACGAGCGAGAACACGCGTCCCGTCCGGCGCCCGGCCACCGCGCGCTTCGGTCTGCGGCCAGGCTTAACGACTGCGCTCACCACGCCGATCGTCGCACCGGTCGCCGTCGTGGCCCCGCCCGCCCCGACACCGGTAACGGCCCCGATCTCGTCGGCGAGCCCGGCCGGCCGCTCCCCCGTGGTCTCGCCTCTCGTTCGTCGCCTCGCCCGTGAGAACGGCCTCGACGCGACCCGGCTGATCGGAAGCGGCAGTAACGCACTCGTGCTACGCCGGGACGTCGAGTCGGTGATCCGGGAGCGGGCAGCGGCGACCGGCCCTGTATCGACGGTCGAGCCAACACCGATCGTCGAGCCTGGAGTCGTGGTCGAGCCCGCACCGTTGGTCGAGCACGCACCGTTGGTCGAGCACGCACCGTTGGTCGAGCCCGTCGAGACCCGGTCCGCCTCCACCCATGACATCCGTATCCCGATCACAGGCCTGCGGAAGGTGGTGTCAGAGCGGATGACCACCTCACGCCGGGAAATCCCCGAGGCCACGGTCTGGCTCGATGTCGACGCGACCGAACTTTTCGCCGCGCGAGACCGTCTCTTCGAGAGCACGGGCGAGCGTTTCAGCGTGACTGCTCTGATCGCCCGGTTCACGGTAGCCGGATTGCGCCGCTTCCCGCTGTTGAATTCATCGGTCGACACAGCGAGCCAGGAGATTTTACAGCGCGGCGCCATCAACCTCGGGCTTGCCGCACAGACCCCACGGGGGCTGATGGTGCCGGTGGTGCACGACGCCCAGGCGATGACCACCCGCGAGTTGCGGGATGCGATCGCCGGTATCGTGGCCCAGGCGGCGGATGGCGCGTTCCCTCCCTCTCGGCTCACCGGTGGCACCTTCACCCTGAACAACTTTGGTGCGCTCGGTGTCGATGGGTCAGCCGCGATCATTAACCACCCCGAAGCCGCCATTCTGGGCATCGGGCGGATGATCGAGCGTCCCTGGGTGGTCAACCACGCCCTCGCGGTGCGCACGGTCGTTGAACTGTCCCTGGTCTTCGACCACCGGGTCTGTGACGGTGGTACCGCTGCCGGTTTCCTCACCTACGTCGCACGCTGCATCGAGTCCCCGGTGAGTATGCTCGCCGACCTCTGAGACCGGTGACGCCTCACGTCAGGTCAATCACGGAATCGACGGGCGTTCTACAACAGGCCCCGACCATGTCCTGCCGTGGGGTCTCATGGCGCTCCGGGCTTGTTGCAGTTGACACACCTGAGTAAGAATCCACGCCGGGCGGGTTATTCGGGCGTTCCGCATCTGTGCGTTCGTGCCCGGCCCGTAGTCTCGGGCTTGTGTGCGTTCAGGGTCGGGCTTGCGAGGATCCTGAATCCTTGCTGATGCGCACTGGCTTCAGGACGCGTATCAAGCAAATCGGTACATCGGTGCAGCCGATCCTGAAGCGCTGCGGTGGCTTGACGGCCGCGGCACGCGGTCAGCCGGGCCGCGCGTCACGGCGCATCAATGAACCCCGAGCGCTCTGAGGCACGCCGTGACCCCGGCCGCAACGACGACGACAGCGACGAGCGGTGCGCGCACGGCGGCGGCCAGAGCAGCCACTGCTACTCCAACTACGCGGGCCCATCCAGCGAAGTCGGACCCTTCATAAAGCGCCGAGGTGGTGGCGACGCTTGCAAGGAGCACGACTACCGCGGGTTCACTCCATTGCTCGAGCCGGAGAGCGAGGCGGAAACCACCGAAGCCGACCCCGCCGAGCCTGATGGCGTAGGTACCGGCAGCGAGAACGAGCACAGCGAGAACAAGATCAACTTCAGGCACGGTGTCCTCGCTTTCGTACGGCGGTGAGCAACCCTGCCAGGCCGAGGATAGGGGCGAGGCCCGCTGCCACGAATGGGGTGGCGGCTAGGGCGATCGTCGCGCCGGCCACTGCAGGTCCTACCGTGCTGCGCTTGACGCTTCCGAGGAGGATGGCGAGGAAGATGGCGGGGAATGCGGCATCCAACCCGAGACGGGCAGGGTCGGGCACGACGTAACCGACCAGCACGCCGATTGCCGCGCCGAGCGGCCAGGCAATAAGGATTGCGACCCCGGCGACGCGGAAAGCCAGGAGGCGTTGGCCCGATCTCGGTTGAGCCAGCGCAAAGGCGACGCTCTCGTCGTTCACGAGGTGGGCCGATAGATGCCGAGCAATTCGCGGTGCTGGCAGAAAGGAGGAAGCCGAGAACCCGTAGACGATGTTCCGAAGGTTCACCAGCAACGCTGCAGCGACCGCAACCCACGGCAGGCCGCCGGCCGCGATGACACCGACGAACAGTAACTCGGAAGATGCGCTGAGCACGAGAATGGCGGCGAGGATGACCAGCCAGGGTGGGAAGCCTGCCGCCAGTGCGGCCGATCCGTAGGCAACACCGACCACCAGCACCGCCGATGCGATAGCAATGGCGGAGGCCCTGAGGCGTACTGTTCGTTTTGGTGAACGCATGACGGTTATTCTGAACGATTCGCGGTCGTACGTCAAGCTGGTCACATGTTCGATATAGTGAACACATGACAGAAACGCTCGGCCCGCGCATCGGGGCAGCGCTCAAGCGCGAACGTAATGCTGTAGGCCTGACTGTCTCCGAACTCGCACGTCGGGCAGGGATATCCAAGGCGACAGTCTCGCAGCTCGAATCGGGTGTGGGTAACCCCAGCGTCGAGACGCTGTGGTCCCTGGGCGACGCGCTCGGCGTGCCTTTTGCACGCCTCGTGGATGAACCACCCGAACGGGTGACCCTTATTCGCGCAGCCGATGCGCCGCGAATTGGCTCTGCCGGCAGCAGTTACGCCGCAGCACTCCTCTCCTCAAGCCCGCCGAACGCGCGCCGCGATGTCTATCTCGTGCAAGCCGAACCGGGCAGCCCCAAAAATTCCGCGCCCCACACCCACGGCACCGTGGAACACGTGATTCTGATATCCGGGACAGCGCTGGTCGGTCCGGCAGCATCCCCGCTCCTGCTGCACCCCGGTGACTACGCGTGTTACCCCGGGGACGCACCCCACATCTTCGACGCCCGCGACGACGGCACGACAGCGGTACTCATTTCAGAACTGCGTTAGGCGCTCAAGGGATCGCGATTGATGAGCGGCCGTCGATTCAGGATCAATCCGGCTCCCTTTGAGGGTTCGTTCGTGACATGGCCGGTGCGATTCGCACTGCGACGATATCTTGATCGAATGATCGAATCTCGTTGCGGGTCCGACCTGCGGATCTCAGCACCACCGGCAGAGGAGTAGAGATGTCATTCCAGGCGTACCTCGACAACATCGAAGACAAGACGGGATTGACCCCGCGCCAGTTCATCGCGCTCGCCCAGGCGAAGGGTTTCGACGACCCGTCCACGAAAGCCGGGGTGATCGTCGATTGGCTAAAAGCGGACTTCGATTTGGGCCGCGGTCACGCCATGGCTCTGGTGCACGTCATCAAGAACGGCGAAAAAATCGACACCAAGCATGTGGGCACCGGAACCGCGCACAGCGACCCATCCGACACGCTGTGGCTCGACGGGAAGCAGAACCGCCCCGCGTGAGCCATACGCACCTGGCCGCCGTTGTTCGTTTGGACGGCTCTCGGCTCCCGCTGACCGTTCTCCTAAGGACCCGGCTTGCGGGCGTCCGCGTGGACTGATTCTTGTCCTCGGCGTGGTCACGCTGATTGACTACTGGCATGGGAAACTTCGAGCTGAAGCGGGGCAAGGGCCACTCCAATGTCCCGCAGCGAAGCGATGTACCGCGTGCGCCTCTCCCGAACGATGAGCGCCAGAAATTGTTGTCGAGTCTCGTCTGGCAGGAACGCGCCCAAGTGGCGCTGGAGAGTGACCTCTCAATGGACGTCCTGGCCGCACTCGTCCGCGACGAGGAGGTGACAGTGCGCCAGCTGACGTACGACCTCCACCGAGACATTTCTCCAGTGCTGCTAAACGAAGTCCTGGCCCTGTATCCCGATGACGCGCCACGGATGGCGTATCAAGTACATGCGCCGTTGGCCGCATTGCGATTGAAGCGGTTCAACTTCGCGCCACGCGACGATATCGAGAGATACCTTGCAGGAATCGGGGCCGATGAGGCCACGTCGCGGGCTTTTCTTTCGATCGTCAAGTCCCCGGAAACTGGGCTCCTCACGCTGGATGAGTTGATGGGAACCGTTTCCCACTGACGGAGGGTGACGCCTCGGCATTTTCATGTCCGAATCGACGGAGACCTGATCGCCCACGAAGAACAGCCCGGTTAGCGTTCCCGAACGAGAACTGGTTAGAGTCCGAAGCCACCGTCCGTCGTCAGTACTTGCCCGACGATCCATCGACCTTCATCAGTGGCGAGCCATCCGATCAAACGCGCTGGGTCGGTGGGAAACCCGAAACGTCCGAACGGAGTGTTCCTTACGAATTCTTGAATTTCCTCGAGCGGGCGATCCGTCGTTTCCGGATCCAGATATCCGGTATTAACGGGTCCCGGGTTGATGGTGTTGAGAATGATGCCCCGCGCCAAGAGTTCGCTGGCCACCGTTGGTGTGACCCCAGCCAGGGCCGCCTTGCTTGCCGCGTAGGCCACCTCGCCCGGCATCGCGCCGTGTAGCTGACCGGACGTCATCCAGATGACTCGACCGGTCGCGAATTCGTCGACCGGGCCGGTATTCTCTGGTCGTTCTCCGGGACGTCTGGGTGCGGAGTCTCTGTGACCGGAGAACTGCTCAGCGAACGCTCTTGTCAGCAGGAGCGTGGAGCGGGTGTTGACCTGCCAGTGGCCATCGAGCAGCTCCGCGGTCATGTCGAAGATGGAGCCATCGCTCCCGCTGCGGGCGTGGTTGCAGACGAGGATGTCGACTCCCCCGGTGAGCCTGCAGGCAGCCTCCATAAGCAGGCTGGCGGCATTCGGCACGGCCAGGTCGAGGCTGAGGTCACCGAAGACTGCGTCTGCGATCTGCGCTGATGTGATGCCCGCTCGGACTTCGTCGAGGTCGTCGCTACCCCAGGGCTGGTTGTCGTCGTGAGGCGAGAAGTGTTGAATGAAAACGTTCGCGCCGAGTTCGGCGAAACGATGGGCCACGGCAAAGCCGATGCCCTTGCGACGCGATACCCCCGTCACGAGTGCGGTCTTGCCGAGCAGGGGTAATGAGGGAAACGGCATGTGGAGACTCCAATATGTGTAGTGAAAAAACAGCAAGAAGTAAGGATGCTGATCCGCTGACTCTCGGATTCACTACTTGGATGTCATGCCCACGCCTTCCAATCGACCGGAGCCACGCCCGCCGGTGGCTCCCAGAGGCAGCTTAGCCCGCACCGGTTCCACGACGACTCGCGGTTCCGTAGGGCGTTCGCACGGCACCTGCAGTGACGCGCGAATTTGCTCCCGAAGGTCCCGCTTTCGGGCCTCGCCTGTGCGGCGTCGACGCGAGCGTGTTCATGGGTGTCTGCTTTCCCCTACGCTGACATCGGCGGTGTGGATTGAGCCCTCACGGAGAGGATCGAATTCTTATGAGCATTGTCGTGCCGGGCGTGCCTCCGCTCGACTGGGTCAACGGGCCGGGCTTGGCTGAGACACCCACGAGCGGTGTCCTCATTCTCACCGCGGTCGCTGGCGCCGACTGGACCAATGACGCGTTCGGAGGTCCTCAACAACACGCGGCGACCGCGCTCGGCTTCGCCCCCACAAAAGACTTCTCGCTTTCGG
>NZ_SOGQ01000040.1 GCF_004403465.1 Cryobacterium sinapicolor | reverse complement strand
CGCCACGTGATC
This sequence comes from Cryobacterium sinapicolor, assembly GCF_004403465.1. Classification (GTDB taxonomy): domain Bacteria; phylum Actinomycetota; class Actinomycetes; order Actinomycetales; family Microbacteriaceae; genus Cryobacterium; species Cryobacterium sinapicolor. The sequence continues at coordinate 14,346 of NZ_SOGQ01000040.1, read as the reverse complement.
CGCTGCTCCCTCTGGCGACGAAAACACCAACACCGCGCCCAGCAATGCCACTACAAAACCCGCGGCCACACCCCACAAACGCAACTGTAGTACTAGGGGGCCGGAGGCGCAGCATCCGTCGCCGCGCCGCCCGGCGGCTCAAACGAATTCGACGGAGATTGTGGCCAGAACAGGCCCTCCAGGCCGGATCCGGCCTCGAATGAGCAAAATCTCCGTCGAATTGGTGAGTAGACGAGGTCGACAGGGTAGGCAAGGACGACGGGGAGGCCGTGACGACGAAGCGGCAGGGGACGACGAAGCGGCAGGGACGACAAAGCGGCAGCGACGACGAAGCGGCAACGACGACGAAGCGGCAGCCGCCACGAAGCAGCCGTGACGGCGAAGCGGCAGGGGACGGCGAAGCGGCAGGGACGGCAAGAGCCACGCGCGGTGGCGCGACCGGCGCAACCGGCGCGACCGGCGCAACTGGCTAGCGGCCGCGGCCGGCCTTCTCGTTCTGGGCCGCCTGGCGGGCGACGTGCGCGATCTTACGGGCGCGCTCGGCGTCGCGGTCCTTGACCCGGATCTGTTCCTCGCGCACCTCGTACTGGGTGGCACGCTCGGTCACGAGCCACGCCGGCGGCTGCTGCAGCAGGGCCTGGATCTCGGCCGAGGTGAGCGGCTCCGTCACGGCGCCGCGCACGAGACCGGAGATGGAGACGCCGAGCTTGGCGGCGACGACCTGCTTCGGGTGCGGGCCGTTCGCGCGCAGTTCGACCAGCCAGGCCGGCGGGTTGGCTTCGAGCGCGGCCAGCTCGGTGCGCGACACGGTCGCGTTCTGGAATTCTTCCGGGGCTGCTTCGAGCAGAATCCCAAGCTTCTGGGCCGCCGTGGCGGGCTTCATGGTTTGGGTCTTCTTCTCGCTCATCAGTCAAGCGTATAGCCTGAGAGCACCCGCATAGCCTGAGAGACCGCCGTTCCCCACGGATCTCCGTTCGCAGTGCCATCACGAGAAAGGATGCCGGTGACCTTTTCCATTGCCTTCGTCGCCGGTGTGACCCCGACCAAGTGGACCCGCACCTGGGCCGATCGACGCCCCGACCAGCCCCTCGAGGTCTTCCGCACGGAACCGTCCGAGCAGGATGCCGTGCTGCGCGACGGCCGCGCCCAAGTCAGCCTGGTGCGCCTGCCCGTCGATGAGACGGGCCTCAGCCTGATCGCCCTCTACCGGGAGATCCCGGTAGTTGTCGCCGCCAAGGACCACTTCATCGCCGATGCCGACAGCGTGCTCGTGGCCGACCTGGCCGACGAGCACCTGCTGCAAGACCCCGACGACGTGCCCGAGTGGCGCCTCGTGGCCACCGAGATCAGGGACGGCGCCCGCCGCCCGCTCCCGGCCATGCGCGACCTCGACGACGCCATGGCGCAGGTCGCGGCCGGCGTCGGCATCCTGATCGTCCCCCACTCGATCGCGCGCCTGTACGGCCGCAAGGATGTCGTCTCGCGCCCGGTCGAGGACGTCGCCGAGAGTCAGGTGTCCCTGGCTTGGCTTTCCAGCGAGACCACGGAAGACGTCGAGGAGTTCATCGGCATCGTGCGCGGCCGCACGAAGGACAGCTCGCGGGTCGACTCGCTGCCCGCCGGCACCGAGAAGGTCAGAAAAGAGAAGAAGACCGACAAGGCCAAGGCGGCGGCGAAGGCCGTGCGGGTCGCGGCGGCGAAGTCCAAGCCGGCCGTGGCTAAGAAGGCCACGAGCGCCCCCGGCCGCACCCGCAACACCCCGAGCCCCCGGGCCGGCAAGCGCCGCGGCGGCCGTTAGCGTCCGTGCCGCACCTCCTGCGGTGGATGCTGGCGCCCGCCCTGATGATCCAGACCGAGCTCAGCCGGCATCAGGAGTAGGCGACCGGCTGCCTCACCACCGTCCTCAGCTTCGCGGGCGCTGCACGGCGCGGGTCGCCGAGGTAGATCTCGTGGTGCCGGCCATTCAGCCGCAGCCCGTTGTTCGCCAGGAACTCCCCGTGCAGTCGCGCGAGCGCGGGTGCCTCGTCGTCGTACGGCCCGACATGCAGCAACTGTGCCGACAGCCCTTCGTCGAGCATCTCCACCCGCACCCGGGCGAGTGCGGGCAGCTTCTTCTTCGCGAGCGCGCCGGCGACGGCCTCGGCGATGAAGGCATCCGTCACCCAGTCCGGCTCGGCCATCAGCAGCGTCCACTTCCACTCCGCCTTCGCGCCGGCCGTGAAAACGGATGCGTCGCCGGCGTACCAGAGGCCCTCGAGCGGTGCCACGACCATCTCCCGGCCCAGCGCGCGTTTGGCGGCGAACTTGATCGCGTAGGCGACCGCGTAGAGGGACTCGACGGCCTCGGCGTGGGCCGGGGCCGTATTCGGGTCGCCGGCACCGTCAAGGGCCAGGAACCGCTGGGCCGGCACCTCGACCAGCTCCCAGTCGCGGTTGACGGGCCCGTAGAGCGGCGGGTGGACACGCTTCACGTCCCAGGGGCCGGCCCCGACGGGTGCGGTGTTGCGGGGCGCGCGCAGCTTTCCCGTGCGCCGGTCGGTACGGAACGGCACAGCGTCACTCATGGGGACTCGTCACGAGGCTCACGAGGCTCACGGGGTTCATGGGATTCATGGGATTCACTGACTCCTGCTAGCGGGAACTGATGGACGCGAACTTGCGAACGCACAGCGGAACGAACAGGACCAGCATGACCGTGATGCCGATCAGCACCGTGGCGATCGGATTCTGCATGGTCCAGATGTCGGGCACCGGGGCTGTGCCCTCGTTGCCGAACAGTTCCCGCGCGGCCTGCACCAGCGACGATACCGGGTTCCACTCCGCGAAGACGCGCAGCGGGGTCGGCAGGGTGTCGCTGGGCACGAAGGCGTTCGAGATGAAGGTCAGCGGGAACAGGATCAGGAAGGAGGCGTTGTTGATCACCTCGGGGGTCTTCACGCTCATGCCGAGCAGCGCCATCACCCAGCTGAAGGAATAGCTGAACAACAGCAGCAGCCCCACCCCGGCTAGGAATTCCGGCACCGAGGAGTTCACCCGCCAGCCCACGAGCAGCCCGGTCAGCATCATGATCACCATGGAGATCGTGTTCAGCACCAGGTCGCTGTTGGTGCGTCCGATCAGTACGGCCGAGGAGCTCATGGGCAGGCTGCGGAAGCGGTCGATGATGCCTTCCTTGAGGTCCTGAGCCATGGCGGAGCCGGAGAAGGTCGACCCGAACACGACGGTCTGGGCGAAGATGCCGGCCATCAGGAACTGCACGTAGTCGGTGCCCTCGACGGAGATCGCGCCCGCATAGACCTGACTGAACAGCAGCACGAACATGATCGGCTGGACCACCGCGAAGACGAGCATGTCGGGCGAGCGCTTGATCTTGATCAGGTTGCGCTTGGTGACGGTCCAGCCGTCGGAGTACCAGAGCGAGAGCGGGTTCCAGGTGGGGAGGGTGGCTGCGGCGGTCATTTCGCCTTCTCCAATTCAACGTCATCCGCCTTGTCAGACGCCTGGTCGGCCTTGTGCCCGGTGAGTTTCAGGAAGACGTCGTCGAGCGTGGGTCGGCGCATCCCGGCGTCGTGCAGACGGATGTCCGCAGCCCCCAGCGCCGCCAGCACCTGCTGCAGCGCCCGCGGCCCGTCGATCACCGCGACCTCGAGTCCGCGGCCGTCGCTGGTGATCGCCGGCTCCCCCGCCCCGTAACGGGCGAGGATCTCCCGGGCCGCCTGGCCGTCGCCGGCCTCGACCAGGGCCACCTCGACGCGGTGGCCGCCGATCTGCGCCTTGAGCTGGTCGGAGGTGCCCTCGGCGATCACCCGCCCGTCGTCGATCACCACGATGTCGTCGGAGAGCTGGTCAGCCTCTTCGAGGTATTGGGTGGTGAGCAGCACGGTGGTGCCGTCGGCGACCAGGCGCTTGATGACGTCCCAGAGCGCGATCCGGCTGCGCGGGTCCAGGCCCGTGGTCGGCTCATCGAGGAACAGGACCTTCGGGTTCATCACCAGCGCCCCGGCCAGGTCGATCCGGCGGCGCATCCCGCCGGAGAAGCCCTTGACCGGGCGGTTGCCGGCCGCGGTCAGCTCGAACAGGTCGATCAGCTCCTGGGCTCGGCGCCGTGACTCGGCGGCGCCCAGGTGGTAGAGCCGCCCGACCATCTCCAGATTCTCGAAACCGGTCAGGTTCTCGTCGACGGCGGCGTACTGGCCCGACACGCCGATGATGCGCCGCACGCCCTTGGGGTCGGCGACGACGTCGATCCCGTCGACGAACGCGGTGCCGGAGTCCGGCCGGATCAGCGTCGTCAGCATCTTGACGACGGTCGTCTTGCCGGCGCCGTTCGGGCCGAGCAGCGCCTTGACGGTTCCGCGCGGAACCGACAGATCAAGCCCCGCGAGCGCGTGCACCGGCCCGGACTTGGAGCGGTAGACCTTGGTCAGAGCTCTGGCCTCAATGATGGTCATGGGACATCCCTGCCTGGTCGAGGGGAAAACGAGGGGAAATTCAGCGGAGCCACGAATTCAACACTTTAATGACCTTCGCCGGCACGTACAAGCGTCACACGTGATCGCGCACCGGCAGGCGCCTGACTATGGTGTGCGCATGGACCAGGCACGGTGGGAGAAGATCGTGCAGTGGCCGCTGCTCGCAGCATCCGTGCTCTTCCTGATCAGCTATTCATGGCGGGTACTGGCAGACCTCGACGGCCCCCGCTTTCTGCTCACCGCGCTCGTGCTGGTGACGGCCTGGCTGATCTTCGCGTTCGACTATCTGGTCAACCTCTACCTGGCGCCCGACCGCGGGCACTGGTTCGTCACGCACCTGTTCGACCTGGTGGTGGTGTTCCTGCCGGTGCTGCGGCCGCTGCGGCTGCTACGGCTGCTACGGCTGGTGACGATGCTGCCGATCTTTCAGCGTTCCCCCGGTCAGGCCGTGCGCTCCCGGGTCGGCCTCTACCTGGTCGGGGCATCCAGCCTGCTGATCTGGATGGGATCGCTGGCCGCGCTCGACGCGGAGCGGTCGGCCCCCGGCGCGAACATCACCACCCTGGGTGATTCCGTCTGGTGGGCCTTCGTCACCGTCTCGACGGTCGGCTACGGCGACTACTTCCCGGTCACCGGCGCGGGCCGGCTCGTGGCCGTCGCCCTCATGCTCGGCGGCGTCACGCTCGTCGGTGTGGTCACCGCCACCCTGGCCTCGTGGATCATCGACCGCATCGCGGCCTTCGGCCAGGACCGCTGAGCCGTGCTCAGTCAGCCCAGTCGCACGAGCTGCCGCAGGTCGTCGCGCGGCAGCTCGTCGACGACGGCCGAGACCGTGAGGGAGTGCAGGAGCACGCCCCCGCCGATGGTCGTGAGGAACGCCGTGTCCGCCGCGTCACGGCCCGTGGCGATGCGCACCAGCGACTGCCGGGGCGCCAGCAGGGTCGCGTCGACCACCTGCCAAGCGTGGTCGACGAAGGCCTCGGCCACGGCGTGGAAGTCCATCGGGGCCAGACCGGGAGCGTAGACGGAGACCAGCCGGGCCGGAACGTCGCGCGCCCGCAGCAGCGCCACGACCAGGTGCGCGTAGTCCCGGCAGACGCCTTGGCGGGCCAGCAGGGTGCGCACGGCTCCGTCCGTGGGCAGGCTGGAGCCCGGCACGTAGCTGAGCTTCTGTCCCACCCAGGAGCTCACCCCGTTCAGGAGATCGGTGCCCTCGAGGCCGGCGAACTCGGCGTGGGCTGTCGGCCCGAGGCTGTCGGATTCGCAGTACCGGCTGGGCCGCAGATACCGCACCAGGTCGATGTCGGCGGTCGGCGACGGATGCGCCCGGTCGACCAGGTCCGCGTGGTATTCCACCTCGACCGGTCCGGCCGCGACGTCGGCCAGGTGCAGGAGGGTGCCGTGCTCGTCGGAGATGCGCCGCACCGGCACGGGCGCGCCGGCCTGCACGACCGTGAGGACCTCCGCCCGATCGGTGCCAGCCGGGTCGGCGGCATCAGCGGGATCGGCGGCGAAGCTGCCACCCGGACCGGCCGCGGGATCGGCAGCGACGGCGATCGACAGCACGAGGCGCGCCGGCGCGAGGGCCTCCAGAGAGAGCTGCGCGGATGCGGTGCGTTTCATTCCACGATCCTGCCACGCACCGGCCGACCTCGGCCACAGCGACTGGTGCCGCATCCGGGCCGGGGCCACACTGGGGGCCATGCTGGGTGAACTGAATGACCAGGAGATCGACAGTGTGCTGCATGATGCCGTGATCGGCCGGATCGGCTGCCACGTCGCCGGCCAGACTTACATCGTGCCGGTCTCCTACGCCTATGACGGAGAACACGTCTACGGGCATTCCGGCAGCGGGCGCAAGGTGGCGATGATGCGGGAGAACCCGTCGGTCTGCTTCGAGGTCGAGCAGGTCGACGACCTGGGCAACTGGCGAACCGTGATCGCCTGGGGCACCTACGAGGAACTGACCGGCACGGATGCCGCGGCGAGCCGGCAGATCCTGCTCACTCGGTTCGCCCCGCTGCTCGGTCCCGTCAGTGCCGCCTCCAGCGCCTCAGCCGTGCCGCGTCTCGGGCCCGACGGCACTCCGCTGCCCTACCGGCTGTCGCCCGACCCGATGCCGGCCCCGGTCGCTGCCCCGAAGCCGGGGCCGGGGCCGGCGCGCGCGCATGCCCCGCACCCCTCCGCCCCACGTCCGACTGACCATGCGGCCGGCGATTCCAGAGCGGAGGCGGTGCTGTACCGCATCCGTCTGACCCGGAGAACGGGCCGGTTCGAGCGCAGCTGAACGGCCGGGCCGGTTAGCCGGCTGCGAGGATGTCGACGACGAAGACGATCGTGTCGGTACCCGAGATGCCGGCGTCAGGCTGGCCCTCGGCGCCATAGCCGAGTTCCGGTGGAATCACGACCAGGACCTGGGAGCCGACCGTCTGGCCGACGAGACCCTGGGCGAAGCCGGGAACGACGGAGGCCAGGGAGATCGGGGTCGGACCGCTCTTGCCCCAGGTCTGGTCGAAGACCTCACCGGTGGACCAGACGACGCCCGAGTAGTGCATGACCACCGTGTTCGCGTCAGTGACCGTGGCGCCGTCGCCCTTTTTCAGGACCGAGGTCTTCAGCTCGGTCGGAGCGTCGGTTGCCGGGATCGTCACGGTGGGGGCACCGTCCTCGGCCAGCTCGACGGTCGGGAAGCCGTCTTCCGGCTTCCGCTCCTCGCCGTTCGCGCGGGGCGGGATTTCGCTCTTCACGTCGATGACGAAGATGATGTTGTCCTCGGCCCCGACCTTGAGCTCCTCGTTGCCGGCTTCGCCGAACGCGTCGGCCGGCGGCGCCACGACCGCGACGCGCGATCCGTAGGTCGCGCAGGCGACGCCCTTCATCAGCGCCGGGAAGACGCTCGATTCCTTGGCCATGGTGATGGGAGCTCCGAGGTCGTCACCGAAACCGCCGGCGTTCATCTTCTCGCCCGTCTTCGCGTTGTACACGGAGAACCCCAGTTCGACGATGTCGTCGGTCTTGACGGCGTCGCCCTTGCCCTCGGTGACGACGGAGACCTCGGTGGCCTCCGTGGTCAGCGGGGACTCGAACTTCACGGTCGGCTCCGCGCCGGCCTTGCCGGCGACCTTCACGGCCTCCGACGTCTTACCGGAATCGACGCAGGCGATCCCCGCCGCGCCGGTTTCGTCGGAGGGAGACCCGCTGCACCCGGCGAGGGCGAGCACGGAGACCGTGGCAATGGTGATGAGGGCAGGAAGTTTACGCACGCTGATCTTTCTATTCGAGTGATCTGGTCGACATGATCCCAGGCACGCACCGGACCGAGGTGCAACTGAGTCGAAGGGCATCCGTTGGACCCTGGTCAGTATGCCCGACCGAGATCAATGCCGCCTGAGTTCCGGCTGCCGCCAGGTCAGAGGCCCTCGGCGATCGCTGCCGTGGCGACGAGCCACGCCTCACGGGTGCGTGGCGCGAGAGCGTCGTAATTCAGCGATCCACCGGCCACGAGTGCAGAGTCATACGGCACGTCCACGACCGTGCGGGTGAGCTGGCTGAAATGGTCGTGCAGTCGCAGGGACAGCTGACGATCGGCCGTCTTGGCCGGCGAAGCCAGGATCGTGACCGCCTGCGCGACCTTGTCGGCATGGCCCTTCTGACGCAGGCCGTCCAGCAGTGAGGCCGCGCCGTAGGCGGTGTCCTCGCGAATGGTGGACACGACGACGAGCTGATCGGCCGCGTCGACGGCCGCCTCCCAGTTGGAGGCCCGCATGTTGTTGCCGGTGTCGATGATCAGCACCCGGTAGAACCGGCTGAGCGCGGCATGCAGTTTGCCAAAGGCTACGTCGTCGATGCTGGCCGCGCCGGCCGGGTCGAGGTCGGAGGCGAGGGCGTCGAACCGGGCGTCGCCCTGGTTGCGCACGTAGTTGTCGAGGTCGCCGACCCGGGCGGAGCTCGAGTACGCGAAGTTGTCGAGGTCGCGGAGCAGGTCGACCGCGGTGTTGGTGTGGGCGGCGGTCTGCGCCCGCACCCCGAGCGTGCCCATGGTCTCGTTGTTGTCCCAGGCCAGGGTGTACCCGCCGCGATGGATGCCGAAGGTCGCGGCGATGAGCAGGGTGGCGGTGGTCTTGTGCGCGCCGCCCTTCGGGTTCAGAACGACGATGGTGCGCGGGCCGACCAGGCTGCGCTGCACGGAGGCGACCGCCGCGCGGTGCGACATTTCGCCGGCGCCGGGGGCCGGGGAGACGAGTCCGCCGGTGAGTCGCCGAACGGTGCCCTGCCAGCCCAGCACGGCAGGCCCGGCCACGAGCGGCGGTCGGGAATTCATGAAGTCGGCGAGGTTCGGGCCCCCACTCTCGGACGTTGCGAGGGCGAGCGAGGGGTGGTCGGTGACGCTGGCCGACGGCGCCAGAGGGGTCGACGACGTGTGGGTGTCCACCTCGGCGAGAGCGCCTCCCGACCCCGGTGCCGGGCCGACGAACTGCGTTGCGGAGCGGGGAGTGGAATAGGGGGCGGCCGTCAGGTCCAGCTCTTCGTCGTCCTCATCGTCATCGGCGGCGAGATCGAGCACGAGGCCGTCGAACGCGGTGACCGGCCGGACGTGAGTCCGTGCCACCGGTGCCGGTTCGATCCGGAGGGCTTGAGCGTCGGCGTCGGTGTCATCGGTCTCATCGGCGTCGGCGTCGAGCATGTCGCCGTTGAGAATGTGGGCATCGAGCATGTCGGCATCGCTCATCGCGTCGTCCAGCCCGACCGTGTCGACCCCGGCCGTGTCCAGCCCGGCCGTGTCCAGCCCGGCTTGCCCGAGCCCGGCGGCCTGCAGCTCCGCGGTTTCGAGGCCCGATTTCTGCTCGTCCGACGGTACGACCAGCGCGATCAGTTCGACGACCTCGGTTTCAGAGACCGCGGCTGAGACGGCGGCAGGCCCGGCGGGCCCCGACTCTGACTCAGGCTTCGATTCAGCTTCGGCTTCGGCTTCGGCTTCAGGCTGGGGATGCGCGGAGGTCGGGATGAAGGCCCCATCGTCTTCCACATCCCCGTTGGGGTGCACGATCAGCGGGGACTTGCCCTGCTCGTCTTCCGCGGTCAGGCGCACCGCACAATCGATGGCGCGCGCGGCATCCGTGACCCGGTTGATGATCTCCTCACGCACGCCGGCCTCGTCGGCCGCGGTGATGTGCGAGGTGACACCGTCGATGACCAGCTCCCCCGTGCCGTCGCTGCGGATCATCGCGCGGATGCGGGGAAGTGCGGAAACGTTCTGCGTCATGTTCGGCCTTTATTCGTCGAGCTCAGCTCAGCTCATCAAGCGTGAGCACGTCGTAGATCCGTCGAGCGTGCCCTCTTCAGCCTACGGGGTAGCGGAGTCCACCCCTCGTTTGGCCGCGCCAGGGCCACCAGGGGACCCGACGGGTGGAATCCCCGGTGAGCCGAGCCAGTGGGAACGTCAGCCGTTCGGCGTCGAACGAATTCGACGGAGATTTTCTCGACAATGTGGGTTTTCGAGGTTCTCAGGGCCGTTTCGGGCAGAATGTCCGTCGAATTTGTTCGGCCGCGATCGCGTCGGCGACTAGGCCACGTGCGGCTCCGGCATGGACCAACGGATGGCGCGCAGGCCGGCCCTCGTGGCGTGCGTGTCGTCGTGGCCGCTCTGGCGCCGGCATTCCACGAGGTCGTTCGTCGGGGTGATGTGCGGGTCGCGGCACGAGCTGGCGTAGCTGGTGTAGTCCGTTTCGAGCAACAACTGGTCGTCGGTGAGGTGCCTGTGGGTCATCGGTCTGCGTTCCTGGTTCAGGCGCACGAACCGCGTCCCCACGACGGTTGCGCGCGGTGCTGCACGTGTTCTCTAGCTCGTTCTGGTGCGGCCGGGCTGGGTGATTGTGTGACAGCGTACGTTGACTCGTGGTCATTAATCGAGTTTTGGTCACTTTGTTAACGTGATCGAAACCGCGGCGCCGCACAGGAATCCGCTCAGGGTTCCGGTCAGCGGAAAGCGCTGATCCCGGTGAGGTCCCGCCCGATCAGGAGCGACTGCACGCTCTCGGTGCCTTCGTAGGTGTGGATGGACTCGATGTCGGCGAGGTGCTGGATGACGTGGTTTTCGAGCAGGATGCCGTTGCCGCCGAGCATGTCGCGGGCCATCGACGCGATCTCCCGCGCTGCCCGGGTGTTGTGGTACTTCGCCAGTGACGCCTGGATCGGCCGAAGCGTTCCGGCGGCGTCGAGCTCGGCCAGGCGCAGGCAGTGCAGCTGCATCGATGTGAGCCGGGACAGCATCATGGTCAGGCGCTCCTGCACGAGCTGGAAACCGGCGAGCGGCTTGCCGAACTGGATGCGCTGGGTCGAGTAGTTCAGCGCCGCCTCGAACACCGCCGTTGCGTGGCCGAGGGCCGACCAGGCCACTCCGAGCCGGGTAGCGAACAGCACCGCGGAGGCATCCTTGAACGTATGGGTGCCCGGCAGCACGGCGTCCAGCGGAATCCGCACATCCGTCAGCGTGATCCGGGCCTGGTGGATGGCCCGCAAAGACCCCTTCCCGGTGATCGTCACGCCGCGGTACCCGGGGGTGTCCTGTTCCACCAGGAATCCGCGCACATTGCCGTCGTCGTCACGGGCCCAGACCACCGTCACGTCGCCGACCGAGCCGTTGCCGATCCACTTCTTCTCGCCGTTGAGCACCCATTCGTCGCCGTCGCGCTGCGCGGTGGTCTCCAGGCCGACCGAATCGGATCCGTGGTCGGGTTCGGTCAGGGCGAAGGCGCCGAGCTTCTCGGCGCGGGCCAGCGGCACCAGCCAGCGCTCCTGCTGCTCCGGGCTGCCGAACAGCGCGATGCTGCGCAGGGCCAGCCCGCCCTGCACGGCGACCACGGTGCCCATCGAGCCGTCACCGCGGGAGATCTCCATGTTGACGAGCCCGGCCGCGAGGGGCGACATCGGGGTCAGCCCGGGACCGACAACGCCGTCGGTGAGGAGGTCGAGTTCGCCGAGCCGTCGGGCCAGGTGCAGTGGGTATTCGGCCTTGTCCCAGGCCACGGTCAGTTCGTCCAGTGTCTCGGATGCGAAGCTGCGGGCGCGGTCCCAGAAGGCCCGGTCGACCTCGGGAACGTCGGCGAACATGCCGTAGTAGTCGGTGTCGAGGGGCCTGGAGACGTCGTAGTCGGGCACGGTTTCCCTTTCGTGGAGGTCGGATTCGAAGGTTTCGGGCCGACCGTACCGGCCGGGTGGAGCAGGCACCCGCGCGCGGCCGTCGGGCCCCCCGAGATGTCGAGCCGTCGAGCCGTCAAGCCGTCGAGCCGTCGAGCCGTCGAGCGCACCACTCACGGTGCCCCTGTGCGCCGGTCGGAAAATACCCAGACCCAAGTTCTATCTGACACTCAGTCTCAGGTCAAGCGGCACTCAGTGTCAGCAAGGGCGCGTCTGGGCGCGAAGGCGTTCCTCGATGGCGCGAGCCAGTTCCAGGGGATCCGTCGCGGCCGGGAAGACGGCGACGACCACGTCGCCCGAGGGCCGCGCCTCGGGGCCTGGCGCCGCGGCATCCGGGCGGAAAAGCCGTTGCACCTCGGCGAGCTCGGCGGCCAGCGAGAACGGGCCCACGCTGTCCGACGCCCGGATCAGGCGCCGAAGCACGAAATTGTGGGTGGCCGTCACGGCGGCGGCGAACCGGATGGCAGTCAGGGGCGACACGCCCGGCACGGTGCTGCGCAGGTAGCTGGCGAACATCCGTTCGTACCGGATCGCCATGATGGTTTCCCGGTCCCGCAGCACCGGTGTCTCCCGCACAACCCGGTCCCGGATCCGCACGATCTCCAGTCGTTCGCGGAATCTCTCGAAGACCATGGCGGCTGCCTCGCACACGGCCAGCCACGGATCCGGGTGCGGCACAGCGAAATACTCGTCGATGCGGGCGACCAGTTCGTCGTGGTCGGCAAAGATCACGTCGTCTTTGGACCGGAACTGCCGAAAGAAGGTGCTGCGCGAGACGCCGGCCGCCTCGGCGATGTCCACGGTGCTCGTGGACTCGTAGCCGTGCTTCTGAAACAGGCGAACCGCGATGTCGGCGACCTCGATCCGAGAGAGCGGTCGCGACGGCCCGGGCGGCCCGGCAGGCCGGGAGGGAGCAGCAGGCAGGTCTGGCATGGTCTGGCGAAATTATCACGGAATGCGAACGAACGGATGCCGCGAGCAGGCCGGCCCTCGCTTGTCCGGAGCGGCACGGACGGGCAGTCTGGCGGCGACGAAGGAGCGACCCGGTCCACTTCAGGAACGAGCGCCGGCGCCCCGGCAGGGCAGGCACCGCGCAAAGGGCTCCGTGCCCGTATCGCCGCCTGGCTCTCCGTGGCGCTGTGCCGGAGTCTCTCGCCGTAGCGATGGTCCTGGGCGATGCCCTGTTGAGGCTCAAGGGCTACGAGAGCGTCGGCGCCGAGCCGATCCCGCTCGGCAGGGTGGCGCTGGCCGGCCTTGCGGCCGTTCTCGTGCTGATCACTCCGACTATTCCGGCCACTATGCGCGGCCTGCGGGCACGACGCCTCGGCGTGACCTCAGGCATCTTGCCCGCGATCATCGGAGCCGCCGCCCTGGGGTACGGGCTGCTGACGAATACGCTTCCGCTGCTCCTCGCGAGCCTCGGCCGGTAGCCCATGCCGAAGCCGCTCTGTCAGCTCTTTTCTGGTCGCAGGACCTGAATCGGAGTAATGTTCCCGTCACGGTCAATACAGACGGCACTATTGCCGCGCCGAGAGAGAGCGCTTCACACACATGGACTTCCATCCCCACTGCCCGCAGCGTGCCTGTGTCGGAATCATGCGAACCCGGGCCCTGGCAACCGACACCCTGGCGGATGAAGAGATCTGGTTCCAGTGCGAAGATTGCGGCTCCGAGAAGCACTGGACGAACCTCGGCGAGCCGGACGCTACGCGGCACTAGGTGCCTGAGGCCTCGACGTATGCTCGTGGCGCTGCCCAGGGAATCAGCGCCGGCTGACGCGGTTGCGGTTGCGGTTGCGGTTGCGGTTGCGGTTGCGGTTGCGGTTGCGGTTGCGGTTGCGGTTGCGGTTGCGGTTGCGGTTGCGGTTGCGGTTGCTTACACGGAGTCCGGCATCGAACGAATTCGACGGAGATCTTTGTCTGCAACTGCATTTTCGGTGATTTCGGGGTGGGTTCGGCCAAAATCTCCGTCGAATTCGTTTAGCGGCTTTGCCGCTCGGCTGCCCGGCCCAGCCTGGTGCCGAACGTAGAAATAGATTACGAATAAACTTTTCAGGTAAGATGACAGACCTTCGATTACTTGTTCTATTTCTGGTAAACTCGGGTCTGTGAACAACCCCACCGATACTCCCGCAGCGAATGCCGTACCCGGCTCGTCTGCGGCGGCGTGGGCGGTCGCTGAGCTGCAGGCTCTCGCGGCGGGGCTCGCGGGGTCGCTGCGGTGTTCGGTGGTGGGCGGCTTCGATGACGATGGCTTGCTGCAGGTGACGACCGCGGTCGAGGTCCTTNGGCGGCGGAGGTCGCGGACCGGTCCCGGCCCGAGCTCGGCACCGGCCGGCTCTCCGCGAGGCGCGGCTGCCGCACGCCCGGGGAGCTCTTGGAGCGGGTCACCCTGGTGTCGGGGCCGACCGCGCAGCGACGGATGCGGCTGGGCAGGCAGCTCCGCACCGGCCGCTCCCTGGCAGGCGAACCACTACCACCCCTCTTCCCGGCAACCGCGATCAGTCTGGCCACAGGTGCGATTGGCATCGACACCGCCGACGCGATCTTGACCGCGTTGACGCCGACGCTGCGATGCACCGACCTCGACTCGGTACAGGCCGCCGAGACCGAACTCGTGGCTGCGGCCACCGGCACCAGCTCGGAGACCCCCGTGCCCGCATCGGCGGAGGAGATCC
>NZ_SOGQ01000017.1 GCF_004403465.1 Cryobacterium sinapicolor | reverse complement strand
TGTCATTCGCCGGAACATCAACCATCCGGGCCACCCCAGACGTCACCGCAAACGGCCCATCATCAACAGCCACCGGCGAAGACGGAACCACCGGGTTCGTGGCGGTGACGGACTTGGTATACGTTCCGAGATCGGAGTTGTAGTGGTATGAGGAGCCCGAATAGTCGTAGATGTTTGCATTGACGAGACCGGTACCTGGAGCTTTTACTAAGGCCGTGACCGTGACCACAATCGAGTTGCCGCCTGCCTTGCCCGTCCCTAAACAGGACCGATAGGACCCACTCGTCGTAACCGGGTCCCATGTGCAGGCGTCAGCGTAGAAACCGGCGGTCGGCGGCCCGCCGGCACCTGTTTCTGGCTGCGTATAGGTGCCAATCACGGACAGGATTTCAAAAATGGTGCCGTCAAGCGAGGGCCCAGCGGACAGTTGCTCGTAACCCTGCGTGGCAGTCTTTCCCGTCAGCGAGTAGCTGACTGTTTGACCGACAACAACATTTGTCGGTCCCGTCACCGAGGTCACTGCGTTGCGGTTTTGAGAGACGAGCTTCTCTACGTAAATCTCGCGTGTCGTCGGGGTGCTCACGGTGGTGACTCCCGCGGCCGCAGCCGAAATCGTGAAGCCGCGTTTGGCGTTGTAGGCCGCCGCATTGCGTGTGATCTCGACCGTCCACCATAGCTTGGTACACGAATTGGCAGCGATAGAGGGAAGATTTTTCGTCGCAGTGCTGTCGAGATTGATGTAGGTATTGGCAGTCGTCCAATTCCATGACACGTCAACACCGGTAACCGCCACGCCGGTTACGTTGCATACCTTGGCACCAACCGAAAACTGGTTGGGCCCTGACGTAACACTGTTGCTGTCCAACCCGACGACGTTCCACTCGGTGGGGGTGATCGTGAGCGAGTTAGTGGCGGCAGAAGCAGGTGAAACGCACACAGCGAGAATAATGGCGCTCAGGGCTGTGATCGCACCAACACGAAATTTGACAGGAATCAAGACAGTGGCCTTTAGCTAGTCGGGTTTCTCGAAGGTGCAAGTTCCTCCGAGCAAGACCAGGCCGCCGCTAGGTGTCGGTGGCGAGATCTTGAAGAGCCTGTCAATAGGGGTCCGGACTGTACATACCCCAGTTAGGGTCTGAGCGGCTGCCGGATAGAGCCAACACATCGCATCCTGCAGAATTGGACCATGACCCCGCTCCCGCGCAGCACCCCCGAAGCCGAGGGAATCTCCTCCACCGCCATTCTCGATTTCGTCGCCGGGGCGGAGCTACTGCTCGAGAGCCTGCACAGCCTGATGGTCGTTCGACACGGCCGCGTCATCGCTGAGGGCTGGTGGTATCCCTTCGCGGCGCAACATCCGCACCTCATGTTCTCGGTGAGCAAGAGCTTCACCTCGACCGCCGTCGGGCTGGCCATCCGTGAGGGACTGCTCACGCTCGACGGCCTCGTCGTCGACCTGCTCCCCGAGGACCTGCCCGCCCAGATCGACCCCCATCTGGCGGTTCTGAACGTGCGCCACCTGCTCACTATGACCACGGGGCATCCGACCGACACCGTGTCGCTCGCCGACGACTCGCCCGGCGACAACTGGGCGCGCACCATCCTGGCCCAGCCCCTCGAGTTCACGCCGGGCACCCACTACGTCTATAACAGTGGCGCGAGCTACCTGCTTTCGGCGATCCTGCAGCGGCTCACCGGAGAGCGCTTGCTCGACTACCTCACCCCTCGACTGTTCGAGCCGCTCGGCATCGTCGGCGCCACCTGGGAGAGCTGCCCGCGCGGAATCGATGCCGGCGGCTGGGGGCTCGCCCTCACGACCGAGCAGCTCGCGACCTTCGGCCAGCTGCTGCTGCAACGCGGCGAGTGGAACGGCACGCAACTCGTTCCGGCGGAGTGGATCGACGAGGCCACCTCGGCGCAGGTGGACACATCGGGCACCGACCACGACGTCGACGGCCGCCAGGGCTACGGCTACCAGTTCTGGTTGAACCAGCCGACCGGCTACCGGGCCGAGGGTGCCTTCGGCCAGTTCTGCCTGGTGCTGCCAGAAACGGATGCCGTGATCCTGCTGACCTCGGCGCTCCCGACCGCGCAGCGCGCCCTCGACCTCGTCTGGGAGCACCTGTTGCCCGCTTTCAGCGACCAGCCACTCCCCGAGACGCAGTCCGGTCTGGGCGGAACGCTGACGTCCCTCGCCATGCCGACCGTCACCGGCGACGTCACGTCACCGACGGCGGCGCGGGCGGCCGGCATCCGCTTCGACTTCGACGATCCGGAGGTGACCGCGGCGACTCTCGAGCCGGGTCTGCTCACGATCATCCGTGGCGGTGTGAGCACGCCGCTGGCCTTCGGGTACGGCGAGTGGTTGGCGTCCGCAGATGCCCGGGTGCTGGCGAGCGGCGCGTGGGTCTCCCCCGGCACTCTGGTCGTGCGGGCGCACGACGTGGGAACGCCCTTCTCGCGCACGTACACGCTCGAGTTTGCGGATGACGCGCTGACCCTGGACATTGAGCAGAACGTCGCGTTCGGGGACCTGCCGCACACTCATGTGGTCAGCCGCTAACACGGACGTGCCCCGCCTCTGGCCTCTTCAGATCGGCTCCAGCCCAAGGCGCGAATTCAGTCACCAGAGCCGTTTCGACAGAAGTCAGTGATTCATCAGGTATCGCAGCCGATGCCGTCACCGTCGCGGTCGAGTTTGGGTGCGTAACCCGGTTCTCCCGCGTACAGCGGTGCCGCTCCCGCAGCGCGCACAGCGTCGCAGTTCGCGTAGGTGACCCCGACAGGTGCAGGTGCAGGTGCAGGAGCAGGAGCCGGAGCGGGTGCAGGAGCCGGAGCCGGTGCCGGTGCCGGCGGGGCAATAACAACCGGAGCTGGTGCCGGCGTGAACGAGGAGGTCAGTGCCATCTCACCACTGCAGGGGCCGAGGATGCTGGTCATAGCGTCGTGCTCAGCCTGAGTGACCCACAGACCATACGTTGCTTTGACGGACACCTGACGTGCGACGTAGCCACAGCGGATTGCTTTGTTCGACGGCAACCAGGTGGCGGTATCGCCATCGCCCTTTTGCGCGTTGGAGCGACCATCGACGGCGAGGAGATTCATGGGATCGTTCGCCAAAGAAACGCGTTGAGCCTGAGTGAGCTGCTGAGCGCCCGTCTGCCACGCATTCGAGAGAGCGACTACATGATCGATCTGGACCAACGCTGACGTGTCCTGACCCCGAACGAAGGCGATTGGCGTGGCGGTGTACGGCGAGACGAGGTAACCGGTCATCACTCGACAGGTCCCCGACTTGGTCGTAGGGCTCAAGTCTCGAGCGAGGATGTCGTTACGGGTGTCGCATCCGTTGCGGTCCACGTCGATCCAGGCGGAGCCGAACATGCCGGTGCGCTCGTAGCCGGTCTTCGCTGCCTTGCCTTTGACGGGGATGGTTGCCAGAAGCGCAAGCGCCGTGGTGTCGGTAGAGCTGGTGTCAGCGGTGACGACTGATGCGACCTCAGTCGGAGCGGAGACGGTCGAGGGGTCAACCGGTGCTTCTTCGGAGAATTCCGTTCCCGGTGATCTGGTCGGGGTAGGGGTTGGGCTTGGGGTCGCACTCGGTATCGCGCTAGCCGTGGGCTGCTCGGCAACAGCAGTATCAACTGCGCCGGGCGCCGCAGCAGCGACCCCACCTGAGATGAAGAGGATCAGGCTGGCAGCCACCGCGATCGCAGTTGTCTTGCGGGCTGATACGGATGCCCACGGTCGGCGACCAGAGATCGCGTACACACCCGTCACGAGGGCAGCCATTCCCAGGATGACGAGAATTGCGGGGAATCCACCGAGGATGGCGTACATCAGAGCGAAGAAAGCGACCAACCCGCCGAGGATCCAGGTACTGAGATTCAGCTTGGCGCCCTTCTTTTCGGCGGTCGATGGGCCGTCGATAAGGGTCTTCGCCGGCTCCGGTTTCTTCTTTCCAAGTTTCATCATCTGATCCCCCATTTCAAAGCGCTCGACGAGAGTGCAGACACGCCTATTTGAAACGTACTGGAGGCAGGGATTGGCCGATCACCCGGCGAACACCCCAGAACGGGGAACCAGCAAGTTCCAGTTAAACAGTGCTCGGAATGAATTTCCGCAGATAGGCGCGAAGCTCCGGATCGCAAACGTACACATAGGTCCCCCGAATGCCGCGCGTCAGTAGAACCGCGTAGATGTTGGTGATAAAGCGCAGGAGATCGTCGTCCGTGTAGATCTTGCCAAGCACAGGATTGTTCTCCTTGCCCTTCTTGTCGAAGTACGAGCCCCGATCGATGACCAGCTTGCTCACCCTGGCGTCGTAGCGAAGGTCCGGGCCGATGATCACGCCGGCGTAATTGAGGTCATACCCCTGCACGGTATGGATCGAGCCCACTTCGTCCACGGACTTCGGTGAGGCAATCCAGTCGGTCTGCGTGCTGTTCCAGCGCAACTGACAGTCGCCGACCTCAATGTCAAACGCGGTCTTGTCGGTCTTGGTCTTCCAGGCCCACGCGTAGCCGGCGAGCAAGCGTGAGAGGCCGACCTCGGCATCCCTGCGACGGATCTCCGCGCGCATCTCCACAAGGCTGTCGAACAGCCGAAAGTCGTAGCCCTCGAAAACCTCGGGACCCACGGCTTGCGGCCTGCTGATCGCGGTCGTCGCGTCGAGGATGCGCCTGACGTAGCCGACATAGTCCGAACCCGCCTGAACTCGCATTTGTGACATCAGCGGATAGTGACGTTTCGTGAGGCGCGCGTCGAGAACGAGGCTGTTCAGCAGTTCTGCCGGCACGTCGGCCGGGCGCACGCTCTGCGCCGCGTCCAGCAGGAAGATCTGATGTCTGCTCTTCGCCGTGATCCAATCCAGCTGAGTCTTGGTCTTGTCGTCGCTCCCGAAGAGCTCCTGGGTGATGAGGCTGAAGTTCCTGTTTTGGACACCAGAGGGTTGATTGGCTCGTTGATTCAGCCGATGGGATTCGTCAACAATGAGCAGGTCGAAGTCTTCATCGGCGAAACCAACCTCGAACGCGGTCATGACCATGTCCGGCCGCAGCCCGGGCGTCTTGCGAAACACCTTCTTGATCGACTCGCGGAGGGACTGCTGCGGCACCACCAGGCCGATCCGAATGTCGGTGAGCAATTCCCGATAGCCCGGCACGAGGAACTCGGAGAACAGCGAATCGCTGTCCACCTCGTCGCCGGGCGCCGAAGCAGCAATGTCGACGAGCAGCTTGAGCAGGTAGATGGCGACCACGGTCTTACCGGTGCCCGGGTCACCCTGCACGACGATCGTGCTGTCGGTGCCGGCCTCCAGATCTTCGAAGAGCCCCTCGAGAATGCCGTCTACGGCGACGGCCTGGTCCTGTGACAACGCCTTGAATGGTGACAGCTTGAAGAGGTCGCTGTTTTCGATCTCCGGAATGCTCCGGGTGAAGACTCCGTCTCGCCGGAGTTCGTCGAACACCTCCCGGAAGGTCTCGCGGTACCGACCGCGGTCGTAGTAGTCCGCCTCGGTGATTCCGTCGTTGCGGTTCAGCACGCGGTAGAAACCGTCGCCTGCGAGCATCCGAATCAGGTAAGACTCCAAGTCGAGGCAGACCGATTTGTTGAACGTGGCGTCAACGATGACCCGGACCGTGCTCAGGTGCTGCTTCTCGGACGACTCGAAGTGTTGGCGCATGCGGCCCGCCGCATTACGAGACTCACCCACGTAGACGTCGTTCAGCCCACCCCGGACCGCGGGCTTGCCGCCGGCTTTGGCATCATCCAGAACGTACACGACCGGCCAGTTCGTGTTGCGGTGGTCGCGCGGCGCCCAGGCCCGGATCGCTTCTTTCGTGAAGGCGAGCAGCTCGATCTCAAAGTGCGTCATATTTGACGCTGCGCCCCCGGGCTTTGTCGACTGGATACTTCTCGCGGGTTTTCGCCAGTTTGTCGAGAACGATCTGGTTCGGATCGACTCCGAGGCGGTCGGCCAGCAGGATGCAATAGGTGAGCACGTCCGCAAGCTCATCGTGGACCCGGGCGGCGTCGGCATCCGCGTTCCACTGATAGCACTCGAGTAGTTCACCGGCTTCGATGGCGATGCTCTTCGCCAGGTTCTCGGGGCTGTGGAACTGCGCCCAATCACGCTCGGCGACGAAGGCTGCGATTTCGTCGCGGACTGAAATTTCGTCCATGACGCAAACCTAGCAGTGTGCGTTCCTCCCGATTTTGTCGTCGGCCGCCAAGCCTGTCGGCGCGCAGCCATGCCGCTGGCAAACTGTATCTTGCCCACAAACGCATCTTGTGAGTTCGGGGCCCCGGCACATTGGGACGGGTCCGGAAACCCCGGCGCGCCGGCCCGGCGCGACCCGACCGCTACCCCTCGACCCCGAGCTCCGCGGATCCGCCAACCACATCCCGGCCCCCCAGCGGCTGCGTCGGCCGGGCGTTATGACTATGTGCGCCCTCGAGAATGCCGATCTGCTCCGCCGACATCGAGATCGGCGTGCTCATCACGACCCACTGCACGTCCTCGGTGCACGGCGGTGTGGTCAGGCTGCCCGAGTACTCGTAGTTCTCCAGTGACCGCGGCAGCACGGCCGCGATATCCATTGTCACGTCCTCGTCGTCAGCCAGATGCGTGGCCGCGTCGATGAACGGCGCCAGGGCATCGGATTCCGGCCCCTCGGTCACGAGGATGCCCAGCACCAGCAGTTTGCCTGCCGAATCCGCATGCACCAGGTGCAGCTCGGCCGCCGCCGGCTGGCCGTTCACGGTGTGCTCCGACGGCACGTGAGCGTGCAGCTGCTGCAGGCTGTACTCGACCCCGGCAAAAGTCAGCGTCTCGCCCTCGCCGTCGGCCTCGAATTCCACCGCGTGCCCGGTGTCGAACACATCGGCCTCCGCGTCTTCCGCGCTCAGCTGGATGACCGAGCTCGGTGCGGGCACAGTCGTGGGCAGGTCGATCGGGGACTGGGCGGTGCCCACGCCGCAGGCCACGAAGCCGGGGTCCAGCTCCGCCCACGATGCCGGGCCGCTCGCGCCGTCGTACGACCAGTGCACCGGCTCCGCCGCCGGTGGCACGCTCGCCTCCGTCGCGGGCTGGGCGCAGCCGACAAGGGTGATGGCGGCCACCGTGAGAGCTGCGGTGATGAGCCAGGGTCGTGCGGACATGGGTACTCCTAGAAAACGGCAGAGATAAACGCCACACCGAACATGTGGCGTGACAACCCGTGTGACAGAGCCGCCTTCCCGAATTATCCTCTTGCTACACCCGGCCTGCGGTCATCGCCGATCTCCCGCAGCGCGAGCGAACGTGGCATGAAATCCCCGCACCTGAGCAGCGCCCGGAATCGACACATCTGGTGTCGAACCCCTTGGCGGTCAGTGTGATTGGGTCCCCTGATAGAGTCAGGCGGAGTATGGGCGTTTGCTCATCATGCAGGCAAACTCGGCGCGAGCCGGGGACGCAAAGCCACGGGACACACGCTGTCAGCCGGGCTACCGAACAGCGAAGGCCGCACGCATGCTTATCGAAGCTGGGCCACCCTCCACCGAGCCGACGACTGCTGCCAGTGACGTGCTCTCGGCGGTCTCGCGGCGCAACAATGTGACGGTGAGTGGCAACCCGGACGGCCGTGCAATCGTGTTCGCACACGGCTTCGGGTGCAATCAAAGCGCATGGCGATTTGTGACGCCGGCCTTCCTCGCGGACTACAAGGTCATTGTGTTCGACCACGTTGGAGCAGGAAGTTCCGATGCGTCTGCCTACAGCTTTTGGAAGTATGACTCGTTGCTCGGGTACGCGGACGACCTGCTCGAGATCCTTGATGAGCTGGACGTGACCGACGTGGTGTACGTCGGCCACTCTGTTAGCGGAATGATCGGCGTGCTCGCCGCGAACCGTGACCCGTCCCGCTTCGGCGCTCTCGTACTGGTCACCCCGTCCCCTCGATACATCAATGCGCCGGGCTATGAGGGCGGATTCGAGATCGAGGACATCAACTCAATGTTGGATGATCTCGATTCGAACTATTTCGGCTGGTCGTCGACCATGGCACCACTGATGATGGGCAACTCGGACCGACCGGAGTTGGGAAATGAGCTGACGGAGAACTTCTGCAGCACCGACCCGACGATCGCCCGCCATTTCGCTCGTGTCACGTTCCTTTCCGACAATCGGGAGGACCTCTCCCTGGTCTCAACGCCGACTCTGATCCTTGAATGCTCCGCCGACATCGTCGCCCCCGCCGGCGTGGCGCGCTACGTTCACCAGCAGATAGCAGGGAGCTCTTTGGTCACTCTCGCTGCCAGCGGCCACATCCCTAATCTGTCGGCACCTGACGCTCTAGCGGATGCCATCCTTGCCTACCTGAAATGAGTGACGGCGGCGAACGTGCGGTCGAGAGCTTATTCGAGGACCTCTATGAGTACGCGCCGTGCGGGCACCTCTCCACAACGATCGACGGCATCATCATCCGAGTCAACAAGACTCTGCTGAAGTGGACGGGGTATCAGCACGCGGAGCTCGTCGGTCATGCGTTCGTCTCGTTCCTCCGACCTGGCAGCCAGTTGATGTTCGAGACACGATATCTCTCGGTGCTTCACCTTCGAGGTGAAGTGAAAGAGGTGGCGGTGTCGTTCCGGCACGCGAACGGCACCGCGCTGCCGATGATGATCAACAGCACCGTGACCACCGCTGGAAATGGAGAACCCGCCACCATCCGGACGGCCGTCTTCGATGCTAGTGAGCGTCAGATGTACGAGCGCGAGCTCCTCGCAGCCCAACGCAAGGCGGAGGCTTCGGAAACTCGGATAAGGGTTCTGCAGAACGCATCGAGAGTGTTGTCCGAAGCCACTACCGACAGCGCGCTGTCAAATCAGTTGACAAAAATCACCCGTGAAGCGTTCGCTGCGTCTAACGTCTCGATGTACCTCCTGAACGCTGAGGGGAAGTTGGACTTGACAGCGGGGAATCCCGCTCTGGGACTGCTCGATCTGTCCGGCGACGGGCCGGCCGGGGAACTGGCCCGCATGGAGGGCACGAGGATTCTTTCGCGCGCTGATCTTGTGGCCGAGTCATCAGGGCTCGCCGAAGTGATGCGAAGCGCCCAGGTGGAGACACTCGTGTCTGTACCGTTGTCGGATGAAGCATCGCCGCTCGGTGTCCTGATCAGTACCTTCACACGGTCACGAAGCTTCGAAGCAGACGACATCGGGCTATACGAAGCGCTCGCACGTCAGTCCGCCCAGGTGCTCACGCGCATCCATCTCCACCAACAACTGGAACAACTAACGCTCATCGACCAGCTCACGGGCCTTGCCTCCCGTCGCCTCATTCACAAACGCCTCAGCGACGCGGTGACCCTCTCGCGACTCAACCGCCGTTCGATCGCACTTCTCCTGATCGATCTCGACGGTTTCAAACTCATCAACGATGAACTGGGACATGCCACCGGCGACAGCGTGCTAAGCGAGATTGGATCCAGGCTGTCATCGGTCGTGCGTCATGGTGACCTCGTAGGGCGACTCGGGGGGGACGAATTCGTGGTCCTCTGCGAGGATGTAAAACCCGAGGAGGTTGACCGTGTCGTCCAACGGCTGCATGCCGTCCTCCGCGAGCCGCTCACCGGGCGCGCGAGCCAAAAACGGGTCACCGGGAGTATCGGCACCATCCTGTATCTCGGCGGAGTCCCCGACCACATTCCTCCCGACCTGTTACTCGAGCAAGCCGATGAGGCGATGTACCGGTCCAAGCGCGCGGGGAAGAATCAGGACACCACCGTGATTGTCGGAGACACCTCGCCCGCTGAGGGCCTCCCGATACTCTGATTCGTGACATGGTGCTCTCATCCGAGATCGTTTTGCCTCGTCCGTGGGCCGCGAGCCTGCTGTCATAGCCGTCGGGCTGGTCGCTCACGATCACGATGGCCAGGGACACCGTCCCGGATGGACGCATCGATCCCGCAGTGCTGGACGCCCAGCATCTGGCCGAGTCATACGATCACCAGCACCGCTGCGACGGGATCATGCCCTGCACGGCAGCTGGGAGACACGCGCGTCGGCGCCACCACGGCAAAAACGAGGATAAGCACCACTGTGGAGACCGCAACGGTTATAGGACCCTAGGAGACAGGGAGGCGCAAGCTCGTCAGTCGCAGCCCCCTGCGCCGTGGTCTTCGCCGGATAGCGATGCTTCGTTTCAGCGAGAAATTCGGAATCCCCGTACCGCTGCAGATTGGTCCAGATGCCGCCCGGCGCTCAAAGGGTGGTCTAGAAAGCCCGGAAGTCGAGCATCGATTCCTCGACGGCGAGAACCGACCAGGTGCCGCCCTCGGCATCCGTGAACGCGTAGGCGGGGACTACCAGGACGCTCCCGTCCGGCTGCCACTGGCTGGTGAGACCGAGCTGTGCGCTAACGATCTCGACCTTGTTCACCGGCCATGAGACCGAGGTGCCGGCGACTGGTGTTGCGGGCGGTTCCGTCGGTGCCACCCACTCTTCGGTCGTCGACGCCTGATCGCGGAGGGCGATCGGCAGAGTCGTCGGTGCTCCGCTGAACCGCGGGTCTGAGAGTCGTTCGAAGCCCTCTTGCTCGCTGACCACCGGGTACATCCCCAGAGCGACGACGTCGGAGAGGGCCCCGGTAGCGTTGACGACACCACCTTCTGCCATCTCCAATACCCACCCCTGGTCGAGTTGCTGCCCGTCGATGACCGGTTTTGCCTCGGCGGTTCGTGTGGGAGATCCTTCCCACACCTGAGAGGTGAATTCGAACGCGGCGGGGTCCCGACCCGCGGCGGCGAGGAGCGCGCGAAGTGCTCCAATTGCAGCGTCTTCGCTCGGCGGCTGGCCGGTCGGCTCGCAGACTTGGTCGCCCTCGCACTGCCACGGGTTCATCTCCGGGTTCTGGAAGTAGAAGGACAGCATGCCGTCGAGACTCACTGACAGGCTCGGGGCGCTGCCGTCCTGCGGGCCGGCGACCCAGCTGCCGTCGCGCAGTTCGACTGATGGCCCGATGCCGAGCGCCGCGGCCAGCGCCGTGACCTTGTCTGTGCTGGATGCGGAACGGGGGTCGTAGGCGTAGGCCTGAGCTGTGCCCGCCTGTGTGCCAAGGCTGGTGGCGCTGAAGGCGTTCCGGCCGGATCCGTAGGGGTAAATCAAGGGAGACATCTTCTGGTCGATAGCGGCGCCAGAGCCCACGGCTGGCTCTATTCCGCCTGGCGCGACGCTTTCGGGGCCCCCGTTGGACTGCAGAGTGATGGGCGGTGCAGCGCCGTCGGCGAGGCTCATCGGCCCGCCTGTGGTCGCTCCGATCCCGTATCCCGCGCCACCCACGATCGCAATCGACGCCGCGACTGCGACGAACGGGAGCCAGCGGGGCCTGCGGCTTGCTCGTGCCTGGGCCAGGTCGGCCACGGGTGCCGAGTCGCCCATCGGTTCAGCCTCAAGGCCGGTGATCCGCGCGACGACCTCGTCGGCGAACCCGGTACGCGCCTCGACATCCCCTGCTGGGTCGGCGGCACGCAGCCGGGCAACCGGGTCTGGTTGTTTGTCGTCGTCGTTCATATCGATCAGCCTCCGGATTTTTCGGTTCACCTGTTATATGTGCGGGGCGTGCCGAATCTTGCAGAAGCCCTAGAACGACATCCGCTCGCCCCAGGCTTCTCGCAATCGCTTGCGCGCGCGCGACAGCGCGGCGTCCGCCCCGGATCGGGAGATGCCGAGCACGCCGGCGAGCTCGGCCCCGTCGAGACCCTCCCACGCGTGCAGGAGAAGGATCTGCCGGTCTCGCTCCCCCACGCTTTCAAGCGCACCGCGGAGTTCCGCATCGAATAGGAGGTTCAGTTCCGGATCGCCGTCGATTCGAACCGCACCCGACTCGGGCACCGCGTCGACGGGGAGATCGATGTGCTTCCTGCGCGAATTCGCGAGGGTGAATCCCGCCGTGCGATACAGCCACGGCAGCACCGCCTCCCGTGGCAGGTCGTCGCGGCGCCGCCAAGCTGTCGCGAAGACCTCAGCGGCCAGGTCCTCGGCATCCTGACGCGGTCCGCGTCGGGCGAAGTAGCGCACGAGCGCAGTCGAGTGCTCCCGGACGATCACGGTGAACCAGTCGACATCGGCGGCCGTCTCGGCCGGGCCCGCGCTCTCAGGCATCGCCTCTCCCTCACTTACGTCGGCGCTGGCTGGGGTGTTGGCGATGCTCACATAATGAATATGTCGCTTCCGCCGTAAGTCTTGCACGCAGCACCCCCGAATTTGCGGAGATCGTGTCGCCGTCCTGCTGACAGACTTCACCCTCCGCACAATCACTGCCTGCATCAGCGACAACATCAAGGTCCACGGGGAACCTGTTATCTATACGATTCGCCAACGCGACAGCGAATCGCACAACCCCGGCATCTACCCGGCCGGCCGGCGTAGTGCGGGCAGACAAGGACAAAAACCCCGCGTCACACGCGACCGGCGGGGCTGACCGCGGACCTCTATTCGTCCCGGTCCGCAGACAAACGATTCCTGCTCCCGATAGCGACGCCAAGCGCAACCGTGATGAGCGTCGCTGCGACCGCAAACGCCCAACGTGTACCAGTGGCGACATCCTCTGAAGCCGCAGTGGTGATATCCGTTGCCCCTGATGCGAAGGCGAAAACCGCGCCCATCACAGATGCACCGGTGAGAAGGCCGAGATTGCGCGACAGGTTGAGCATGCCGGAAATCACACCGCGCTGGTCAGCGCGGATGCCGGTCATGACGGTGGTGTTGTTGGCCGTCTGAAACAGCGCATAGCTGGCAGTGATGACAACGAGAGAGGTGACGTACCCCGCGATTCCGAACGATACCGGTACCAAAGACATCGAAATCGACCCAACCACCATGCCGATCAACCCGACAAAGACCACACGCTGGGCGCCCAGACGATCTACCATCCGCCCGGCCGGGACGCCGGTTAATGCGGCGACGACGGGACCGGCCGACATCACGAGTCCGATCAGTGCAGTCTGGATCCCGAGCGCACGAGAGAGATGGAATGGACCCACCACAAGTGTTGTCATCATCACGGTCGAGACCAACGCGCTCATCGCAAGGCCGGCGCTGAGTACGGGTTCACGGAAGTTCGCCAGGCGCACCAACGGTGACGTCACTCGCCTCTCGACGAGCACAAACAGGCCCAACCCCACCACGGCAGCCAGCATCAAAACCAGACTCAATGTTCCGAAAACACCGTGCTCGAGGGTCACGGCGAGCAAATATGCCCCGAGCGTGAGGGCGAGCAGCAACATCCCCACATAATCGAAGCCGAGCCGCCCAACCTTTTGTGTTGGGCCGTCAGCCGGCAGGTACCGTCGCGCAAGAACGAAGGTCAGGAGGCCCAGCGGCGCAGTGACGAAGAAGATTGCTCTCCAGCCGAAGCCGGCGATCAAGACGCCGCCGAGCGACGGCCCGAGGGCGGTGCCGACCGCCGACATTGTCCCCAATAACCCCATGGCCCTCCCGATCCGGGACGGTGGGACCGTCTCAGCTACGAACGCCATACTGAGCGCCATCATGCTGGCTGCGCCGAGACCCTGAGCTGCGCGGGCAGCAATGAGGAGCCACAGGGTCGGCGCCACTCCGGAGAGGAACGTGGCCGCTGTGAAGACAGCGATCCCTGCCAGTAAAAGGCGTCGACGTCCTGCTATGTCTCCGAGGCGTCCGACGCCGACGATCAGGATGGATATGGCAAGAAGGTAGGCCAGGACAATCCATTGGACTTGCTGGAAGGATGCAGAGAACCCCTCCGCCAGGCTCGGCAGGGCTACATTGACGATGCTTGTGCTCAGCGCGGGTAGCAACATGGAGAGCGAGAGGGTGAGAATCGCCCACCGAAACGCCGGCGCTACGCTCGGTTTTCCGGGCAGTGGCTTGTCTTGATTGACGCTCGTGGTTGTCACTGTGAACTCTGCTTCCCTGCACACTCTGGATGGACTCCATCAGAGTAGGGCCGCCCGTGAGTATGGCGGAAGACGCAAAATAAGCAATTGACTAATGTGTCTGACGCCATAGTTGGCCCTTCCATGGGAGACTTGTCCTATGGCAAGACCAGACTTGAATCTCTTGGTTACCCTGGACGTGCTGCTTCAGGAGGGTAATGTGACCCGGGCGGCCGAACGGCTTAGACTCAGCCCCTCAGCGATGAGCAGAGCGCTTGCCCGATTGCGCAGGACAACAGGCGATCCCTTGTTGGTCAGGGCCGGGCGTGGGCTGGTGCGCACGCCCCACGCGCTGGAGTTGGGCGAGCGTGTAGGGGAGCTTGTGCGTGAGGCTGAGGCCTTATTGGGCCCACCTGAAACGGTCGACCTCGGTGCGCTGTCCGGAACTTTCACCCTGCGGACCAGTGATGGTTTCGTCGAGAGCTTTGGCCCCGACCTTATGCGCCGTGTCATCGACAAGGCTCCGGGCGTACGGCTGCGCTTCATGCAGAAGGTTGACAAGGAGACCGCTTCCCTGCGAGACGGTACCGTCGACCTTGAAATCGGAGTGGCAGACCAGATCATGAGGGATGAGCTTCATGCTGAGTCATTGTTCAAGGACCGCTTTGTGGGCGTCGTCCGCACGGGGCATCCTCTGATGCAAAGCAAAATCACTCCCAAACAATATGCGTCCGGTGGCCACATCCGCGTCTCACGGCGAGGTCGCGAAAGGGGGGCTGTCGATGAAGCACTCAAGCCGTACGGACTGGAACGAGAGATCACCGTCGTCGTCGGCGGCTTTGCAGCGGCACTGGCCCTGGCCCGTGGGTCAGATCTGATCGCAACGGTTCCCGAGCGGCACACCAGGAACCTGCGCGCCGACCTGTCCATGTTCCTACTCCCGATCCCCACACCAGAAATCACGGTTTCGATGCTCTGGCACCCGAGGCTGCACGTAGACCCAGCACATCGATGGCTCCGGGCCTGCATGCGAAGCGCGTGCGCGGAGATCGACGGCCCCGGCTAAGCCCACAATGCCGCTGACCGCTGCCGACGCGCCAAACTCCGGGTAGGCACGTCTCCCCGTTCGAGCCGGATTGTAGGTAGGACCCGCCGACCACGAACGTTGCGCCCGTCGTGGAGCCTGATGACAACGCTGTTCTCAGCTGAGCCCCTCGCCTCTGGGATAGTCGCGCCCGCCTGCTGATGACTGGCCGCGGTGGCCATCTGGTGATGGGTGCTGGTCGCCCGCTCCGTGCCTCCTTAGGATGAAACAATGACGATGGTGGTTCTGGCGACAAAGCTCTTCGTCCCGCCGCCGCGCTCCCAAAGCATCGTCCGTCCACGTCTCGTCGACCAGCTGACTGCTGGAATCCGAGCGGGACGACGATTGAGCCTCGTCTCCGCACCGGCCGGGTTTGGCAAGACCACACTGTTTGTCGAGTGGGTTGCGCAGACCCGTCAGCTTGATCCGACCGTCCGAATTGCCTGGGTGTCCCTGGAGCAAAGCGATAACGACCCCGCCCGATTCCTCATCTACCTGGCTGCGGCTCTCGACCGGGCCTACCCCGATGGCGGCCCGGCGGATCACGACCCGCGCCTGTCCACTGAA
The DNA here is from genome assembly GCF_004403465.1 of Cryobacterium sinapicolor. Lineage (GTDB taxonomy): Bacteria > Actinomycetota > Actinomycetes > Actinomycetales > Microbacteriaceae > Cryobacterium > Cryobacterium sinapicolor. Next base: position 5,071 of record NZ_SOGQ01000017.1, on the reverse strand, counting down.
GTGACCCTCACGTCACTCATCAATAGGATGTCGCGGAACACACAGCCGACGATCCTGTTTCTGGATGACTTCCAACTCATCGAGGACCCATCCGTCCGGGATGCCGTAGCGTTCCTCCTCGACCATCTGCCTCCCACGATGCACCTTGCCATAGCGAGCCGCTCCGACCCACTTCTTCCCCTGGCGCGCCTGCGAGCGAGCGGTGACCTGACGGAATTGCGCGCAGCCGACCTGCGCTTCACGCCCGATGAAGCGGCCGCGTTCCTCAAGCACTCGACAGGCTTGGCGCTCACACGAGAGGACGTCGCAGCCCTCGAGACCCGCACCGAAGGCTGGATCGCGGGCCTTCAACTTGCCGCGCTTTCCATGCGCGAGACCGCAGACATCCCCGCCTTCATAGACGCCTTCACCGGCAGCAACCGGTTCGTCATCGACTACCTCATCGAAGAGGTACTCCACCAGGCACCACTGCACATCCGAGAATTCCTCTGCCAGACCGCAATTCTTGACCGACTCAGTGGCCCACTCTGCGACGCCGTGACCGGGCGCACGGACAGCGCCCTTATGCTGCAGTCGCTGGAGCGGGCAAATCTATTCATCGTTCCCCTGGATGACACGCGGCGGTGGTACCGATACCACCACCTCTTTGCGGACGTCCTCCGATCCAGGCTGCTCATGCACGGCACCGAGCATGTGGCGGCACTCCATCGCCTCGCTAGCGAGTGGTTCGAGAAGAATGACTTTCCCGACGACGCGGTCAAGCACGCGTTCGAGGCCGCAGACTTCCCGCGGGCCGCGCGTGTGATCGAAGCCACCATTCCCGCCGTCCGTAGAAGCAGACAGGATGCGACTCTCCTCGGCTGGCTTGCGACGCTGCCGGATGATGCAAAGAAACGCAGACCAGTGCTTCGGGTTTTCTCCGCGTGGTCCTCACTCCTTTCCGGTGACAATTCCTCCGCGGATCGCCAGCTGACCGAGGCCGAACACCTCCTCGGTGCCGGCAGCGAAGACGGGGCGCCCGCGCACGATTCCGAGCCGGGCGAGGAGCTCCAGACCCTGCCCGTCACGATCGAGCTGTACCGTGCGTCCCTCGCTCTGGCCACGGGAGACCTGCCAGGGGTCAGGCTCCATGCCCAGCGCGCGTTCGACACCGCAAGACCTGATGATCATCTGGGGCTAGGCGCCGCGGCAGGCCTGCTGGGCCTCGCATCCTGGGCCGGCGGGGACCTCGAGTCGGGCGTGACCACGTTCCGGGGCTCCGCGAACAACCTCCGTTTGGCGGGCAATGTGACCGACGCGTTGAGCACGACCATGGTGGTCGCCGACATGCTGAGGCCACTCGGGAGGCTTCGGGAAGCCGAGAAAAACTATGCGGATGCGCTTCAGCAGTCCATCGCGCATGGCAACGACGGCCAGCCAACGGCCGACCTTCACGCGGGCATCAGCGACCTGCTACGGGATCGCAATGAACTCACACTCGCCAAGAAGCATCTCGAGGCAAGCCACAAGCTCGGCGAGCGCGCCCTCTCGCACGAGCATCGATACCGGTGGTTCGTGGCGATGGCGAGAGTGCACGAAGCCGAGGGCGAGCCGGATCTCGCGCTCGCGTCACTTGATCAGGCAGGTCAGCACTACCGCAGTGGATTCTTGCCCGAGGTCCGCCCGATTGCGGGCATGAAGGCGCGCATGTGGATCGCACTGGGGCGCCTTCCCGAGGCACGGGCGTGGGTGGAGGAGCTGAGGCTCACGCCCGCCGACACCGCGGACTACGCCCAAGAATTCGGACACATAACCCTCACCCGGCTGCTCATCGCGGAGCACCGCGCTGACCCCCTGGGCGAATCCCTCAACGACGCGAAGGCGCTGCTCGATCGACTGCTCCGCGCAGCCGAGGCGGGCGGGCGGATGGGGAGCGCCAGCGAAATCCTGGTGCTGCAGGCAATCGCATTCGGGGCGCAGGGTGAGGCAACCCGCGCGCTCGTCCCGCTGGCTCGCGCCCTCGCGTGGGCCGAGCCGGAGGGCCATGTCCGTCTTTTCGTCGACGAGGGCGCACCGATGCTAGCGCTCCTCCGCACAGCCGCCGGTGCGGGCATCCGCCCGGACTTCGTGCGTCAACTCAGCCAGGCCCTGCGCGACACCGCGGGCGCCTACGCTCCGGGTGCGCCGATCGAGACGCTGAGCGAGCGCGAACTGCACGTGCTCCGACTCCTGGCCACGGAACTGTCCGGCCCGGAGATCGCCCGCGAGCTCTACGTCTCGCTCAACACCATGCGGACCCACACCAGACACATCTTCCTCAAACTCGGCGTGAGCAGTCGCCCGGCCGCCGTCCGCCGCGCCGAATCGTGGGGCCTGATCTAGGTACCCCGTTCCACAACAATCACCATGCGATCCACGGATGTGGTGATGTCGCGTCACCACATCGCTCCGTAGTTTTCGGATGTGCCCGGAAAACCGTCCGGGCAACCGAAACACAGGGAGCGCACCTTGAGCATCTCGACATCCACCCTTACCCGCGGGGCCGCGGTCGCCGCCGCCCTCGCGGGATTGGCCTACATCGTCATCCAGTTCATCCACCCTGCCGACGCCGTCGCCTCACTGTCGACGCAGCGGTGGGTGGTCGTGCATATCCTGAGCTTCTCCGAAGCGGTGCTGGCTCTCGTCGGAATTACCGGCATCTATCTCAGGCAGGTGCGGCAATTCGGGATCCTGGGGCTCATTGGGTATCTGATGTTTGGCTTCTTCTTCATCCTGCAGTCCGCCTTCAACTTCGCTGAAGCGTTCATCGCCCCCCTCTTCGTATCCGACGCCCCCCAGATTTCCATGGACTTCGTCGGCCTGTTCGGACGGTACGCGGCCGTGACCGACCTCGGGCCGCTCGCTGCTCTTCCGCAGGTCGGCGCACTCCTGTACATCGGTGGCGCGCTGCTCTTCGGAATCGCCGTCATCCGGGCCCGGTTGCTATCGCGCGGAGCGGGCATCCTACTGATCGCCGCCGCTGCCGCGACCCCCATCGCCGGTGCGCTGCTGCCCCACGCGCTCGAACGCATGGCCGCCGTTCCCATGGGCCTCGCCCTGGTTTGGCTCGGCTTCTCCCTTTTCTCCGACCAGCGCCTGAACACTGCGGCGCGACGGGTGAACGCCAACGAGGCCCACCTCGACAGCGCGGTGAAATGAGCCGGTACGAAATCCGCCTTGGAGGGCAGCTTGACTCGAGGTGGAGCGAATGGTTCGAGGGCCTCACTCTCATAACCGATTCAGATGGATGCACCACCCTCACCGGGCCCGTCATCGATCAAGCCGCCCTGCACGGATTGATTCGGCGCGTGAATGACCTGGGAGTGCCCCTCATCTCGGTCAGCATCCTGCACGACGACGCGCCCGCCAGCGACGCCACCCATCTATCCAGGGAGGAGAACAGAACATGACCGCTGACATCGCCACAACCCGGGCGTCAAAATCATGGCTCACACTCGCTGGACTCATTCTTCTCAGCCTCATCCCCATGCTTGCCGGTGCCGTCCGGCTCGGCGAGCTGACCGGCGGAGCCGCGCCGACTGTGCACAACGAACGATTCCTTGACTCCCCCATTCCCGTCCTGATCCACATCATTAGCGTCACCGTCTTCAGCCTGCTCGGGGCTTTTCAGTTCGTTCCGGCACGACGACGCCGCACCAACCGATGGCACCGGGCGGCGGGCCGCGTCCTCATCCCGACCGGACTGCTGACAGCACTATCCGGCATCTGGATGGCGGCCTTCTACCCGCACCCCCTCGGAGATGGCGACGTGCTGGAAGCTCTCCGCCTGCTCTTCGGGTTCGCGATGGTCGCGAGCATCCTGCTCGGCATTCGAGGCATTGTACGGCGCAAATTTAGTGCGCACGGCGACTGGATGACACGGGCGTACGCGATCGGCATGGGCGCCGGAACTCAGGCGATCGTACTCATCCCCGGCTCGATCATCTTCGGATCAACCCACGAGCTCTCGAGGACCGTCCTCATGGGAGCGGCCTGGGTCATCAACCTCGCTGTTGCCGAGGCGGTCATCCGGAGCAGGGCGCGGCGACTGCTAGACCGCTCGGCAGGGACGCATAAACACTCAACCAACCTGACAGGAATCACAGCATGACGACCCAAATTACATCACCAGTGCAGCTGCACGGCCGGTTCGATGCGAGCCCATCACGATGGTTGTGGCTGGTGAAGATGGTGCTTGCCATCCCTCACTTCGTGATTCTGGCCGCGCTGAACGGTGCGTTCCTACTCGTAACCCTGGCGTCAGGCATCGTCATCGCGTTCACCGGACGCTACCCACGGTCGCTCTTCGACTTCACGGTCGGGGTGCTGCGGTGGAACTGGCGGGTCGGGTTTTACGTCTACGCCGCCCTCGGAACCGACAGCTACCCGCCGTTCACCCTGCGCGACACGGAATACCCTGCCCGCTTCGACGTCGCCTACCCGACACGCCTCTCTCGAGGGCTCGTCGTGGTCAAGTGGATGCTTGCCCTCCCCCACGTTGCGATCGTGATCCTCGTGATGGCCAACATCCTCACCTTTGTGCCCTCCTCAACGGGTTCAAGCGGCGGTGCTTTCTCAATCGTCAACGTGCTCGCGGTAATCGCCGGAGCATTTCTCCTCATGACCGGTCGGTACCCGCAACCCCTGTTCGACCTGCTCATCGGCATCAACCGTTGGATCTACCGGGTCGTCGCCTACGTCGCGTTCATGTCCGACGTGTACCCGCCGTTCCGGCTCGACACGGGTGCGAACGAACCGCGTACGGCCACAGCCGAGCGTGAAGCCGGAGCCATATTGCCCAGCTGAGGGGAGAAAGCGTTGCCGCCCCAGTACCAAAAAGCCACGAAAGTCCCGTGGATGTCCCCATCACTAGAACGGACGACTCACCATGACACCAGGAATCGCTATTGCCTTTGTCTTAACGCTCACAGCCCTCGCCACCTTCTGTCAACGTCGGGTAAAAACTGACCCTCTATCGTCGATTGAATTTTGACCCCTCGGGTTGGTCTTTTTGGTTTAGTTCGCGCCTGGTTGGGGTTGCTGCTCGAGCAGT
>NZ_SOGQ01000034.1 GCF_004403465.1 Cryobacterium sinapicolor | reverse complement strand
CGTCTGCCCCGCGCCCCCACGCCCGCCGCCCTACACGTCTGCCCCGCACGTCTGCCCCGCGCGGCAGCCCCGTCCGCCCCACGCCCTCCGCTGCGGCATCCGTTGCCCCGAAACCCGCCCCACACTCCGCCCCTGCTCGCCGCCGAGCCCCCGCTGTACACTTTTCGAGGGCGTCGCGCATGGGTGACGTCAAGCTCCGGGCCACGACTACGGCCCCGAGTCGACACAAAGGAAACACACCCCACATGACGACACTTCCCCGCCTGGTTGCCTTCGATCTCGATGACACGCTCGCCGCATCCAAGTCGCCGCTGGACCCGCGCATGGCGGAACTCATGGTCAGCCTGCTCGGCGTCGTCGACGTGTGCGTGATCTCCGGCGGGCAGATCTCCCAGTTCCACATGCAGCTGATCGACAACCTCGACACCGTGAGTGAGGACATCCTCTCGCGCCTGCACCTCATGCCCACCTGCGGCACCCAGTACTACCGGCACGCCGAGGGATCCTGGACTCAAATCTACGCCGAATACCTGACCGACGACGAGAAGACGGATGCCCTCGCCGCCGTCGAGGCTTCCGCGCGTTCGCTGGGTTATTGGGAGAGTGACACCTGGGGTCCGATCCTCGAAGACCGCGGCTCGCAGATCACCTTCTCCGCCCTCGGCCAGGCTGCTCCGGTGGCGGCCAAAGCAGCATGGGACCCGACGGGGGAGAAGAAGAACACCCTGCGCGAAGCCGTTCAGGTGCTGCTGCCCGAGCTCGAGGTGCGCTCGGGCGGGTCCACGTCGGTCGATATCACCCGCCGCGGCATCGACAAGGCCTACGGCATGCTCAAGCTTGCCGCCCTCACCGGTGTGCCCCTCGACGACATGCTGTTCGTCGGCGACCGTCTCGACGAGAACGGCAACGACTACCCGGTCAAGGCCCTCGGCGTCGAGTGCGTGGCCGTGGAGGGCTGGGAAGACACGGCCGCGTTCCTCGAAACGCTGATTCCCCAGCTGACGGATGCCGCCGCGCGCCCCTGAACGCGCCTGACCTCCCCGGCAGCGCTCCTGACTCCCCGCGCACATGAGCCCGGCGGGGAACTCTCATATCCCGTGAGGAACGACCGGGCTATGTTGTCGACACCGTTCTCGCGAGCGGTTACAGGAGGCAACCCGAATGCCGAACGGAACCAACGGCCTGCGCCACAAAACCCCCGACCCGGCGTATGAAGCGCCGACCAAACGTCACCGCTGGCGCATTGCCCTGGTTGTGTTCGTGACGGTTGCGCTGGTCACGATCGCAGCGGTCGGCATTTACGCGTTCACCTTGACCCGCGCCTTCGACAGTGGCACCGAGAAGATCTCGAACGCTTTCCCCGACGAGGCTACCCGCCCGCGGGCCGCACCGGGCGCTACCGCACCGGGCGCTATAGCAACGGATGCTGCCGCAACGGATGCCCCGGCCCCCGTCGACCCGTCCGCGGCCCTGGACGCGGTGCCCGCCGGGCAGGCGCAGAATATCCTGCTGCTCGGATCGGACACCCGCGGCGCCACGGGGAAGGACCTCGCCGACATCCGTGGCGAGCGGTCGGACACCATGATGGTGGTGCACGTGCCGGCCGATCGCAAGAACCTCTTCGTCATGTCGATCCTGCGCGACAGCTGGGTCGAGGTTCCCGGGCACGGGCAGGCGAAGATCAACGCCGCGCTCTCCTGGGGCGGCGTGCCGCTGGCCGTGCAGACCGTGGAGAACCTGCTCGGCACTCGCATTGATCACGTGGCCGTGGTTGATTTCTCCGGGTTCGAACAGGTGACGGATGCCCTCGGCGGCGTCGACATCAACAACCCGATCGGTTTCGACTCCTATCACCTCAAGGGGCGCTTCTTCGATGAGGGTTTGCAGCACCTGACCGGCGCGGAGGCCATCGCGTTCGCGCGGGAGCGGTATGCGTTCCAGGACGGCGACTTTCAGCGGGTGCGAAACCAGCAACTCATCATCAAGAGTCTGCTCTCGGCGATGATGCACAAGTCCGTGCTCGCCGATCCGGTGAGGACGTCGGGTCTGCTGGAGACGGTCACGCCTTTCCTCGCCGTGGATGAGGGCTTCGATTCCGCCTACCTGACAGCACTGGCCTGGGGGCTGCGCGAGGTGAGGGAGCCGCAGGTCACATTCTTCACGATGCCGACCGACGGAACGGGAACATCAGACGACGGCCAGTCGATCGTGAACGTGGACTGGGCAGGGCTCGCCGCCGTGCGGGAGGGCCTGCAGACCGACACCCTGAGCGCCTACCGGCCGGAGCTGCAGACCCTCGGATAGCGCCGTCCCGGGCTCTTCATCGTTGGCCGGCTCCTTACTCTCGCCCAGCTCCGGTGCGAACTCAGGAGAAACCTGGCCACCGTCATCCGTTTCCCCTGCATTTCGGGGCTGTGCCGGGCATCCAGCCTAGATCTCCTGAATTAGCCCCGGACGAGGCCGGCGGCCAGTGCAGCAGCGTGCGTAACTCCTGCCATTTGCTGCTGCAGGGCCGGTTGTGAATTGGGCTCACCCGCCGGAGTTTGCGGGAGTCGTGCACGCCAGCGGGTGGCTGACTCGGGAAAGCCGGGCCGGCAGCCGGTCCAGTAGCCCGGCAGCCCGGCAGCCAGCGAGCCCGGCAGCCCGACGGGCGCCCCCGTCAGCGCGCGCGGCCGCCGCGCAGCAGAACCAGCCCGAGCGCCACTCCGACAGCTGTGCCGACCGTGTTCGCGATCACGTCGGACACCGTGGCGAACCGGTCCGGATTGAAGATGAGCTGTCCGAGCTCGATCGTGCAGCTCGCCGCGAACCCGACCATCACGGCCAGCCACCACCCGCGCGCCCCGGTCATGATCGTGACGAACAGGCCGACCGGAACGAACAATGCGATGTTGGCGACGAATTCGACCAGGCGGTACCCCACCCAGGCCGGAGCGCCGTGAACCTGCAGCCAGTCGAGGACGGCCAGCAGGGAGTCGTGGGCGTCCCGGTCGACCGGGACCGGCCAGAACGCGATGAAGGCCAGCGCGATCAGATAGACCAGCATGAGCCAGGGCGCCGATCGACGAATCCGGGGGTGTGCGGCTCCGCCCGCCGCGGCAGGGCCCGATGATGCTTGCGGGGGAGTGCGGCTCGAGTCTGTCATGTCTCGCCCCCGGTACGTCACGGTCGGCAAACCGACGGCGCCGGGACCTGACCGCAACACTGTCGATCTATCCACCGTAGACGCGTCCGCGCGCGGGGGCTCGCAAATACGCTCTGAGCCGAAGGATGTCCACCGCCGACAGTTCCCATTCCGGTCGAGAGTGACCCGCGCACCGGGCCCTACGGCCCGGCCGACACCCGTTTCGGCAGAACGAACACGAGCAGCAACGCCAGCACGCTGAACGCGGCGCTCACGCCCATGGCCGCGGTGGCGCTGTCGGTGAAGCCGGCGGCGACGGCCTCCGCGCCGGGGCCGGCCACGACCAGGGTGCCGAAGAAGACGCTGCCGATCACGGCGATGCCCACGGCGCTGCCGATCCGCTGCATGACGCCGACCACGCCGCTGGCCGCGCCTGCCTCGGAGCGGTCCACGGTCGCCACGATGAACTGGGCGTTCGGCGCGATGAAAAACCCGCTGCCGAGGCCCGCGATCAACAGCGGCGGCAGCAAAACCCAGTTGGTGATCTCAGGGCCGATCAGGAGCAGGGCGAGCCAGATCCAGAGCAGGCCTACGGTGACCAGGGATACGCCGATCACCAGAACGGTGCGGCCGAGTCGCTGCGCCAGCCGGTTGCTCTGCGAGGCTCCGATGATGGTGCCGATCGCGAACGGGATCGACACCAGCCCCGACTCGAGGGCGGTGTGCCCGAGCCCAGCCTGCCAGAGAATCGAAATGGTGAAGAATATGCTGGTGAACGCCGCGAAATAGACCAGTGCGAGCACAATGCCGCCGGTGAACGCCGGATGCCGGAAGAGCTTCGGTGGCACCAGCGGGCTCTTGCCCCACCGGGTGTAGGCGACCTCCCAGAAGCCGAACGCCACGATCAAAAGTGCGCCCGCGGCGAGGGTCAGGTAGGTCCAGAGCGGCCAGCCCCGGTCTTCACCCTCGATCAGTGGAACGAGCAGCGCAACGAGCCCCGTGGAGATCAGCACCAGGCCCACCCAGTCGATGCCGCCGCTCGTGGTGCCCGGAGCGCGTTCGGAGCCGGCCGGGAGCAGGATCGCCGCCGCGACGAGGGCGACGATACCGATCGGCAGGTTGACCCAGAAGACCAGGCGCCATCCGTTCTCGTCGCCGAAGGCCTCGATGATCAGGCCGCCGACGATCGGGCCGAGCGCCGTGGACACGCCGATGACCGTGCCCATGATCGCGAACGCCTTGCCGCGGGCGATGGGTGGAAACAGGAGCTGGATCACCGCGGTCACGGCCGGCACGAACATGCCGCCGGCGAGCCCCTGCACGACCCGCGCGATGATCAGCTGCAGGTCGTTCTGCGCGAGCCCGCAGGCGAGGCTGGCCAGGGTGAACAGTAGCAGACCGGTGAAGAAGACCCACTTGTGGCCGATGCGGTCGCCCAGCCGTCCGGCGGGGATCAGCGCTATCCCGAAGGCGAGCGCGTAGCCGGAGATGATCCAGGAGAGCGTGGCCTCCGAGGCGTCCAGGCTGGTACGGATGGTCGGAAGCGCCACGTTCACGATCGTGGTGTCGAGCAGCGCCATGAACATGCCGGCCAGCAGCACGATCAGGGCCTGCCAGGCGTGCCGCGGGATGGCGGCGGGTGCGGGGGCGTCCGGGCTGGAATCGGTCATGACAAGATCCTCTCGCGCTTCCGGCCCCGCCAGGCTGGCCGTGCCAACTACAAAACCCCCACTCCGAAGAGTGAGGGTTTTGTGAATCTGTCGGGGTAACAGGATTTGAACCTGCGACCTCGTCGTCCCGAACGACGCGCGCTACCAAGCTGCGCCATACCCCGATGGCCCGTAAGCCTTGTCAAGTATAACCCCCCGGATGCGCTACCTCGACCATCCGGCGCCGAGCCATCCGAGACCTACGCCGCCGTCAGCGTCAGCAGAGTCGCCTCCGGCGCGCAGGCGAACCTCACCGGCGCGTAGATCGACGTGCCGAGCCCCGCGGACACGTTCAGATAGGACGTGTGCAGGCCGGAGTCCCAGAGGCTGAGCCCCTTCACCTGCTTGCGCGGGATGTCGCAGTTGGTGACGAGGGCGCCGTACCGGGGCACGCACACCTGCCCGCCGTGCGTGTGCCCGGCCAGGATCAGCTGGGCGCCGTGGTTGACGAAGGAGTTCAGCACGCGTTGGTAGGGAGCGTGGGCGACACCCACGGTGAGCGTCGATCGCGGCGGGGAAGCCACTTCCGGGTCAGGCCAGTGCTCCTCCGACAGCGGGTCGCTCGCGCGCAGGTCGTCGATGGCCCGGGTGATCAAGTCGAGGCGGTCAAACCCGACGTGCGGGTCGTCCACTCCGAACAGTTCCAGGTGGGTGCCGTTGATGTCGAGTGCGGCGGCCGCATTGTCGAGGTCGAGCCAGCCGAGGTCGGCGAACACGCGGTGCAGGTGGTCGATGTCGAGCTTCTCGTGCAGTGCCGTGCGCAGCAGCGACGGGGCGCCGAAATACGCCAGCGGATTCTTCAGCATCGGACCGTAGTAGTCATTGGATCCGTTGACGAAGATTCCCGGGATACCGTGGAAGGGCTCCAGGGCGTACTCGATTCCGGAGATGCCGTCGGCGTGGCCGAGGTTGTCGCCGGTGTTCACGACGAGGTCAGGCTCGAGATCGGCCAGGCCGCGCACCCACTCCTGCTTGTCCCGCTGCCACGGGGCCATGTGCAGGTCGGAGAGGTGCAGTACCTTGATCGAGGCGGATCCCGGCGCGAGCACCGGAACGGCAACCTCGCGGAGGGTGAACATGCGGCGCTCCACGAGGGAGCCCCAGGCGAACGCGGCGACGCCGGCAGCGGCTACCGCCCCGACGCTAACGGCCAGGGCGGAGCCCGCGGCGCTGGCGCGGGTCATCCGTTGCCCCCGCCGTTGCCGTTGCCGTTATTGTTCGGTTGGGCGCCCGGTGCGACGCCGGCGGCGAGCTTGCCGACCACGATCGTGACGGCGCTGCCCGCGGCGGCGCCGCTGCCGGCGGTCGGCGTCATCGCGAGCACCGTGCCGACCTGCTTCGGATCGGTTACGTCCTGCTCCTGCTTGGCGACGCTGAAGCCCTGCAGTGTGGAATTGGCTTCGGCTTCGGTCTTGCCCACGACGTCGGGCACGATCTTGAGGGCGCCGTTGCTGGAGTAGACGGTCACGGTCGAGCCGCGGCTGGCGCTGGAGCCGCCGGCCGGGTCGGTGCGCGCCACGGTACCGGCGGGCATCTCGGAGTCGGTCGCGCCGCCGTCGACCACGTCGAAGCCGGCCCCGGTCAGGGTGGAGGTGGCCTCGCTCATCGACTTGCCGCGCAGGTCGGGGACCTGAATCTGAACGGTCTGAAGAACCTTGTTGGATGCCTCGGCGAAGGCGTCTCCGCCGTACTTCGCGTTCGCGACACTCATCACCTCCGGCCACATGCGGTGACGAGCAGTGGCGGCCGTGCCGCCCGCCCAATCGTCCACCAGCCGCTGGTTGATGTCCCCGGTGACGCTGACGACGCCGACCACGGTGGCGACCTTGCTACTCGCGCCGCTCATCCAGGTGTCCTTATTGCCGTCGGTGGTTCCGGTCTTGCCGATCATCGGCACTTTCGGGGACGTTGCGGCATTTGACGCGCGTGCGGTTCCCTCGGTCATGACCTTCTGCATGGCGTAGGTCATGCCGGCGTCGACCTCCGGGGTGACCGCCTGGGTGCACTTTGTCTTCGGTGGAGTCATATCGGTGCCGTCGCCGTCGCCGCCGACGATCCGGTCGATCACGATCGGGCTGCAGCTGAGACCGTTGTTGGCGATTCCGGCGAAGGCGATGGCCATGCTCAGCGGGGCGACCTCGTTGGTCCCGAGCACAGCCGACGGCCCCTGGTCCAGCGGCTCAAGGTCGGCGCGGCCCACACCGAAGGCTTCGGCCGTCTTGGCGATGCCGCATTGGTCCAGCTTCTTCGCCATACCGATGAATCCGGTGTTGATCGAGGTGATCGTCGACTGCAGCGCGCTGTAGTTGCTGCCGGACTCGTTCGCGTCGTTTTTGGGGGCGAAGGCGTAGCTTTGGTTGCCCTCACAGCTGTTCTTGAAGACGCCCCAGTTGCTCTTGACGCGGGAGTCGACACGCTCGTTGAGCGTGTGCCCCTGGGTCAGCCACTCGGCCAGGGTGAAGACCTTGTAGGTCGAGCCGGGCTGGAACCCCAGCGAGCCACCCTCGTTGTAGTTGGTGTTGTAGTTGATTCCGGTGTAATCCGCGTTGTTCTCGGTGACCGCCGGATCCTGGCTGTAATCCTTGTTCTGGGTCATGGCCAAGACTCGGCCGGTGCCCACCTCGACGCTGGTGATCACGCCACCCACGTCCCAATCCCCATACTGCTTCGGCACGTGCTTCTTCATGGTGCCCTCGGCGGCGATCTGCAGGTCGATATCGAGCGTGGTGTAGATCTCGTAGCCACCGCGCCGGAAGTTGGCCATGCGGGTGACTGCGTCCTCGCCGAAGGTCGGGTCGTTCTGGAGGGTGTTGACGACCAGGTCGCAGAAGTATGCGCTGCCGCCGGCCGTGGCGCAGCCGGTGCTCGGCTCCGTGATGGTCGGTTCGATCACGGTGGCTATGGCGGCGTCATAGTCTTCCTGGGTGATCTTCTGGTACTTGAGCATCTCGCCCAGGATGTAGTCGCGGCGCTCCTTGTTGGCGGCATACCCGTTGGCGACGCCGTTGGTTTCGCTCTCCGGGTTGTCGAGCTGGAACTTGACCGGGTTGTTCACGATCGCGACCAGGCTTGCTGCCTGTGCCAGAGTCAGGCCCGCGGCGCTGGTGTTGTAGTAGTAGTTGGCGGCCGACTCGATGCCGTAGACCGTGCCGCCGAAGCCGGTAATGTTCAGGTATTGGCGAAGGATGTCATCTTTCGCGTACTGCTTCTCCACGCCGATGGCGAGGCGCATCTCCTTGAGCTTGCGGTCGGGAGTGGTTTCCGTGGCGAGGTCGTAGCAGCTCATGCGCTTCTCTTCGTCGGCCAGGGCCTCGCACTTCTGCACCTGCACGTTCTTGACGTACTGCTGGGTGATCGAGGATCCACCGCGCGCGTCGCCGGTGGCCACGGTGCTCACGACACCCTTGACGGTTCCCTCGAGGTCGATGCCGCCGTGCTCGTAGAAACGGGGGTCCTCGCCGGCGATCGCGGCATCCTTGACGAACGGGCTGATCGCATCCCACTCGACTTCGACGCGGTTCTGGTCATAGAACGAGGCCAAGAGCATGGTGCTGCCGTCACTGTTGGTGGCGTAGATGTTGCTCTTCTGCGCCAGCTGGTCGATCGCAAGGTAGTCGGGCAGGCTCTCGAACATGTTGATCGTGTTCGTGGCCGTCATGCCGGAGAGGGCCAAAGCGGGAGTTACAGCAGCGGCGACGAGGATGCCGGCGACGGCGCTCATCCCAACGAAACCCAGGAGCCCGCCGAGCGCTCCACTAACCGTACGATTTTTGGCAGACATACACTTGAGACTAATTGACAAATCTGAATAACCGCCTGAATCGGAGCCATATGCCTGCCTGGGAGTACCTCACGACGCCGCTGATGATTCACAACACAGCTGCCATTCTGAACAATTGGGGCTCGGAGGGATGGGAACTCGTGCAGGTCGTTCCCGGACCGGAGGGTGGGCTCGTCGCCTACCTCAAGCGTCCCGTCGCCACCGAAAGAGCCTGAGCCGTGTCGCAGATCGACGCCCGTCTGGCTGAACTCGGCATCGAGCTGCCGAGCGTCGTGCCGCCCGTGGCGACGTACGTGCCGGCCGTCGTGTCCGGCTCGCTGGTGTTCACCAGCGGCCAGCTGCCGATGGTCTCGGGGGCCCTGCCGGCCACCGGCAAGGTCGGCGACGGACACGGCCTCGTGCCGGCCGCCGACGCCCACGACTACGCCCGGCAGTGCGCGCTCAATGCGCTCGCCGCCATCCAGGCCGTGATCGGGTCCCTCGACCGCGTCACGCAGGTCGTCAAGGTCACCGGTTTCGTCGCATCCGACCCGTCGTTCACCGGCCAGCCCGGTGTCGTCAACGGTGCCTCACAGGTGCTCGGTGAGATCTTCGGGGACCGGGGCGTGCACGCCCGCTCGGCCGTCGGCGTCGCCGTTCTGCCGCTGGATTCCCCGGTCGAGCTGGAGCTCATCGTCTCCTTCGCCTGACGCTGATCGCCTGACGCTGATCGCCTGACACTGACCGCCTGACGCTGATCGCCTGACGCTGATCGCCTGACGCTGACCGCCTGATCGCCTGACGCGTTGCCGCGCCTGATCTCCTGACGCGCGAACGAATTCGACGGAGATTTTCACTCAAACGGGCCCAAACGGATGTTGTGGGCCGGTTTTTGCGAAAATCTCCGTCGAGTTGGTGAGGAGAGGGCTACTTCAGGGTGGAGACGATCGCCGTCATCACCGAGGTGTCGGCCAGGGTGGTGGTGTCGCCGACCTCGCGGCCCTCCGCGACATCCTGCAGCAGACGCCGGATGATCTTGCCCGAGCGCGTCTTCGGCAGCTCGCTCACGATGTAGATCTGCCGGGGCCGGGCGATGGCACCGATCTGCTGGGACACGTGCGCCCGCAGCACGGTCTGGATGTCCTCGTGCGAGGACTCCTCCAGGTGGCTGTACTTGATGATGACGAACGCCACCACGGCCTGGCCGGTCATGTCGTCGTGCGCCCCGACGACGGCCGCCTCGGCGGTCATCGGGTGCGCCACGAGCGACGACTCGATCTCGGCCGTCGACAGGCGGTGTCCTGACACGTTCATCACGTCGTCGACCCGGCCGAGCAGCCAGATCTCGCCGTCACGGTCGAGGCGGGCGCCATCGCCGGCGAAGTAGCGCGGGTTCTCCGAACCGAACTTCTCCCAGTACGTCTCCTTGAAGCGCTCCGGGTCACCCCAGATGCCGCGCAGCATCGACGGCCACGGTTCGGTCACTACGAGGAGGCCACCGTTGTCGCGGCCCACGTGGTTGCCCTCGTCGTCGAGCACGTCGATCACGACGCCGGGGATCGGGCTCTGCGCCGACCCGGGCTTGGTTGTGGTCACACCGGGCAGGGCGGAGATCATGATCGCCCCGGTCTCGGTCTGCCACCAGGTGTCGACCACGGGCGCGACGTTGCCGCCGATGACCTCGCGGTACCACATCCACGCCTCCGGGTTGATGGGCTCGCCCACCGAACCGAGCAGGCGCAGGCTGGTCAGGTCGAAGCCCTGCGGAATCTGGCGTCCCAGCTTCATGAAGGTACGGATGGCCGTGGGCGCCGTGTACAGGATGCTCACCTTGTACTTCTCGACGATTTCCCACCACCGGCCGGGGTGCGGGGAATCCGGGGTGCCCTCGAAGAGCACCTGGGTGGCGCCGTTGGCGAGCGGGCCGTAGACCACGTAGCTGTGGCCGGTGATCCAGCCGACGTCGGCGGTGCACCAGTAGACATCCGTCTCGGGGTGCAGGTCGAACACGTTCTTGTGGGTGAAGGCCGCCTGGGTGAGGTAGCCGCCGGTGGTGTGCAGGATGCCCTTGGGCTTGCCGGTGGTGCCGGACGTGTAGAGGATGAACAGCGGGTTCTCGGCCGGGAAGCCCAGCGCCTCGTGCTCGGCTTCGACCGACGCGAGCTCGTCATGCCACCACAGGTCGCGGTCGAACCACTCCACGAAACCCTCGGTGCGCTTGACCACGAGCACGTTGCGCACGGTCGTCTCGCCGCTCTCCAGGGCCGCGTCGACGGCCGGCTTCAACGCGGAGGCCTTGCCCTTGCGGTAGCCGCCGTCGGCGGTGATCACGAGCACGGCGCTGGCGTCGTCGATGCGCGACCGGAGGCTCTCGGCGCTGAATCCGCCGAAGATGACCGAGTGCACGGCGCCGATGCGGGCCACGGCGAGCATCGAGATGACCGCTTCCGGGATCATCGGCAGGTAGATCGCGACCCGGTCTCCGGCGTTGACGCCGAGCTTTATCAGCACATTCGCAGCACGCTTCACTTCGGCAGTGAGTTCGGCATACGTGATGTCGCGGGAGTCGCCGGGCTCGCCCTCGAAGTGCAGCGCGACGCGGTCGCCGTTGCCGGCGAGCACGTGCCGGTCGAGGCAGTTCCAGGCCACGTTGAGTTCGCCGTCTTCGAACCATTTCGCGAACGGCGGGTTCGTCCAGTCCAGCGTTTTGGTGAACGGCTTGTGCCAGTGCAGCAGCTCGCGAGCCTGATCAGCCCAGAATTTCAGGCGGTCGTCCGCGGCATCCTGATAGATCTGTGGCTTGGCGATGGACTGTGCGGCAAACTCCGGCGTCGGCGGGAATCTGCGGGATTCGTGGAGAAGGTTATCGATCTTGACGCTCATACGTATGTCGCTCCTTTGCGATCGCTGCGTGTATCGGGCGCGTTAACCCAGCCCCCTCTTGAACCCTACAGGGCGGCATGCGCCGCTCAGGTTGCGCGAAATTGCGGCGCGTTCACACCCCCAATTGTGGTCTCATCAGGCCCGACGGTTCTGTGTCCTCATTTATGAGGACATAGGGGACTTGCGCATCTGTAATTCCCCTTGTAGATTGACTCTCGTCCGAACGAAAGTTTTGACCTGCGGTGTGTTTGGTTCCCCCCAATCAGCGCACTGCCGAGGCGGCACCTGTTCCCCCCAATAGGTGCCGCCCCCCTTTTTTTAACCGGTGGTTCGCCCGGCGGTCGTTGGGTGTTGTGCCTCTCCTCCCCAGCCGAGCGGTGGCCCGGACTCCGTTCGGCTCTCGCGCGCCGCGGTTTCCGCCCACACCACCGGTCTAACGTCGGCGCATGCCCGAGCCGTTCGTCGCCGTCCCCTCCTATCGCGCGCCTGCGTCCACCCGAACGGATGCCCCTCCGCCGGGCGTCCTCCCGCCGGGCCTCCTCCCGCCGGGTGCCCTCCCGCCGGGTGCCCTCCCGCCGGGTGCCCTCCCGCCGGGTGCCCTCCCGTCGGGTGCCCTCCCGCCGGGTGCCCTCCCGTCGGGTGCCCTCCCGCCCGGCGTCCTCCCGCCGGGTGCCCCGCCGGCCCGGCCTCTCGACGTGTCCGGGCTGGGCCCGCTCGCCGCGTTCGCCGCCGACGGCGAGGTCACCGACCTGTTCGTCAACGGGGCCGCCGGGCTGTGGGTGGATGCCGGCTGTGGTCTGCTGCCCGAGCAGGGGTGGAGTTGCCCCGAACCGGCCGTGCGGGAGCTGGCGGTGCGCCTGATCGCCCTCGGCGGGCGCCACATCGACGAGGCCAGTCCCTGCGTCGATGTGCGACTGTCCGACGGCATCCGGGTGCATGCGGTGCTGCCGCCGGCGTCGAGCACGGGCACGCTGCTGTCCATCCGGCTGCCTCGCGCCGAGCGACTGAGCCTCGCCGCGCTCGACGCCGCGGGTCTGTTCGGGGTGGGGGAGGCATCCGTCGCCGTCGCCGACCGACTGCGCGCGGCCGTGCACCGGCGTGAGAACCTGCTCATCACCGGCGCCGCCGGCAGCGGCAAGACCACCCTTCTCGCGGCGCTGCTGGGCGAAGCGCCGCCGGGCGAGCGCATCGTGGCCATCGAGGACGTCGCCGAACTGCGCATCGACCACCCCCACGTCGTGGCGCTCGAGGCTCGGCAACCCAACCTCGAGGGTGCCGGCCGGATCGGCCTGGAGAGCCTGCTGCGCGAGGCGCTACGGATGCGCCCCGACCGGCTCGTGCTCGGCGAATGCCGGGGGGCCGAGATCCGGGAGCTGCTGTCCGCCCTCAACACCGGCCACGACGGCGGTGCCGGTACCCTGCACGCGAACTCCCTGCAGGACGTTCCTGCCCGGCTCGAGGCCCTCGGCGCCCTCGCCGGCCTGAGCCCGGAAGCCGTGGCCCGACAGGCGGTCAGCGCGATCGGGCTGGTGCTGCACCTCGAGCGCCGCGACGGCCGCCGCCGGCTCGCCCCGCTCGGCCGGTTCGCGCTGGACGCCCGGGACCGGCTGCTGGTGGTACCCGCGGCCCCGGAGGACTCGGGGCGGGAAGACTCCGGCGCGGGGAACTCGTCCCCGGAAGACTCCGGCGCGCCGGTCCGCGCCCGTGGGCGGCGGGCCGCAGCGCCCGCCGAGACCGGAGAGCCCGGAGGTCCGGGTTGAGACGCGGCAGATGGCTCGGCGTGAGGCGGGGGCGGGGGCACGGTCCGGCCAGTCCGGCGATCGAGGAGGTGGCGCAGGTGACGCAGCGCATCGCTGTTCTTCTCGCCGCCGGCGTCTCCCCGGCGTCCGCGTGGGCCTACCTCGAACCCGGTGACCCGTACCCCGGCGGCGAGGAGTCGCAACCACCGACGTCGGGGTTGGCGTTCGCGTCGAATCTCCTGTCGAATCTCGCGTCGAATCTCGCGT
Source organism: Cryobacterium sinapicolor (assembly GCF_004403465.1). Taxonomy (GTDB): domain Bacteria; phylum Actinomycetota; class Actinomycetes; order Actinomycetales; family Microbacteriaceae; genus Cryobacterium; species Cryobacterium sinapicolor. The sequence continues at coordinate 168,489 of NZ_SOGQ01000034.1, read as the reverse complement.
CGAATCGCGCGTCGAAGTCGAAGTCGAAGTCGAAGCCGTGGTCAACCCCGCCGCCTCAGCCCTCCCCGGCGTCGCGGATCATCCGGGCAGCGGCCGACGCCGGCCGCCGCGGCGACAACATCGCCGACGCCGTGGCTGTCGAGGCGCGCGCGCTCGGCGGCCAGATCGGCGCGGCCTGGCTGGGCCTCGCCGCGGCCTGGCAGGTGGCGACGCAGGCCGGGGCGCCGCTGGCCGGCTGTCTGCGGCAACTGGCGTCCTCCTTCCGGCAACTCGGCGAGCTACACGCCGACCTTGCCGTGGCGCTCGCCGGGCCGAGTGCCACGGCACGGATGGTCGCGTTCCTGCCGGTGGTCGGGGTGCTGTTCGGCAGCCTGCTGGGTTTCAACACGCTGCAGACGCTGTTCCTCACCGCGCCCGGCTGGGCCTGCCTGGCCGTCGGCGCCGCCCTGATGCTCGCGGCGGACCAGTGGAACCGGCGGCTCGTGCACTCCGCCCGGGCGCGGGATCCGACCCCCGGGCTCGAACTGGACCTCACCGCCATCGCTATGACCGGCGGCGGCTCGGTCGACCGCGCCCGGGCCCTGGTCGATACGGCGGCTCAGCGGTTCGCCCTGCACCGAGCGGACTCGGCGGCCACCATCGACCGGGTGCTCGCGCTGTCGGTGCGGGCCGGCGTTCCCGCCGCGGAGCTGTTGCGCAGTGAGGCCGACCAGCTGCGCCGGCAGGCCCGGAGCGACGGCCAGCACCGGGCCGCCACCCTCGCGGTCACGCTGATGATCCCGCTCGGGGTGTGCGTGCTGCCGGCGTTCATGCTGATCGGAGTCCTGCCTCTGCTGATGACCGTCCTCTCGTCCACAGTGCTCGTTTTCTGAAGTTGTGCACCGGTGCGCCGGGCCCCGGTGATCCGGCCCTCGCCCGCGCCAGTCTGAGACCACTCGTGCCGCCCACACACCGCGTCGCTCGACGCCAGAAGGAGACGAACGAATGCCCGCTATCGAACCGACCACCGATTCCGCCCCGGAACCGACCACCCACCCGATCGCCGATTCTGCCGCCGACCCGATCGCCCAACCGGCCCACTCTCCCGGGTTCGGCCACGACTTCCTGCACGGGGCGGTGCCGGCACCCCGGCTGCCTCGTCCCGGCCGGTTCAGGCTGCCGTGCGGCCTGCGGGCCGAGACGGGCGCGGCCACCGCCGAATACGCCGTCGCCACCATGGCCGCTGTCGGATTCGCCGGCCTGCTGATCGTCATCCTGCGCGGCGACGAGGTGCGCGGCATCCTCACCGAGCTGGTGCGCAGTGCGCTCTCCGTGGGGTAGCCGTCGGCCTGACCCCGGCCCCGGCCCTGACCCTGACCCGGGCCACTGCGACTGCGACTGCGACCGCGGCAGCGTCACCGCCGAGTTCGCGACGGTCGTTCCCGCCGTGCTGCTGGTACTCGCCATCTGCCTGGGCGCCCTGCAGGTGGTCGGCCAGCAGGTGCGCCTCACGGATGCCGCGGCCGACGCCGCCCGGTCCCTCGCCCGCGGCGACAGCGTCGGCCGGGCCGCGGGGCTGGTGCAGCAGGCGGTGCAGGGGGCCTCGATGACCCCCGAGCGCCGAGGCGAGTTCGTCTGCGTGAACCTGAGCGCACCGAGCTCGTTCGCCGCGTTCGCGGCCTTCGGCCTCACGCTCCGGGCCGGGTCCTGCGCGCTGGGCGGCGGCCTGTGAGGCCCCGGCGCGCGTCAGCACCCGAGCGCGGCTCGGGCACGGTGCTCATGCTCGGCGTGCTGGGTGCGGTCGTGCTCCTGACGGCGGTGCTGCTGCCGCTGTTCGCCGCCCTGGCGGTCGGCCAGATGGTGCAGGGGGCAGCGGATGCCGCGGCGCTCGCCGCCGCCGACACCGCCTCGGGCGCCGTGGCCGGGGTGCCGTGCGCGGCAGCGGCCGAGGCCGCGAAGTTGAACGGGGCATCTGTCACCGTCTGCACGGTGGAGGGGCTGATCTCGTCCGTGACGGCGATGCGCGGCTACCTCGGGTTCGAACTGGTCGCCCAGGCGCGGGCGGGGCCGCCCGACTCGCCCGGCGGCCCCGCCGGCTGACCACGTTTCAGCCGGGCGGGGAGACTGACAGCACCGACGGGAGGTCTCGTCGGGAAGGTGGGGAGAGGCGGCTCAGCCGAAGAGGGCCTCAACATACCGGTAGTCGACGGCAGTGGGCCGCTCCGGGGATTCGGTAGAGTCGAATTCGAGGCCGGAGCCGCGCAGATAAAGGTAGCGCTTGTTGCCGTCGGCGGGGATCTCGAGTCGCGGCCGCGGATCGCCGGATTCCAGGAATTCTGTGGTGACTGTCTTGCCTTGAAGGGGGCCGTCCGTGAGCTTCGCGGTGTACGTGCCCGTCGCTGAATTAGCCATGCTCCAATTGTCTCCACCAGCGCAGGCGTGGCAACCCCCCATGGACCCGCCCGGCGCGCTCGATTAGGCAGGCACCATATTGCAGTGTGTATGGTGTGCCATGGCCCACTTGGACCCGTACCTATAAAGAGGAGTCTGGTGCCAGGCACTAAGAAGCTGGTCATTGTCGAATCGCCGACGAAGATGAAGTCGATCGCCGCCTATCTGGGCGACGGCTACGAGGTCTTGTCCTCGGTCGGCCACATTCGCGACTTGATCGAGCCCAAGAACCTGCCGCCCGAATTGAAAAAGGGCCCGCTCGGCAAGTTCTCGGTCGACGTGGAGAACGGCTTCGAGCCGTACTACGTCGTGTCCGACGCAAAGAAGAAGACTGTGGCCGAACTCAAACGGGCCATGAAGAACGCCGACGAACTCCTGCTCGCAACTGATGAGGACCGCGAAGGCGAGGCCATCGCCTGGCATCTGCTGCAGGTCCTGCAGCCCAAGGTCCCGGTCAAGCGCATGGTCTTCCACGAGATCACCAAGGAAGCGATCCTTCGGGCGAAGGACAACACCCGCGACCTCGACACCGCCCTCGTCGACGCGCAGGAGACCCGGCGCATCCTCGACCGAATCTATGGCTACGAGATCTCCCCGGTGCTCTGGCGCAAGGTCGGCCCCGGACTGTCCGCCGGACGCGTCCAGTCCGCGGCGACCCGCCTCGTCGTCGAGCGCGAACGCGAGCGCCTCGCGTTCGTGTCCGCCGGCTACTGGGACTTGATCGCACAGCTCGCCCCCGGAACCTCGACGACCGATGCCGCGTTCCAGTCCAAGCTCGTGCGCCTGAACGGCGAGCGCATCGCCTCCGGCGGCGACTTCGACGACCTCGGCCGGCTCAAGCCGAAGGTGACGGCGGTCACGCTCGACGAGGCATCCGCCCTCGCCTTGGCGACCGCCCTGAAGGAACCGTCGGTCGCCCTGACCGTGACCAAGGTGGCCGCCAAGCCTTACCGTCGCAGCCCAGCCGCGCCCTTCACCACCTCGACCCTGCAGCAGGAAGCCGCCCGCAAGCTACGCTTTACCGCCCGCCAGACCATGAGCGTGGCCCAGTCGCTCTACGAAAACGGGTACATCACCTATATGCGAACCGACTCGCCGTCGCTGTCGCAGCAGGCGATCACGGCCGCACGCACCCAGGCGTCGGCGCTCTACGGCCCTGAGACCGTGCCCGACAAGCCCCGCCTGTACAAGGGCAAGAGTAAGAACGCGCAGGAGGCGCACGAGGCCATCCGCCCGTCCGGCGACACGTTCCGCACCCCTCCGTCGCTCGCCTCCACTCTGCGCGGCAACGACTTCAAGCTGTACGACCTGATCTGGAAGCGCACCGTCGCCTCGCAGATGGCGGACGCGACCGGTTCGACGGCGTCGGTCACCATCGCGGCCGGACCGACCGGCGCGTCGACGCACCCCGCCGCATCCGGGGCGCTCGCCGAGTTCGCCGCCAGCGGCACCGTGATCACGTTCCGCGGCTTCATGCTGGCCTACGAGGAGTCCCGTGACGAGGAGCGCAACGCGCCCACCGACGCCACCGAATCCAAGCTGCCGCCGCTCGAGGAGGGTCAGAAGCTGACCCTCCTCGAGGTGGAGGCCAAGGGCCACGAGACCACTCCGGCCGCCCGCTACACCGAGGCGAGCCTGGTCAAGAAGCTCGAGGAGCTCGGCATCGGCCGCCCCTCGACCTACGCGTCGATCATCTCCACGATCACCGAGCGCGGCTACGTCACCCCGCGCGGCCAGTCGCTGGTGCCCAACTGGATCGCCTTCTCCGTTGTTCGCCTGCTCGAGGAATACTTCTCCGACCTGGTCGAGTACGACTTCACGGCCGAGATGGAAGACGACCTCGACCGCATCGCCGACGGCAAGGCCGACCGGGTGGACTGGTTGACCAGCTTCTACTTCGGCTCCGACAAGCACCGCGGCCTGCGGCAGGTCATCGACAACCTCGGTGAGATCGACGCCCGCCAGGTCAACTCGATGCCCATCGGCGACGACATCACCCTGCGCATCGGCAAGTACGGTCCCTACCTCGAGGTCCAGGACCCTGATGCGGCACCGGATGCCCCGCCGCGCCGGGTGAACATCCCGCCGGACCTGGCCCCCGACGAACTGACCCCGGCGAAGGCCCGCGAACTCATCGACGCGCCGGTCATCACCGACCGCGTCATCGGCGAGAACCCGGAGAACGGCAAGCGCATCGTGGCCAAGGACGGCCGGTTCGGCCCCTACGTCACCGAGCTGGAGCCCGAGCCCGAGGTCGTCGAACCAGGCGAGACCATCGACCCGGTCACCGGCGAGGTCACCCTGCTCGCCGATTCGGCCGCCGCCGAGGCCGCCTCCACGACGAAGGCGACGGCCACGGCCGTGGCCGCGAAGCCCAAGCGCAAGACCCCGGCGAAGAAGGTCGCCGCGGTGAAACCCCGCACGGCTTCGCTGTTCAAGACGATGGACCTGGCCACGATCGACCTCGATACCGCGCTGCACCTGCTCGCCCTACCGCGCGTGGTCGGCATCGACCCGGAGACTGGCGCGGAGATCACGGCCCAGAACGGCAAGTTCGGCCCGTACCTCAAGAAGGGCGTCGACACCCGGTCGCTGACCAGCGAAGACCAGATCTTCGAGATCGACCTGCCCGGCGCGATCGAGCTGTATGCCCAGCCCAAGTACGGCGCCCGGCGGGCGTCGAGCGCGCTCAAGGAGTTCGAGACGCCCGACCCCGAGAGCGGCAAGGCGATCAAGATCAAGGACGGCCGGTTCGGCGCCTACGTCACCGACGGCGAGACCAACGCCACCATCCCGAAGGCCGAGACGGTGGAGGAGGTCGACTACGACCGTGCCGTGCAGCTGCTCGCCGACAAGCGCGCCAAGGGTCCGGCCGTGAAGAAGGGCCCCGCGAAGAAGGCCCCGGCGAAGAAGGCGGCGGTGAAGAAGGCGCCCGTGAAGAAGGCGGCGGTGAAGAAGGCCCCGGCCCGGAAGACGGCCGCCAAGAAGCCGACCCCGTCGGGCGCCACCACGACGGTGCGGGCCCAGCGCACCCCGGCCCAGAAGGCCGCGACCGCGGCCAAGGCTGCGGCGACCCGGGCTGCCACCGCGGCCGCGAAGGCGGCTGCACAGCGCTCCTCGCAGTCGTGACCGCAGAACCAGTGCCCGCCGAACCAGTGAATGCACAAGTAGTGACCGCACAACCAACGCCCGGTGAACCCACGTCCGCCGACGTCCCCGAGGCGGTCGGCGGAGACGTTCCGGCCGGGGTCTTCATCACCCTCGAGGGCGGTGACGGGTGCGGCAAGACGACCCAGTCGCAGCTCCTCTCCGATTGGCTCGAGCAGCGCGGGCGCAGGGTGCTGCGCACCCGCGAGCCCGGCGGCACGGAGGTCGGCGTCGCCATCCGGGAGATCGTGCTGCACCACCGCGGTGAGATCGCGCCTCGCGCCGAGGCGCTCCTCTACGCCGCCGATCGGGCCCAGCACATCGCCACCGCGGTGCGGCCGGCGCTCGCCCGCGGCGACGTGGTGATCCAGGACCGCTACCTGGACTCATCCGTCGCCTACCAGGGCGCCGGGCGGGTGCTCGACGCCACCGAGGTGCGCGATCTGTCGCTCTGGGCGGCGGAGGGGCTGCTGCCCGCGCTGACCGTGTTGCTCGACCTCGACGAGGCCGTGGCGCGCGGTCGGCTCGACGCCGAGAACAAACCCTTCGACCGGCTCGAGGCGGAGAAGAACGACTTCCACCGCCGGGTGCGCGCCGCGTTCCTCGCCCTGGCCGCCGCCGAGCCGGAGCGGTTCCTGGTCGTGGACGCCGCACGGCCGGTGGCGGAGATCGCCGCCGTCATCCGGGACCGGGTCGCCGCACTGCTCGAGAGACGGCGTCCCTAACGAATTCGACGGAGATTTTGCCCTTCGATCCCGTTTTCGGCTCTAAACCGGACGATTTCGGCAAAATCTCCGTCGAATTGGTTCTAATCCCGGGCACGGCGCTCCGCCGGCGGAGATGCACGGGCTCTAAGCCCGCTGTCACCGACGAAAGGTACTCTGGTCCGATGACTGTATGGGATGGCCTGACGGGTCAGGCGGATGCGATCGCGATCTTCCGCGCCGCGGCCGAACGTCCGGGTGGGGGAGACGCCGAGGCGCGCGCCGGGTCGGCCATGACGCACGCCTGGTTGATCACCGGGCCGCCCGGCTCGGGCCGTTCCAACCTCGCGTTCGCCTTCGCGACCGCCCTGCTCAGCCCCGGCACCGGAGCCGGCGACGAGAACGCCCGCCGCCTGGTCGACGCCCGCACGCATCCCGACCTGACCGTGCTCTCCACCGAGGGCGTCATCATCAAGATGGACGCGGTCAAAGAGGCCGTGAAGCGCTCGCAATACTCGCCGTCGGTGGGCCGCTACCGGGTGGTCGTCGTCGAAGACGCCGACCGCATGGTCGAGCGCACCTCGAACGTTCTGCTCAAGGCCCTGGAGGAACCGCCGGAGCGCACCGTGTGGATCCTCTGCGCCCCCAGCGAGGCCGACCTGCTGCCCACGATCCGGTCCCGGGTGCGGTCGGTGCGGCTGCGCGTGCCGAGCGTCGACGACGTCGCCGAGCTGCTCGTGACCCGGGACGGCGTCGACCGGGCCACCGCCGAACGGGCGGCGCGGGAGGCGCAGAGCCACATCGGCATGGCCCGCCGCCTGGCGACGAACCCCGAGGCGCGGGCGCGGCGCGAGGAGACCCTGCGGGCGGCCCTTGGCATCCGTGGGGTGTCGGCGGCCGTGAACGCGGCCGCCCGGCTGCTCGCCATCGCCGGCGACGACGCGAAGGCGATCACCCTCGAACGCGACGCCGCCGAGCGCGAGGGCGTGCTGCGCTCCCTGGGCGTCGAACCGGGACAGTCGGTGCCGCCCGGCCTGCGCAGCCAGATCAAGGCGCTCGAAGACGACCAGAAGCGGCGGGCCACGCGCAGCCTCCGCGACGGGATCGACCGCATCCTGGTCGACCTCACCTCGCTGTACCGCGACGTGATCATGGTGCAGCTCGGTCGGGAGACCAGCGTCATCAACCGGGCACTCCTGACCGAGGTGCGGGCGGCGGGATCCGCCTGTGCGCCCGCGGCGACGCTGTTCACCCTGGACGCGATCGCGCAGGCCCGGCAGCGGATCGAATCGAACGTGGCGCCGGCGCTGGCCCTCGAAGCCATGCTCGTGTCGGCGATCCGCCGATGACCGAGACGAGGTCCCAGAAATCGATGTCCCAGCAATCAGTGTCCCAGAAAAGGGGAATCCGTTGACCAGACGAACTCGCGTGCGCACCCTGTCGGTGCGCGCCAGGGCCACCGCTCTGGCCCTGGTGCTCACCCTGGGACTCAGCGGCTGCGTGCCGCTGTTCCTGCCGGAGCAGGCGCCCACCACGTCGGTCCCGACCGGGGAGAAGGTCGACGCCGACCTTGAACCGTTCTACAACCAGGTGTTGAAATGGTCCGACTGCGACGACGGCCTGCAGTGCACCACGGCCTCGGCGCCGCTCGACTGGGCCGACCCGGGCAGCGGCGAGACGGTCGACCTGGCGCTGGTGCGGCATCCGGCCACGGGAACCCGGGTGGGCTCCCTGCTCGTCAACCCCGGCGGTCCCGGCGGCTCCGGCTACGAGTTCGTGAAGGATTCCCTCGACTACGCCACGGATGCGAAGCTGCAGGCCGGTTTCGACGTCGTCGGCTTCGACCCGCGCGGGGTCGGCCGTTCCTCCGCGGTGAGCTGTTACGAACCGGCCGAGATGGACGAGTACCTCTACGGTCTCGCCACCGCGCCGCGGGGGAGCGACGCCTGGATCCAGGAGCTGTCGGCGGCGGCCGTCGACTTCGGCGCCGCCTGCCAGGAGAACACCGGAGCCCTGCTCGAACACGTCGACAGTCTGAGCGCCGCCCGCGACCTCGACCTGCTGCGCGCCGCGCTCGGCGACGAGAAGCTCAACTTCCTCGGGTACTCCTATGGCACGTTCCTGGGCGCGACCTACGCGGACCTCTACCCGGAGCGGGTCGGCCGCCTCGCCCTCGACGGCGCCCTCGACCCGTCCACCAGCAACGCCGAGGTGACCCGGGTGCAGGCCACCGGGTTCGAGAACGCGTTGCGCTCCTACCTGGCCGACTGCCTGGCCGGCGAGGAGTGCCCGTTCAATGGCACCGTCGACGAGGCCATGGCCACCATCGGCGCGCTGCTCGCGTCGGTCGACGTCAGCCCGATCACGGCCGCCGACGGCCGTCAACTCGGTGCGAACACGCTGCTGACCGCCATCATCTACCCGCTCTATCAGGCCACCGCGTGGCCGAACCTGAGCGAGATGTTCGCCAGTGTCCTGCGCGGCGACGCCGACCTGGCCTTCCAGTTCGCGGATGGCTACAACGGCCGGTCCGACGACGGCACCTACCGCGACAACGCGACCGAGGCGTTCCTGGCCATCAACTGCATCGATTACTCCTACAACGACGATCCCGCCTCGATGCGCGCGCAGGCCGCCGAGATCGAACAGGCCGCCCCGACGATCGGCAAGTACATGGCGTTCGGTGACATCGGCTGCGCCAACTGGCCGCACCAGTTCGACGGGGAACGGTCCGAGATCGCCGCCGAGGGGGCCGACCCGATCCTGGTCGTCGGCACTACCAACGACCCGGCCACGCCCTATGTCTGGGCCGAGAACCTGTCGGAGCAGCTCGAGAGCGGCCACCTCGTCACCTTCACCGGGGAGGGGCACACCGCCTACAACAAGTCGAACGCCTGCGTGAACTCCGCCGTCGACGACTACCTGCTGAAGGGCACGGTGCCGGCCGAAGACCCAATGTGCTGAGAACCGGTGTGCTGAGAACCAATGTGCTGAGAACCGGTGTGCTGAGCATCCGTCTGGTTGCAGATTTGCGCGCTGTGTAAGAATTGAGGCATGTCGCCGCAACACGAGGAACCGGGCCTGCGCGAACGCAAACGGCTCGCGACGAGGCGTGCCCTCCAGCGGGCCGTGCTGACGCTCACCTGTGACCGGGGGATCGAGAAGGTCACCGTCGAGGACATCAGCCGGCACGCCGACGTGTCGCCGCGCACCTTCTTCAACTACTTTCCCTCGAAGGATGCCGCGCTGGTCGGCGACGAACTCGACCTCGCGTCCGAGGAGCAGATTGAGGGCTTTGTGCATGGCGGACCCGACGGGGACATCCTGGCCCAGCTGGCCGCGCTGCTCTCCGAGAGCCTCAGGAACACCGAGGGCGACCGGGAGATCCACCAGCTGCGGCGGCAGGTGATGAAGGAGAACCCGTACCTGTTCGGGATGCGGATGGCCACGCTGCGCACCTTCGAGGGCCGGTTGCAGGAGATCATCACCCGGCGCTTCGTCGCCGACCACCCCGAGCTGGGCCCCGACTCGGTGCAGTTGCAGCAGCGGGCGCTCCTGTTCACCCTGGTGGCCGTGGCTTCTCTGCGCCACGCCTGGCGGTGCTGGGCCGACTCCGACGCGGCCCGCCCCCTGGCCGAGCACGTCGCGGCGTCCTTTGCGGACCTGTACGAGATGACCTTCAAGACCCGCTAAGCTTTGTTGCTGTGTCACCGAGGTTTTCCGCGAGGAAGAATCGTGACGCCGCCTTAGCTCAGTCGGTAGAGCGTCTCACTCGTAATGAGAAGGTCATCAGTTCGATTCTGATAGGCGGCTCCATCTAACGCAGGCAGCCGAGATCATCGGTGGCTGCGGACATCCGTCATCTGGCCCGGGCTCGACGTCGGTCACCCCTCGTTCGCCGTGCGCTGCACCACGGATGTCCCGAGCCAGGACACGGGGCCGCGCGCGTCACGGGGCGGCACGCGTCACGGGGCGGCACGCGTTACGGGGCGGAGAGCATGACGGGGCGGTGCCAGTGCGACCGGACCGGAGTGGCCACGGCGAGGAACGGTGCGGCACCGTCGCCCGATCCACTCGTGTCTATCCAGATAAGCGATAGTATTATCGCGTATGTGAATACAAAAGCACCGACTCTCGCGCCGCTCTTCCGGTCAGACACCCAGGGCGAGATCCTCGCCCGGCTCTTCCTGAACCCGGACCGTTCGTTCACGATCTCTGACCTGGCCCGCGCCGCCCACACACCGTACGCGAGCGCACACCGCGAAGTGACCCGGATCGCGCAAATGGGCCTGGCGACCACCCGTAAGCGCGGTCAAGCCGTCGAGGTGCGCGTCCGGTGCGATACGCCGGCTTTTCGTCCGCTGGCCGAGCTGCTCGGCCTCACCTACGGACCCGCCGTCGTGATCCCCAAGCACCTCGCCGGAATCGCCGGAATCGACGCGGCGTACATCTACGGTTCGTGGGCCGCACGACGCGAAGGCGAGCCCGGCGACACCCCCCGCGACATCGACCTCCTCATCGTGGGCAACCCGCCACGGGGGGAGGTCCACGAGGCGGCCCGCACCGCCGGCCTGGTCCTCGTGCGCGAAGTGAACCCGCGCATCGTCAGCGCCGCCGCGTGGGAGGCCGCGGACACCGATCAATTCCTCCGCACCCTCCGCGAACGTCCCCTCGTGCACCTGGATGTGACGGGGGCGCCCGCATGATCGATCGTTGGGATCGTGGCCGAGCCGAGATGCACTCAGTAGGCTGATCCCATGACCGACGCAACCCGCACCGACGCCATTCGCTGGGGAATCCTGGCCACGGGCGGCATCGCCCACGCATTCACCAATGACCTGGTTCTGAACGGTTTCCACGTGCAGGCGGTCGGATCCCGCTCGCAGGCCTCGGCGGATGCCTTCGCGGCCGAGTTCGACATCCCCACGGCTCATGCGAGCTACGAGGCCCTGGCCGCGGACCCGGATGTCGACATCATCTACATCTCGACCCCGCATCCGTTCCACGCCGAGAACGCCCGGCTCGCCCTGAATGCCGGCAAGCATGTGCTGATCGAGAAGCCGATCACCCTGAACGGCGCCGAGGCCCGCGAGATCGTCGACCTCGGTCGGGACCTCGGACTGCTGGTGCTCGAGGGCATGTGGACCCGGTTCCTGCCGCACATGGTGCGTATCCGTGAGATCCTCGCCGAGGGAACCCTCGGTGACGTGCGCTCCCTGATCGCCGATCACACCCAGGATCTGCCGGATGACCCGGCGCACCGGCTGAACGCCATGCACCTGGGCGGCGGGGCGCTCCTCGACCTCGGGATCTACCCGCTCACCTTCGCCTCCGAATTGTTCGGGCGCCCCGAGACGATCCACGCGAGCGCGACCTTCAAGGCCACCGGCGCCGACGCTCAGGTCGCCACGACCTTCCGCTACGCGGGCGGCCAGATCGCCCAGACCCTGTCGGCCAGTGACACGACCGGCCCGAACACGGCTACCATCCTCGGCACGCTGGGCCGCATCGATATCGACCGGGTCTGGTATTCGCCGACGGAGTTCAGGGTGCGGAACAGCGCCAACGAGGTCATCGAGACCTTCACCGCCGAGATCAACGGACGCGGCATGCACTACCAGGCGGCCGAGGCGGAACAGCTGATCCGGGCCGGCAAGATCTCGAGCGAGATCCTGCCTGTCGAGGAGTTGGTGGCGATCATGGAAACGCTCGACCTGGTGCGCGCGCAGATCGGGCTGCGGTACCCCGGGGAGTGAGCACGACCCGGTGACCGGCACCTCGGGGAGCAGATGCTGTACCTCGTTGTGGGGGGCTGACGGCGCTGTGACACGGGTTCACAGTGCGTTGGCTCGGGGCATGCACCGATAATCTGACCAGTAGGAGTGGGAGGGGGCTCGATGGAGCTGCGTGCAGCCCGCGGTCAGTCCCGCACGAACCGGTCGCTCCGCGCCCACACCTGGCTGCTGTGGCTCCTTGGCGCCCTGGTCGCGTGCTCCGTCGCCGCATCGCTCCTGACCGGTCTCGGCGTGCCCCTCGCGGTGAGCGCCGGCACCAACGTGCTGGCCCAGTGGGTCACGGTGCTGCTGTGCTGGGTGGAAGTGCGGCGGGTGGGTTTAGGACGCTACCTGGAACTACTCGTGGCCGCCGCGGTCACCGCGTTCGCGGCCGGCTACACCGCCTACCTCGTGACCCTGGCGGGCCCGGCGCTCCCGTTCCCGTCGGTGGCGGATGCGGGACACCTCCTGTTCAACCCGCTGATCCTGGCCGCGTTGTTCGTGCTGGTCTACCGGCAGCTGCGCACCCTGTCCTGGGCGGTGACGCTGGACAGCGCCGTGGGGGTGTTCGGCGCCGCCGCCGTGTTGTCGGTGGTGCTCGGCCCGGTGCTGGAAACGGACGGCGGCCTGCCGTCGGTGGGCTCCCTGGTCGCCGTGGCCTATTCGTCCTGGGATCTCACCATGATGGCCGTCGTCGCCGGAATCGCCGCCGCCCGCGGGCTCAGCGTCGGCCGCAACTGGAACCTGCTGATCCTGGGCCTGCTGAGCTTCACCGTCACCGACACCGTATTCGCTTTCCAGGTGACCGGCCCGGGCTACACGATCGGCACCCCACTGGACCTGGGCTGGACGGTCGGCTTGGCGCTCATGGCCGTCTGGCTGCGCAGCTCCACCCTCCAGCCGGGAACGCCGACTCGACCGGTGCGCGGAGCCTGGGCCATGGTGGTGCCGTCGATCGCCATGGTCTGCGGGCTGGTGGTGCTGGTCACGGCCAGCCAGATTCCGGTGCCGGTCACCGCCGTCTTCCTCGCCAGCCTGGCCCTCGTCGGGGCGACGATTCGCACCATCCTCGCGTTCCGGGAGCTGGGCCGTATGGTCAATCTGCGCACCCAGACCCGCACCGACGACCTGACGGGTCTGCCCAACCGGCGGGCGCTCTACGCCGACGTGCCCGGCCTGCTCTCCGGCGGACACCGCCGGGCACTGCTGGTGCTGGACCTGGACCGCTTCAAGGAGGTCAACGACAGCCTCGGCCATGACGCCGGGGACCGCCTCCTCGTGCAGGTCGGCGAGCGGCTCGCCGCCCAGTTGGGGCCCGACGACCTCCTGGCCCGGCTCGGCGGCGACGAGTTCGCGATCCTCCTCGCCGAGGCGGGCGCGGTGGAGGCCGAGGCCGCGGCGGTCACGCTGCTGGACGCGCTGGCGGTGCCGTTCACCCTGGCCGGGATCGCCCTGACGACCACGGCCAGCGTCGGGATCGCGCTCTACCCGGCCCAGGGCGGCGACCTCAGGGTGCTGCTGCGCAAATCGGATATGGCCATGTACAAGGCCAAAGCGGCCCGCAGCGGCCACCACGTGTACCGCACCTCCGACGACAGCCACGGCGACACTCGCCTGCGCACCCTGGAGGAACTGCGCAACGCGCTCACCGGCCACGAGCTGGTGCTGCACTACCAGCCCAAGATCGAGCTGGCCAGTGGTGCCGTGCACGGGGTGGAGGCGCTCGTGCGCTGGCAGCACCCGGTGCGGGGCCTGCTGTTTCCGGATGCCTTCCTCGCCCTGGCCGAGGAATCCGGCCTCATGCCTGACCTCACCCAGGTGGTGCTGGCCCAGGCCCTCGACCAGGCGGCCCGATGGCACGCGAGCGGGCAGCCGTTGTCGGTGGCGGTCAACGTCTCCGGCAGTTCCCTCGTCGACGAGGGGCTGCCCGAACGAATCGGGGCGATGCTCGGGGCCCGCGGGCTGCCGGCCACGTCGCTGCAGGTCGAGGTGACCGAGGACTTCCTGATGGCCGATCGGGCCCGAGCCCACGACATCCTGAGCCGGCTGCGCGCCCGAGGCGTGCGCATCGCGGTGGACGATTTCGGCACCGGGTACAGCTCGCTCGCCTACCTGAGGGACCTGCCCATCGACCAGCTCAAGCTGGACCGGTCGTTCGTGGTGCCGATGACGAGCGATGCGCGAGCCGCCGCGCTGGTCTCCTCGACCGTGATCCTGGCGCACAGCCTCGGCCTGACGATGGTCGCCGAGGGCATCGAAGACGGTGAGTCCTATGCGGCACTGGCGCGCTACGGCTGCGATCAGGGCCAGGGCTACTACATGTCGAGGCCGGTCCCGGCGGCCGACTTCGACGTCTGGCTCGCCCGCCGCCACCCGGAGGCGATGGCGCTCTGGCGGCACCACGGCGAGCCGCTCGAGGTCGTTCCGCCCGCCGGATGACGCCACCACGTTCCGGGGTGGCCCTGCTTCGGGTCGCCGGCCCGTCGGCTTGTCGGCTAGCGTGGATGCAAGGGAAGCGGGGGTTCCGATGCACGCCGACGCGCACGCGGGTCACCCAGGCACCCGCTTCATCCGCCCTACCCGCTTCAATCGCCACACCCGGATCGGCCGCTGGTTCCTCTTGCTGATGTGGGTTCTGCTCGCCGGTTACGTGATCGGCCTGCTCGTCGGCTCCGGCCCGGTTGTCATCGGTTCCCTGTCGCTGGTCACCGCGGGGCTTCCCGCCCTGCTCTGCTGGGCTGCCGTACTCTGCGCGGAGCGTGGGCGCCCTGAGCTGATCCTGGTGTCCGCCGCGATGACGACTTTCGCGCTCGGCAACATCTACTTCGTGCTGGCGGGTGCCGGAGCGCTTCCATTCCCGTCGCTGGCCGACATCGGCTACACGCTCTTCTACCCGCTGATCCTGGGGGGACTGGCCGTTCTGGCCCGCCGTCAGCACCGGCAGGTGCCCCGGACCGTGCTGGTGGACGGCGCCATCGGGTCGCTCGGCGCGGCATCCGTGCTGGCCGTGCTGCTCAGCCCGGTGATCGCCTCGGCGGGGGCCTGGCCACCCTCCCCGGCCGCTTTCGTGTCGGCCGCGTACCCTCTGCTCGACCTGTTGCTCGTATCGGTCATCACGGGGATCGCCGCCGCCCGCGGGCTCGACGTGGGCCGGCGGTGGGCCCTGCTGGTGCTCGGACTTCTGATCTTCGCGGCGACCGACGCCGCCTATGCCTTCCAGGTGGCCGCCGGAACCTACGCCTTCGGGCAGCCTCTGGATGCGGGCTGGGCGCTGGGCCTGACCCTCGTCGCGGTCTGGGCCTGGGACCTCACCACGCCCGGCGCCACCGCCCGCCACCCGCTCAGCGGCGTGTGGACCCTCGCGGTGCCCGGGGTGGCCACGGTGGCCGGGATGGCGGTGCTCGTCCTGGGCACGCAGGTGACGATCTCCACCCCCGCCGTGGTCCTCGCGGGCGTGACCCTGGTGCTCGGAACCGTGCGCACCCAGCTCGCCTCCCGGCAGATCGGGCGGATGGCCGACCTGCGCCGCCAGGCGAGCACCGACGACCTGACCGGGCTGCCGAACCGGCGCGCCCTCTACGCCGAGGCATCCGCTCATCTCATGCCGGGGGACGGTCGCCGGGGAGCCCTGCTGCTGCTGGATCTCGACCGGTTCAAAGAGGTGAACGACAGTCTCGGCCACGACGTCGGCGATCTGCTGCTGGTGCAGGTCGGTTCGCGTCTGTTCGGCGAGCGACGCCCCGGCGACCTGCTCGCCCGGTTGGGCGGCGACGAGTTCGCCCTCCTGATCCAGGGCGCAGGGCACGACGAAGCCGTGACGGCGGCGGCGGCGGCGCTGCAGGCGGTTCTGGCCCGGCCGTTCACGCTGGAGGGTATCGCGATCGAGACCGACGTCAGCATCGGCATCGCCCTCTTCCCCGACCAGGGTGACACCCTCAAGGCGCTGCTGCGGAAGGCCGACATGGCCATGTACAAGGCGAAAACCTCCCGCAGCGGGCACCACGTCTTCGTCGGCGCCGACGACGACCACGGCGACTCCCGGCTCCGGATGATGGAAGACCTGCGCGGCGCCCTCGCCGGCGACGAACTCGTGCTGCATTACCAGCCCAAGATCGAACTGGGCACCGGCCTCGTGCACGGCGTGGAGGCGCTGGTGCGCTGGCAGCATCCGAGCCGGGGACTGCTTCCGCCGGACGCGTTCCTGACCCTGGCCGAAGACGTCGGGCTCATGCGCGACCTGACCTGGATCGTGCTGGGGAAGGCTCTCGACCAGGCCGCGCTCTGGCAGGCTCAGGGCACGCCCCTGACCGTCGCCGTCAACATGTCGCCCAGCACCCTGATCGAGGCCGACCTGCCCGAACGCCTCGCCACCATGATCCAGGTCCGCGGGCTGTCGGCCGCGGACCTGATGCTGGAGATCACCGAGGACTTTTTGATGGAGGACCGGGCCCGGGCCCGGGACATCCTGATGCGCCTGCGGGAGAGCGGCATCCGGATCGCCGTGGACGATTTCGGCACCGGCTACAGCTCCCTGGCCTATCTCCGGGACCTGCCGATCGACGAACTCAAACTCGACAAGTCCTTCGTGTTCCCGATGGCCGACGACGCCCGGGCCGCGGCGCTGGTGGCCTCGATCATCGAGCTCGCCCACAGCCTCGGCGTGCGCATGGTGGCGGAGGGCGTCGAGGACGCCGTCGCGTATGCCGCGCTGATCCGGTACGGCTGCGACGAGGCTCAGGGCTTCCACATGTCCCGCCCGCTGCCGGCTGCGGCACTGGATGCCTGGCTCACCGCCCGGCAGGAGCTCGCGGCAACGCCGTAGTCCTGCCGTCGTCGCGCCGACGTCCCTTCATCGTCGCTCCGTCGTCGCTCCGTCGTCGCTCCGTCGTCGCTCCGTCGTCGCTCCGCGGGGGCTGAGCGGGTGCGAAGCCGAGGGCGACTCACATGCCCGGCGGGTAGGGTTCACGGGTGGAAGAACTAAAGCCTCGCAAACGCCTCGCGGCCGTCTCCATCGCCGTGGTGGCGATTCTCGGCGCGGGAGCCGTGTTGGTCGGGGCGTCGACCCGGACCCCGGATGCCGCGGCCACCGCCTCCCTCTCCGCCGCGACCGCCGATGCGAACCTGAACCTGCCGACGGCGGCACCCGTTCCGGCCCGCCCGGTTCCCGCCACCGCCGCCGACGCCAGAACCCTGCGCACCTGCTCGGTCGCCGCGCTCGCCGCCGACCCGCGGCTGGCCGATTTCCAGGCCCAGGTGGTCAACGCCCGCACCGGCGAGGTGCTCTTCGACCGCGGCGGCGACACCTCCTCGCGCACCGCCAGCGTGCTCAAGGTGCTGACCAGCGCCGCCGCCCTCGAGGTGCTCGGACCGGACTACCGGGCCACGACCACCGTCGTGGCCGGCAGCACGCCGGGGTCGGTCGTGCTAGTCGGCGGAGGAGACCTCACCCTGACGCGCCTGCCCACCGGAATGGAATCCGTCTACTCCGGGGCCGCGCACATCGACGAACTGGCCCGTCAGACCCTCGCCGCCTGGCAGGCGAACCCGGCGAACCCGCCGATCACCTCCCTCGTGCTGGACGCCTCGTTCTTCGGCGGACCCGGCTGGGAACCGAGCTGGGACGAATTGGAACGCAACGCCGGGTCGATGCCGGACGTGACCGCCCTGCAGGTCGACGGCGACCGTGACGACCCGACCCGTCACACCTCCGCCCGCGGCATCGACCCAATCGGCCGAGCCGGGGCGGCCTTCGCCGACGCGCTCGGCGGCGGTGTGAGCGTCAGCCTCGGCGCCGCGCCGGCCGGGGCCGAGCAGCTCGCGGTCGCCCGGTCCCAGCCGGTGTCCGTGCTGATCGGGCAGGCTCTGATCGTGTCGGACAACGCGCTCGCCGAGATGCTCGCCCGGCTCATCGCGGTGGAGTCGGGCGCCGGTAACACGTTCGGCGCCCTGCAGCAGTCCGTCGTCGCCGCACTCGACACCTACGGAATCGACACCACCGGCATCCTGATCGCCGACGGCTCGGGTCTGAGCGACAACAACGCCGTGCCGCCGTCCTACCTCACCCGGCTGTTTGTCAAGATCAACGACCGGGAGGGCGACCTCGGCGTCATCTTCGACGGGCTCCCGATCGCCGGCGGACCCACCGGTTCGCTGTCCTACAGCGACCGGTTCACGGGGGAGAACGCCATCGCCGACGGGGCCGTCTTCGCCAAGACCGGCTGGATCGACACCGGCTACACACTCTCCGGCATCATCCGGGCGGCCGACGGCACGCCGCTCACCTTCGCCGTTTACGCGCTCGGGGATGTGAGCGATAATGCGAAGCAGGCGCTCGACACCATCACCGCCGGGTTCTTCCGCTGCGGAGACAACCTGTCGAACTCCTGACTTCACTCGGCGACAGAAGGAGTAATCCGTGACCAGGGCCCTGTTCATCATCGACGTTCAGAACGACTTCACCGAGGGCGGGGCCCTCGCCGTCAAGGGTGGGTCTGCGGTGGCCGCGGGGGTGAGCGCTCTGCTGCTGGCGCATCCGGATGCCTATGACGTGATTTTCGCGTCCCGCGACTGGCACGATCCCGACAGTGACAACGGCGGCCACTTCGCCACGGCCGGGGAACCCGACTCGAAGGACTCCTGGCCCGTGCACGGCGTGGCGGGCACTCCCGGCGCCGAGTACCACTCGTCGCTTCTGCTGCCGGACACGGCCATCCACATTCGCAAGGGGCAGGGCGCAGCCGGCTACTCCATCTTCGACGGCGTCTCGGAGGGCGGGGAGAGGACCGGCGAACTGCTTATCGCCAACGGCGTCACCGACATTGACCTGGTCGGCCTCGCCACCGACCACTGCGTGCGCGCGTCGGGGCTCGACGCCCTCGAGCACGGCCAGCACGTGCGGGTGCTGACCGACCTGGTCGCCGGCGTCGCCCCGGACACGAGCGACGCGGCTCTGGGTGAACTGGCCTACGCCGGCGCCCTGCTCGTCACCTCCGACGTGGTCGACTGAGCGTGGGTGCGACCGATCTGACCGATCCGACCGGTCCGCCTTCGGCCGGGTCCGCTCGGGCGACCGACGCCGCGGGCTCGGCGGGCTCGGCGGTCTCTGCGGGCGAGATGCTCTTCGCGCGGCGTCTCGACGGTGTGCGGATCGCCTACGACGTCGTGCCCGGGGATCGCCCGATCCTGCTCGTGCACGGGTTCGCCTCGACGGGCCACGTCACCTGGGTCGGCACCGGCTGGGTGCGAGCCCTGCAGGACGCCGGGCGGGGCGTGATCACCGTCGACCTCCGCGGTCACGGCCGCAGCGACAAGCCGCACCGCAGCATCGACTATCTGCCCCGGCAGCTCGCCGCCGACCTCGTGGTCGTGCTCGACACCCTCGGGCTGGAACAGGTCGACGTGGTCGCCTATTCGATGGGATCGCGGGTGGCGGCGGCGTTCGCGCGGCTGGCACCGGAGCGGGTGCGGCGGCTGGTTCTCGGCGGAGCCGGGCCGGACGAACTGTTCGAGACCTGGCATCCGGATGCCGTGCGCCGCTTCGTGACCGACGGCACCGTCTCCGCTGACCCGTCCATCATGGCGGTGCTGGGCGCCGCGATCACCGCCGGCGCCGACCGGGAGGCCCTCGTGGCCTGCGTCGGCGGAGTGGCCGGCTCCTCGTTGGACGTGCCGGCCGAGATCCCCGTGCTCTACGTCGCGGGTGGCGCCGACTCCATCCCGGCCGGGGTCGCCGACCTCGCCCGCGCCCGCGGTTCCGAGTACCTCGAGCTGGCGGGCCGGGACCACGTCAACACGCTCACCTCCCGCGAGTTCAAGCGCGCCGCACTGCGCTTCCTGGCCTGAGCGCCCCGCCCCCGACGTTCCGCCCCGGTGTCGCCTGGCCCCTGACGAATTCGACGGAGATTTTGCCCGTAACGCCCTCAACCCCTCCGGAAAGACGCATTTCTCTCAAAATCTCCGTCGAATTCGTTCGCCGTCGGCCGGGGGAGTGAGGCGTGCCGCCTCCCGTAGGCTGAACAAGAGCGAGCCTCACTGGCGAGGCCGCCGAATGTCGACCGGGGGGACCGTCATGACAACCGACATCCAGGATGCGACTGGTGCGGGTACCGGCTCGGTCTCGACAGGTTCGACCACCGGATCGGTCTCGACAGGCTCGACCACCGGTCCGGGCTCGACAGGCTCGACCACCGGCTCGGTCTCGACAGGCTCGACCACCGGTCCGGGCTCGACAGGCTCGGTTTCGACGGGCTCGAGCACCGGGACAGTCTCGACCACCGGCGCCCGGGGCAGGAAGCACTGGCTGGCGCCGGCCGGCGCGATCTTCGCCGTCGCCTGGGGCGGCAACGAATTCACCCCGCTGCTGGTGATGTACCGGCAGGCCGACGGGTTCTCGAACCAACTGGCGAACCTGCTGCTCGGCGCCTACGTGCTCGGCATCATCCCGGCGCTGCTGATCGCCGGCCCGCTGTCGGACCGGTTCGGTCGCCGGCCACTGATGCTGCCGGCCCCCTGGGTCGCGATAGCGGGGAGCGTGCTGCTGGCCCTGTCCGCGGGGAATGTGCCGATGCTGCTTGGCGGTCGCATCCTCTCCGGCGTGGCCCTCGGCCTGGCCATGGCCGTAGGCACCAGCTGGGTGAAGGAACTCTCCGCAAAGCCGTTCGATTTCAGGGCAGACCGGGCCTCGGGGGCACGGAGGGCGACCATCGCCCTGTCCCTCGGGTTCGCCCTCGGTGCGGCGAGCTCCGGAGCGCTGGCTCAGTGGGCACCCTTCCCCGGCGTGCTGCCCTACGCGGCGCACACGGTCATCGCCGTGGTGTTCGGCCTGCTGCTGCTGCGCACCCCGGAGTCCCAGGGCCGCAACATTGCGGCCGGGGCCCTGCCGGCCGCCCATCCCGCCACCTCCCCGTACCCGCGGTTCCTGCTCCTGATCGTGCCGGTGGCGCCGTGGGTCTTCGGCACGGCCACGACCGCCTACGCCATCCTGCCTGCGCTCGCCGCGTCCGAGATCCCGTCCGCGCCGGTGGCGTTCGCGGCCCTGCTCTGCGTGGTGGCACTCGTCGCCGGGGCGTCGCTGCAACTTTTCAGCCACCGCATCACCGCCGGGCACAATGCTCGAGGAATCATGTTCGCGCTGATGCTGACCGTCGGGTCGCTGCTGCTCGCATCCGTCGCCGTGAGCCCGCCTGTGCTCTGGCTGATCCTGCCGGCGGCCGCCCTGCTCGGCGCCGCCTACGGCCTGCTGATGGTATCGGGGCTGCAGGAGGTGCAGCGGATCGCGCCGCCCGACCACCTTGCCCGGCTGACCGCGATCTACTACGGCATCACCTACCTGGGGTTCTTCGTGCCACTGGCGCTGTCCCTGCTCGAGCCGTGGCTCGGCTACCCGGCGATGTTCGCGGGCGGGGCGGCGTTCTCGGCCGTGTCGCTGGTGGTGGTGATGCTGGTCTTCCGCCGGGACATCTCCCTGCATCGCGCCGCCGCGAGCCGATGACGCGGTGATCGGCCGCGCACCCCGCAAAAAAAGTTCCCCAAGATTTCCATGCAGGTGCATCCGTTTTCCGGCTTCTGGGAGAAGTAAGTGTAAGAGAGGCAGTAAGTCCCTCTTCAGAGTGACCCACTCACAGAGCCATTAAACAGGAGGAAACGATGCACAAGTCCCTCAAGATCGGAATGACGGCCAGCGCTCTCGGCGCTCTCGTCGCCCTCGGCGGCCTCGCCCCGGCGCAGGCGGCCGAAGACGTCGCGAAGCTGTCTGTGCTTCACGCAGTTCCGGGCCTCACCGTCGACGTCTACGTGAACGACAAGCTGACCCTGGACGACTTCAAGCCGGGCGACCTCGCTGGCCCGCTCGAACTCGCACCCGGCACCTACAAGGTGGCCATCACCGCGTCGGACGCAACGGATGCCAGCGCACCCGCCATCGGTCCGGTCGACCTACCGCTCGAGGCCGGCAAGAACTACACCGCCACCGCCAACCTCGACGCGGACGGCAAGCCCACGGCGACGCTGTTCACCAACGACATCTCGCAGCTCGCCGCCGGCGAGGGCCGTCTGACGGTCCGCCACGTGGCGGCCGCCCCGGCGGTCGATGTCCTCGCCAACGGAGCCGTCGCGATCACCGCCCTGACCAACCCGAACGAGTCCGTTCTCACGTTGCCGGCCGGCACCATCTCGGCCGCCGTCGCCGCGACCGGAACGACTGACCCGGTCATCGGCCCGGCAGACGTGAACGTCGCAGAGGGCACGAACACGATCGTCTACGCGTGGGGCAGCCTGACCGACAAGAACCTCGCTCTGGCCGTTCAGACCATCGAGGGGCTCCACTCCAACCCGGACAGCATCCCCGCCGGTGAGGCCGGTCTCGTCGCCACCAACCAGGCGAACGACTCCACGGGCCTTCTGGTCGGTGGCGCCGCCGTGCTGATGGGTCTGGTCGCCGCTGCCGTCGTCGGCATGCGTCGCTTGTCCGCGGCTCGCCGCTAGCAGGAAGAGGAATTCACGATGAGAGCCACAGCGGGCACTTTCACAGCGCTCGCTGTGGCTCTCGCCCTGCTCACGGGATGCAGCAGCGCCCCGAGCACAGCCTCTTCCACGGCTTACGTTCCCCCGACGAACGCGGCGCCGACCACGACCCCGACGCCGGCGGCCTCGCCGCCCACCGCCGAGGTCGAGGTGCCGACCACCAGTTCTTCGCTGGACCAGAACCAGGTCCCGGCGGCCCTGCCGCCCCAGAGCATCCGGGTCGACTCCCTCGGAATCGACATGGCGATCGAATCCGTCGGCCTGGCCGAGGACGGGGCGATGGAACTTCCTCAAGACCCGTCGCTCGCCGCCTGGTACCGCTTCGGACCGTCACCGGCCAGCGCGGCAGGGGCCACCGTCATCGCCGCCCATGTCGACTCCCTGGTCTACGACATCGGGCCGTTCGCCCAGCTGGCCACGGCCACAGTGGGCACCGAGATCGTAGTGACCACCGCAGACGGTCAGGAGCGTCGCTACGCCGTGGAATCCGTTCAAACCGTGACCAAACAGGACGTGCCTTGGGGATCGATCTTCGACCGGTCCGGTCCCAACCGGCTCACCCTTGTGACCTGCGGCGGCGAATTCGACTATGACGCCAAGACCTACCTGTCGAACGTCATCGTCTCTGCGACTCCGATGGCCTGACCCAGGCATGAAGAGACAGAGGGGTGACTATGCTGGGCATCACGGTGGTCGAGACCCGCACTCCGGCGGGCGCTGACGTGTACGACCTCCCGATGCGCTCACCAACCGGGGGACACCGATACGACGTGACGGCACTCACCGACGAAGAGGACCATGCCCAACTCGGTCTCGCGTTCCGGGCCGGCGACGAACGTGCGCTGGCCGAGGCCTACGCCCGTTGGTCTTCCCTCGTCTACACGATCGCCGTTCGCTCGCTCGGCGATCCGGGCGAAGCCGAAGACGTCACGCAGAAGGTCTTCATCTCCGCCTGGCGCGGACGGGACGGCTTCGATGCCTCGCGGTCGCGACTGCCGGCCTGGCTCGTCGGGATCACCCGGCACACCGTGGCGGATGCCCACGAGGCCCGCACGCGTCGGCGTCGCGTCGAAGAGGCCGTCATCGTCGACACCGAGCTCAGCCAGGCCGACGAATCCGCCGACATCGCGGATCGGGTGCTGATGAGCGACGAACTCCGCCGGCTCGGACCTGTTCCGCAGCAGGTGATGCAGTTGGCCTTCTACGACGATCTCACCCACTCTCAAATCGCCGATAGCCTCGGACTGCCGCTCGGCACCGTGAAGAGTCACATCCGTCGAAGTCTTTCGAGACTGCGCACCAGATTGGAGGCGAACGATGACACACATTGACCGGGAAAATCTCGCTCTCATAGCCATGGCAGAGTTCGACCTCACCGACCCTGAACGGCAACACCTGTCGGAGTGCCCCGAGTGCTCCCTGGAGCTCATCGCCCTGCAGCACACCGTCGCCGTCGGCCGGTCCGCGCGCAGCGTCGAGCTCGTGGAGCCCGGAGATCGGGTCTGGGCCGGCGTCCACTCCGCCCTCGGCCTGTCCGGCGCCGTTGCGGAGACTCCCCGTCGGAATGACTTCATGG
Organism: Cryobacterium sinapicolor; assembly: GCF_004403465.1. Taxonomy (GTDB): domain Bacteria; phylum Actinomycetota; class Actinomycetes; order Actinomycetales; family Microbacteriaceae; genus Cryobacterium; species Cryobacterium sinapicolor. Next base: position 144,337 of record NZ_SOGQ01000034.1, on the reverse strand, counting down.
TAGCGGCGACCGAGCCTGCCCCGACCCCCGTTTTGGTGCCCGAGTCTGACCCGGCGGTCGAGCCTGACTCGTCCTCGACTTTGACCCCGACCTCGTCCTTGCCCTCGTCCTCAACCCCGTCCGCCACCATCACCGACATCGGCCCCGGCCTGCGCCCCCGCCGTCGGCCCCGCAACTGGATGCCGGTTGCCGTGGCCGCAGGCCTCGCCGGGTTGCTCGGCGGCCTGGGCGGCGGCATCTGGTGGCAGTCCGTCCAGCAGCAGGAACCCGCGCCGGTGCTTCTCGCCCAGGCGCGGCTCGACCCGTTCCCCGGCTGGGAGGCCGAAGGCAGTGCCTACGTGGCGAAGACGGCCGACGGCCACCGGGAAGTCGTGCTCGACGTCACCGGGGTCGCCGCCGACTCCGATCTGCGCGAGGTCTGGTTGATCAAGGCGGATGCATCCGGGCTGATCAGCATCGGACTGCTCGACGGCGAGTCCGGGCGTTACGTCATCCCCGACGGCGTCGACCTGTCGCAGTACCCGCTCGTGGACGTGTCCGCGGAACCCGGCGACGGCGACCCGCAGCACTCCGGCGACTCGATCCTGCGCGGCGAACTCCGCACGGTCTGATCTCGGCCGGCCCCCTCAGGCTCCGGCCCCGCGGGCTCTGGCCTCCGCGGGCACCGGCCCCCGTCAGAGCGCCCGTTCCGGTCGAGAGTGACCGGCGGAACAGGCACTCTCGACGGGAACGGAGGTTAGGCGGAGGGGGTGGCGTGCTGCTGGGCGAGGAAGGCGTCGAGGGTGCCGAGCCGGTGGTCGCGCGCGGCCAGTTCGATCTGAAGGGGATCGGCGCCGTCCTCGATCAGGTCGAGCAGTGCGGTGTGCTCGGCGACGGACTCGTGCGCCCGCCCGGGCACGAAACTGAACGTGGACTCCCGCAGAGTGCCGAGCCGGCTCCAGCCCCGCTGCACGAGGTCGAGGATGTGCGCATTGGTGCAGGCCTCGAACAGGGCCGAGTGGAAGTCCCGGTTCAGGCTGGTGAAGCGCACCGGGTCGAAGTGGTGCAGGCAGTCGGCCATCTCCGCGTTGATCGCCCGCGCGCGCAGCAGAATATCCGGGTCGAGCCGCGGCGCCGACAGGGCCGTGGCGTAACCCTCGACGAGGGCCAGCGTCTGCATCGTGTGGGTGTACTCAGTGGCGTCGAGCATGGCCACCTGGGCGCCGATGTTGCGCTCGAACGTGACCAGACCCTCCGCCTCCAGCAGACGGATGGCCTCCCGCACCGGCACGGTGCTGACACCGATCTCCCGGGCGATCTGCCCGAGCACCAGGCGGTAGCCCGGGCTGAAGCTGCCGTCGGAGATGCGAGCCCGGATCCACTGGTGGGCGAGCTGCGCCTTGCTCAGCGACGCGTCCGCGCCCCCGGTGATCGAGTCGCCGGTGGTCGAGCCCCCGGTGATCGAGCCGCCGGTGGTCGAGCCTCCTGTCGACACCCCGGTCGGGACCGTCATGCCTGCTCCTCCTGCCAGACCCGGTAGCTGGCTCTCCACTCGGCGTTCATCGGGTAGAGCCCGTCGACGCCGTGCCCGGCCGCAACCATGGCGGCTATGAAGGTTTCCTCGCGCTCCTGCACGATGGCGGAGGCGACCACCTCCTCGACCAGGTGCGGCGGGATCACGATAAGCCCGTCGGCGTCCCCGACGATCACGTCGCCGGGCTGCACGGATGCCCCGCCGCAGGCGACGGTCAGGTCCGTGTCCCACGGGACGTGGCGGCGTCCCAGCACGGCAGGGTGCGGGCCGGCGTGGTAGGTAGGGATATCCAGGGCGGCGACGGCCGCGAGGTCGCGCACACCGCCATCCGTCACGATGCCCGCCGCGCCGCGCACCTGGGCGCGCAGGGCGAGGATGTCGCCGACCGTGCCCGTGCCGCGCTCGCCGCGGGCCTCGATCACGAGCACGTCGCCCGGCCCGAGCGAGTCGAAGGCGCGTTTCTGGGCGTTGTAACCGCCGCCGTGCGACTCGAACAGGTCCTCCCGGGCCGGGATGTAGCGCAGGGTGCGCGCCCGGCCGACGAGGCGGGCGCCGGGGCGGGTCGAGCCGAGGCCGTCGATCGACACGGCGTTGAGTCCGCGCTTCCGCAGCTGGGCGCTGAGGGTGGCGGTGCCGACGCCGTTGATCTGCGCCTTCAGTTCGGAGGTGAGGTCGAAGGGTGCCGCTGCCGGTGCGGGTTCCGGTGTCGCGGCGGATGCCGGCGCCAGTCCGGCCGCCTCCGCCGAACCCCAGGCCTCGGTGCGCTGCAGGTCGTCGACCCGCGGGCCGGCCCCGAACGCGCCGAACGGCACCGTGCCCTGCCGAATCGGGCTGACGAGGCGGCCGGTGCGGGGCGCGCCGGGGGCGCCCGGGGCATCCACTTCGACCTCGACGGTGTCGCCGGGCCCGACGACCGACGATCCGGCCGGCGTGCCGGTGAGGATCAGGTCGCCGGGCTCGAGCGTGATCAGCTGGGAGAGGTCGGCCACGAGCCGGCCGAAGCCGAAGAGCAAGTCGGCGGTCGTGTCCTCCTGCGCCAGCGTGCCGTTCACCCAGGTGCGGATGCGCAGGGCCGCCGGGTCGAGACCGGCAGTCGGAAGCAGTGTTGGCCCGACCGGGGTGAAGCCGTCGGCCCCCTTCGAGCGCAGGTTCGAGCCCTTGTCGGCGTAGCGCAGGTCGTAGACACCGAAGTCGTTGGCGCAGGTCACGTGCGAGACAGCCGCCCAGCCGTCCGCGGGCGAGACGCCCCGGGTGCGGCGCCCGATCACCAGGGCGATCTCTCCCTCGAAGACCAGCAACTCGCATCCGTCGGGCCGGTCGACCGGCGTTCCGCTGGAACTCAGCGACGACGCCGGCTTGAGGAAGTACGACGGCTGCTCGGGCGTGCGGCCGCGCTGGGCGGCCCGGCTCGGGTAGTTGAGGTGCACGGCGATGATCTTGCCCGGCGTTGCGAGCGCAGGGGTGGTGCCGGCGTCGGCGGCACCACCAGAGGTCGTGGTCGGCATGTTTTTTACGGCTTTCTAGTCGTGCTGGGAGATCCCGAGCGGGACTCCGCGGGTTTCCTTCACCACGGAGACCGCGATGAAGGAGATCGTGGCCAGCACCATGATATAGATGCCGATCGACGGGGACCAGGCGGTCTCGTCCAGGAGCAGTTGTGCGATCAGCGGAGCGAACGCACCGCCGAGGATGGCGCCCATCGCGTAGCCGATGGACACGCCCGAGTAGCGTACCTGAGCCGGGAACATCTCCGCGTAGAGCGCCGCCTGCGGGCCGTACGAGAAGCCCAGTCCGCTCGCCAGCACGACGAGCGCCACCGTGAACCAGAGGATCTCACCAGTGTCGATCAGCAGGAACATCGGGATCGCCCAGAGAAAGAGCCAGGCATAACCGAACTGGAAGGTGCGGATGCGCCCGATTCGGTCGGAGAGGATGCCGCCGATCATCGTCGACGCGAGCCAGAACACGGCGGCGATGGTGCTGGCGAGCAGCACGGGGGAGCGTTCCATGCCCAAGCCGCCGGCCTCGACCGGCTTCGTGGCGTAGGAGGAGAAGAATGCGATCAGCAGGTAGCCGGCGGCGTTGTTGGCGATGAAGATCAGGGCGGTCAGGATGACCTGGCGCCAGTGGCCGCTGAAGAGCTGGCGGAGCGGGGCGGCCGATTCCTTCTTGCGGTCCTGCATCTCCTTGAAGACGGGGCTCTCGTCGACCGAGCGGCGAATGATGAAGCCGACCACGATGAGCAGCACCGAGAAGAGGAACGGGACGCGCCAGCCCCAGGCGAGGAAGGCCTCCTCGCTCATCGTGCTGGTGACGAGGAGCATGACGCCGGTGGCCAGGATGAGCCCGGTCGGCACGCCGATCTGCGGGTAGGCACCGAAGAATCCGCGTTTGTTCACGGGGGCGTGTTCGACGGACATCAGGGCGGCCCCGCCCCATTCCCCGCCGGCCGAGAAACCCTGCAGGATGCGCAGCACGATGAGCAGGATGGGTGCCCAGATGCCGATCTGCTCGAAAGTCGGCAGGAGTCCGATCAGTGCGGTGGCCGCGCCCATGATGACGAGGGTCAGCACGAGCATGGCCTTGCGGCCGAGACGGTCACCGAGGTGGCCGGCCACGATCGCGCCCAACGGCCGGAACAGGAAGCTGATGCCGAGAGAGGCCCAGGCGACGAGCTGAGCCAGCCCGGCGTTGTCGTTGGCGAGCGGGGCGAAATACAGCCCGGCCAGCACGAGGCCGGCGGCCTGCGCGTAGATGAAGAAGTCGTACCACTCGATGGTGGTACCCACCATGGTTCCGGCGAGGACCCGGCGTTCTTCGTGTCGCTTCGCGGCGTCCGCTTTCGCGGCGTCCGCTTGGGTTGTCGTGATTGCCATGGAATACCCCTTTGTATTTCCCGGTGAGTTGCCGCGCGATGTCACGCGATTCCGAAACGGTATCACAGATCGTATATTATCAACAGGCCAGGTGAGGTGTGCCTGGGCCCTGCGGATGCCGGCGGGTCACCTGAGGCTGCCCCGCGACCGCGCCGAGGCGCTGCGGATGCCGCCGGGTGCATGGAGCTGCCCCCGCGCCCGGGGCCCGGGCGCTGCGGATGCCGGCGGCTGTGCTCGGAGGCGGCGGCTAACGCAGCTCGGCTGCGATCGCGGCGGCGGCCGTCACGAGTCGAGCGCCGATCTGGGCGGCACTCTGGCCGCTGCCGAGGTAGACGACCGCCAGCGCCGCCGGCGCCTCACCGGGCACGACCAGCGGCACCGCCACGGACGCCAGCCCCGGCACGACCTCGTCATGACTGGTGGCGAAGCCGTGCGTGCGCACCTCGGCGGCCTCGCCGCGGCGCGCGTCCTCGCCGAGCTGCGCCCAGTGGGCAGTCGTGAGCAGGGACTGGATGGCGATTCCGGGGGCGCCCCGGCCGAGCGGATGCCGTGTGCCGGGGCGCTGCGCGACCGTGGCGTGCGCCTGGCGCGGTTCCACGCTGACCAGGGTGACGACCTCCGCCCGGTCCAGGACGGTCACGAAAGCAGTCATCCCCAGCTCGTTCGCGACGCTCGTCAGCTCGGGCAGCGCCGCGGTTTGCAGGCCGCGGGAGACACCGCGGGCGAGTGCAGCCATCCGTGGGCCGAGGCGCACGGCGCCCGCGGCATCCCGGATCACGACCCGGTGGTCCTCCAGCGTGCGCAGGATTCGGTAGGCGTTCGAGCGGTGCACGCCGAGGGCGGCGGCCACGTCAGCGATGGTCAGGGCCGCGTCGGCGTCGGCGAGGATCTCGAGCACGCGGATGCCCCGGGACAGGGTCTGCGAATGCGGCGCGCCGGGCGCGCCGTTCGTGCTCTTCGCGCCGTCTATGCCGTTCGTGCTATCTACGCCGTTCGCGCCGAGTGTGGCAATCCCGCCATTCGCGCCGAGTGTGGCGTTCCCGCCGTTCGCGCCGTTCGCGCCGTTCGCGCCGAGTGTGGCAATCCCGCCATTCGCGCCGAGTACGCCGGGCTGGCTCGGCTCGCTCATTCCGCTCTTCCGGCTCGTTGACGTCGACACGGTGCCATTCTCGCATCCATGATGCGCCGGAGGACGGTCGCCGCAGGATCGATCCGCCGGAGTGCGTGGCTGACTCAGGAGGTCCGGGTGCCGCGCCGCATCCGGGCCTGGACCCTTGCCGTGCATAACGCCGGCATATTGTGCGGGCCGGGTTGCGTCGCCGCGGAAATTCGGGGGTGCGTGCCGGCGGCGGCACCGGAGTGCAGGAGCTATGCCGTGCTCGCGGTGGCCGACCGTCTTCGTGGCGCCGATTCCGGTGGCCAACTCAGGAGATCCGGCTTTGGACCGGCCGTTTCGACACGGACGAGTGCGGACCAATGCGGCAGAGTGCGCGCACGGGACACTTGCCGCCGTGAATCTCCTGAGTTGGCCACGTTGAGCGCGGCAGCCTCGGCGTGTGCATCCGTGCGCTGCTGCCGCGCATCCGTGCGCTGCTGCCGCGCATCCGTGCGCCGTTCGGCAAGCCGAGCAAGGGAGACCGGCCTATCGTGAGCCGAAATGACTGAGATCTGGGTGTCTGCGTGCCTGCTTGCCGCCGTCGCGGCGGCCGGCCTGGGTGCGGCATGCGCGTTCGCCGGGCTCCGGATGCCGGGCCGCACCCTGGTCGCGGCGCCCGCCATGGTCGTCATGGCCGTCACGTGCGCCGACATGGTGTTGCCGGGTGTGCAACTGCTCGGGCCGTTGTCCTGGGCCGGGCTGCTGGTCGGGGCGGCACTGCTGGCCCTGCTCGACCGGCGGCATCGGATGCCCGCCGCGCACCACGCCGCAGCGCTGCTGCTGATGGCGGTGATGTGGGTCGCGATGCTGCCGGCGGCGTCCGCGTCGTCTTCTGCTCAGGCTTCGGCGGGCGGCGCCGGCGGCGTGGTCGGGTCCGGGTCCTGGGCAGCGACCGGCGCCGCAGCGTCAGCCGGAGCCGCAGCGTCGACGGAGGCAGCGGCGTCAGGCGGGGCTGGGGCCGGGGCGGGGGCGTCGACGGAGGCAGCGGCGTCAGGCGGGGCTGGGGCCGGGGCCACTGCCGCGGCCGATACCACCGCCGCGACCGGAGCCGGGCCCGCCGCGGGGAACAACGTGCATGCCGAGCACGCGCTGGCGATCATCGACGGCGGAACGCTTCTGGCCGGGCTTGTGGTGCTGGTGGCTGCGGCATCCGTTGCCCTCGCGGCCAGCGCCGTGCGGACGGCGCGCCGCAAGGCCGGGTTGGGGGTCACACCGGGCACCCACCGGTTGGAGTCGGCCCAGCACCTGAGCATGGCGCTGGCGATGACGTTGATGGCCGCGGGTATGTTCCTGCCGCTGGCCGGTCGCTGACGAATCAGCGCGTGCTGGAATGCGGGCGGAATTCTTCCGGTGCATAACTCCTGCACATTGTCAGGCCGGCCATGGCCGTTGCCCGTGTTTCCGGGCGCGGAAGACCTGCCGCCGACCACATTGCAGGAGTTATGCACAAACCGGCGGGGCGCCCTGACCCGGCTTGCCCAGTTGGCCCCGTTGTCCGGACTCGCCGGTGGGACCCGGCTGGACCCGGTTTGTGTGGCTAACTCAGGAGATGCGCCGAGGTATCCGTAGCCCGTCCCACTGGTCCGGGCGCCAGATGCGAGCGCCGGCCGGGTCTCCTGAGTTGGCCCCAGGATGACCCGCCGCTTGCCCGCCGCCTACCCGCCCCGCCTCGCCTCGCCGGCACCCGCCTCGCCTCGCCGGCACCTGCCTCGCCTCGCCTCGCCGGCACCCGCCTCGCCTCGCCTCGCCTCGCCGGCACCCGCCTCGCCTCGCCGGCACCCGCCCCGCCTCGCCGGCACCCGCCCCTCCACCGCCCCTCACCCTCGCGATTAGACTGAGCGGATGCCCGTCATCGAGATCAGCGACCTCAGCGATCCGCGACTCGTGGACTATGCCCACCTCACCGATGTGGCCCTCAAGAAGGCGCGGGGCACCGAGCACGGGCTGTATATAGCCGAGTCGGCATTGGTTCTCGAGCGGGCTCTGCGCGCCGGACACCGTCCGCGCTCGGTCCTCGCCCTCGGCAACACCGCTGAGGAGGCCCGGGCCCTCGTTGGCGAGGACGTGCCCGTCTTCGTCGGCCCGGGAAAGTTGCTGGCGGAGCTCACCGGATACGTGCTGCACCGCGGCGTGATCGCCTCGATGCACCGGCCCGAGCTGCCCGCCCCGGAGGCGGTGCTCGCCGGCGCCCGCCGCATCGTGATCCTCGAAAACGTATCCGACCCCACGAACGTCGGGGCGATCTTCCGCTCCGCCGGGGCTATCGGCGCAGACGCGATCCTGGTCACGCCGCGCTGCTCCGACCCCTTCTATCGCCGCGCCATCCGCGTCTCGATGGGCACCGTGCTGCAGGTGCCCTGGACCCGCGTCGGCGACTGGCCCAGCACCCGCGCACTGCTCAGCCGGCACGGTTTCCACCTCGCCGCGCTCGCCCTGACGACGGATGCCGTGAGCCTCCGCGACTTCCCCGGGCACGCGCATGAGCGGCTGGCTCTGTTGCTCGGCGCGGAGGGTGAGGGGCTCACCCCCGACGCGCTGGCGGCATCCGACACCGTGGTGCAGATTCCGATGAAGCACGGCATCGACTCCCTCAACGTGGCCGCCGCCAGTGCCGTCGCGATGTGGGCACTCTCGGGCTAGCCGGGCACCGGCCGCGTCTTGCTCGGCCCGTCCGGCTCGCCCCGGCCGGCTCGCTCCGCCCGGCTCGCTCCGTCCGGCTCGCTCCGCCCGGCTCGCTCCGCCCGGCTCGCCCCGTCCGGTTCGCTCCGCCCGGTTCGCTCCGCCCGGCTCGCCCCGTGTGGCTAACTCAGGAGATTCGCCCGTCACGTACCGCCGGGCCACGGACCAGTGCGGCGGAAAGCTCCGGACGACGATCCCCTTGCCCGATCTCCTGAATTAGCCCCCGTGCACACACCGCACCCGTTCAGCGCCACGGCGACCGGGAAGCCTAGGCTGAGGCTATGAGCAATGAGGCTGTCATCATCGATGTCGTGCGCACCGCGTCTGGTCGAGGCAAGCCGGGCGGTTCCCTCTCGGGCGTGCATCCGGCGGACCTGCTGGCCGGGGTTCTGAGCGAGTTGGTCACCCGCAACGGGCTCGATCCCGCGCTCGTCGACGACGTGATCGGCGGCTGCGTCAGCCAGGTCGGCGAGCAGGGCTACAACGTGACCCGCACCGCCCTACTCAGCGCGGGCTTCCCCGACTCGGTGCCAGGAGCCACCATCGACCGGCAGTGCGGCTCCAGCCAGCAGGCGGCCACGTTCGCCGCGCAGGGCGTGATGGCCGGCAGTTACGACATCGTCATCGCCTGCGGCGTCGAGTCGATGAGCCGCGTGCCGCTGGGCAGCTCCATCCGTGCGAACCAGAACGACGAGGCCCGGGACGACCCCCACGGCCTCCGGATGCGCGACCGCTACCCCGACGGCCTTGTCAACCAGGGCGTCTCGGCCGAGCTGATGAACCAGAAGTGGAAGCTGGGCCGCGGCGAACTGGATGCCTTCGCCGCCCGCTCGCACCGCCTCGCCGCGGCCGCCGCCGAGCGCGGCGACTTCGGCGGCGAACTCCGGCCGACGACCCTGCCCGGCGGCCGGGTCGTGGACGCCGACGAGACTATCCGGCCCGGCACCACCCTCGCGTCTCTGGCCGCCCTGCCGCCGGCGTTCCGCACCGACGCCCTCGCCGCCCGCTTCCCGAAGCTCGACTGGCACCTCACCGCCGGCAACTCGTCGCCGCTGACCGACGGGGCCTCCGCCGCCCTGATCATGAGCGCGAAACGGGCCGCAGAGCTCGGCCTCAACCCGCGCGCCCGGTTCCACAGCTTCGCGGTGACCGGAAGCGACCCGCTTCTGATGCTGACCGGCGTGGTCCCGGCGACCCGGCGCATCCTGGAGCGCTCCGGGCTCAGCATCGACGACCTCGACGCCTACGAGGTGAACGAGGCGTTCGCCACCGTTCCGCTGGTCTGGCTGCGCGAAACGGGAGCCGACCCGGCCCTGCTCAATCCGCGCGGCGGGGCCATCGCGCTCGGCCACGCGCTCGGCTCCTCGGGCACCCGGCTCCTCGGCACCCTGCTGAACCACCTCGAATTGACCGGCGGTCGCTGGGGGCTGCAGACCATGTGCGAGGGCGGCGGCATGGCCAACGCCACCATCATCGAGCGGCTCTGAGATGCGCATCGACGGATGCTCCGCCCTCGTCACCGGAGCCGCCTCCGGCCTCGGGTTGGCCACCAGCACCGCCCTGGCCCACGCCGGGGCAGCGGTCGTGCTCCTCGACCTGCCGGGCGCCGCGGGGGAGCAGGCCGCCGCGGCGATCGGTGGCCGAGCCCGCTTCGTACCCGGGGATGTCACCCGCCCCGAGGACGTGCAGGCTGCAGTCGACGCCGCCGCCGAGCTCGGCCCGCTGCGCATCGTGGTCAACTGCGCCGGCATCGCCCCCGGTCAGCGCACCGTCGACCGCGATGGCGCCCCGCTGCCGTTGGACGACTTCGATCGGGTCATCCGCATCAACCTTGTCGGCACGTTCAACGTGATCCGGCTGGCCGCGGCCGCCATGGCGATGACCGACCCGCTCGGCACGGATCCGCTCGGCACGGATCCGGTCGGCACCGACCCGGTCGGTACCGATCCGCTCGGCACGGATCCGCTCGGCACGGATCCGCTCGGCACGGATCCGCTCGGCACGGTTCCGGAGCGGGGCGTGATCGTGAACACGGCATCCGTCGCCGCCTTCGACGGGCAGATCGGCCAGGCGGCCTACGCCGCGTCGAAGGGCGGCGTCACCGCGATGACCCTGCCGCTCGCCCGCGAATTCGCCCGGTCGCTGATCCGGGTGGTGACCATCGCGCCCGGCATCTTCGACACCCCGCTGCTGCAGGGCCTCCCCGAGAACGTGCGCGAATCCCTCGCGGCGCAGGTGCCGCACCCTGCCCGGCTCGGCGACCCGGCCGCGTTCGCCGCGCTCGTGCGCCACATCGTGGAGAACCCGATGCTCAACGGCGACACCATCCGGCTCGACGGCGCCATCCGGATGCCGCCCCGCTAGTCAGCCCGTGCCTGTGCATTCCCCGCAGGCCCGGCCGGCCCACCTTTTTTTAGGGTAGGCTTACCTAAAGCACAGTGGGCTATGCCCACACGACAGTAGGGACACGCAACACGATGATTTTCTCACGCCGCTGGGCACTGCTGGCCGCTATCGGAACGGTGACCCTGCTCGGGGCAACCGGGTGCAGCGCGCCCGAGGAATCCGCTCCCGCCGCCTCCGACGGAGCCGCTCCCTCAGGCTCGATCACCGTCTACAACGCTCAGCACGAGGAACTCACCCAGGCTTGGGCCGACGAGTTCACCGCGGAGACCGGCGTCACCGTCACGCTGCGCAACGGCAGCGACTCCGAACTCGGCAACCAGCTCGTGCAGGAGGGCACCGCCTCCAAGGCCGACGTGTTCCTCACCGAGAACTCGCCCGCGATCAGCCTGGTCGACCGGGCCGGCCTGTTCGCCCCGGTCGACGACGCCACGCTCGAGCAGGTTCCCGAGCAGTACCGTCCCTCCACCGGTATGTGGACCGGCATCGCCGCCCGCTCCACCGTCTTCGCCTACAACCCGAGCCTGATCAGCGAGAGCGAACTGCCCGCCTCTCTGCTCGACCTCGCGGACCCGGCCTGGGCGGGCCGCTGGGCCGCGTCGCCCTCCGGCGCCGACTTCCAGGCCATCGTCAGCGCCTTCCTGGAACTCAAGGGTGAAGAGGCCACGCGCGACTGGCTCGCCGCCATGAAGGAGAACGCGGTCGTCTACAAGGGCAACAGCACCGTGATGAAGGCCATCAACGCGGGCGAAATCCCCGGTGGCGTGATCTACCACTACTACTGGTTCGGCGACCAGGCCGGCACCGGCGAGAACAGCGCCAGCACCCAGATGCACTACTTCAAGAACCAGGATCCCGGCGCGTTCGTCAGCGTCTCCGGCGGCGGAGTGCTGGAAACCAGCGCCAACCCCGTGGCCGCGCAGGCGTTCCTGGCCTACATCACCGGCAAGGGCGGCCAGGAGATCCTGAAGACCGGCACCTCGTTCGAGTACCCCGTCTCCGACTCGGTCGACGCGAACCCCGCGCTCGTGCCGCTCAGCGAACTCGATGCCCCCGTCATCGACCCCTCCGAACTCAATAGCACCACGGTCACCGATCTGATGACCGAGGCCGGTTTCATCTAGGCTGCAACTGGTGATACCTGCAGCCCCCTCGACCGCGCACCCGGCGCCCGACCCGTCGGACACCGGTCGCGGAGCCATCGGTGAAACCGATGGCACGGGGCCTGCGGGGCGCACGGATGCCGCGGTCCGGGTCGGTAAACGCCCGTCACCGTTCATCGTGGCGGCTGCCGTCACCGTGTCCGTGCTCGGGCTGCTGCCGCTGGGCTATGTCATCGTCACCGGCATCCTGACCGGCTGGCCGACCCTGTCCGCGCTCGTTTTCCGGCCGCGGGTCGGCGAGTTGCTCCTGAACACGATCGGGCTGGTCGTGATCACCGTTCCGCTGACCGCGGTGATCGGGGTGGCCGCCGCCTGGCTGGTCGGCCGCACGTCCCTGCCCGGCCACCGGGTGTTCGCCGTGCTCCTGGCGACGCCGCTTGCGGTGCCGGCCTTCGTCAACAGCTACGGCTGGGTGAGCGCCGTCCCCTCGCTGAACGGCCTCTGGTCGGGGGTTCTGATCGCCACCCTGTCGTACTTCCCTCTGGTCTACCTGCCCTGCGCCGCCGCGCTCCGGCGGCTCGACCCGACCGTCGAAGAAGCAGCCGAGTCGCTCGGCAGCGGCGCCTGGGGTGTCTTCTTCCGGGTCGTCCTGCCGCAGTTGCGGCTGCCGATCCTCGGCGGCGCCTTGCTGGTGGGACTGCACCTGCTCTCCGAATACGGCGCTTTTGCGATGATCCGATTCGACACCTTCACCACCGCCATCGTCGAGCAGTACCGGTCCACGTTCAACGGTCCCGCGGCCAACGCCCTCGCCGGCGTGCTCGTGCTGCTTTGCCTGTTCCTACTGATCGGGGAGTCCGGCGCCCGCGGCCGGTCCCGGTACGCCCGCCTCGGCTCCGGCGTGGCCCGGGTCACGCCTCGGCGCTCCCTCGGCGCCTTCACGCCGGCCGGCTACCTGTTTCTCGGCGGGCTGTTCGCACTGGCGATCGGGGTGCCGTTCTGGAGCGTCATCCGCTGGCTGGCCCAGGGCGGCGCAGGCGTGTGGAGCGAGCCCGTGCTGGTGCAGTCCCTGCTACAGACCGTGGGCTACGGCCTGGTCGGTGCCGTGGTCACCTGCCTGCTCGCGTTCCCGATCGCGTTCCTCGCCGTGCGCTATCCGAGCCGGCTGTCCCGCGGCCTCGAATCGGTCAACTATCTCACCAGTTCCCTGCCCGGGATCGTCACGGCCCTCGCGCTGGTGACCATCAGCATCCGTTTCGTGCAGCCGCTCTACCAGACCGCCGTTCTGGTGATCGTGACCTACCTGCTGATGTTCCTGCCGCGCGCGCTGGTGAACCTCCGGGCCGGGCTCGCGCAGGTCCCGGTCGGACTGGAGGAGGCCGCGCGGTCGCTCGGCAAGCATCCGTTCGCCGCGTTCCTCGGTGTCACCACCCGTTTCTTCGCGCCGTCCGCCCTGGCCGCCGGGGCCCTCGTGTTTCTCGGCATCGTCACCGAGCTCACCGCCACCCTGCTGCTGGCCCCCAGCGGCACTCGCACCCTCGCGATCCAGTTCTGGTCGAAAGTGAATGACATCAACTACGTCGGCGCCGCCCCCTATGCCCTGCTGATGATCGTGCTGAGCCTGCCGGTCACGTACCTGCTGTTCGCCCGCTCCCGGCTGACGAGCGTGTCATGACCTCGGCCATCGAACTCGCCGGGGTCAACAAGAGCTTCGGCAGCACCCGCATCCTCGAGGACATCGCGCTTTCGGTGCCGGAGGGCAGTCGCACGGTCGTGGTGGGTTCGTCCGGATCGGGCAAGACCACCCTGTTGCGCCTGATCAGCGGCTTCGAGCTGCCCGACTCGGGCACCATCACCGTGCTCGGCCGCACTGTGGCGGGGCCGGGCATCGCCGTGGCCGCACACCGGCGCGGGATCGGCTTCGTGGCGCAGGACGGGGCGCTGTTCCCGCACCTCACGGTGGGGCAGAACATCGCGTTCGGCCTGGGCCCGGCCCTCCGCGGCGGCACCCGCAAGCAGCGGGCGCGGGCCGTCGACGAACTGCTCGAGATGGTGTCGCTGAAGGCCGACTTCGCCGCCCGCCGTCCCGATGAACTCTCCGGCGGTCAGCAGCAGCGCGTGGCCCTGGCCCGGGCCCTCGCCCGCCAGCCGCGAGTGATGCTCCTCGACGAACCGTTCTCCGCCCTCGACGCCGGGCTCCGGGCGGTCACCCGGGACATCGTCGCCGAGACCCTGGAGCGCGCCGGCATCACCACGGTGCTCGTCACCCACGACCAGGCCGAGGCGATGAGCTTCGCCCACCAACTCGCGGTGCTCCGCGACGGCAACCTCTGCCAGGTGGGGCCGCCCCGCGAGGTCTACTGGCGCCCCGTCGACCTGTTCACGGCCCGGTTCCTCGGCGACGCGGTGGTGCTGCCGGCCACCATCTCGGACGGATTCGCCGCCTGCGCGCTCGGCAGGGTCGCCGTCGCCCCGACCGGCCTGCGCGGCGACGCGTGCATCATGCTGCGCCCGGAGCAGATCATGGTCGAGCATTGCGAAACCGGCGGGGCGGATGCCGGCACCGTCGCATCCTGCACCGGCCAGGTCGAAGCGGTCGACTTCTACGGCCCCGAAGTGCAGCTGGCGGTGCGCCTGTTCTCCGGCGGCGCCGCAGCGTCGCCGTCTGCCGCCGACGCAGGCACGCTGGTCCACGTGCGGCAGCACGGCACGATCGGCACCATCGTGGGCAGCCGGGTCAGTCTCACCGCCCGTGGCACCGCCACCGCCTTCGCCGCCCGCCCATAGCCTGCCCCTGACCAGGCCGGCCACGGACCCGCACCCGGCATCCCGCACCCGGCATCCCGCACCCGGCATCCCGCATCCGGTATCGAACGAATTCGACGGAGATTCTCCCGAAAAACGCCTTTTCCGGCCTGTTCCAGGCCGATATTGGCAAAATCTCCGTCGAATTCGTGAGGGGTAGAGGTGTTTGAGGGGCGGACCTGCTAGAGGGCGACCGTGCGGAAGCCGATGTTCGCCGCCGAGGAGTCGGGCGTGTTCGCGGCGCGGGCCGAGTTGCGGTAGCGGTTGCAATACGAGTCGTGGCACAGATACGAGCCCCCACGCATCGAGCGCTGGTCGCCCGTGCCCGGGCCCGCCGGGTTCCGCGCGGGGGAGTGCGCGTAGTAGGCCTCGCTCCACCAGTCGGAGCACCACTCCCACACATTGCCGACGCTCTGCCAGACGCCGTACGCGTTCGGCTCGAAGGTGCGCACCGGGGCAGTGGTCAGCCAGCCGTCCTCGCGGGTGTTCACCGCGGGGAACACGCCCTGCCAGATGTTGCAGCGGTGCCGATCACCCCACTCGTCGCCCCAGGGAAAGGTGCGTCCACTGAGCCCGCCGCGCGACGCGCATTCCCATTCCGCCTCGGTGGGCAGCCGCCGGCCCGCCCAGGCGCAGTAGGCCTGCGTGTCGTTCCAGCTGACCTGGACCACCGGATGCTCATCCAACCCGGCCAGGGACGATCGCGGGCCGCCGGGATGCGCCCAGTCGGCGCCGAGCACGCCCAGCCACCAGGGGATCTGCGGCGGCTGGCCGAGGATGTCCTCGAGGTCGGCCTCCAGCGCCAGGTGGAACACGGCGGAGTAGCCGAAGGTTTGCGCCTCGGTGCGATAACCGGTGTCAGCCACGAACCGGGCGAACGCGGCGTTGGTGACGCTCGTCGCATCCAGCTGGAAGGCATCCACCCACACCGGGTGAGCCGGGGTCTCCCCGTCGCCGCGGTTGCCCACCCCGAGGGAGTCGCCCATCAGAAACGTCTGCCGGGGAATGGACACTTGGCCGATCCGATGCCGGGCGGGCGCGTGCCCGGATGTCGGCGCTTTCCCGGATGTGGGCACGTGCCCGAAGGCCGGCAGGTTCCCGGAGGCCGGCGCTTCCCCGGATGTGAGCGGGGGCACGGATGCCGGCGGCGGATGCGCCGACGCGGCCGTCCCGGAATCGCCGGGGCTGCCGTTGTCCCGTGTCGGCGCGCAGCACCGCCCGGGTGGCTCCGAAAGGGGCGCCCGGGCGGGTCCGATCGTGGCGCTCAGGACCGCGTTGCCGGGGTCGGCGTTGCTGAGGCTGGCGTTGCTGAGGCTGCCGTCGGCCATGGCTCAGTGCGTGTCGAGCTCCGCGGCGGCCGCAGCGAGCTGGGTGTCGAGGTCGGAGGCATCGACCTCCAGCTTGCGCTCGGTGCGCTTCGCCGCCCGGATTCCGGCCCGGTCCAGTTCGTCGACGAGGCGGTTCTTGCCGAGCACGATGAGGGCTGCCTGTCCCTCGTCGAGGAGGTCGCCCAGGTCCTTCACGTCGGAGCGGGACAGGCCGCGGGTGAAGTGGCCGATCAGACCGCCCGTCGCGCCGCCGACGGCGGCCATGCCCAGGATGGACGGTGGGAAAAGCAGGCCCACGACCGCGCCGGCGGCAATGCCCGTCCAGCCGCCGTGTCCGCTGCCGGCCCGGTTGATCTTGATGTCGCCGGAGGCATCCTTGGTGGCGATTCCGGCGTCGTAGGTGCCGATGATCTTGGCCTCGTGCAGGTCTCGCACGATGGACAGGTCGGCGCGGGCGATGTCGGGATCGTCATAGGTGCCGAGGAACAGGAAGACCGGTTCTTTTTCTTTGGACATGTCGAATGCCTCCATGAGTGGACGAGTGAACATGAGTCAGCGAACAGGCGTGCGGGGGAGATCGCAGATCGGGAGCGTCGCCCCGCCGATCGGGAGCGTCGCCCCGCCGAGATCACGCCGAGACCCCGCCGAGACCCGCCGAGATCGAGGTGACGTCGAGGTCGGGCCGGCAGAACGATAAGGACAGTACTCAGGCTCCCCGGCACTGTCAACCGATCCCGCGGCGCTAGTAGCCGCGGGCCTTGACCGTGAGCGCGGCGTATTCGTCGGCGGTGGTCGAGCCGGTGTCGAGCAGCTTCTGGGCCTTCGCGATCTCGTCGACGGACCCCATGCTCGCGGCCGAGCGGGCGGCATTCCGGGGCGCCGAGGCATCCGTCGCCGGCAGCGACTGGACTCGATCGGAACCGCGCGTGCCGATGTAGACGACCGCGGTGATGATGGGCACGAAGACGAGGAACAGCACCCAGAGCGCCTTTGCCCAGCCCGAGAGTCCCGGGTCGCGGAAAATGTCGGCCAGCACCGAGAACAGCACGGTGAGATACGCGATGAACACGTAACTCCAGAAGAAAAGCCAGATGATGTCCCAGATGTCCATGCATGTCCTCCTCGACTCAGCGTGCGATGTCGAGCAGATGATAGCGCTGTAGCGCCGGCACCGCGGTGCCTGTCGACCGACTACTCCGCCGCGTGCGCCTCAAGGAACTCGTAGACCTCGGTGTCGTCGACGCCGGGGAAGGTGCCGCTGGGCAGCGGCGACAGCACGTGCGCGTGCAGTCGGGCGCTCGGCCAGGCCCTGCCGGCCCAGCGGGAGGAGACCTCCGAGGCCGGGCGGCGGCAGCAGGACTCGTCCGGGCAGCGGGACACCGCCCGTTGGGTGGTCTCCCGGCCGCGGAACCACTTGGCTTGCACGAAGGGCACGCCGACGCTGATCGAGAACTCGCCGGCATCCGTCGCCCCGGTCTGGGTGGCACACCAGAAGGTGCCGGCCGGCGTATCGGTGTACTGGTAGAACTCGGTGGTGCGGTTGGTGTGGGTGAAGGCGCTGCGGGCGCTCCACTGCTTGCAGACGAACTGGCCCTCGATCGAGCCCGTCACGTCGGCGGGCAGCGGGAGGTCGTCGTTCTCGTAGCCCTTCTGCAGGGCGCCGTCGCCGGTGACCCGCAGGAAGTGCAGCGGCATGTCCAGGTGCGAGGTGGCCAGGTTCGTCAGCCGCAGCGCCGCGGCCTCATGGGTCACCCCGAAGGCGTCCCGGAAATCCTCGACCGAGAGCTCGCGTTCCCGCTTGGCTTGGGCGAGGAACGCGACGGATGCCGCCTGCGGCATCAGGCAGGCGGCCGCGAAGTAGTTGATCTGCAGCCGCTGCCAGAGGAACTCGGCGTAGCTGCTCGGCCGCTCATGGCCGAGCAACCGGTGCCCCATCGCCTGCAGCGCCATCGAGCGGAGGCCGTGGCCGCCGGGGATGGACGCCGGTGGCAGGTAGATCCGGTGGTTGACCAGGTCGGTGACCGACCTGGTCGAGCCGGGCAGGTCGTTGACGTAGATCAGGTTGAAGCCGAGCTGTTCGGCCATCACGCTCACCTCCCGGTGGGTGAGCGCGCCCGACACATGCCCGGATGCCCGCACGCGGTCCTCGGCGAGCTGTTCGATGTCGGGCATGAAATTGTCCTGCTCGCGCATCCGTTCACGCAGTTCCGTGTTCGCGCGGCGGGCCTCCTCCGGCGTGGCGATGGCCTCGCTGGCGCGGCGGGCGAGCTCCCGGTGCAGGCCGAGCAGGGACTCGAGCGCCGCCATCGGCATTCCCTTGGTCATCTTCACCCGGGGCAGGCCGAGGGCGCCGTAGAGCGGGTTGCGCTGCGCGCGCTCCAGCTCGATCTCGAGTGCGGCCCGCGTGTTGGGTGCCTCGTTCTTGAGCAGGTCGGTGAGCTCCACGTCGACGGCGGTGGCGATGTCCTGCAGCGTCGAGAGCTTGGGCGAACGGCGCCCGTTCTCGATCAGGGAGAGCTGGCTGCCGGCCATGCCGACTCGTTCGCCGAGCTGGTCGAGGGTGAAGCCGCGCTCGGCCCGGAAATGACGGATGCGAAGTCCCAGGGTGATCAGATCAGCGGCGCGTGTCGACATTCCTTAACGATAGCGAAAGATCGGCTGTTCTTAACGCGCGTTTCTTCCGCACCGGCACCATTGATGGATCATTCTGGATTTAGAGGCCGAAATTATGCCTCCCCACGACTGCAGACCACTGGTTCACGCCGGATTGACCACGAAAGGCCAGGAGATGACCATCGCGAATTCCCGAGTTGAGACCGGCGGGGGCGAGTCCCGCAATGTTGCCGGCACCACCGACCCCAACCTTCAGGCCTGGGTGGACGAGATCACGCGGCTGACCCAGCCCGACGCCGTCGTCTGGTGCGACGGGTCGTTGCGCGAGGCAGACGTGCTCGCGAAGCAGCTCGTCGCCGAGGGCAAGCTCATCCACCTGAACCCGGAGTGGCGCCCCAACAGCTACCTGGCCCGCACGAGCCCGTCGGACGTGGCGCGCGTCGAGGACCGCACCTTCATCTGCTCGGTCGAGCGTGAAGACGCCGGCCCCACGAACAACTGGGCCGATCCGGTTGCGATGCGGGGCGAGCTGCAGGGCGTCTTCGCCGGCAGCATGCGCGGCCGCACGATGTACATCGTGCCGTTCTCGATGGGCCCGCTCGGCGGCCCCATCTCCCAGCTCGGCGTGGAGATCACCGACTCGCCCTACGTGGTGCTGAACATGGGCATCATGACCCGCATGGGCCAGAAGGTGCTGCACATGATCGAGGCCGGAGCCCCCTGGGTGCACACCGTGCACAGCGTGGGTTACCCGCTGGTCGACGCCGAGGGACGCCGCCGCAAGGACGTGTCCTGGCCGTGCAGCGACACCAAGTACGTCGTTCAGTTCCCGGAGGCCCGGGAGGTGTGGTCGTTCGGCTCGGGCTACGGTGGCAACGCGCTGCTCTCGAAGAAGTCGTTCGCGCTGCGGATCGCATCCGTGATGGCCCGTGACGAGGGCTGGCTGGCCGAGCACATGCTCCTGATCAAAGTCACCTCCCCGGAGGGCGGCGTGAAGCACCTGGCGGCCGCGTTCCCTTCCGCCTGCGGCAAGACGAACCTGTCGATGCTGCGCCCGACCATCCCCGGGTGGAAGGTCGAGACCATCGGCGACGACATCGCCTGGCTCCGCCCCGGCCCCGACGGCCGCCTCTACGCGATCAACCCGGAGGCCGGCTTCTTCGGCGTGGCCCCCGGAACCGGCGAGGTCACCAACCCGACCGCCGTGGCCACCGTCTGGGGCAATACGATCTTCACGAACGTCGCGCTGCGCGACGACGGCGACGTGTGGTGGGAGGGGCTGACCGAGACCACCCCCAGCCACCTGATCGACTGGGAGGGCAACGATTGGACGCCCGCCTCCGGCCGCCCGGCCGCCCACCCCAACTCCCGCTTCACGGTCGCTGCCGCGCAGTGCCCGTCGATCGCCGACGACTGGGAGGCCTTCGGTGGCGTGCCGATCGACGCCATCCTCTTCGGCGGACGCCGCGCGACGAACGTGCCGCTGGTGGCGCAGGCCCGAAGCTGGAAGCACGGCGTGTTCATGGGCGCGACGATCTCCTCGGAGAAGACCGCGGCCGCCGAGGGCACCGTCGGCGAACTGCGCCGCGACCCGTTTGCGATGCTCCCGTTCTGCGGCTACAACATGGCCGACTACTGGGCGCACTGGCTCAAGGTCGGCCGGGGCCTCGGCGGCAAGGCGCCGGAGATCTTCCAGGTGAACTGGTTCCGCAAGGGCGCCGACGGCAGCTTCCTCTGGCCCGGTTTCGGCGAGAACTCCCGCGTGATCGAGTGGATCGTGCGTCGCGTCGAGGGCTCCGCGGGCGCCATGGACACCCCGATCGGGCACCTCCCGGTCGAGGGCGGGCTCGACCTCAAGGGCCTTGACCTCTCGTCGACCGATGTCGAGCAGCTCTTCGCGATCGACCCTGCCTCCTGGCTGGCCGAGTGCGACCTCACCGAGGAGTACTTCGCCAAGTTCGGCGACCGGGTGCCGCCGGCGCTGCTCTCCGAGCTCGCGAGCGTACGCTACAACCTGCGCAACGCGTAGCGCGGCCGCGCTGCGCCACCGCCCCGCGAAGATCCGTTCCGCGAGGGTGGATCGGAATGCCCCCACGGCACTCCCGGGGGGCGGTCATTCCGCACGCTCCCGTGAGGGTGGATCGGGTCGTAGGATGCCGGCATGCATGACAACAGCGCGCTCGTGGAGAAACGCATCGACCGGTTCGTTCGGGAACGGCTGCGACCGGCGGTGCACCGGACATCCGCGCCGTTGAGGGTCGAGGCCTGGTCGGTGACGGATGCCCCGGTGCCGTTTCGCGAGGCCAAGCGCCAGACGTATGCCCCGTTCGGAATCGGTCGCGCCTGGGGTCATCCGTGGGGAACCACCTGGTTCCACGTGACCGGGACCGTGCCCGCGGCCTGGGCCGCCGAGGTCGGCACCCGGCTCGAACTGGTCGTCGACCTGGGGTTCAGCAGGGCGACGCCCGGCTTCCAGGCCGAGGGACTGGTCTGGACCCCGGAGGGCGTGGTGCTGAAGGCGGTCGAGCCCCGCAACCGCAGCGTGCCGCTGCCGGTCGCACCCGGCGGGCAGGTCGAGCTGTATATCGAGGCGGCCGCCAATCCGGACGTGACGACCGGTTTCACGTTCGTGGCCACCAGTCAGGGCGACCCGGCCACGGCCGGCACCGAGCCGATCTACCGGCTGCGGCAGGTGGACCTCGCCCTGCGGGACGAGACCGTCTGGGAACTCGTGCAGGACGTCTGGACCTTGACCGGGCTGATGCGCGAGCTGCCTGCCGGGCAGGCACGCCGGGCGGAGATCCTGCGGGCGCTGGAGAGCTGCCTCGACGTGATGGACCCCGATGACGTGGCCGGCACCGCCGGGCGAGGCCGCGCGGCGCTGGCCGGTGTGCTCGCTCGCCCGGCCAATGCCACCGCACACCGGCTGCATGCGGTCGGGCACGCTCACATCGACAGCGCCTGGCTCTGGCCGGTACGGGAGACCGTGCGCAAGGTGGCCCGCACGTTCTCGAACGTGCTCGCCCTGATGGACGAGTATCCGGATTTCGCGTTCGCCGCGTCATCCGCCCAGCAGTACGCCTGGCTGAAGGAGCACTACCCGGAGCTGTTCGCGCGGGTGAAGGCGCAGGTGGCGGCCGGCCGCTTTGTGCCGGTCGGCGGGATGTGGGTGGAGTCCGACACCAATATGCCCGGCGGCGAGGCGCTGGCACGGCAGTTCGTGGCCGGAAAGCGTTTCTTCCTCGAAGAGTTCGGGGTGGAGCCGCTCGAGGTATGGCTGCCGGACTCGTTCGGCTACTCGGCAGCACTGCCGCAGATCGTGGAGGCAGCCGGGTCGCGCTGGTTCCTGACCCAGAAGACCTCGTGGAACGAGACCAACCTGATGCCGCACCACACCTTCCGATGGGAGGGGATCGACGGCACGCAGATTTTCACGCACTTCCCTCCCGTCGACACCTACAACGCACAGCTGTCGGGGGAGGAGCTGGCCCGGGCGGAGCGCCAGTATGCCGAAAAGGGCGCGGCCAACACTTCGCTTGTGCCGTTCGGCTGGGGGGACGGCGGGGGAGGCCCGACCGGTGAGATGATCGCGGCCGCCCTCCGCACCGCGTCGCTGGAGGGCTCGCCCACGGTGGAGCTGTCCACGCCACGCCGCTTCTTCGAGGCCGCCGAGGCGGAGTACCCGGAGCCGCCGGTCTGGTCGGGTGAGCTCTACCTGGAGTTCCACCGCGGCACGTATACCTCGCAGGCGCGCACCAAGCGCGGCAACCGGCGCAGCGAGCACCTGCTGCGGGAGGCCGAGCTGTGGGCGAGCGCGGCATCCGTTTCACACGGTGCGGACTACCCGTACGAGGCGCTGGAGCAGGCCTGGCAGACGGTGCTGCTGCAGCAGTTCCACGACATTCTGCCGGGGTCGTCGATCGCATGGGTGCATCAGGAGGCAGAGCGCAATTATGCCGCCGTCGCCGAGACCCTGACGGGGCTGATCGAGGCGGCGGCGCGGCAGCTCTGCGGGGAGGGCGAGCACGCGGTCACGCTCAACGCAGGGCCGTATGCCGTTGCCGGCATACCCGGGTTGGGTGGAGGCGCGGTCGGTGTTCCGGTTGCGGTTGGGGTCTCGGCTGGCGTCTCGGCTGGCGTCTCGCCTGGCGTCTCGGCTGGCGGTGACGCCGGTCCCGCCGCCGGGTCGGGCCATCCGCGCGCCTCGGTGCGCCGCACACCGGCCGGGCTTGTGCTGGGCAACGGCCTCGTGGCCGTCACGATCGATGCCGACGGGCTCTTCGCCTCGGTGCGCGACCTGGTCTTCGGGCGCGAACTGATCCCGGCCGGCGCCCGCGGCAACCTGCTGCAGTTGCACCGGGACACCCCCACCCAGTGGGACGCCTGGGACATCGACGAGCACTACAAGCGGAACACCGTCGATCTGGTGGCGGCCGAGTCGGTCGAGGTCTGCCAGGACACCCCAGAACAGGTCGGGGTGCGGGTGACGCGTGCTTTCGGGTCCTCCCGAGTGGTCGAGGAGATCACCCTGGCGGCCGGGTCGTCGGCGGTGGACGTGCACCTCGACATCGACTGGCACGAGCGGCAGAAGCTGCTCAAGCTGGCGTTCCCGCTCGATCTGCACGCCGACCGGGCGGCATCCGAAATTCAGTTCGGGCACGTCTTCCGGCCCACCCACACCAACACCTCCTGGGACGCCGCCCGCTTCGAAACGGTCGCGCACCGCTGGGTGCACGTGGGCGAGCCCGGCTACGGGGTGGCCGTGGCCAACGACTCCACCTACGGCCATGACATCGGCCGGGCGACGGATGCGGCGGGCCGCTCCGTCACGACCGTGCGGCTCTCGCTGCTGCGCGCCGCGGTGTTCCCTGACCCCACGGCCGATCAGGGCCGGCACGGGCTGCGGGTGTCGCTGCGGGTGGGCGCCGGCATCCCGGAGGCGGTCGCGGAGGGCTACCGGCTGAACCTGACGCTGCGCACGGTGGCCGGCGTCGGTGCGCCCCGCGTGGAGCCGTTGATCGAGGTCGACCACCCGGCGGTCGTGGTCGAGGCGGTCAAGTTGGCCGAGGACCGCAGCGGGGATTTGATCGTGCGGCTCTACGAGGCGCACGGATCGCGGGTGCGGGCGCGAGTCATCCGTCACTTCGAGGCGACGGATGTCACCGAAACCGATTTGCTGGAACGCCCCCTGGCCGCTTCGCGGGCGCCGTTCGCCGCCGAGGGCCGCGCGCTGACCCTCGAGCTGCGCCCCTTCCAACTGGTCACCCTGCGCTTCACCCGCCCCTGACCGCCTCTGACCGCCCCTGTCCGCCTCTGATTCTGAACCGGAGAAGCGCTGCCGCGCAGGCGGCGGGTTGCGTGGCTAACTCAGGAGATCCGTCCGGCCGGTCTGGACATCCGCACTCGATCCGCACTGGCCCGCGGCGTCCGGGCAACCGGGGCGACGGATGTCCTGAGTTAGCCACAGGGGCGGCAGCCCGGGCTTCACGAGCAGCTGGCTAGACGAGCAGCTGGCTAGACGAGCAGCTGGTGCTTGGCGAGTTCGCGGTAGAGCGGCGTCGAGGCCACCAGTTCGGAGTGGGTTCCGGTGCCGATGACCTGCCCGTGGTCGAGCACCACGATCTGGTCGGAGTCGACCACGGTTGACAGCCGGTGCGCGATCACGATCAGGGTGCGGTCCACGGCGACCGCGTCGATCGCGGCCCGCATCTTCTGCTCGTTGACGCCGTCGAGGCTCGAGGTGGACTCGTCCAGCAGCAGGATGGGCGGCGCGGCCAGCAGGGCTCGCGCGATCGCCAGCCGCTGGCGTTCGCCGCCGGAGAGCATCACACCCGACTCGCCGACCGCCGCGCCGAGACCGGCCGGGTCGCGCTCGAGCACCTCGGAGAGGTTCACGGCGTGGAGCACGGCGATGCATTCCTCGTCGGTGGCGTCTGGCGTGGACAGGGTCAGGTTGTCCCGCAGCGAACCGGCCAGCACGGGGGCGTCCTGCTCGACGTAGCCGATCTGGGAGCGCAGGGCCGTGCGATCGAGGGTACGGATATCCAGTCCCCCCATGCGCACAACGCCGTCGGTCGGGTCGTAGAACCGCTCGATCAGGGCCAGGATGGTGCTCTTGCCGGCTCCGGACGGGCCGACCAGGGCGGTGCGCTTGCCGCGCGGGGCGTCGAAGGTGACCCCGCGGAGCACCGGGCGCGGCTCACCGGCGGCGTCGGCGTCGCTGCGCCCGGTCGCGCGTTCGGCGGCCTGCTCGGACGCCTGCTCGACGGCCCGGTCGGAAGCGTCGGCAGTGGCGGCAGCGGCGCGTTCGGCGGCCTGCGGGGCCATCCGGTCGGTGGCAGCAGCAGCAGTGGCAGTGGCATCGGGAGCGGTGCCGCGTGCCGTGTCGGCGCGGTCCGCGGCCGCGACATCGGCCTCGGCCAGATCGGGTTCGGCCGGAGCAGCCTCCATCACGGCCGGAGCGGCCTCCATCACGGCCGGAACCACGATGGCGGTCTCGAGCACGAACGGCGCCGCGACGGCGGTCTCGATCATCGCGTTCTCCGCGGCGACGAGTTCGGCGTCGGAAGCCGTGTGAGCGGAACGACCGGCACCGGACGGAACGGTGGCAGCAGAACCGATAGCACCAGCACCAGCACCAGCACCAGCACCAGCACCAGCACCAGCACCAGCACCAGCACCAGCACCAGCACCAGCACCAGCACCAGTACCAGCACCAGCATCATCGCCGGCGGCCGACTCGGCCTCCGCGCTCGCGGCATCCGTCGCCGAGGGGGCGACCGAATAGCCGAACTGAACGTTCTCGAACGAAATCGCCGGGGCATCGGGCCGCACCGACTCGTTCGCGGCGCCGACCGTGATGGCCAGCGGCGCGATGTCGCGGTCGAACTGGTCCTCGGCGGGCAGGTCGATGATCTCCTGGATGCGTCCGAGGGCACCGAGCGCGGCGTTCACCGAGGTGATCGCGCCGAACGCCTGGCCGAGCGGCACGATCATCAGGAACAGGAACAGGATGAACGCGATCAGGTCCGCGATCGTGATGGTGTCGCTGGCCACGCGGAATCCGCCCACTCCGAGCACGACCAGGAACGACACCTGCATGGCGATTCCGGCGATCGGCACGACGAGGGCCGAGATCTTCGCGACCTGGATGCCCATCCGCCAGGCACCCATGGCGTCCTCCTCGACCGCGGCGATCTCCCGGTCGGTGGCGTTCGAGGCGCGCACGGTGCGCACCGCGCTGATGGCGCGTTCGACGCTGGCGGCGAGGTCGCCGACCTTGGCCTGCGCGGCCAGGCTGGCGGTCCGGATGCGCTGCGACAGCAGTGTGACGGTGACCACCGACACGGCGATCACCAGCACGGTCAGCCCGAGCAGCACCGGATCGATCACGAGCATGGCGATGAGCGCGCCGACGAACGTCAGCGACCCGCCGATCGCCTCGACGAGACCCTGAGTGAGCACGGCCCGCAGCAGCGTGGTGTCCGACCCCACCCGGGAGACCAGGTCGCCCGTGCGGCGGGTATCGAATTCGCTGATCGGGAGGCGCAGCATCCGCCCGATCAGGTTGCGGCGGCTGGACAGCACCACCCCTTCGCCGGTGCGCTGCAGCAAGTAGTGCTGGTAACCGCTGATCAGAGCGGAGATGACGACGAGCGCTACCAGGGCCCAGACCAGACCGCCGAGCGCGTCGCCCTCCTGCACGATGGTGATGACCTGGCTGACCAGGAGCGGCTGGGCGAGGCTGGCGGCGGCGCCGAGGATACTGAGCACGACCACGAAGCTGAGCACCTTCTTGTGCTCGAGCAGATACGGGACCAGCTGGCTGAACGTCGCGCGGGGTCCGCCGGCATCGGCGCCGCGGCGCCCCATCCGGCCGAGGCGACCACGGGCGGCAGGATGAGCGGTCGGGCCGGCGGTCGGTCGGTCGGTCGGTCGGGCGGTGGAACGGGGGCTGCGGGGGGTACTCACTGAATGAGCTTAACCGCATCCCGCTGCGTGTCGGCCCGGCGGTCTACAGTGAGGAACTGTGCCGGAGCCAGTTATCGTTGCCCAGAATCTCGTCAAGAAGTACCAGGATTTCGCCGCCGTCGACGGCATCTCCTTCGAGGTGGCACCCGGCGAATCGTTCGGACTGCTCGGCCCGAACGGGGCCGGCAAATCGACCACCATGCGCCTGGTGGGGGCCGTCTCCACCCGTACCGGCGGCGACCTGCGCGTCCTGGGCCTCGACCCGAACCGGTACGGCCCGGAGATTCGCTCCCGCCTCGGCGTGGTGCCGCAGGCCGACAACCTCGACACCGAGCTGCGGGTGCGTGAGAACCTGCTCGTCTACGGCCGCTACTTCGGCCTGCCGCGGGCGCAGGTGGCCCGGCGTACTGACGAGCTGCTGGCGTTCGCGCAGCTGGAGGACAAGGCGAAGTCGAAGGTCGACGCGCTATCCGGGGGCATGAAGCGACGCCTCACGATCGCGCGCGCCCTGATCAATGACCCGAGCATCCTGCTGCTCGACGAACCGACCACGGGCCTCGACCCGCAGGCCCGGCACATCCTCTGGGACCGCCTGTTCCGGCTCAAGGAGCAAGGCACGACCCTGCTGCTCACCACCCACTACATGGACGAGGCCGAGCAGCTCTGCGACCGCCTGGTTGTGATCGACAACGGTGTGATCATGGCCGAGGGTGCCCCGGCGCAGCTGATCCGCACCTACTCCTCCCGGGAGGTGCTGGAGGTGCGGTTCGGCTCCGACCTCAACGCCGATGTGGCGGCGCAGATCGCCGGCATGGGCGACCGCATCGAGGTGCTGCCCGACCGCATCCTGATCTACAGCGAGAACGGCGAGTCCGAGCTGGTGCGCATCGTGGACGCCGGCCTCACCCCGATCACCAGCCTGGTGCGCCGCTCCAGCCTGGAAGACGTGTTCCTGCGGCTGACCGGACGGACCCTGATCGAATGACAGCCGAGCACACCGGCGCCGCCCCGCCGCCCGGCTCCGTCGGCGACCGGGCCATCCGTTCCACCCGGCGCACCCGGCGCTGGGGCTCCTGGTATGTGGCCGAGCACCGCTTCCTGTCACTGCGCGCCTACGCCCAGACGGTCACGGTGACCGCGATCGGCAACCCGATCATCTACCTCTACGCGATGGGGGTCGGCCTGGCCACCCTCGTCGACGCCAACCTGGGCACGGATGCCGTGGGCGGGGTCAGCTACCTGGCGTTCGTCGCTCCCGCCCTCCTCTGCAGCGCGGCGATCGCCGTGGCCAGCGACGAATTCACCTACCCGATCATGATCGGCTTCAAGTGGAACCCGGTGTTCTTCGCGATGAACGCCGCCCCGATCCAGCCCGGCCAGATCATCAACGGCATCGTCATCGCGGTCTTCGTGCGCATCTTCGTCACCTGCGGCATCTTCTACGCCTTCATGCTGCTGTTCGGCGCGGTCCCCTCGGCGACCGGGTTTCTCGCGGTGTTCGTCGCCGTGCTCACCGGGCTCGGTTTCGGCGTGCTGCTGATGGCGTACACGGCCACCCTGACCGAGGACACCGGCCAGCTGGCCATGGTGATGCGCTTCGTCATCCTGCCGATGACCCTGTTCTCCGGCACCTTCTTCCCGCTTGCTGTGCTGCCGGTCTGGCTGCAGTGGATCGGCTGGATCTCCCCGCTCTGGCACGGCACCGAGCTGGCCCGCGTCTTCGCTTACGGGCTGAGCGAACCGCTCTGGCTGAGCGTGCTGCACGTGCTCTACCTGGCGGTGCTGCTCGCTGTCGGCTGGGCCTGGGCCCGCCGCATCACGGCGAGGCGGCTGAACAAATGACCGGCACCGACCAGCGAACGGGTGCCCGGGCATCCGGCCCGCTCGGCGCGTTCTACGCCGGGAACGCCCGCAGCGTCATGCTCCGGGGCTGGCAGGCGACCCGGAGCACCAACTGGCTGGTCGTGGTCAGCGGCTTCTTCGAGCCGATCTTCTACCTACTCTCGATGGGCCTCGGCCTGGGCGCCCTGGTCGGCACGATCACGACCGAGTCGGGCCAGGAGGTGCCGTACGCGGCGTTCATCGCACCCGCGCTGCTCGCCGTCGCCGCCATGAACGGAGCCATCTACGACTCCACCTGGAACGTGTTCTTCAAGATGCAGTTCGCCAAGCTCTACGAGGGCATGCTGGCCACCTCGCTCGGCCCGCTGGATGTCGCGCTCGGCGAGATCTCGCTGGCACTGCTCCGTGGGGCGCTTTACGCCACCGGTTTTCTGGTCGTGATGCAGGCGCTCGGGCTCAACCTGTCTTGGTGGGCGCTGCTGGCCCTGCCGGCCGTGCTCCTGATCGCGTTCGGCTTCGCGAGCGTGGGGATGGCCGTCACGAGCTTCATGAAGACGTTCCAGCAGATGGACTGGATCACCTTCCTGCTGCTACCGATGTTCCTGTTCTCGGCCACGTTCTACCCGCTCAGCGTCTACCCGCAGCCGATCCAGTACGTGATCCAGGCGCTCCCGCTCTGGCACGGTGTCGAGCTCGTGCGCGGCCTGACCACCGGCCAAGTCGACGCCGGGATGCTCTGGCACGTGCTCTACTATCTGGTGATGATCCTGCTCGGCCTGATCTTCACCACCCGGCGCCTGCGCACCCTCTTCCTCGACTAGCTCCCGTGCGCGACTAGCTCCCGTGCGCGACGCAACTGTTGCCCGTTCGGACAACTGTTGCTGGCACGCCGGCAACTGTTGTCCGATGCGGCAACATCTGCCTGCGCAGGTACACGGATGCCGCCGCGCAGTGCCCGTTCCGGTCGAGAGTGACCCGCGGAACGGGCACTCTCGGCCGGAATGGGATCACTCGAACGTGCACGCGCGCAGCTTCTGCAGCAGCTGAGCGGTCGCGATCGCCGCCGCGGCCGCCTCCTCGCCCTTGTCCTCCTTCGAACCGGGCAGGCCGGCACGGTCCAGGCCCTGCTGCTCGTCGTCGAGGGTGAGCACGCCGAAACCGACCGGCTTGCCGGTGTCCAGCGCCACCCGGGTGAGGCCATCCGTCGCCGCCGACGACACGTACTCGAAGTGCGGCGTGCCGCCACGAATGATCACGCCGAGCGCGACGACCGCGTCGGCGCCGTTGTCGAGGGCCACCTTGCACGCCACCGGCAACTCGAAGCTGCCGGGCACCCGCACGAGCGAGTACCGGGCACCGGATGCCTCGAGCACCCGGGTCGCGCCGGCGATCAGTCCGTCGGTGATCACGTCATGCCACCGTCCGGCGACGATCACGATGTCCAGCCCGGTTCCGTCGATCTCGATCTCCGGGGAGCCTGCTCCGCTCATAGTGCGATTCCTTTCAGCATGTCTGCTTCGGCGATGTGGTGGCCCATCCGGTCGCGTTTGACCGCCAGGTAGTCCTGATTGTGCGCGCCGACGCCGACGACGAGCGGCACGCGCTCGATCACGGTCACGCCGTGCGCCTCGAGCTGGCGCATCTTCTCCGGGTTGTTGGTCAGCAGCCGCACGGAGGAGAGACCCAATTCGTGCAGGATGGCCGTGGCGGCGCCGTAGTCGCGGGAGTCGGCGGGAAGGCCGAGGGCCACGTTGGCGTCGAAGGTGTCCAGGCCCTCCTCCTGCAGCTTGTAGGCGCGCAGCTTGTTGATCAGCCCGATGCCTCGGCCCTCTTGGCCGCGCAGGTAGACGACGACCCCGCCGAACTCCTGGATGGTCTCCAGGGCAGCGTCGAGCTGGGGGCCGCACTCGCATTTGAGCGAACCGAACGCCTCACCGGTGAGGCACTCGGAGTGCACCCGCACGATGGCGCCGTCCACGGGGGTGCCGGAGACGATGGCGACGTGGTCGGCGCCGGTCATCCGGTCCCGGTAGGCACGCACCTGGAAGTGGCCGTGCCGGGTGGGAACCGTGGTCTCCACCTCGAAGTCGACCCGCGGCGACTCGAGGATCGGGCTGACCGTGGGCAGCTCGGTGTCGGTGTGGAACTCCTGCAGGTAGGCGATCAGGTCCTTGATCGTGATCACCAGCACGCCCTCGCGCTCGCCGAGGGCGAGCAGTCCGGGCAGGCGCATCATTTCGCCGTCTTCGGCGACGATCTCGCAGATCCCGGCTACCGGCACGAGGCCGGCCAGTTTCATCAGGTCGACGGCAGCCTCGGTGTGGCCGTCACGCTCGCGGACCCCGCCGTCCATCGAGCGCAGCGGCATGATGTGGCCGGGCCGGTGCAGGCTGGACGGCGTGGAGGCCGGGTCGGCCAGCACGCGCAGGGTGTGTGCGCGGTCGGCCGCGCTGATCCCGGTGCTGAGCCGGTCGGCCGCGTCGACCGAGACCGTGTAGTTCGTGCCGCGGGGGTCCTCATTGTTCTGCACCATCACCGGCAGGTCGAGCTTGTCGGCGAGGTCGTTGGTCATCGGCGCGCAGATGAAGCCGGAGGAGTACCGCACGGTCCAGGCGATCCACTCCTGCGTGGCCATCTGCGCGGAGATGATCACGTCGCCCTCGTTCTCGCGGCCCTCGTCGTCGGCGACGATGACCGGTTTCCCCAGCCGGAGGGCATCCAGTGCGGTGGGAATGTCGGCGAGGCTCATGAGTGGCTCCTTTTCGATCCCACGTCCGCCAAAGCGAGCATGCGCTCAACGTGACGGGCCAGGATGTCGGTTTCGATGTTGACGTGATCGCCGATCGTGCGCTGTCCCAGCGTCGTATGGGTGAGGGTTTCGGGGATGAGCGAGACTTCGAACCATTGGTCCGGATCGCTCGCCGGGCTGATGTTGCTGACGGTCAGCGAGACGCCGTCCACGGCGATGGAGCCCTTGCCCACCACGAGCGGGGCGAGTTCGGGGGAGAGGCTGAACCGCAGCACCCGCCAAGCCTCGCCGGGGGTGACGACAAGCAGGGTGCTGGTGCCGTCGATGTGGCCCTGCACGATGTGGCCGCCCAGGCGGTCGCCCACCAGGGCGGCGCGCTCGAGGTTGACCGGGCTGCCGGCGCGGGCGGCGTCGAGCGTGGACATGAGGAGGGTCTGGGCCATCACATCGGCCGTGAATGTGTCGCCGGTCCGCTCTGCCACGGTGAGGCAGACCCCGTTGACGGCGATCGAGTCGCCGTGGCCGGCGTCGGCGACGACTCGCGGGCCGCGGATGGTGAGGCGGGCCGCATCCGTGGATAGCTCCACCTTCTCGACGTGGCCGAGTTCCTCGATGATTCCGGTGAACATGGGTGTCCTATCTCGGCCGGGCAACGACGAGGAGGTCGTCGCCGAGTCGGTCGTAGTGGTCGATGGCCAGGCGGCGCTGGTCGGTGATTCCCGCCACCCCGATGTCACCCAGGGCGAGCCGGGCGCCGCCGAGCAGCGTGGGCGCGAGGTACACGAGGTACTCGTCGACCAGGCCGGCCGCGACGAACGCGCTGGCCAGAGTGGGTCCGCCCTCGATGAAGGCGTGACGGATGCCGCGCCGGTGCAGGTCGTGCAGCACAGCCTGGAGATCGTCGGTGGCGAAGAACAGCGGCGGATGCGGGTGGGCACGGAGGGCGGCGTCGGCGGGGATGTCGCGGGTGCCGATCACGACCGGCACCGGCTGCGTGGGCAGCAGCCGTCCGTCGGCGTCACGGGCGGTCAGCGTAGGGTCGTCGGCGAGCACGGTGCCGGTTCCCACGATGATGGCGCCGGCTGCCGCGCGGCGCCGGTGCACGTCCTGCCGGGCCTCGGGGCCGGTTATCCAACGGCTGGTCCCGTCGTCGGCCGCCGCGCGTCCGTCGAGGCTCGACGCCCACTTGAGCGTCACGAACGGGCGCCCGAGACGGGCGGCGACGAGCCAGTCGGCGAGGAACGCCTCTCCCGCGCCGGCGAGCAGCCCGCCGGTGACGTCGATCCCGGCGCCGCGGAGCCGGTCGGCCCCGCCCGATGAATCGACACCGGGGTCAGCGACGGCGTAGACGACCCGGGCGACGCCGGCCTCGATCAGGGCGAGCGAGCAGGGGCCGGTGCGGCCGGTGTGGTCACAGGGTTCGAGGGTCACGACGGCGGTGGCTCCGCGGGCGGCGCCGGATGCGAGACGGCTCAGGGCGTCGACCTCGGCGTGGGGGGTTCCGGCGCCGCGGTGCCAGCCTTCCGCGAGCACCTCGCCCGTGCCTCCCACGAGCACGCATCCGACGCGGGGGTTCGGTCCGGTGGCCGGGCCGTTCGCGGCCAGCTCGAGCGCGCGCCGCATGGTGGCCTCGAGCGCCGCGATGTCGGTCATTCCCGTCCTGTCCGTCAGTGAACGGACTCCGGGTTTTCGGTGCGGCAAACACCTGGTGGGTCGCGCATACGCGAAACCCGCCGACCGACCGGGAAGGTCAATCGACTCGTGCGCCTCTCATCCGGACTTTAACCGTCGGTGCTGGAATTTCACCAGCTCAACCGTTCCGCTCTGGGAGCGGCACGGGTCGCGGACTTTCACCGCCGGTTCGGACTTACACCGACCCCGGAGCACGTTTCTTGTAACTACTACTAGTTATATCTCAACGCGTCGGCCGCGGAAGAATTCCCGGCGCTGCTAGCCAGATCGTGCACGGCTCTCACGACTCCGGCGGCACGGCGACGGACCGTTGGGGTGCCCGCGGCGGCCAGGTGCTGGCACCGAGTTCCCGGGAGATGTTCCGGGCCGTCTCGCGCAAGCCGTTCAGCACGCTGGTATCGGGAGGCCACTCGCTCGACGGAACGACGACGGCGACCGCGGCGATGACATTTCCGCGGGTGTCGACAATGGGCGCCGCGACCGACGACTCTCCCAGCACGGCCTCGTCCTCCTCGGTGGCGATGCCGTTGCCCGCGATCGAGGCGAACTGAGCGCCCAGCCGGGCCGGATCGGTGATCGTGGCGCCGGTGAGACTGCCCAGAGGCCGGCCGAGGAGTCCGGCGGCGTAGTCCGGGCTGTACGCGAGGAGCACCTTCCCCATCGCCGAGGCGTGGGCGGGAATGGCCAGGCCCGTCTCGGGCATCTGCTGGCTGCCGTCAGGGCGTTGGTTGTGGTGAATGATGATCACCTCATCGAACAATTGCACGCCCAGACGCGTGGACAGACCGGTTCTGCGCGCGAGTTCGAGGGTCCAGCGCATGGCCCGCGCACGCACATCAAGGGTGTCGAGGTAGACGTTCGAGAGTTTGAGCAGAGCCGGGCCGAGCATGTAGCGGTTGCCGCCGGGTTCCTGCGACACGAGACCGTGGCCCTGCAGCGATTTGACGATGCCGTGCACGGTGGAGACGGGCAGCCCCAGTTCGGCGGAGAGTTCGGTGATGCCGAGGTGGCGTGCGCCCTGGAGGGAAGACAGCACTTTCGCCGCGCGATCGATGGCTTGAATCACAGCTGCCCCTCAGGTTGGTCCTTTCAGTATGCCGCGTCACCGACGTCTTTTCATTCTCCGTGTTGACATCGGGCATTCGTCCGGAGGATATTCGACATTGTCGAATTGCGTTCTGTATTTCTTTGAGTCGCGGACGAAGCAGCCTCGCGGATCCAGCTCGAAAAGTTCAACGGAGAGCAAACATGAAGATAATCCTGGAGGTCTCACCATGAAGAAACTGATCAATTCCCCGGAGACGGTTCTGGCCGATTCCCTTGTCGGCGTGGCGGCCGCCCACCCGGAAGTCCGGGTGGACCACGTCAACCGCATCATCTATCGCGCGGCCCCGACGAGAGCAGGCAAAGTCGCCCTGCTCTCGGGTGGAGGAACAGGTCATGAGCCCCTGCACGGCGGTTTCGTCGGCGTGGGCATGCTCGACGCGGCCTGCGCCGGAGCGGTCTTCACCTCGCCGACACCGGACCAGATGCTCGAGGCGACGAAGGTCGTGGACGGCGGAGCGGGTGTGCTCCACATCGTCAAGAACTACACCGGCGACGTGATGAATTTCGAAATGGGCGCGGAACTGGCGGCGGCGGAGACCGGGATCGAGGTGGCCGTGGTGGTCGTCAACGACGATGTCGCGGTCGAGGACTCGACATTCACCGCGGGACGCCGGGGCGTCGGCACCACTGTGCTGCTTGAGAAGATCGCCGGTGCTGCAGCCGAGGAAGGCCGCAACCTCGCGGCCGTCGCGGCCGTCGCCCGCCAGGTCAACGAGTCCGGCCGTTCCATGGGCGTGGCCCTCAGCAGCTGCACGGTTCCCGCGGCTGGCAAACCGACCTTCGAACTTCCCGAAGGCGAGATGGAGATCGGCGTGGGAATCCACGGCGAGCCGGGACGCCGCCGCGTGCCGCTGGCCGGGGCCGCCGAGGTCGCACGTCTGCTCGTCGAGCCGATCCTCGCCGACCTGGACTTCACCGGTGCCCCGACGATCGTGATGGTCAACGGGCTGGGTGGAACTCCGTTGATCGAGCTCTATGTCATGTATGCCGAGGTCAGGAAGGTCCTCGAAGCCGCGGGCGTCACCGTCGCCCGCTCGCTCGTGGGCAACTACATCACGGCGTTGGACATGGCCGGTTGCTCCGTCACGATCCTCAAGGCCGATGAGGACCTGCTCCACCTGTGGGACGCGCCGGTGAACACCGCCGGACTGCGCTGGGGGATTTAGCACCATGACGAATGACACCGTCACCCTCGACCAGCTCACCGGCTGGCTCACCCGTTTTCGCGACCTGGTGACCGACCAGGTCTCCTACCTCACCGAGCTGGATTCGGCCATCGGCGACGCCGACCACGGCTCGAACATGACCCGCGGCATGGGGGCGGTCATCGAGAAGCTCCAGGCCTCACCGGCCACGGCCGTCGACGAGCTGTTCAAGGGCGTGGGCATGACCCTGGTGACATCGGTGGGCGGCGCCAGCGGCCCCCTGTACGGCACCTTCTTCCTGCGAATCGGCACCGAGGCAGGGCCGGTCGCCACCCTGGACGCGCCCGGTCTCGCGGCAGCGCTCCGTGCCGGTCTGGGTGGTGTCGTCGCCCGCGGCAAGGCCGAGGCCGGGGACAAGACAATGTTCGACGTCCTCGCTCCAGCTCTCGACGCGTTCGATGCCGCCCTCGTGGTGTCCTCCGACATCTCCTCGGCGGCCCGTGCCGCCCACACCGCCGCACAGTCGGGACGGGATGCCACCGAGCCCCTGCTCGCCCGCAAGGGCCGGGCAAGCTACCTGGGGGAGCGCAGTATCGGCCACATCGACCCGGGAGCCGCGTCGACGGCACTGCTTTTCCAGGCCCTGTCCGAGATCCTCGACGGGGAGTAGACCGTGATCGGGATCGTAGTGGTGTCCCACAGCCCCAAGCTCGCGAGGGCAGCGGTGGAGCTTGCCCTGGAGATGGTCGGCGTCGCCGGCCCGGCCATCGCGATCGCGGCCGGTGCCGGCGAGGGCGTGACCGGAACGGATGCATTCAAGGTCGCCGAGGCCATCGCCGAGGTTTCCTCTCCCGAGGGCGTGCTCGTGATGATGGATCTGGGCTCGGCCGTGATGAGCGCCGAAATGGCGCTGGAGTTCCTGGAAGACCCGGACATTCCCGTCCGGCTCAGCAGTGCTCCCTTCGTTGAGGGTCTGATGGCGGCGGTCGTGCGCGCCGCGGGTGGCGCCACCCTGGCCGAAGTTGAACGCGAGGCCCGGGGCGCTCTCGGCGCCAAGCAGAGTCACCTGGGCGACGAGGACCCGGCCGGGCTGACGGTCGATACCGGCCCGGCGGCGGAACACACGATCGAGGTGACGTTGCTGAACCCCGACGGCCTGCATGCGAGACCGGTTTCGATGCTCATCACCGCCCTCAGCACCCTCGAGGCCACGGTCACGGTTGCCAACCTCCGCACCGGCCAGGCCCCGGTGCCGGCCAACAGTCCGACGGCCCTGCTGACCGTCGGAGCCCGGAAGGGCGACACGATCTCCGTCGCCGCGGCCGGGAGGCAGGCCGTGGAGGCGCTCGAGGCCGTGAGCGACCTCGTGGGGAAGGGCTTCGGGGAGCTGGGGACCGTCCCCGCCCGCGCGCCCGAGCCGTCTCCGGCCCAACCGCAGGCTCGGCCAGCCAGCGGGGCATTGTCGAGCGGGCCACTGTCGAGCGGGCCACTGTCGAGCGGGCCATTGGGCGTGAGCCCTGGCCTGGCCGTCGGTCCGATTGTGCGCATGCCGGAGCCGCTGGATGAACCGGGACCGGTAGCCGAACTCCCGGTGAGCGAGAGAGAGGCGGCCGCGGATCGGATCGTGGCCGCCTCGGCATCCGTTGCCCTGACCCTCAGGGAGAAGGCTGCCCGGGTGTCGGGCGCGGCGCGGGGGATTCTGGACGCGACGGCGCTGATGGCCGAGGATCCGGGTCTGATCGATGCCGCAGTCTCCCGGGTGACCGGGCAGGGTGATGTTCCGGAGCGTGCCGTCTGGGCGGCCGTGGGCGAGGTCGCGGCGGTCTTCACGCAGCAGGGTGGCCTCCTCGCAGCGCGCATCCCGGACCTGAACGATGTGCGCAACCGAATCGTGTCCGAACTGCTCGGCCGGCCGGCGCCGGGCTTGCCGGATCGTTCCGAGCCGTATGTACTCGTGGCCCGGGACCTGGCCCCTGCCGACACGGCCCTGATCGACCCCGCGGTGTGCCGGGCGATCGTCACCGTCGAGGGTGGCCCGACATCCCACACGGCCATTCTCGCGCGGGCGCTCGGCCTGCCCGCCGTGGTGGCCGTCCGGGACGCGCTGGACCTGCCCGAGGGCAGCGTGGTCATCGTCGACGGCACGACCGGTGAGATCGTGGTGGATCCCACCGACGATCAGATGGTACGAGCCGAAGAACAGATCGGCCGGGTTGCCACCTTCGACGGCACGGGACAGACCAGGGACGGTCACCGGGTGCAGCTCCTCGCGAACGTGGCTTCGCCGGACAGCGTTGCCGAGGCGATCGAGGCGAAGGCCGAGGGGGTCGGCCTCTTCCGCACCGAGTTCTGCTTCCTCGACCACGCCGAGGCTCCCGGCCTCGACGAACAGGTGGCCGCCTACCGCCAGGTGTTCGCCGCATTCCCTGGGAGGAAGGTCACCATCCGAACACTGGATGCCGGGGCCGACAAGCCGCTGGCCTTCGTGACGGCGGCCGACGAGGTCAACCCTGCCCTGGGCATCCGGGGGTATCGCACCGCCTGGCGGCGGCCGGAGCTGCTGGACACCCAGCTGCAGGCCATCGCCACGGCGGCGGCTGCGGAGGACGCCGTCGTCGGCGTCATGGCGCCCATGATCGCGACCGTCGACGAGGCCGTGGACTTCGCGGCCCGCTGCGCCGCGCACGGACTGCACAACGTGGGCGTGATGATCGAGACGCCGGCCGCCGCCATCACCGCGGGCCCCATCCTCGAACGGGTGGACTTCGCGAGTCTGGGCACCAACGACCTCGCCCAGTACACCATGGCGGCGGATCGACTGATGGGGGAGCTCGCCCTGCTCAACGACCCCTGGCAGCCGGCGGTGCTGCGGATGATCCGGGAGGCCTGCCAGGCGGGGCTGGCGGCCGAGAAGCCGGTCGGGGTCTGCGGCGAGGCCGCGGCAGACCCGATGCTCGCCGCCATCCTGGTGGGACTCGGGGCGACCAGCCTGTCGATGTCCCCGCGCGCCCTCGGCGGCGTGGCAGAGCTCCTGGGCGCCGTGACGGTGGACCAGTGCCGGGATGCCGCGGTCGCCGCGGCCGACGCCGGCAGCACCGGTGCGGCCCGGTCCGCGGCCGCCGCGCTACTGGAGCCCGCGCGGGCGTAGGGATCAGGAAAAGGCGCTCGCGGGCGCCGGCTTCACGCCGGCCGCCCGCGGGCGCCGTCTTTGCACACACGTGCAGCGGCGCCCTTTGGAACCGCCGACACGCACGGGCAATTCCTGAATAGCATTCAGAAAAATGGCTGTTTGCGC
Organism: Cryobacterium sinapicolor; assembly: GCF_004403465.1. GTDB lineage: Bacteria > Actinomycetota > Actinomycetes > Actinomycetales > Microbacteriaceae > Cryobacterium > Cryobacterium sinapicolor. The sequence goes on along the minus strand of NZ_SOGQ01000034.1, from coordinate 106,060 downwards.
CTGTTTCTGCGGAAAACCCGATCCGCTTGCCACGACCGCGACGTGGGCGCATGTGCCGGAATCGCGTTCGTCGTGCGGTCGCGCGGCCGCTGGCCACGGGGCATCCGGCATCGGCCCAAGCGGCGGGCGTAGTGTGAAATCTGTGCCCCGGAAGACCGGTTCACCGCCGCCGTCCCACGAAGATGTAGACGCAGTTCGACCAGGAAGAAGGTCCATCGTGACCACTCCAATCCGCACAGTCATGAGCCCCGGACGTTACGTCCAAGGCAAGGGAGCGATCGATCGCCTCGGCGAATTCGTCTCCCAGATCGGCTCCGCCCCTCTGATCGTCGCTGACGACGTCGTGTGGGGTTTCGCCGGGGAGCAGGTGTCGGCGAGCTTTGCCGCGGCCGACCTCCGCGTTGAACGGGTCGGATTCGGCCGCTTCGCGACGGCGTCCGCAGTCGACGCGCTGGTCGAGAAGATCCGCGCAACCAAGTCCGACGTGATCGTCGGCGTGGGCGGCGGAAGCACGATCGACTCCGCCAAGGCCGCCGGCTTCCTGGCCGGTATCCGCTGGGTCAGCGTGCCGACCGTGGCGTCGACCGATGCTCCCACCTCCGCGCTCTCGGTGATCTACACCGAGGAGGGTGAGTTCGTCGAATATCGTTTCTTCCCTCGCAACCCCGACCTCGTGCTCATCGATACCCAGATCGTGGCCAATGCGCCGGTCGAGTTCCTGATCGCCGGCGTCGGTGACGCTCTGGCGACCTGGCTGGAAGCCCGGGCCACGGCGGCCGCCAACGCGACCACGATGGCCGGAGGGCTGCCCACTCAGACCGGCACCGCGCTGGCCAAGCTGTCGTGGGACGTCATTTGGGAGAACGCCCTTCCCGCTCTCGATGCCGTGCGTGACAACCTGGTCACTCCGGCCCTCGAGAAGCTGGTGGAAGCGAATACTCTCCTGTCCGGACTCGGTTTCGAGTCGGGCGGCCTGGCCGCGGCTCATGCCATCCACAACGGCCTGACCGCGGCCCCGCAGACCCACGGGCTCACCCACGGTCAGAAAGTGAACATCGGCTCTTTGACCCAGCTGGTGCTCGAGGGCGCGCCCCGGGCTGAGGTGGAAGACTTCATCGAATTCACCACTCTGGTCGGATTGCCCACAACGCTGACCGAGATCGGTCTCGGCCTGGACGACGAGAAGGAGCTGAGGGCCATCGCCACGGCCTCAACCCTGCCGGGTGAGACGATCCACAACATGCCGTTCGTGGTCACGGCAGACGACGTTCTCGACGCCCTCAAGTCGATCGAGCGGCTTTCCCGCTCCGTGCGTGCGGCGCGGGGACTGCCTGCCCCCATCCCGTACGTGCGGAAGCACTGAGTCGTTCGCGCTGACGCACTGACCCGTCGCTCCGCCGGTTGCCACGAACGTCCACTGGCCGCCGGCGGGCCTTCCTCATGGTCCCTCGCAGAGTGCCCGGGCGGTGCTCTCGTCGATGAACAGGTCGGTGATCAGGCCGGCCGCCAGCGCCCCTCGGAGGCTGTCCACCTTGGACCTGCCCGAGACGACGCAGATGCGCCGGGGGGTGCGGCGCAACACCGACAGTTCCGGGCCGGTTCCGCGTTCGTTGAGCGGGATTCCGTCGGTCGAGCCGTCCGCGCGATAGAAGACCGTCGCGACGTCGCCGACGACCCCCGCGTCGCTGAGCGCGTCGAGCTCGTCGTCGTCCAGGTAGCCGCCGACATAGACGTGGCTGGGCACATTCGAGAAGGGTGAACCCACGCTGAAAAGGGCGACGTCCATGTTCCTCTGCATCTCCAGCAGTCGGCGCAGGCCGCGTTCCCGCCAATACGCCGTGCGCGTGGCGGGGTCGTCGAAGAAGGTGGGAACCGGGAACTGTTCCAGGCGGGCGCCGAACGCGGTGCTGAACCGCTGCAGGATCTCGTTGGCGTAGTCGAGTCCGGTGCTGCGCGTGTTGCCGGCGCCGTTCAGCTGTACGATCTGCGCATTGTGTGTGCGTTTGGGGGTCACGTGGCGGCTGACCGCATTCATCGTGGAGCCCCAAGCGATGCCCATGATCATGTTCGAGTCGACGAACTCGCCGAGAATCCGTGCAACCGACAGGGCCACTCGTTCCAAACGGTCGACGTCGCTCGCGTGGTCGGGTACCGGCACGACGTGCGCGGTGACCTGGAAGCGGTCCAGAATCAGTTTCTCCACCCGGCTCGTCGCGTCGAGGGGGGATCTGATCTGGATGTCGACCAGCCCGCTGGCCCTGGCCTGGCTGAGCAGGCGGGACACCGAGGAGCGAGAGGTGTGCAGCTCCCGCGCGATGGCGTCCATGGTCAGGTCCTGCATGTAATAAAGGTGAGCGGCCGTGAGCGTATCGCTGGTGCGGTCGGACAGGGAGAGGTCGTCCGGATGGGTCATTCTGACTCCTTGCACATATGTTCAAACCGCTTGACCATTTGTGTAGAACCTAGCAGGGTTGGTAGAGTTCCCGCTCTCCCGAATGCGATTGCGGGCCGGCTGTGACAGAACATCACGGTTTCTACCCCCACAGAGAAGTGAGCGAATCAGTGCTGTCCACACCCGATCAGTCATCCTCCGCCCCGCCTCAGTCCAGTGGCGCTGCCGCCCAGGCGGCCATCCAGGACCGGCCCCGGGCCCAGGTCCTCATCATCGGAGCTGGCATCAACGGCATCGCGACTTTCCGCGATCTGGCCCTCCAGGGCGTCGATGTAGCCATCGTCGACAGGGGCGACTACGTCTCCGGGGCCTCCTCGGCGTCCTCGCACATGATTCACGGCGGCGTGCGCTACCTGGAGAACGGCGAATTCCGCCTCGTCAAGGAGTCGGTCGAGGAGCGCAACAGCCTCCTCAAGATCGCCCCCCACTACGTCAAGCCGCTCAAGACGACCATCCCGATCTACTCCACCGTCTCCGGCGTGATGTCCGCGCCGATGCGTTTCCTCACCCACAAGCAGGGTGCGGCCCAGGAACGCGGAGCGCTGCTGATCAAGATCGGCATGATGCTCTACGACTCCTTCTCCCGCGACGGCGGCAACGTGCCCCGGCACGAGTTCCTCGGACGGAAGGCATCGCTCAAGCTGCTGCCGCAGATCAACCCGAGCCTCAAGTACACGGCCACCTACTACGACGCCTCCATGCACGACCCGGAGCGCCTCGCCCTCGACGTTTTGTTCGATGGCTTGGCAGCCGGCACCCACGCCCGCAGCGCCAACTACATCGAGGCCGTCGGCATGGATGCCGCGGGCGTGCGCCTCCGCAACACGGTCACCGGTGCCGAATTCAGCTTTGAAGCCGACATCGTCGTCAACACGTCCGGACCCTGGACCGACCTCACGAACACGGCCCTCGGCCAGGCCAGCACCTACATGGGCGGCACCAAGGGCTCGCACGTCGTGCTCGACAACCCGGAGTTGCTTGCCGCGACCGGCGGCCGCGAGATCTTCTTCGAGCACAAAGACGGCCGCATCGTGCTGATCTACCCGCTCGCGGGACGCGTTCTGGTCGGCACGACCGACCTCGAGCACGACATGACCCAGCCGGCGCGCTGCACCGAGGCCGAGGTCGACTACTTCTTCGAACTCGTCAATCACGTCTTCCCGAAGGTGGCCGTGGACCGGTCGCAGATCGTGTTCCGGTTCGCCGGCGTGCGCCCGCTGCCCCGCCACGACGACGAGGCGCCCGGTTTCGTCTCCCGTGATTACCGCATCGAGTCGCGCCCGCTCGGAGCCCGGCCCGGCACCCTGCTGAGCCTGGTCGGTGGCAAATGGACGACCTTCCGCGCCCTCGCCGAACACATGAGTGGTGACATCCTGACCCTGCTCGGCAAGCAGCGCACTGTCTCGACGGTCGGGTTGGCCATCGGTGGTGGCCGTGACTTCCCGGCGACGGACGCCGCACGCCGGGTCTGGGTTGCAGCCAACGGCAAGCAGGTCGGCACCGAGCGGGCCGACGTGCTGCTGACCCGGTACGGCACCCGCGCCACCGAGGTGATCAGTTGGCTCACCGCCGAACCGGACGCTCCGCTCGCGCAGCACCCTGGGTACACCCGGCGTGAAATCGAGCTCATCGCCTCCACGGAATCGGTCATGCACCTGATGGACCTGCTGCTGCGCCGCACCAGCATCGCCTTCCGCGGCGAAGTGACCCTGCCGTTGCTCACCGAGCTGGCCGGCGTACTCGCGCCGATCCTGGGTTGGGACGCCGCTCGGTGCGCGCACGAGGTCGACACCGCGGCGAACACGCTGCTCGACCTGTACGGCGTGCATCTGGCCCCGGTGGACACGCCGGTCGCCCCGGCCGTCTAGGGCGGCTCGGAACCGCGAAACAGAACGGAACAGCTCGGAGGGCAGGCGGTCCCTGTGGCCGCCTGCCCTCCGTTCGCACTGACCCCCACCACCCGGCCGGGGGTGCGGTCTACCGACTCATTGCCTGATCTGCACAAACGTGCACCGCGGTCTGCGCAATGGGCGGCCTCGAGTCGCTAGGTTTTTTACTGTTCGTTTTTCTCGCTTCACTCATTTCAATCATTTAAAAGGATGTCAACGTGGACAATCTCGGTATCGTGTTCCTTTCGGAAGTGGTGGGAACCGCGCTCCTCGTCCTACTCGGCTGCGGGGTGGTCGCCAACGTCGCCCTCACAAAGAACAAGGGCTTCGGCGGCGGTTTCCTGATGGTCACCATCGGCTGGGGCCTCGCAGTCTTCGCCGGCGTGATCGTCTCCTACAACTCGGGCGCCCACCTGAACCCCGCCGTGACGCTTGGACTCGTGTCCTCCGGGGCCACCGAATTCGGCTCGGGAGTTCCGGTCAACGCCGTGTCCGTGGCGGCGTACATCGGGGCCCAGATGGTCGGTGCCATCCTGGGTGCCGCCTTCGTCTGGCTTGCCTACAAGCAGCACTTCGACCAGGAACCGGATCCGGCCAGCAAGCTCGGCGTGTTCGCGACCGGCCCGGCCATCCGTTCGTACGGCTGGAACCTGGTCACCGAGATCATCGGCACCTTCGTTCTCGTTTTCGTCGTCATCGCGTTCGGTGGCGGACGCCAGGGCGAGAACGGCGGCCTGGCAGCCCTCGGCGCCCTGCCGGTGGCCCTGCTCGTAATCGTGATCGGCACCTCGCTCGGTGGACCGACCGGCTACGCGATCAACCCCGCCCGTGACCTCGGCCCGCGCATCGCGCACTTCCTGCTGCCGATCCAGGGCAAGCGTTCCTCTGACTGGGCCTACTCCTGGGTGCCCGTCGTCGGCCCTGTCATCGGTGGCCTCCTGGCCGGGTGGACCTCCGCGTTCCTCCTGCCGATCCTGGCCTAGGCATCCGCTCGTCTCTTCTCCCTTGCTCTTCCCGTCTCGTTTCTGAACAACCGTGTACCCAGCATTGACAAAGGAGTTAACAATGGCAAAGTACGTCATCGCAATCGACCAGGGAACGACCAGCTCCCGTGCGATCATCTTCGACAAGGCCGGCTCGATCATCTCGACCGGTCAGCTCGAACACAAACAGATCTTCCCGCGGGCAGGCTGGGTCGAGCACGACCCGATGGAGATCTGGAACAACACCCGTGAGGTCATCGGCCAGGCTCTGGCCAAGGCCAACCTGACCCGCCACGACATCGCGGCCGTGGGCATCACCAACCAGCGCGAGACCGCCGTCGTCTGGGACCGCAACACCGGGCTTCCCGTCTACAACGCGATCGTCTGGCAGGACACCCGCACCCAGCCCATCGTCGACCGTCTCGCCGCTGACGGTGGCGTCGAGCGCTTCAAGGCCAAGGTCGGCCTGCCGTTGGCGACATACTTCTCCGGCACGAAGATCGTTTGGATCCTCGAGAACGTCGAGGGTGCCCGCGAAAAGGCTGAGGCCGGCGACCTCATGTTCGGAACGACCGACACCTGGGTGCTCTGGAACCTCACCGGTGGCCTCGAGGACGGCGTGCACCTGACCGATGTCACCAACGCCAGCCGCACCATGTTCATGGACCTGAAGACCCTGCAGTGGGATGACGAGATCCTCGCCGCGTTCGACGTGCCGAAGTCGATGCTGCCCGAGATTCGCTCCTCCTCCGAGGTCTACGGCGTCGCCAGCGGCCACAGCCTGCTGCGCGAGACCCCGATTTCCGGCATCCTGGGCGACCAGCAGGCCGCGACGTTCGGGCAGGCGGCCTTCGACCAGGGCGAAGCCAAGAACACCTACGGCACCGGTAACTTCCTGATCTTCAACACCGGTACCGAGATCATCCACTCCAAGAATGGCCTGCTCACGACGCTCGGCTACAAGCTCGGCGACGCCGAACCGCACTACGCCCTGGAGGGCTCCATCGCGGTCACCGGCTCGCTCGTGCAGTGGCTGCGCGACAACCTGGGCATCATCAACACGGCCGAGGAGATCGAAGCGCTCGCCCTGTCGGTCGAGGATAACGGCGGTGCCTACTTCGTGCCCGCCTTCTCCGGCTTGTTCGCGCCGTACTGGCGTGCGGATGCCCGTGGCGCCCTGGTCGGCCTCACCCGCTACGTGAACAAGGGCCACATCGCCCGCGCCGCCCTCGAAGCGATCGCGTACCAGAGCCGCGAGGTGCTGGACGCGGTCAACGCCGACTCCGGCGTGCCGCTGACCGAGCTCAAGGTCGACGGCGGCGCCTCGGCCAACGACCTGCTGATGCAGTTCCAGGCGGACATCCTCGGCGTGACCGTCGTGCGCCCGGTGGTGGCGGAGACGACCGCCCTGGGTGCCGCCTACGCGGCCGGCCTGGCGGTCGGCTTCTGGAACGACCTCGACGAGCTTCGGTCCAACTGGCAGGAGGACGCCCGCTGGGAGCCGAGCATGGACGTCGCCGAGCGTGACCGTCTGCTGCGCAACTGGAAGAAGGCCATCACCAAGTCCCTCGACTGGGTCGACGCCGACGTGGTCTAGCTCCCACAGCCGCGCGCATCCCGCGCACCCCACCCACCGAGACCCGGCGGCCACACCTGGCCGCCGGGTCTCGGCATCCCTCCCTCCGTCGCGGGAAGTTCCCCGGAGACCCTTCTCCCGGGTGATGTGTGGCTAACTCAGGAAATCTACACCGGCCGAGCCCCAGCACGCCGGACCAGTGCGGTCCGTCCCCAGTGGCACGGCCATTCCTCCTGAGTTAGCCCCGGGTAGGCGGTGCAACCGCTCGTCCTCCACAGCACTGGTTGACCGGAGCAGTCCACACGTCGGCGCAAACGCGGCGGACGGAGTCCGTGCTGTCCACACTGTCGACATGACTTGGGCAGAATATTTCCGCGTCCACAATGTGCAGATCGCCGAGACCGAGGCTCTCAACGCCGCCGGCGCCAATTGGCGGGTGCTGAGGGCGGCTGTGGAGAGTGGCTATCTGGTCCGGGCGCGCCGCGGTCACTACGCGCTTCCCGATACGGATGCGCACGTCCTCGAAGCGGTGCGGCTGGGCGGGCGGCTCGCCTGCATCTCCGCGGTCGCGAACTCCGGGATTTTCGTTTTGGACAGCACCTTCGCGCACATCCACCTCGACCCCACCGCTTCCCGGTTAAGGGCCCCGCACGATCGTTTTCAGCGGCTTACCACCCAGAATCGAGACGGTGTGGAACTCCATTGGGGTCAGCTGCTCGATCCAGCCGGTGGCTCCGAGTGCCGCATCGGGCTGGCCGATGCGCTGGTCCAGGTTTTCCGGTGTCAGAAACCGAGATTCGCGATCGCCTCGCTCGACAATGCCTTATTCAAGAGATTGCTTACGGCTCAGGCCGTGTCGCAGATCTTCGCAGCCCTGCCCGCGGAATTCCAGTCCCTGCGCCGGCTCATCGACTGCCGAAGTGAATCAGGCCAGGAGACCGTGCTTCGCCTCGTGATCAGGGGAGCAGGCTTCGACGTCGAGATCCAGGTTGAGATCGGGGGCGTCGGCCGCGTCGACATGGTCGTGGAGGGGCGCATCGTGGTCGAAGCCGACAGCCGGCAGTTCCACGACGGTTGGGAGGCGCACGCGCGGGACCGCTCCCGCGATTGCGACCTCGCCATGCGGGGCTACCTGACTCTGCGAGTGCTCTACCGGGACATCATCCACCACCCCGAGCGCGTCATCGCCGCGATCACGGGCCTGCTGGCGGCAGCCGGCCACTACCGAACCTTCATCGTCTAACCTGCCTCCGGTTCCTCGGTCCGGCCGGGCCGTAGCGCCCGGTGCGGGCGAATCCGGCTTCCCGGTGCGGCCGGGCCGTAGCGCCCGGTTCCGGCGAATCCGGCCACCCGGTCAGACAAGAGTTCTATGCCCGCACCCGTGTGGCTAACTCAGGAAATCGACCCAAGCGCGGTGTCAGATCCGGACTTTCCGGGCGTGGAGGGCAACGGTCGTTACGGATGTCCTGATTTAGCCACACAATGTTGGGCCGCTCCCGCGCCGAAACCCGAGCGCCCGACAGTGAGGCCGGGTACCGCGCGCAGCAGAGCGGCCTGCCAGTGGATCCGTCGCCCTGGGCCCGAGGTTCGTCTCCGTGTGGCCAACTCAGGAGATTGGCCGAGACATACAACCAATTCCGCGATTTTCCGGGGCGAATGCGAACCGAGGCGACGGATATCCTGAATTCGCCACACGTCGAACCGAGAACGAAGACTCCCTGCCGACCCAGCAGTGGGGCCGTCGACGGGCCCGGGCCGCCGGCGCGGATCCCTCGACTCTAGCGGCGGGGCAGCAGGCCGACGCGGTCGTAGGCGCGCGCCAGCGTTTCGTTGGCCACGCCAGCCGCCCGGTCAGCGTTCTGGGCCAGGAGACGGTCGAGTTCGGCGGGGTCGTCGAGCAGTTCGAGCACCCGTGCCCGGATCGGCCCGAACGTGCCGGTGACCACCTCGGCGAGCCCCTTCTTCAGGTCACCGTAGCCGCGGCCCGCGTATTCGTCCTCGATCGACTGGATGCTGCGGGAAGCGAGCACCGAGTAGATCGTGAGCAGATTGGCCACGCCCGGCTTGTTCTCGCGGTCGAAGACCACGCCGCCCTCGGCATCCGTGACCGCGCGCATGATCTTCTTGGCCGTCACCGCCGGCTCGTCGAGCAGCCAGATCACGCCGGCGTGCGACTCGGCCGACTTCGACATCTTCGACGTCGGGTTCTGCAGGTCGTAGATCTTCGCGGTCTCCTTGACGATGGCGACCTCGGGCACCGTGAACGTCTGCCCGAACCGGGCGTTGAAGCGCGCGGCGAGGTCGCGGGTCAGTTCAACGTGCTGGCGTTGGTCCTCACCGACCGGCACGATCTGGGTGTCGTACAGCAGGATGTCCGCGGCCATCAGCATCGGGTACGCGAACAGTCCCACGGTGGTCGCGTCCGATCCCTGCCGGGCGGACTTGTCCTTGAACTGGGTCATCCTGCTGGCCTCGCCGAAACCGGTGATCGTGTTCAGCACCCAGGACAGCTGGGCGTGCGCGGCGACATGCGACTGCACGTACAGCGTCGACGCCGACGGGTCGATGCCGCTAGCGATGTACTGCGCGGCGGTGCGCCGGGTGTTCTCCCGCAGCTTCACCGGGTCCTGCGCCACGGTCAGGGCGTGCAGGTCCACGATGGAGAAGTACGCGTCATGGGTCTGCTGCAGCGCCTTCCAGTTCAGGAGGGCGCCGATGTAGTTGCCGATCTGCAGGGAATCGGCGCTCGGCTGCATGCCCGAGTAGAGGCGGGGCTTGGTCATGGGATCAGATCTTTTCGTAGCGTGTTGCCTCCGGCAGAGCCGACGGCGCGAGATGGAGTGGGAGGTCAGATGAAGTAGTCGACGACCACGGGGGTGTGGTCGGACCAGCGCTGGTCGTAGGCGGCCGCGCGGTCGACCGCGTAACCGGTGACGGATGCCGCGAGCGCCGGCGTCGCCAGCTGGTAGTCGATCCGCCAGCCGGTGTCGTTGTCGAACGCCTGGCCGCGCCACGACCACCAGGTGAACGGCCCGTCCACTTCGCCGGCCCAGCGGCGTCCCACGTCGACCCAGCCGAGACCGGCCCCGGCGTTGTAGTCCGGGGCGTCCTCGGCGCCGACGATGCGGTCGAAGTAGGCGCGCTCCTCCGGCAGGAACCCGGCGCGTTTCACGTTGCCGCGCCAGTTCTTGATGTCGAACTTGCGGTGGCCGACGTTCAGGTCGCCGAGCACGACGACCCGGTCGCTGTGCGCGGCGAGCTCGGGCAGCCGAGCGAGCATGGCGTCGAGGAACTTGTACTTCTCGACCTGCTTCGGCGTGCCGACCTCGCCGGAGTGCACGTAGGTGCTCACGACCGTGATCAGTGTGCCGTTGACCTCGTAGTCGGCCTCGAGCCAGCGGCCTGCGCTGTCGAATTCGGCTGCGCCGAGCTCGACCCGGTGGATGGCAGCGGTCGACCGGCTGGCCAGGGCCACCCCGGCCCGGCCCTTCGCGGTGGCGGCATCGTGCAGGATGCTCCACTCCGGCCCGAGCAGACCCTCGAGGTCCTCGGTCGAGGCGCGCACCTCCTGCAGGGCGAGGATGTCCACGTCCCGCTCAGCCAGCCAGTCGCCCATGCCCTTGCGGAAAGCGGCGCGCACGCCGTTCACGTTCACGCTCGCGATCCGCAGCCGCGTGCCGCCTGCCCCGGATGCGGCGGATGCGGCGGATGCGGCGGAGGAGGCAGGGTCGGCAGCGGCGGGGCCGGTGGCGGCAGTCGAGGCGGAAGGCATTCCCCGATTCTACTTTGGCTCGGGCTCCGACCCGTCGGCCTGAAGCTCTGCGGCCCGCTTCTCGGCGGCGCGCAGGCGGCGGCCGGTGAGCAGCCGGCGGGGCCAGGTTGCGGTGTCGTGCGCGAGGCGGGCATCCCGGAGCTCGGCCAGCACCACCACCCGGAACGCCTCCTCCTCCCGCAGGCGCTTCTCGGTGGCGACCTCGTCCGCGCTGATCCGGCGCGGAGACAACCCGCCGTCGTCCATGCCGACGGCGATCCAGGATGCCGCGAGCAGCGTCAGCGTGCTGGTCAGGTTGAACCAGATCAGAAGCCCGATGATCACCGCGAAGGCGGCGAGCAGCGGATTGCGGCCGGCGCCGGCGAGCAGCGTGCTGCCGAGGATCTTGAGCACGCCGAGGCCCGCCGCGCCCAGGACGGCGCCGGTGATCAGCTGGCGGAACGGGATCCGCACCCGGGACAGCACCCGGAACAGTGCGGCGAGGGTGATGGTGTCGATCAGGAGCACGAGGAGCAGCCCGACCGAGCGGGCGGCGGCGTTGAACCAGAACGAATCCCGGGACACTCCGAACAGCCCGAACAGCGCCCCGAGCGCCTCGGTGCTCGCGATCGAGATCAACGCCGACAGCACCAGCACCACCGCAAACAGCAGGCCGAGGCCCAGTTCCCGCAGCTTGACCAGGAGGATGAAGGTCTTGTCTGGCGGCATCCGGAAGATCGTGCGCACCGCGAGCGCCGTATTCGAGAGCCAGCCGAGCACGGTGGCGAGCAGGCCGACCAGAGCGAAGGCGCCCGACCAGCCCAAGACCCGGGCGTTGGCGAGGTCGCTCGGGTCGATCACGCCGTCCTCGCCGATCAGCCCGGGGACGGACTGGTTGATGAAGGAGTAGAGCGTCAGCTCCAGGTCGGGGTTCGACGTGATCCATAGCCCGGCGATGGAGAAGGTCAGCCAGAGCGCGGCGAACGTCGCGAAGATGGCCTGGTACGACATGCCGGCGGCGAGGATGCCGCCGCCGCTCTCCCCGAAACGGGTGAAGACCCGCACCGGGCGCGAACGCATGACCCGGCCGATGAGCGTCTTGGTCCGGTCGATCACCGCGGGAGTATTCACCAGTTCAGCCTAGGCGGCGGCCGTGCGGTCGAGAACGCGAAAGGCCGGTCTCGCCACGGACGTTCGTCGTGGGGAGACCGGCCGGTCGAGTCCGTGCGGCTACAGGGTGCCGCGCAGCATGGCCTGCTTGACCTCGGAGATGGCCTGCGTGACCTGGATTCCGCGCGGGCACGCCTCGGTGCAGTTGAAGGTTGTGCGGCAGCGCCACACGCCCTCCTTGTCGTTCAGGATGTCGAGGCGCACGGCGGCGTTATCGTCGCGCGAGTCGAAGATGAAGCGGTGGGCGTTGACGATCGCGGCCGGACCGAAGTACTGTCCGTCGGTCCAGAACACCGGGCAGCTCGAGGTGCACGCGGCGCAGAGGATGCACTTGGTCGTGTCATCGAAGCGTTCGCGCTGGGCGACGGTCTGGATCCGCTCCTTGCCGTCGGCGGGGGCGCTGTTCGCCACCAGGAACGGCTGCACGGCACGGAACGATTCGAAGAACGGCTCCATGTCCACGATCAGGTCCTTCTCCAGCGGCAGGCCCTTGATCGCCTCCACGTACACCGGCTTGGTGATGTCGAGGTCCTTGATCAGGGTCTTGCAGGCCAGGCGGTTGCGGCCGTTGATGCGCATGGCATCCGAGCCGCAGATGCCGTGCGCGCAGGAGCGTCGGAAGCTGAGACTGCCGTCCTGCTCCCACTTGATCTTGTGCAGGGCGTCGAGCACGCGGTCCGTCGGGTACATCTGCACGTCGAAGTCGTCCCAGTGCGGTTCGTCGTCGACCTCCGGGTTGTACCGGCGGATGATCAGGGTGACGGTGAAGGACTGGATTTCCTCCGGCACGACGGGGGCGCCCGCGGTCGTCGGTGCGGTTTCGGTGGCGGTAGCGGTACTCAACTCAGTACTTCCTTTCCATCGGCTGGTAGCGCGTGATGGTGACCGGCTTCCAGTCGAGCGCAATGTGGTCGGCGGCGTCGGCGGAGAGCGGGTCTCCGGTCAGGTAGGCCATGGTGTGCACGAGGTAGTTTGCGTCGTCGCGCAGGGGAAAGTCGTCGCGCATGTGCCCGCCGCGGCTCTCCTTGCGATTGCGCGCAGAGAACACGACGACCTCGGCCAAGTCGAGCAGGAAGCCGAGTTCGACGGCCTCGAGCAGGTCGGTGTTGAACCGGCGACCCTTGTCCTGCACGCCGATGTTCTTGTACCGCTCGCGCAGGCCGTGGATCACGTTGGTGACGTCGGAGAGCGACTCGTCGGTGCGGAACACCTGCGCCTTGGCGTCCATTGTCTCCTGCAGCTCCTTGCGGAGCACGGCGATGCGCTCGGTGCCGGTCGAGGTGCGGATGCCTTCCAGCAGTTCCCGCACACCCTGGGCCGGGTCGGCCGGCAGCGGCGTGAACTCGGCCGTCTTGACGTAGGCGACGGCGTTGTTTCCGGCGCGCTTGCCGAAGACGTTGATGTCGAGCAGCGAGTTGGTGCCGAGGCGGTTGGAGCCGTGCACGGACACGCAGGCGCACTCGCCGGCCGCGTACAGGCCGGGCACGACGGTCGTGTTGTTGCGCAGCACCTCCGCGTTCACGTTGGTCGGGATCCCGCCCATCGCGTAGTGGGCGGTGGGCATGACCGGCACCGGCTCGGTGACCGGGTCGACGCCCAGGTAGGTGCGGGCGAACTCGGTGATGTCGGGCAGCTTGGTCTCGAGCACCTCGGCGCCCAGGTGGGTGCAGTCGAGGTAGAGGTAGTCCTTGTTCGGACCGGCGCCGCGGCCTTCCGCGACCTCCTTGACCATGCAGCGGGCGATGATGTCACGCGGCGCGAGGTCCTTGATGGTGGGCGCGTAGCGCTCCATGAACCGTTCGCCGGCGGCGTTGCGGAGGATGGCTCCCTCGCCGCGCGCGCCCTCGGTGAGCAGGATGCCCAGGCCCGCCAGGCCGGTCGGGTGGAACTGGAAGAATTCCATGTCCTCGAGCGGCAGGCCCTTGCGCCACACGATGCCCACGCCGTCGCCGGTGAGGGTGTGCGCGTTGGAGGTGGTCTTGTAGATCTTGCCGAACCCACCGGTGGCGAAGATGAACGCCTTCGCCTGGAAGACGTGCAGTTCGCCGGTGGAGAGGTCGTAGGCGACGACGGCCGACGGCTGGTCGACCCCGTCGACCGGTGTCATGACCAGGTCGAGAACGTAGAACTCGTTGAAGAAGTTGATGCCGCGCTTGACGCAGTTCTGATACAGCGTCTGCAGGATCATGTGGCCGGTGCGGTCGGCGGCGTAGCACGCCCGGCGGACGGGCGCCTTGCCGTGATCGCTGGTGTGGCCGCCGAATCGGCGCTGGTCGATCTTGCCCTCCGGCGTGCGGTTGAAGGGCAGGCCCATGTTCTCGAGGTCGATGACCGCGTCGATTGCTTCCTTGGCGAGGATCTCGGCTGCGTCCTGGTCCACCAGGTAGTCGCCACCCTTCACCGTGTCGAAGGTGTGCCATTCCCAGTTGTCCTCTTCGACGTTGGCGAGGGCCGCGGCCATCCCGCCCTGCGCCGCACCCGTGTGCGAACGCGTCGGGTACAGCTTGGAGATCACTGCGGTGCTGGCGCCGGAGCCGGCTTCGATGGCGGCACGCATGCCGGCGCCACCGGCTCCCACGATGACGATGTCGAACTTGTGATAGTGCACACCGGCGATGACGGTGGACTCAGAGGGCGCGGTTACAGCATCCGTAGTCATGTGTGTGTTAGCAGCTCCTAGCTGGCCGGGCAGAACGAGGGGAGAAGGTCGGCGGGCGAGCCGGCCGGGCAGGGATCGAACGTGAAGACCACGAGGGTGCCGAGCACGATCAGGATCACGACGGCCGCCAGGATGGCGGACTTCAGGATGCCTCGGGTCAGGCGCTGCGTGGCGTAGTCGTTGACCAGCGTGCGCATGCCGTTGCCGCCGTGGATCAGGGCGAGCCAGAGCATGAGCACGTCCCAGACCATCCAGAACGGGGTGGTCAGCTTGCCGGCGACGAAGGCGAAGTTGAGGGCGCTGACGCCCTCGCCGACCATCAGGTTGACGAAGAGGTGGCCGAAGATGAGCACGACCAGAACGACGCCGGAGACGCGCATGTAGATCCAGCCCCACTTCTCCCAGTTCACGCCGCGGGATCGCGGCGCGCGGGAATAGGGGCTGCGGGGAGCTTCGATTGTGGATGTCATGGCTCTCCCCGCTTAGTGGCTGAACACGTTGATCAGGTGGCGCGGCACGAAGGCGAGCATCGTTACCACCCACAGGGCGATCACAACGTAGAACATGGCCTTCTGGTACTTGGCATTCCAGAAGTCGATCAGGATGATCCGCAGCCCGTTGAAAGCGTGGAAGACGATGGCCCCGACCAGCGCGGTTTCACCGAGGCCCATGATCGGCGTCTGGTAGCTGCTGATGACCGCGTTGTAGGCCTCGGGGCTGACGCGCACCAGCGCGGTGTCCAAGATGTGAACCAGCAAGAAGAAGAAGATCGCAACACCCGTAATGCGGTGGAGAACCCACGACCACATGCCCTCGCGGCCCCGATACAGGGTTCCGGCGGGGCGACGTGATGTCGTCTTCTGCTGGGATGTCAGTGTCGCTGCCTGCTCTGGCATGACCAACCCTCCCTGGCTGAGTAGCGGCCTCGACGAATCAGGCCGACAATGCGCAATACGCACGTGAGACAATTATAAGTGTCTCTGTGCCGAGATAAAACGCGAATGCCCGGCTATCGCTGCATTGACAGCGGAACCGCAACCATGGCGCGTACGGCGGCGCGTTCGTCGATGACGTGCTCGTAGTGCTCCAGCAGCGTGCCGCAGACATTTTCCCAGGATCGGCCGAGCACGCTGCGGCGCCCGGCCTCACCCATGCGTCGCCGGAGCGCGGGGTCCAGCACCAGCAGGGCGACGAAGCGGCGCAGATCCCGTTCGTCGTCCGGGTGGAAGAGGAAGCCGTTCTCACCATGGCTGACCAGGTCGATCGGGCCGCCGGCGCGCGGAGCGACCACCGGAAGACCGGCGGCGTGCGCCTCCTGCAGGGTCTGGCCGAAGGTCTCCTCGGTGCCCGCGTGCAGGAATAGGTCGAAGCTCGCATAGGCCCGGGCCAGGTCCGCTCCGTCCAGACGGCCGAGCCAAGTCACCGGCATCCCGGCGAGTTCCCGCTCGAGCGCCGGCCGCGAGGGGCCGTCGCCGACGAGGGCGAGACGGATGCCCGGCATCCCCCGCAGCGCCCGGAACCTCTCCACCTGCTTTTCCGGTGCCAGGCGGCCGACGTAACCCACGACGACCTCCCCGTTCGGGGCCAGCCGGCGCCGGAGGGCGGCCACCTCCGGATCGGATCTCCGATTGGGGTGGTAGCCGACCAGGTCGACGCCGCGGTTCCAGTGCGCAAGCCGGCGCAGGCCGATGCGGCGCAGATCGCTCATCGACGCGGAGGAGGGAGCCAGGGTGAGGTCGGCTCCCTCGTGCACCCACTTGACGAAGCGCCAGGCCGACTGCGCGGCCGGGCCGAGCCGGTTGCGGCGGGCGTAGCCGGCGACATCCGTCTGGAAGATGGCGACGCTGGGCACGTCCTGCCGGTTCGCGGCCGCGATGCCCTGGGCGCCGAGCAGGAACGGCGAGGCGGCGTGCAGCACGTCGGGGGCGAAATCGGCCAGCAGCCGGTGCACCTGCGGACTGGGCATCCCGACCGGGAACTGCCGGTAGCGTGCCGCGGGCATGCCGTGCACGGGGAACCCGGCGTACTCGTCGGGAGCGCCGGCCGGGGCGATGACCATCGCGTCGTGGCCCGTGCGGGCGAGGTGCTCGAGCACCCTGCACACGCTCGTGGTGACTCCGCTGATCGTGGGCAGGAAACTTTCGGTGATGAGTGCAACCCTCATGGTGCGAGCGTAGGCAGGCCCCCCGGCGGGCAGGTGAACGCACCGTGAACGGCGCGGACCGGGCGGTAGTCTGGCCGAATGCCTCAGTCCACGGAACCTCTTGACCGTTTCTACAGCGTGATCCCGGCCGGTGGCATCGGATCCCGGCTGTGGCCTCTCTCACGTGCCGACGCCCCCAAATTCCTGCACGACCTGACCGGGTCCGGCCAGACCCTGCTGCGGGCCACCTGGGACCGGCTCGCGCCGCTGTCGGGCGAGCAGCGCATCATGGTCGTCACCGGTCGCGCGCACCGGGCCGCCGTCGAGGAGCAGCTGCCCGAGCTGGCCGACCGGAACGTGGTGCTCGAAAGTGAGCCGCGCGAATCCACCGCCGCGATCGGCCTGGCCGCGGCCATCCTGGAGAAACGCGAACCGGGCGTCATCATCGGCTCCTTCGCCGCCGACCACGTGATCAAGGGGCCCCACCTGTTCCGTCAGGCGGTCGCCGACGCCGTGCGCGCCGCCGACGCCGGCTACATCGTCACCATCGGAATCCAGCCCACGGAGCCGGCCGTCGGCTTCGGCTACATCAAGACCGCCGGCCCCCTGGACATCGCCGGAGCAGCCAGCGCCCTCTCGGTGGATTCCTTCGTGGAGAAGCCCGACCTGGCCACGGCTCAGGACTACCTGGCGAACGGCACCTATTTCTGGAACGCCGGCATGTTCATCGCCCGCGCCGACCGCCTGCTCGAAGAGATCGGGGCGTCTGAGCCCGAACTGCTCGCCGGGTTGCTGGAACTCGCCGACGCCTGGGACACCCCGCGGCGCGGCGCCGTGGTCGACCGTGTCTGGCCGCGTCTGAAGAAGATCGCGATCGACTACTCGGTCGCCGAACCGGTTGCCGCCCGCGGCAAGCTGGCCGTGATTCCCGGACAGTTCGACTGGGACGACGTCGGCGACTTCGCGTCGATCGCGAAAATCCTCGCCAACGGCCGCAAGCGGGACCTCGCCATCCTCGGCGAGGGTGCCCGGGTGCTCGCCGACTCCTCGAGCGGGATCGTGGTCAGTCACACCGGGCGGATGATCGCCCTCATCGGCGTCGAGGACATCGTGGTGGTCGACACCCCGGACGCCCTCCTGATCACCACCAGCGCCAACGCGCAGAAGGTGAAGGCCGTCGTCGACGCGCTGAAGCTGTCCGGGAGTAGCGACGTCCTCTAACCGGCATCGAACCCCCCGATCGAGGGCACTTTTGCACTGGATGGGGCCGCGGTGGCGGGCAGGGCTGCCGCGGGCCAATATCGCGTCTTGATAACCTTTCGCGCGCGGGCCGGGTTTGCTCCTTTGAGCAGTGGATCTTTCGGTAGCGTGTAGTCCAATACAGCCCCCTGCGAACCCGCGCCGGGCGACCATTGGAGGTCATTTTGACAATCATGAAACGACGGGTCGCATTCAGCGGCCTCGCCACGCTGGGCGTCGTGGCCCTTCTCGCAGCTTGCGCGCCGGCGCCGACCGATGAGGGAACCACCGGCGGTGCCGAGTCGGACTACCTGCCCTGCATCGTCTCCGACTTCGGCGGATTCGACGACAAGTCGTTCAATCAGTCCAGCTTCGAGGGCATCACGAAGGCGTCCGACGACCTGGGAATCGAATTCCAGCAGGCCGAGTCCAAGTCGGAGGACCAGTACGGCCCGAACGTCTCCAGCATGGTCGACCAGGGCTGCGACTTCGTCCTCACGGTCGGTTTCGCCCTGGCCAATGCCACCCGCGACGCCGCCCAGGCCGCGCCGGACACCAACTTCGCGTTGATCGACTCCGCGCTCTCCAACGATGACTTCAGCCCGCTCGAGCTCGAGAACGTGAAGCCGGTCCTGTATGACACCGCGCAGGCCGCCTTCCTGGCCGGCTACCTGGCCGCAGGCACCTCCAAGACCGGTGTCGTCGGAACCTTCGGCGGACTCCAGTTCCCGTCGGTCACCATCTTCATGGACGGCTTCGTCGACGGCGTCGCGTACCACAACGAGAAGAAGGGCACCGATGTCAAGGTCCTCGGCTGGGACAAGGCCGCTCAGACCGGTCTCTTCGCCGGTGGTTTCGACGACATCAACCAGGGCAAGGCCCTGAGCACCGGGCTGATCGACGGCGGCGCAGACATCATCCTCCCGGTTGCCGGACCGCTCTTCCAGGGCACCGCGCAGGCCATCCAGGACTCCGGCAAGGACGTCGCCATCATCGGTGTCGACAGCGACCTGTTCGAGACCACGCCCGAATTCGCTCCGCTGTACCTCACCTCGGTGCTGAAGAAGATGACGGATGCCACCGAGCAGATCATCCTCGATGACGCCGAAGGCGACTTCTCGGCCACCCCGTACGTGGGCACGCTCGAGAATGAGGGCGTCGACATCGCCCCGCTCCACGACTGGGAATCCAAGGTCGACCCCGCGGTCATGACCGAGATCGAGGCCATCAAGGCCGACATCATCAGCGGCGCCCTCACGGTTGAGTCGCCCGCGACCCCGAAGTAGCACCGAAGCACCACAGCAGCACAAGAAACGCAGTCGGGGAGGCACGCATCGAGCGGGCCTCCCCTCCCGCCTTAAAGGGTGCACTCCGTGAGGCCGAGTTCAGGCACACGCGAGCGAACTCTGTCCTCCCGCCAACATATGAGCAAGAGCGTCAACTTTCGCTCGCCACTGAATAGAATCGTCCACATGAAGCTCGAACTTCGAGGCATTACGAAGAGATTCGGTGCCCTGGTCGCTAACGACCACATTGACCTCACCGTCGAGGCCGGAGAAATCCACGCACTTCTCGGTGAGAACGGCGCGGGGAAATCCACCCTGATGAACGTGCTCTACGGCCTGTACCGGGCCGAGGAGGGCGAGATCCTGCTCGACGGTGTCCCGCAGCACTTCAGCGGACCCGGCGACGCCATGGCCGCGGGAATCGGCATGGTGCACCAGCACTTCATGCTGATCCCCGTGTTCACCGTGGCCGAGAACGTCATGCTCGGGCATGAGGAGACCAAGACCGGCGGTCGCCTCGACCTGCCCGCTGCTCGCCAGCACGTCCGCGAGATCTCCCAGCGCTTCGGTTTCGACGTCGACCCGGACGCCCTCGTCGAGGACCTCCCCGTGGGCGTGCAGCAGCGGGTCGAGATCATCAAGGCGCTCTCCCGAGACGCGAAGGTACTCGTCTTCGACGAGCCGACCGCCGTGCTCACCCCGCAGGAGACCGACGAGTTGATGGTCATCATGCGCCAGCTCAAGGCCAGCGGAACCTCGATCGTCTTCATCACGCACAAGCTGCGCGAGGTGCGCGAGGTCGCCGACCGGATCACCGTCATCCGTCTGGGCAAGGTCGTCGGCGAGGCCTCCCCGACCGCGACCAACGTCGAACTGGCCACCCAGATGGTCGGCCGTGCCGTCGACCTCACCGTGGACAAGTCTCCGGCCCGGCCCGGTGCGGCGGTTCTCTCAGTGAAGAACCTCACCGTGCTCGACCCGCACGGGCAGATCCTCGTCAACAACGTCAGCTTCGACGTGCACAGCGGCGAGATCCTCGCCATCGCGGGGGTGCAGGGAAACGGCCAGACCGACCTCACCGAGGCGCTGATGGGCCTGCAGCCGCGGGTCTCCGGTGAGATCACCCTCGACGGCACGTCGCTGCGCGGGCACTCGGTGCGCCAGGTGCTCGAAGCCGGTGTCGGTTTCGTTCCGGAGGACCGCAACGAAGACGGCCTGGTCGGCGAATTCAGCATCGCCGAGAACCTCATGCTCGACCGCTCGAATTCGAAACCCTTCGTGAAGCGCTGGAACGTGCAGCGAGCCGTCCTCGCCGCGTTCGCCGAGAAGAAGGTCACGGAGTTCGACGTGCGCGCCCAGGGCATCGAGACCCCGGTCGGCAAGCTCTCCGGCGGCAACCAGCAGAAGGTCGTGCTCGCCCGCGAGCTCGGCCGTGACCTGCGCCTCTTCATCGCGGCCCAGCCCACCCGCGGACTCGACGTCGGTTCGGTGGAGTTCGTGCACGAGCGCATCGTGGCGACCCGGGATGCCGGCACGCCCGTGATCGTCATCTCGACCGAGCTCGACGAGGTGGCGGCCCTGGCCGACCGGATCATGGTCATGTACCGCGGGCGCATCGTCGGCATCGTTCCCGGCGACACGCCGCGCGCCGTTCTTGGTTTGATGATGGCCGGCGAAACGCCCGCCGGAGAAGGAGCTGCCGCGTGAGCGCGACACAGGGTCCCATAACCGAGTCAGGGACGCCGGCGACGCCGGACCCCGAACAGCCGTCCCGCTGGAACCAGGCGTTCCGCGAGATCACCACCGGCAACGCCATCATCTCCGTGCTCGCCGTCGTGCTCGCACTCTTCGTCGGCGGCATCATGATCGCCTTCACCAACGACGGTGTGCAGGAAGCCGCCGGTTACTTCTTCTCCCGGCCGGGCGACCTGCTGCGGGAAGTCTGGAACTCCGTGGCCGGTGCGTATTCGGCCCTGTTCCAGGGGTCGGTCTACAACTTCCGCCGGCCGAGTTTCGCGGCCGGCATCAAGCCGCTCACCGAAACGCTCACCTTCGCCACCCCGCTGATCATGGCCGGGCTCGGCGTGGCCCTGGGCTTCCGGGTGGGCATGTTCAACATCGGTGGTCGCGGCCAGATGCTGATCGCCGCAGCCCTCGGCGGCTGGGTCGGCTTCGCGGTCGACCTGCCCTACGGCCTGCACATGGTCGCCGCCCTCGTGGCCGGCGTCCTCGGCGGTGCCCTCTGGGGCGGGATCGTGGGTCTGCTCAAGGCCCGCACCGGTGCCCACGAGGTGATCACGACGATCATGCTCAACTACGTCGCCTTCTACCTGGTCAGCTACCTGCTGCGCGAGGGCTTCCTGAAGACGCCCGGGTCGAACAACCCGAAGAGTCCGGCGACCAAGGCCACCGCGGTCTTCCCCGATCTGTTGGGCTCGACCTACTCCCTGCACTTCGGGTTCATCCTGGCCATCGCCGCCACGATCTTCACCTGGTGGCTGCTGTCCCGGTCGAACCTGGGCTTCCAGTTCCGGGCCGTGGGGCTGAACCCCCACGCGGCGCGCGTCGCCGGCATCAGCGTGAAACGAATCTACGTCTACGCGATGCTGTTCTCGGGCGGGCTGATCGGCCTGGCCGGCATCAACCAGGTGCTCGGCACCACCACGAGTGGGTTTGGTGCCGGGCTCGACTCGGGCATCGGCTTCGACGCGATCACGGTCGCCCTGCTGGGCCGGTCCAAACCGTGGGGCGTGTTCGCCGCGGGCATCCTGTTCGGAGCGTTCAAGGCCGGCGGCTTCTCGATGCAGGCGGCCGAGGGTGTGCCGATCGACATCGTGCTCGTCGTGCAGTCGCTGATCGTGCTCTTCATTGCGGCTCCGCCTCTCGTGAGGGCCATCTTCCGCCTGCCGGCCCCGGGTTCCGCGCCCCGCCGTGCACTGCCCAACGTTTCCCAGGAGGTGGCTGCAAAGTGAGCACAGTAGCTCCGGCCGTCCAGCCCGTATTGCCCGCCGCAGACGATCGCCCCGAGTTCGAGAACGTGAAGAGCTGGAAGGCTCCGATCGCCCTCGGAGTCTTCACGGTTTTCGCCTTCGTGCTCCTGGTGGTCTTCGGCCGCGAGGGTGTCAGCACCATGCGGCTCTCCACCACGAGCGACCTGATCCAGCTTCCCGATCTCGAGCTGCCCACCCGGATGACCGGCATCGTCATCAGCGTGCTGCTGCTCCTGATCGCGGGCGTGAGCGTGTGGCTGGTGCAGTCCCGGCGCAAGGTGCCGATCTGGCTGATCGCCGTTTTCGCGGTGCTCTTCCTGATCGGATTCCTGGTCTGGGCCGCCGCCGGCGAGTCCATCCCGGTGCCCGGACTGCTCTTCGGTTCGCTCAGCCTGGCCGTACCGCTGATCTTCGGCGCACTCGGCGGTGTCATCTCCGAGCGGGTCGGCGTCGTCAACATCGCGATCGAGGGCCAGCTGCTCGCCGGGGCGTTCACCTCGGCCATGGTGGCGTCCCTGACCAACCAGCCCATCCTCGGCCTCGTCGCGGCCATGTTCGCCGGTGTGCTCGTCTCGATGGTGCTCGCCTCGTTCTCGATCAAGTACTTCGTCGACCAGGTCATCGTCGGTGTCGTGCTCAACGTGCTCGTGATCGGCGTCACCGGCTTCCTCTACTCCCAGGTGATGGCGCCCAATGCGGCGCTGCTCAACCAGCCGCCGCGGTTCGAGCGCATCAACATCCCCCTGCTCAGCGAGATCCCGATCATCGGCCCGGTCTTCTTCCGGCAGACGCTGATCGTCTACATCATGTACGTGGCCGTCGCCCTGGTGTACTACGGCATCTTCCATACCCGGTGGGGCCTGCGCCTGCGCAGCGTGGGCGAGCACCCTCAGGCGGCCGACACGGTGGGGATCAACGTCGCCCGCACCCGGTTCTGGAACGTGTCGCTCGCCGGCGCGATCGTCGGACTCGGCGGCGCCTATTTCACCCTCGGTTCGGTCGGCGCTTTCGGCAAGGAGATGACCGCCGGAGCCGGCTTCATCGCCCTCGCCGCCGTGATCTTCGGCCGCTGGGACCCGATCCGGGCCACCCTCGCAGCCCTCCTGTTCGGGTTTGCAAGCAACCTGCAGAACGTGCTCAGCATCATCGGCTCGCCAGTGCCGAGCGAGTTCATGCTCATGCTGCCGTATCTGGTCACCATCTTCGCCGTAGCCGGGTTCGTCGGAATGTCCCGGGGCCCGGCGGCATCCGGCAAGCCGTACATCAAATCGTGACCGGGACCACGCCGGGCGCCCTCTCGAAGGCCGCCGAAATCGACTGGGTCGCTCTGCGGGAAGCCGCCACGACGGCGATGGGCAAGGCCTACGTGCCGTACTCGAAATTCCCGGTCGGTGCCGCGGCCCTGGTCAGCGACGGGCGGGTGATCAGCGGATGCAACGTGGAGAACGCCTCCTACGGGCTCACCCTCTGCGCCGAGTGCGCCCTCGTCTCCATGCTGCACCTGACCGGCGGTGGCCACCTCGTCGCGTTCACCTGCGTCGACGGCAACGGACGCACGCTGATGCCCTGCGGCCGCTGCCGCCAGTTGTTGTACGAACACTCCGCGCCCGGCATGCTGCTGCAGACCGTGTCGGGTGTGCGCACCATCGATGAAGTGCTGCCGGACGCCTTCGGGCCGAGGCAGCTCGCCGAATACCAGGAAGAGTAGTTGTGAGCTTGAACCAGAATCGTATCGAGGCCTTCGACGCCGTGGACCTGATCCACGCCAAGCGTGATCGGGGTGAGCTCAGCACGCCGCAGATCGACTGGCTGATCGACGCGTACACGCGCGGCTACGTCGGCGACGAGCAGATGGCCGCCATGACCATGGCGATCTTCCTGAACGGCATGAATCGCCGGGAGATCAAGGATCTCACCATGGCGATGCTCAACAGTGGCGAGCGGATGAGTTTCGCCGGCCTCGGCAAACCGACCACCGACAAGCACTCCACCGGCGGCGTCGGCGACAAGATCACCCTGCCGCTGATGCCCCTTGTGGCCGTCTTCGGCGCGGCCGTGCCGCAGTTGTCCGGCCGCGGCCTCGGTCACACCGGCGGAACCCTCGACAAGCTCGAATCGATCCCCGGCTGGCGCGCACACCTGACCAACGAGGAGATGTTCGCGCAGTTGCAGGAATTCGGCGGCGTGATCTGCGCCGCCGGCGGCGGGCTCGCCCCGGCCGACGGCAAACTCTATGCGCTCCGCGACATCACCGGCACCGTCGAGGCGATCCCGCTGATCGCGTCGTCGATCATGTCGAAGAAGATCGCCGAGGGCACCGGCGCCCTCGTCCTCGACGTGAAGTTCGGGTCGGGCGCATTCCTGAAAGACATCGAACGCTCCCGCGAACTCGCCCGCACCATGGTGGCGCTGGGAGAGGACGCGGGCGTGGCGACATCCGCTCTGCTCACCAACATGAACGTGCCGCTCGGGCTTGCCATCGGAAACGCCAACGAGGTGCGTGAATCGGTCGAGGTCCTCGCCGGCGGCGGGCCGGCGGATGTCGTCGAGCTCACCGTGGCCCTGGCCCGGGAGATGCTCGCCCTGGTCGGCATCACCGACGTCGACGTAGAATCCGCCCTCACCGACGGGCGCGCCATGGACAAGTGGCGCGACGTGATCCGTGCGCAGGGCGGCGACCCCGACGCCCCGCTGCCCATGGCCCGCGAAACCCACGTCGTCACCGCCGAGCGCGACGGGGTGCTCGTGGAGCAGCAAGCACTGCCGTTCGGCATCGGCGCCTGGCGCCTCGGCGCGGGCCGGGCCCGCAAGCAGGATCCCGTGCAGCACGCCGCCGGAATCGACCTGCACGCCAAGCCCGGCGACACCGTGCGAGCCGGCCAGCCTCTGTTCACCCTCAGCGCCGACGAGCCCGAGCGCTTCGCGCGGGCCCTGGAAGCCGTGGACGGCGCCTACCGCATCGGCGACCCCGGGGAACCCGTGCTCGACGGCGGCCCGCTGATCGCCGAGCGCATCGGGCGCTAAGCCGCCGGTACGGCCCCGTTCCGCGCGTCCTCGGGCCGTGCGCTCTGGGGCCGTGCGCCCTCGGGCCGTGCGCCGCGGGCCCGCTCATCTGAGCGGATGTGCGGGCCTGGTCGGCCCAGCAGCGTGACTCTCAGCACCCAGCCGGTAGATTGGAGGGGTGAACAAGAGCCCTGAGGATTATCTGCTGCCCGGAGCCGGCACCAGCATCAACGCGCTGCCGAAGATCTCGCTACACGACCACCTCGACGGCGGGCTGCGCACCCAGACCATTATCGAGCTGGCCGAGGCGGTCGGGGCGTCCCTGCCGGCGACAGATGCGGCGGCGCTGGGCTCGTGGTTCAGCACCCAGGCCGACTCGGGCAACCTGGTCGACTACCTGAAGACCTTCGACGTGACCGTCGGCGTCATGCAGACCCGCGAGGGACTAGTGCGCGTGGCCCGCGAATTCGTGGAAGACCTCGCCGCCGACGGCGTGATCTACGGGGAGGTCCGCTGGGCGCCCGAACAGCACCTGACCCGTGGACTTACCCTCGACCAGGCGGTGGAGGCGGTGCAGGAAGGCATCGAGGCCGGCATGGCGCTGGTCGCCGACGCCGGTTCCCGGATCCGAATCGGCCAGTTGATCACCGCCATGCGGCACGCGGATCGGAGCCTGGAGATCGCTGAGCTCGCCGTGCGGCACCGCTCCAACGGGGTCGTCGGTTTCGACATCGCCGGCGCCGAACTGGGGTTCCCGGCCCACAATCACCGGGACGCGTTCGACTTCCTGGCCCAGGCCTTCCTGCCCGTCACCGTGCACGCAGGCGAGGCCGACGGGCTGGAGAGCATCCGCGGGGCGCTCTACGACGGCCGGGCGCTGCGCCTGGGCCACGGCGTGCGCGTGGCCGAGGACATCGTGATCGGCCGCGAAGACGCGGAGAACACCTATGTCACGCTCGGCCCGGTGGCGCAGTGGGTGCGCGACCGCGAGATCGCCCTTGAGCTGAGCCCGTCGTCGAACCTGCAGACCGGCGCGATCGCCACCTGGGGCGAGGACCTGCTGGACCACCCCTTCGACCTGCTCTACCAGCTGGGCTTTCGGGTCACGGTCAACACCGACAACCGGCTGATGAGCAACACGACCCTGACCAAGGAGCTCGCACTGCTCAGCGATGCGTTCGGCTACGACATCGACGACCTCGAGGTGTTTCAGCTCAACGCTGCGCAGGCCGCGTTCCTGCCGCTCGAGGAACGCGAAGAGCTGGCCGACACCATCGTCGCCGGTTTCGAAAGCGCCTGATCTCCTCTCGAAAGCCGACCACCTATACCCCGTGAAAGTTCCCATGCCCCTTCCGCCCCTGCCCCTCGAAGCCATCGCGATCGGCGTCCACGTCGACGACTGGCGCGGCGCGGTGGCCGCCGCCGGTGACGCCCTCGAGCGTTCCGGTGCCACGACCCCCGAATACACGAAACGCATGATCGCCGTCATCGAGGAGTTCGGCGCCTACGTGGTGATCGCCCCCGGGCTGGCCCTCGCCCATGCCCGGCCCGGCCCCGATGTGCACTCCGAGGGCCTCAGTATCGTGACCCTGGCCGAACCGGTCGCGTTCGGACATCCGCACAACGATCCGGTCAGCGTGGTGCTCGGCCTCGCCGTCACCAGCTCCGACGAGCACGTGCTGCTCGTGGCCGAGCTGGCCAACGTCTTCAACGACCCGCACGTCATCCCCTCGCTCGCCGCGGCGACGGAGGCCGACGCCATCCGTGCCCTGCTCGGCGTGCCCACACCAACCGAGGAGCCCTCATGAAGATCGTCGCCCTCTGCGGGGTGGGAGTGGGAACTTCCGCCATCCTCAAAATCAACGCCGAGCGTGCGCTGGCGCGGCTCGACATCGAGGCCGATGTGACCGCCACCGACGTCGCCGGCGTGCGCACGGTCGGCGCGGATGCGCAGGTTATCCTGACCTCCTCCGAGCTGGTCGCCGCCATCGGCAAAACCAACGCCGACATCGTCGTGATCGACAACTACTTCGACGTGGACGAGCTTGCCGCCAAGCTGGAAGCAGCCCTGGGCTGACCTGCGCCCTGTCCATCGGCCTGCTGCCCGTCGGTGTCCCCGGCTGCCTACCGCCCCTTGACTTGCCTCCCGCCCGTTGACTTGCCGCCCGCCGGTGCCCGTGCCACCCGTTGAGTCGCCTGCCGCCCGTTGGCCTGCCGGCCGCGCGACGGTGCCCGTGGCACCAGTTGACCCGCTCGCCCCCGTGTTGTGGCGCTGTAGCGGTGCCGGGCCCGGGACCCACACGCCAAAGTGCCCGTTCCGGTCGAGAGTGCCCGCTCTAGCGGGCACTCTCGACCGGAACGGGCACGGTGACGGCGGTGGGAACCGCCCGGGGGCTAGGCGATCAGCTCGCGCATGCCTCGGTCCAGCTCGGTGAGGGTCGCCTCGGCGGCGGCCCGGCGTTCGGCGACCGTGCCGTTGGAACTGCTGGTGTCGAGGTAAACCTTGAGCTTCGGCTCGGTGCCGCTCGGGCGCACCATGACACGCGAACCGTCGGCCAGGCGGATGCGCAGCACGTCGCTGGGCGGCAGCCCGTTGAAGCCCTCGGAGAGGTCGTCGATGTGGTCGACGGCGAGGCTGCCGACGAAGGCCGGGGGCGTCTCGCGCAGCCGCGCCATGACCCGCTCGATCTCGGTCAGGTCGGTGACGCGCACGGAGATCTGACCGGAGGCGAAATGGCCGAAGCGTTCGCTGAACCGGTCGAGGTGCTGGGCCAGGGTGATCCCTTCCGCCTTCAGGTCGCTGACCAGGGAGAGCAGCGCCACCGCGGCGGAGATACCGTCCTTGTCGCGCACGGTCTCGGGGTTCACCAGGTAGCCGAGGGCCTCCTCGAAGCCGAAGATCAGACCGGGCGCGCGCGACACCCACTTGAAGCCGGTGAGGGTGTCGGTGAACCGGAGCCCATAGGCCTTCGCCACTGCTTCCAGCGCCGGGGTGGATACGATGGAGCAGGCGAGGGTGCCGGTGGCGCCGCCGTCACCGGTGGCGCTCGCGGCCAGTTCGGCGGCCCGCCAGCCGAGGATGGCCCCGACCTCGTTGCCGCTGAGACGACGGTAGCCGCCGGGATAACCCTCGTGCGGGATGGCGATCGCGAGGCGGTCGGCATCCGGGTCGTTGGCGATGATCAGTTCGGCGCCGGCCTCCCGGGCCGTTTCATAGGAGAGGTCCATTGCGCCGGGTTCCTCGGGGTTGGGGAAGGAGACCGTGGGGAAGGCGGAGTCCGGGGCTATCTGCGCGTCGACGAGGGTGGGCAGGTCGAAGCCGGCGGCCTCGAACACCCGGCGGGTGGTATCCCAGCCGACGCCGTGCAGGGCCGTATAAACGGTGTTGACCTGGGCCCGCGGTCGGTGCGCGAGGCCCGCCGTCGCGTCGATGTAGGCCTGCACGACCGCCTCGGGGGCGGTCTCGTAGGGTGCACGGGGCAGATCGGGAACCCGTTCCTCCGCGGCGACGCGCAGGATCTCGGCTGCGATAGAGGCGTCGTCGGGCGAGACGATCTGCGAGCCCTGGTTGGCTCCGCCCAGGTAGACCTTGTAGCCGTTGTCGTTGGGCGGATTGTGCGAGGCGGTGACCATGATGCCCGCGCCGACGTCGAGGTGGCGAACCGCGAACGCGAGCACAGGGGTCGGCAGCAGACGGGGGAGCAGGATCGCGCGCACCCCGGCTCCAGCCATGATCGCGGCCGAGTCGGTAGCGAAGACCTGCGAGTTCTTGCGCCCGTCGTAGCCGATGACGACCGACGGGACCCGGCCCGGGGCTGTGGTCCTCTTCAGGAAGGCGGCCAGGCCTGCGGCGGCCTGGCAGACGAGCACGCGGTTCATCCGGTTGGAGCCGGCGGCGATGGCACCGCGCAGCCCGGCCGTGCCGAAGGCGAGGCGCTCGTCGAAGCGGTCGTGCAGTTCAGCGAGAGCCGTGGCGTCGCCGTCTCCGGCACCGCGCAGCAGCAGGCGCAACTCGGCCTGGGTCTCGGGATCGGGGTCCTGGCCGAGCCAGGCGTTGGCCACGGCGATCACGGAGATGGCGGCATCCGTGGCCGGAGCGGGATCGGTTCCGGTCTCGACATTCGTGCCGGTGCCGGTGCCGGTGTCGGCGTCGACGGTCTCGATGACCATCGTGTCGGGAAGGGCGGTGGCGTCGGATTCGGTGCCGGCATCGGTGGTGGGGTCAGTGCCGGGGTCGGTGGTGGGAGCGGCGTCTGCGTCGGCGGAGTGTCGGCCGGTCGCCTGCGGGCCGGTGTTGTCGAGGCTCACAGTGCGGCCACGATCCGGGCGAGGAGCGCGCTGATGACGGGCTCGGCGAGCGCGCCGGCCTCGAGCACCTCGGAGTGACTGAGCGGCTCCTGCTGGATACCGGCCGCGAGGTTGGTGATCAGGGACAGGCCGAGGACCTCCATGCCGGACTGGCGGGCGGCGATCGCCTCGAGGGCGGTCGACATACCCACGATGTGGCCGCCGATGACCTTGGCCATCTGCACCTCGGCGGGCGTCTCGTAGTGCGGGCCGCGGAACTGGCAGTACACGCCCTCGTCGAGCGACGGGTCGATGGTGCGGGCAAGGTCGCGCAGGCGGCGCGAGTAGAGGTCGGTGAGGTCGACGAACGTGGCGCCCTCGAGGGGCGAGTCGGCCGTGAGGTTGATGTGGTCGCTGATCAGCACCGGGGTGCCGGCTCTCCAAGTCTCTCGGATGCCGCCGGCACCGTTGGTGAGGATCATGGTCGTCGCGCCGGTGGCGGCGGCGGTGCGCACACTGTGCACGACCCGGCGGACGCCGTGGCCCTCGTAGTAATGGGTGCGGGCGCCGATGAGCAGGGCGCGCTTTCCGTTGGGCAGGAGCACCGACCGCAGCGTGCCGGCGTGGCCGGCCAGTGCCGGTGCACTGAAACCGGTGATGTACTGCGCGTCGAGGGTGTGCGTGGTCTCGCCGATGAGATCGGCGGCCTTGCCCCATCCGCTGCCCAGGGTCAGGGCGATGTCGTGGTGGGCTACGCCCGTGGCCTCGGCGATCTCAGAAGCGGCGGTCCGTGCAACTTCGAACGGATCGGTTTCTGGCGTGTCAAGCGGATTAATGTCGGTCTTCAGCATTCCCCCACTCTAATTGCCCGCCGATTTCGGAGATGGTCCGTTGCCCAATTCGACGGAGATTCTGCAAATGAGCAGCCGAAAAAGGGCCGCAACGTCAGTTTTCGGCAGAATCTCCGTCGAATTGGTTCGCGGGTGGGGGAGCGGGGCCCCGGGGTTTGGCGGCGGGCGCGCCGGGGCAGGAGAATATGTGCATGGCCTACGACTTCGAACGCAAGCAGCGCATCGCTATCCTCGGCGGGGGTCCCGGCGGGTACGAGGCCGCACTGGCCGGCGCCCAGCAGGGCGCCGAGGTCACCCTGATCGAACGCGTCGGCGTGGGCGGTTCGGCCGTGATCACGGATGTCGTCCCATCCAAGTCCCTCATCGCGACGGCCGAGGCCACCAACTCGATCCACGATGCGACCGAGCTCGGCGTGCAGCTGTTCGTGCGCGGGGACAAGGGCAAGCCGGCCCGCCCCGAGGTGGCCATCAACCTCGCCGCGGTCAACAAGCGGCTCCTGGCCCTGGCCCGGCAGCAATCCGAAGACATGAAGGCGACCCTGATGCGCGCCGGGGTGAACCTGGTGCACGGCCACGGCCGACTGGACGGCACCCGCGGAGTGATCGTGTCCACGGCCGAGGACGGCTCCGGCATCGACTTCGACCGGATCGAGGCCGACACGATCGTCGTCTCTGTCGGGGCGACCCCGCGCATCCTGCCGACCGCCATCCCCGACGGCGAGCGCATCCTCACCTGGACGCAGCTCTACAACCTGCGGGCCGTGCCCGAGCATCTGGTCGTCGTGGGCTCCGGCGTCACCGGGGCCGAATTCGCCTCCGCCTACCGCGCCCTCGGTGCCAAGGTCACCCTGATTTCCAGCCGCGACCGGGTGCTGCCCGGCGAGGACGCCGACGCCGCGAACGTGGTCGAGAACGTCTTCAAACGCAACGGCATGGTCGTGCTCAGCAAGTCCCGCGCCGAGTCCGTCGTACGCACCGAGGTCGGCGTGCTCGCCACACTGTCTGACGGCCGCACCGTCGAGGGCAGCCACTGCCTGATCGCGGTCGGATCCGTTCCGAACACGAAGGGCCTCGGCCTCGAGGAGGCCGACGTGCAACTCACCGAATCCGGTCACATCCGGGTGAACCGGGTCGCGCGCACGTCGATGCCGAACATCTACGCGGCCGGGGACTGCACGACCGAGCTGCCGCTGGCATCCGTCGCCTCGATGATGGGGCGCACCGCCGTGTTCCACGCCATGGGCGACGCGGTCAACCCGATCGAGATCCGCAACGTCGCGGCGAACATCTTCACGCAGCCGGAGATCGCCACGGTCGGCTGGACCCAGAAGCAGATCGAGGACGGCCTCACCCGCGGCAGCATCTACAAGCTCCCGCTGGCCTCGAACCCGCGCGCCAAGATGATGGGCATCAAGGACGGCTTCGTCAAGCTGTTCGCCACCACCACCACCGGAACCGTGATCGGCGGCGTGATCGTGGCACCCAAGGCCAGCGAACTGATCTTCCCGCTGGCCCTGGCCGTGGAGCACCGGCTCACCGTCGACGAGGTCGCGCGCGCGTTCCCGGTCTACCCGTCGCTGACGCATTCGATCACGGATGCCGCCCGCGCCATGCACATCGTGCTCTGACCTCCCCGCCTGCCCGCCGTTGCGGAGAAAACACCTTCGTTTCGGTAGCGAGGGTGTCATGTCCGCAACTCGCGGGTCAGTGGGAGCGGACGGGGGAGGAGCGGCGGGCTGGGACGAGCGGGCGTCGCGCGTCAGGCTCCGACAGGGTCGCCGTCGAGGACGGCCATCAGTAGGAAGCCGGAGGCCACGGTCGCTCCGATGATCGCGCCGATGTTGCCGACGACGCCGTCCTTGTGCGCGGTCAGCGGCTGCTCCATCTTCATGGCCTCGAGCACGAGCAGCAGGTCGCCCTTGACGACAAGGTCTCCCTCTGCCACGGCCACCTTCACGATGGTCGCCTGCATCGGGGCGTGCACGGCATCACCGGTAGCGGAGCTGACGGCGTGGGAGCCGCCGCGCCGACGGGGTGCCGGGCCGGCCGTGCTCTCGGAAGCCCCGCCGGGCAGCAGGCGGACCGGCAAGCTGACCTCGATCCGCCGCCCCTCCACCTCGACGACGACGTTGTGGTGCTTCGCGGGGCCGGTCAGCTCCTCCGGTGAGCCGTTCCACGGCTCGATGTCGTTGACGAACTCGGTTTCGATCCACCGGGTGAAGATGGTGAACGGCTCGCCGTTCGCCGGGGCGAAGGCAGGGTCGCGCACTATCCGGCGGTGGAACGGGAGCACGGTGGGGAGACCGGCGACCTCGAACTCGTCCAGGGCCCGGCGGGAGCGCTCGAGCGCCTCCTCCCGGGTGGCGCCGGTGACGATGAGCTTGGCGAGCAGGGAGTCGAACGAGCCCGAGATGACGTCACCGGCCGTGACACCGCTGTCCACGCGCACACCGGGGCCGCCGGCGGGCTTGAAGACGTGCACGGGTCCCGGGGCCGGCATGAAGCCGCGGCCGGCATCCTCGCCGTTGATGCGAAACTCAAAGGAGTGCCCGATCGGCGCCGGGTCGGGGTAGTCGAGGCGGCCGCCCTCGGCCAGGCGGAACTGCTCTCGCACCAGGTCGATTCCGGTCACCTCCTCGGACACGGGATGCTCGACCTGCAGCCGGGTGTTGACCTCCAGGAATGAGACGGTGCCGTCCTGTCCGATCAGGAATTCGCAGGTGCCGGCGCCGACGTAGCCGACCTCGGCGAGGATCGCCTTGGACGCGCGGTACATCTCGTCACGCTGCGCGTGGGTGAGGAACGGCGCCGGAGCCTCCTCGACCAGCTTCTGGTGGCGGCGCTGCAGCGAGCAGTCGCGGGTGGAGACGACGACGACGGTGCCGTCCGCGTCGGCGAGGCACTGAGTCTCGACGTGGCGCGGCTTGTCCAGGTACTTCTCGACGAAGCACTCGCCGCGACCGAACGCGGCGATGGCCTCGCGGGTTGCGGAGTCGAAGAGTTCGGGCACCTCCTCGCGGGTGCGGGCGACCTTGAGGCCGCGCCCACCGCCGCCGAAGGCCGCCTTGATGGCGACCGGCAGGCCGTGGAGGTCGACGAAATCGAGCACCTCCGCGGCATCCGCCACCGGGTTGAGAGTGCCGGGCGCCATGGGCGCGTGCACCTTCTCGGCGACGTGCCGGGCGGAAACCTTGTCACCGAGCTTCTCGATGGCGTCGGGGGAGGGGCCGATCCAGATCAGGCCGGCGCCGATCACGGCGCGGGCGAAGTCGGCGTTCTCGGCGAGGAACCCGTAGCCGGGGTGCACGGCATCGGCGCCGGACCGTCGGGCCACGGACAGCAGCTTCTCGATGACCAGATAGGTGTCGGCGCTCGTGGTTCCGTCGAGACCGTAGGCCTCGTCGGCCAGATGCGAATGCATCGAGTCGCGATCCTGGTCGGCGTAGACGGCAACCGAGGCTATGCCGCTGTCTTTTGCGGCTCGGATCACCCGGACGGCGATTTCGCCCCGGTTTGCGATGAGGACCTTCGTTATTGGGGGCACAGTGCCCTAGCTTATGGGGCAGAGCAGCCGGGTTTTTGGTTCTCTCCCACAAAAAGGGGTGCGGGAAAGGTGCGGATGCCTACAATCGGGCTCGAAGACCGGCGCCCTGTCAGTCGCGGGGGCGGTTCCACAGGCTCGGCCACGCGTGGCCCAGCCCGGTCACGAGCCGGCGCAGGGTCGGCAGCGAGAGCCCGACAACGGTGGACGGATCCCCGCTGATGTGGGTGATGAACGGCGCCCCGAGGCTGTCGATGGTGAAGGCCCCGGCCACGTACAGAGGCTCGCCGGTAGCGATGTAGGCGTCCAGCTCGGCGTCCTCGATGTCGTCGGCGAAGGTGACGTC
The DNA here is from genome assembly GCF_004403465.1 of Cryobacterium sinapicolor. GTDB lineage: Bacteria > Actinomycetota > Actinomycetes > Actinomycetales > Microbacteriaceae > Cryobacterium > Cryobacterium sinapicolor. Next base: position 71,894 of record NZ_SOGQ01000034.1, on the reverse strand, counting down.
GGCGACGGCCACGGCGCCGACAGCCCGCCCGGCCACGCCCTCCGAGTGCTCGATCAGCCAGTGTCCCGAGTACAGCTGCCCGGTGCGGCCGCGCTGCAGGTGCCAGCGTTCCCGCGCCTTCGCGGCGGTGTGCGGTTTGCCGTAGATGACGTCGTCGATCACGAAGACCGAGTCGCCCCCGAGCACCAGGCCGTCGCCGATGTCGCCGCTGCCGGTCAGGGTGCGGGAGACGGCCTCCGCCTTGGCCCGAGCCAGCAACTCCACGACCCGGTGGGGGGTGAGCGGCCCACCGGCGGCTCGGGCGGCATCGGCGGCGACCACGTCCTCGTCGACGTCGGGCGCGACGGTGACGGGCTCGATCCCGGCGGTGCGCAGCAGCATCAGCCGGGCCGGAGACGTGGACGCGAGGTACAAGCGCATGGGTTTCCTTCGATCGGGGCGGGAGCGGTGTGGGATCATCGAAGGATGGGCACCAGCAATGACATTCAGGCAGATTCGAGCGGGCACTCCGCAGAAGTGGGCGCGGAACTCGAACTCGACGTCACCAACGTAGCTCACGGCGGTATCTTCATCGCCCGGCACGAGGGCCGCGTGGTCTTCGTGAGCGACACCCTGCCGGGGGAGCGCGTGCGCGCCCGGCTGACCTCTGCCAGCCACAAGAGCTTCTGGCGGGCGGAGACCGTTGAGGTCCTCACCCCCGCACCGGAGCGCCAGCCGCACATCTGGGCTGCGGCTGCCCTCGACCGTGACCCCGTCGACCGTGCCGGCGGCGCCGAGTTCGGACACATCGAGCTCGGCTTCCAGCGTGAGCTGAAGCGGCAGGTTCTGGCCGACGCCCTGAAACGGATGGCCGGCATCGAGTCCGAGGTCGCCGTCGAGCCGGTCCCGGTCGGCCCCAACGCCTCGCCCGGAGACGCTGCCGACGGCACCGGCTGGCGCACCCGCGTGCGCCTGCACGTCGACGAGGACGGCTCGGTCGGCCCCTACGCCGCCCGCTCGCACCGGGTCATCCCGGTCGGCGACCTGCCGCTGGCCGACCGCCTGCTGGAGGCGGCCGCACCGCTGGACAAAATGTTCCCCGGCGCCGCATCCGTCGATATCGTCGCCCCGAGCCTGGGCACCGTGCAGATCCTGGTGGCGGAACAGGACGACAAGGGCCGTCGCCGCCACACCCCGAAAACACTGATCCGCGAGGTCGTGGGCGAACGCGAGTTCCGCCTCGACGCCGCCGGGTTCTGGCAGGTGCACACCAGCGCCGCCGAGACCCTCTACCGCGCGGTGCAAGACAGCATCGACCCGGATGCCTTCGATCCGCGGGCGGCGAACCTGGACCTCTACGGCGGGGTGGGCCTGCTCGCCGCCGCTGTGGGCGACCGCTTCGGCAGCACCGTGCGGATGACCAGCGTCGAGAGCGACCCGCAGGCCACCGATTTCGCGGCCGAGAACCTCGCCGAATGGGTCGGGGCCAGCGTGCAGACCTCCCGCGTCGACCGGTTCCTGAACGCTCTGGTGCGCGATTCGAGCGCCGCCGACCGGGCCCGCCAGGCGGCCGCCACGGTGATCCTCGACCCGCCCCGCTCCGGCGCCGGCAAGGAAGTCATCGACCTGCTCGCCGCCGTCGGACCGGCCCAGATCGTCTACGTGGCCTGCGACCCGGTCGCCCTGGCCCGCGACATCGCCCTCCTCGCCGGCCATGGGTACACCCTTCGCCGACTGCGTGCCTTCGACCTGTTCCCCAATACCCACCATGTCGAAGCCGTCGCGCTCCTGTCCCGGTAGCTATCGTTGACGTGTACGACAACGTGAGGACGTAGGAACCGTGAACCAGCCAGCAGCACCTCTCCCCTCGGCCCCGGGAACCCCCGACGCCGGCGCGCAAAACCATCCCGTGCGGGTGGGTATCGCCGACGATCACGAGTCGGTGCGCCTGGGCATCAAAGCGGCCTGCGAGAACGTCGGCTATGAGGTCGTCTTCACCGCACCCACCGTGCAGGAGCTGGTGGACGGCATCGACGGCCGCGCCGTGGACGTCATCGTGCTCGACCTGTCGCTGGGCGACGGATCCCGCGTTACCGACAATGTGCACCGGGCCCAGAGCACGGGGGCGTCGGTGCTCGTGCACAGTATCGCCGACCGGGTCGCCCTGGTGCGCGAGGCGCTCGCCGCCGGTGCGGCCGGCGTCATCCCCAAGTCGTCGCCCACGACGACGGTCATGGCGGCCGTCGCATCCGTGGCCCGCGGCGATGTGCTCAACAACCTCGAATGGGCCACGGCCATCGACGCCGACCGCGACTTCGCCAAGGCCCAGCTCGGCCGGCGCGAACGCGATGTGCTGCACCTCTACGCCTCGGGACTCCCGCTCAAGATGGTGGCGATGCAGCTCGGCATCGCGCATTCGACCGCCCGTGAGTACCTCGACCGAATCCGCGTGAAATACGTGGAGGTCGGCCGTCCGGCACCCACCAAGGTGGACCTGCTCCGGCGCGCCGTCGAAGACGGAATCCTGCCGGGCCTCGACCCGGATGGCGGAGATGCCCGCGGGTGAGCCTGCGGGCGCCGGAACACGGGGCTCCACCGCGGCGCAGCCAGACGCCGAGCTGCTAGATTCCGATCTGATCGGGAGACCCAAACAGCCGCGGAACCCGATCAGCCGCACCCGGATCGAAGTCGTGGCGTCGCGTTCCGTCGCCGGGGTCGGCGTGGTCTTCGCCCTCCAGGCGATGCCGATTATGCTCGCTCAGGCACCGGTGCGGATGCCGGTGATGGGTTTGCTCACGCCGCTGCTGCTCGGTCTGTCGCTGGCCGCCGTCGTGGTGGCCGCCGTGACCAAGGTCGGGGTGCGGGCAGCCGCCGGAACCGTCGCGATGTTCTACCTGGCGGCGCTGCTGGCCTGGCCGCTCCTGATGCGCGACCCTGCGGCCGTGCTCGACGGAAAACCGTGGCTCTGGTACATGTGCACGATCGCAACGGCCTGCGCAGCCCTGGCCTTCCCGGTGCTCTGGGCCGTGATTTACACGGTGGTCGTGCCGATCGTCTATGGGGTGGTGCGGTCGATGCCGTCCGGCGGCGACGCCGATTTCCTCCTGTCGTCCCTGGACGCGGTCTACGCGATCATTCTCGGCCAGGTCATCCTGATCATCATCTTCATGCTGCGGCAGACGGCCCTTGCGGTCGACAACGCCCAGACCAACGCGCTGCACCAGTACGGGAACGCCGTGCGCCAGCATGCGACGGAGGTCGAGCGTGTGCAGGTCGACTCGATCGTGCACGACAGCGTGCTGGCCACGTTCCTCGCCGCGGCCGCGGCCTCCAGCCCGAAGGCGGCGGAACTGGCCTCCGGCATGGCAGCGGATGCTCTCACCCGGCTCAACGACGCAGCCATCGTGCCGGCCGGCGACGACAGCATGGTTCCCTTCAGCGAGCTCAGCGCGCAGATCCGGGCCGCCGCGGACCGGCTGCCGGTGCCGTTCGACGTCGTCGGGTGCGAGATCGACGGGCTGCGCCTCCCGGCCCACGCGAGCGAAGCGATCCTCGCCGCTAGCGTGCAGGCCATGGTGAACAGCGCCCAGCATGCCGGCACGCCGAGCTTCGAGCCCGACCGGACCCTGACGATGAACGGCAACGCCCAGGGCGGCTGCACCATCACCATCGCCGACACCGGCGTGGGCTTCGACCCGGACCTGGTGCCGGCGGAACGGCTCGGACTGCGCATCTCAATCCAGGATCGGGTGGCCAGCGCCGGCGGATCCGTGCGGGTGTGCGCGGCGGTCGGCCGCGGCACGACCATCACCCTCGAGTGGCCGCCGGCCGAGGACGGACGCCCCGAATGATCACCGTTCCGCGCGGACTCGTGCTCTCCCTGGCCGCCATGTTCTCCACTTACCACGTCGTGCTCGGCTTCTACTCGCTGGGCCAGCCGCGCAGCCCGGTGCCGGCGGCACTGGCGCTTCTCGTCTACTGCGTGGCGACCGTGCTCAGCCTCTGGCCGACGAGCCCGATCCGGATGCCGCTGTGGCTGGCGTACTTCAACATCGCCGTCTGCGCGATGCTGCCGCTGCTCGTGGGGAGCCAGCTGGACGGCTCCGTCGACAACGGCTACGCCACCTGGTACGTCGCGGCAGTGGGCACCCTGATGACCATCACCGCGACCCGCCGGCGCCCGTGGCTCGCCTGGGTCGGCGCGGCGACGCTGGTCGTGCACACGGTCTTCTGGGCCGGCCCGGCCGCCCTGGGGTCGATGGGCGTCATCGGAAGCGTGGTCTGGGTCGCGGTCGCGGTCATCCTGGCGCGGGCGTTGGCGAAGGCCGGCCGCGACGCCCGGCAGTACGCCCTGGCCGAGCAGGAGGCCACCGAGTGGCAGGCCGCCCAGGAAGCGCACCTCTACGAGCGCCAGGTGCGGCTTGCCCAGACCATCCGGTTGGCCGCACCCATGCTGCGGAGCATCATCGACCAGGGCGGTGAGCTGACCGCCGAGCAACGGCAGGAGTCCCGCTACCTGGAGGCGGCCGTGCGGGACGAGATCCGCGGTCGCAAGCTGCTCAATGACGCCGTCCGCGACGCGGTGATGGCCGCCCGCCGCCGCGGCGCCATCGTCACCCTGCTCGACGAGGGCAGCATCGACGACATCCGCGGCTCGGAGCTGGAAGCGGTGCTCAACACCCTGGCGGACGCGATCGACTCAACCACGGCCGACACGATCATCGCCCGCACCGCGGGCGACGGATCCGCGACAGCGGTCACCGTCGTCGGTCTCAGCAGTGCGGACGCCAGGTTGAGCGCCCTCGGCCAGGAGTCGCCGGAACCCGAGGTGCACCTCTGGCTGGAGATTCCGCGCAACCCGGTGCTCATGTCCGGTCAGGGTTAGGTCAGCCCCGGCGGGACTGCGCGCCCGGCGCCGAACCAATTCGACGGAGATTCTCTCCTCAAGGGGATTTTTCGCGGCGTTCAGGGCCATTCTCGGCAAAATCTCCGTCGAATTCGTTGGGGACGGAGTTGCTCCAGGCCTCGGAGTCGAACGACGCGGCGGTGTGCAACACCCGTCCATCTGGGCCAATCGCGCCGCACATGCGAAAGGGACCAACCGTGCGGTTGATCCCTTTCGACTTTCGTGCCAGGGCGACAACCCGAATGTCACCCTGACTTGCCCCCAAAACCCGACTGCTTACCCTAGTCGACGGGCTTTGGTTGTGGACCTCCGAGGATTTCCACCAGCAAAACCAATCTTGGTCGAACCGATTCGGCAATATAAGTCGGCATTTAGGGGGACCGGGAGTCCCTTCCCGAACCGAAGGTCCGCAGGGTCAGGCCGAGAACCCGCGCCAGTGGCCTCGGCCGGGCGTCAGAGGCACCCGGACACCTCGCTGGCTGCGGTGCCAGGCGCTCTGGCCTCGCGCCGGCGCCTGATGCAGGTTGTCGGACTCCTCACGCACCAGGCCGTGCAGCACGGCCGACACGGCCGCCGCTTCGGTGGAGGTGACGCCGCGGGTCACGAAGCGCAGCCCGGGCACCGCAGGAACGTCGGGCGCTGCGGACCCGTCGTGCTCGGCTGAGCCCGGGGAGCCCGAGTCGGGCAGGTGAGTTGTGGAATTCGATGGATCGGTCATGACGCCCGCTTACAGCGGAATGTTCCCGTGCTTCTTGGGCGGCAGGCTCGCTCGCTTGGTGCGCAGGGCGCGCAGTGCCTTGGTCACCGCGACGCGCGTCGTGGCCGGCTCGATAATGCCGTCCAGCTCGCCGCGCTCGGCCGCCAGAAACGGGCTGGCCACGTTGTAGGTGTACTCGTTGGCCAGGCGGGTGCGCACGGCGGCGACATCTTCCTCGGCTGCCTCGGCCTTCTTGATCTCGGCGCGATACAGGATGTTCACGGCGCCCTGTCCACCCATCACGGCGATCTCCGCGGTCGGCCAGGCCAGGTTGATGTCCGCGCCGAGCTGCTTGGAGCCCATCACGATGTACGCGCCGCCGTAGGCCTTGCGCAGGATGACGGTGACCAGAGGCACGGTCGCCTCCGCGTAGGCATAGAGCAGCTTGGCGCCGCGGCGGATGATTCCGGTCCACTCCTGGTCGGTGCCGGGCAGGAACCCGGGCACGTCGACCAGGGTGAGGATCGGAATCGAGAACGCGTCGCAGAACCGCACGAAACGGGCCGCCTTCTCGCCGGCCGGGATGTTGAGCGTGCCGGCCATGGCATTGGGTTGGTTGGCGACGATACCGATCGAACGTCCCTCGACCCGGGCGAAGCCGACGACGATGTTCGGTGCGAACAAGGGCTGAGTCTCGAGGAAGTCACCATGGTCGACGATGTGCTCGATCACGGTCTTCACGTCGTAGGGCTGGTGCGCGGAGTCGGGGATGATCGTGTTCAACGACCGATCGGCATCCGTCGTCTCGAGTTCGATGTCGCTGTCGAACACGGGCAGGTCGGCCAGATTGTTGTCCGGCAGGTAGCTGAGCAGGGTGCGGGCGTAGTCGAGGGCGTCGGGTTCGTCGCTGGCCAGGTAGTGCGCCACCCCGGAGATCGTGTTGTGGGTGAGCGCGCCGCCGAGCTCCTCCATGCCGACGTCTTCGCCGGTGACGGTCTTGATCACGTCGGGGCCGGTGACGAACATCTGGCTGGTCTTGTCGACCATGATCACGAAGTCGGTCAGGGCGGGGGAGTAGACGGCGCCGCCGGCGGCCGGGCCGCAGATGATCGAGATCTGGGGGATGACGCCGGACGCGGCCGTGTTGCGGCGGAAGATCTCGCCGTACTTGCCGAGGGCGACGACACCCTCCTGGATGCGGGCTCCGCCGGAGTCGAGGATGCCGATGATGGGCACCCCGGTCTTGAGGGCGAGGTCCATCACCTTGATGATCTTCTCGCCGGCGACCTCGCCGAGCGAACCGCCGAAGATGGTGAAGTCCTGCGAGTACACGCAGACCTGGCGGCCGTGGATGGTGCCGGTGCCCGTGACGACGGCGTCGCCGTAGGGCCGCTTCTTCTCCATGCCGAACGCGTGCGTGCGGTGCCGCACGAACTCGTCGAGCTCGACGAAGGAGCCCTGGTCGAGGAGCAGCTCGATCCGCTCCCGGGCGGTCATCTTGCCCTTGGCGTGCTGTTTCTCGATCGCGGCCTCGCCGCTGGCGGTCACGGCTTCGTGATAGCGCAGCTTGAGGTCGGCGAGCTTTCCAGCCGTCGTGTACAGGTCGGGGCCCGCAAGGGGCGAGTTCTCAGTCACGCGGTTCACTCTACCGGCCAGCCCCGGCCCCCGATCGTTGACGATTGTCTACAAAAACCGGCCGGTTTGCTGGTCGGGTGCGCCCGCATCCCCGTGGCCAAGGGCTGAAATACCGTGGCCAACTCCTGAGAACTCTCGGTTTCGAGCCGGGATTGTGTCATTTGAGCCGCCATTCGGGAGAATTACAGGAGTTAGCCACAGGGAGAGTGCCAGATGGAGTTTCCGCTCAGCCGCGAGGTCGTGCCACGTTTCGAATACCTGGCCGAGACCGGGTCGACGAACGACGTTCTCGTCGGCCACGCGGTGGGTGAGGATGCCGCAGCCTGGCCCGAACTGTCGACGGTCGTCACCGACAACCAGACTCGCGGTCGCGGCCGACTGGGCCGCACCTGGCTCGCCCCCACCGGCAAGTCGCTCGCCATCTCGGTGCTGCTCCGACCGCGGGTGGGCGCGGCCCCGCTCCCGATCGACCACTACGGCTGGTTCCCCCTTCTCGCGGGGGCGGCGATGACCCGGGCCGTGCGCGCGGTCGTCGAGGCGAGCCTGGCGGCCCGGGCGAACGAGCCCGGCGAGGCGGCCCCCCGGCACGAGGTCACCCTGAAGTGGCCCAACGACGTGCTGATCGACGGCTACAAGGTGTCGGGCATCCTCTCGGAACTGCTGCCCGACGCGCAGGGACTGGTCATCGGCGCCGGCCTGAACGTTTCCCTCGACGAGCACGACCTGCCCACGCTGACGTCGACGTCGCTGCTGCTGGTGACCGGTTCTGCGCCCGATCCGGATGCCGTGCTCGCCCGCTACCTCACCGAACTACGGCAGCTCACCCGGGCCTTCCTCGACGCGGAGGGTGACCCGGTGCGGAGCGGGCTGCTGCACGCGGTGACCGAGCTGTGCGCCACGATCGGCGGGGTCGTGCGGGTGGAACTGCCCGGCGGCACCGACCTCGTGGGCACCGCGATCGCTCTCGACGTCAGCGGCCGGCTCATCGTCGAAGACCAGGCGAACGGAGAACCGCAGGCCGTCGCAGCCGGGGATGTCACCCACCTGCGGTATTAATGGGTTATGACAAAGACAGCGGGCTTCGGTACGGCCGAGGTGCTTCCCCCGGCCGAATCGGTCGTGGCCGGGCTTCGCCCGCACGCCCGGATCCTGTTCTGGCCCACTCTGGCCTTACTGGCCATTGTCGGCGCCGCCGGGTATTTCTACGGCTCGCTGCCGGAGCCGTGGGAGAACCTGGCGCTGCTGGCCGCCGCAGCCGCCCTCGTGCTGCTGCTCTGGCTGCTGCCGCTGGCCTCGTGGCTGAACAACCGCTATACGATCACGACCCGGCGCATCATCTTTCGGCACGGGTTCTTCGTGCGCACCCGCCAGGAACTTCTGCACAGCCGCGGCTACGACGTGACCGTACGCCAGAACTGGCTGCAGTCGCTGGCCCACTCGGGTGACGTGCTGATCAATGCCGGACTGGAGCATCCGCTCGTGTTGAAAGACGTGCCTGACGCCGCCCTCGTGCAGCAGGTGCTGCACGACCAGATGGAGTCCTCGCGCACCCTGATGGGCTCGCGCCGCCAGGAGCAGTCAGCTCTCGCCGACGAGACCGCGCACTGGGGATCCCGCTAGACGGCCCCGGCCGGCCTTTGCCTCGGCCGCGCGCCGCGGGGAGAACACCCAGTGCCGGTAGAGCACGAAGCGGAAAGCCGAACCCAGCCCCAGGCCGATCACGTTCGAGGAGATGTTGTCGGCGAGCAGGCTGGTGTAGCCGAGCCCGTAGCGGCTGACCCAGAGGCAGGCGAGGCCGATGGCCATGCCGATCAGGCTGACGGCGAAGAACTCGGCCGCCTCGCGCAGGGTGCGGGACTGGCGGTTCGACCCGAAGGTCCAGAAGCGGTTGCCGATCCAGTTCACGATGATGGCCAGTGTGGTCGACACAACCTTGGCGTAGATCGGTCCGGCCTCCAGCACGGCAGGGTCAAAGACCGTGGTGCGCAGCAGGTTGAAGACCGTGAAGTCGACGGCGAAGCCGACCAGGCCGACAGCTCCGAACTTGCCGAGCTGACTGGCGAAGGCCAGGAGCCGTGCTGATCGGCGCTGTGTACTCGGCATGCATCCCTCCGGATGATGGGCAAAGATAGAAGACGAGAACCCGAGTCTACGGCGAGGCCCAGCGTGCTGCCTGAGAGAACCCGTATCGGGGAATGAACGGTGTCAAGGAGTTGGTGGAGCGATGAATACGACTGTGGGTGTGATCGGCGGCGGACAGCTGGCCAGGATGATGATTCCGGCGGCCGTCAACCTGGGCATCCGGATCCGGGTGCTGGCCGAGAACGAGGGCATGTCGGCCGACCTGGCCGCGGTGCAGGTGGGCGACTACCGCGACCGGGACGTGGTGCTGGCCTTCGCCGAGACCGTCGACGTCGTCACGTTCGACCACGAGCACGTGCCGCAGGAGATCCTGCGTGAGCTTGTGGCCAGGGGCGTGGCCGTGCACCCGGGCCCCGACGCGCTGCTGTATGCCCAGGACAAGCTGTTGATGCGTCAGCGCCTGAGCGAGCTGGGTCTGCCGGTGCCGGACTGGGCGCGGGTTGAGAACGCCGCCGAGCTGGGCGTGTTCCTGGCCGCCCATAACGGTCGCGCGGTCGTCAAGACGGCCCGCGGCGGCTACGACGGCAAGGGGGTGCGACTGGTCACCCACGAGCACGAGGCGGATGACTGGTTCGCCGCGCTCGCCGAAGACGGCAATGACGGCGCCCTCCTGGTGGAGGAGCTCGTCGAGTTTCGCCGGGAGCTCGCCCAGCTGGTCGCGCGCCGTCCGTCCGGCCAGATCGCGCTGTGGCCCGTGGTCGAGACCGTGCAGCAGGGTGGCGTCTGCTCCGAGGTCATCGCTCCGGCGCCCCAGTCCGAGGGTCGACTGGCCGATGCGGCGGCCGACATAGCCGTGCGCATCGTCGAGGGCATCGGCGCCACCGGCATGCTGGCCGTCGAACTGTTCGAGACGACGGATGAGCGCATCCTGGTCAACGAGTTGGCGATGCGCCCGCACAACAGCGGCCACTGGTCGATCGAAGGGTCGACGACGAGCCAGTTCGAGCAGCATCTCCGGGCCGTGCTCGACCTTCCTCTCGGGGCGACCGACGCCAGGGACCCGTGGACCGTCATGGTCAACATTCTCGGCGGGCCGGCGTCGGAGACCCTCTCGTCCCGCTACCCGGCCGCGTTCGAGGCCTTTCCGACAGCCAAGGTGCACACCTACGGCAAGGACCCCCGACCGGGGCGCAAGGTCGGCCATGTGACCGTCGGTGGGGACGATTTGGACCTCGTCGCCTACCAGGCGCGGGCCGCAGCGGCTGTTTTTCAGGACTGACCAAATAGGATCGACTGCGTGACAGACAACCCTGTGCCCGAGACCGCTCCGCGCGGCGCCACCCCGACGCCGCTTGTGGGCGTCGTGATGGGCTCCGATTCCGACTGGCCGGTGATGAGCGACGCCGCCCAGCTGCTGCGCGACTTCGGCGTGCCCTTCGAGGTGCAGGTCATCTCGGCGCACCGCACCCCCGAGAAGATGATCGCCTACGGCCAGAGCGCCCACGCGCGCGGCCTCCGGGTGATCATCGCCGGCGCCGGAGGGGCTGCCCACCTGCCCGGCATGCTCGCGGCCGTGACCACCCTGCCGGTGGTAGGCGTGCCCGTGCCGCTCGGCCGACTCGACGGCCTGGACTCGCTCCTGTCGATCGTGCAGATGCCGGCCGGGGTTCCCGTGGCCACCGTTTCCATCGGCGGCGCACGCAACGCGGCTCTCATCGCCGTCAAGGTTCTCGCCATCGCCGACGACACCCTCCGGGTGAAGCTGCTCGGCTACATGGAGATGCTCGCCGCCCAGGTCGAGCAGAAGAACCTGGACCTCCAAGACAGATTATGAGTAGTGCACGTACGCCGATCCGGCATCCGGATGTCGGGTCCGCCCCGGTCATGACCAAGCGAGCCTGGTGGCTCGTCGTGCTCAATTTCGTGCTGCCCGGCTCCGCTCAGGTGCTGGCCGGCAGCCGTCGGCTCGGCCGGTTCGGCCTCCGCCTGACGCTCACACTGCTCACCCTCGCGGTGGTCGCCGGGGTTGTCTACGTGCTCTGGCCTGCCGTCGTCCTGACCGTGTTCACGAACTCGATCGGCCTGTGGGCGGTAGCGCTCCTGCTGGCCTTCTCCGGCGTGGTCTGGCTGATCCTGTCTCTGGACACCCTGCGCCTGGTGCGCCTCGTTCGCGCCACCCCCAAGGCCCGGCCGATCATCGCCGGCTTCGCGACGGTGTTGATGGTGGGCGTGGTCGGCACGGCCGGGTACGGTGCCTACGTGGCCACGACGGCCAGCGGGTTCCTGTCCTCGGTCTTCGTGGCCGGCCCGACCGAGCCGCCCTCCGACGGCCGCTACAACATCCTGCTGCTCGGCGGCGACGCCGGCCCTGACCGGGAGGGCCTGCGCCCCGACAGCATCTCCGTGGTCAGCATCGACGCCGAGACCGGCCAGGCCAGCATGATCGGCCTGCCGCGCAACCTCGAGGACGTGCCGTTCCCGGCCGACTCGCCGTTGGCATCCGTCTACCCGGAGGGGTACGGCTCGATCGACGGCTGCGAGGTCTCTGCCTGCATGCTCAACTCGATCTACACCGAGGTCGAGCTGAAGAGCCCGGAGATGTATCCGGACGCCGTCGATCAGGGCAGCGAACCGGGCATCGAGGGCATGCGCGACGCGGCCGAGGGAGTGACCGGCCTGACGATCCAGTACTACGTGCTGATCGACATGCAGGGCTTCTCCGAGTTGATCGACGCCCTCGGCGGCGTCGACATCAACGTCGACCACCGCGTCCCGGTGCACACCGACGAGACGTTCTCCGAGGTGGCCTTCTGGTTCGAGCCCGGCATGCAGCACATGGACGGGTTCCACGCCCTCTGGTACGCACGCTCACGCCACGACACGAGCGACTACGACCGGATGGTGCGGCAGCGGCAGGTTCAGGAGGCGATCCTGCAGCAGGCGAGCCCCGCCAACGTGCTGACGAAGTTCCAGGCGATCGCCACCGCCGGGAGCCAGGTCGTGAAGACCGACATCCCCCAGGGTATGCTCGGCTATTTCGTGGACCTGGCATCGAAGACGAAGGCGCTGCCGATCCAGTCCGTGGAGCTGGTGCCGGAGAACGACATCGACCCGGAGGACCCCGACTACGACGTCATCCGCAGCCTGATCGAGACCGCCCTGGCTCCGCCGCCCACGGCGGAACCGGCCTCGTAAAGCCGGTCGAGTCTGGTGCAGGGCGAGGTCGAGGTTCGGGGCCGGCAGGACCGGCCCCGGCCTACAGGTCCGCGTGCAGCAGCCAGATGCGCTCGGCGGAATCGCGCCAGGTGAAGGCCGAGGCGCGGTCGGTGCCGCAGATGCGCAGACGGCTGGCCAGTGTGGTGTCGGACAGCACCTGGGTCACGGCCGCGGCCAGACGCTCGGGGTACCCGGCGGCATCCGCACGCTCGACGACCAGCCCCGCATCGCCGGCGGCCTCGATCAGGGCAGGCGCGTCCGAGTGCACCACGGGGGTGCCGAGGTGGAACGCCTGGATCATCGGGCCGGCGAAGCCCTCTTCCAGACTGGGGTAGACGAACACGGACGCCCGTGAGATGACCACGGCCAGTTCCTCGTCGGTCAGCCCGTTGAGAGCCCGCACCCGGCCGAACGGGAGCCCGGCCTCGTCGGCCACGGCGGCCAGTTCGAGTTCGCCCCAGGAGGCCGGTCCCAGGACGATCAGTGGAAGGTCCGGGGCTCCCGGCAGGCCGAGGCCCGTGACCAGCGCCGTGAGGGCCTTGCGCGGCTCCAGCGTTCCGACGGCGACGATGTACTCGTTCGGCAGTGTCAGGCGTTCGGCGATGATCTCCGTCGCGGAGGAGTTCGACGGCAGGCGGAGGCCGCTGCCGATGCCGCCGCCGATCACGCGCACCCGGTCGCCGAGGTCGACGATGCCCGCGAGCTGGTGGGCCACGGCGTGGCTGGGCACCACGATCGCATCCGCGTACTTGCGGGCGCGTTTCACCATGACCTTCGTCCACGCGACGGTGGCCGGGGTGAGGGCCTCCGGATGCGTCCAGGCCAGCACGTCGTGAATAGTGACGGTCATCTGGGTGCCGTCCTTGACGATGCTGTGCCGGTGCAGGGGCGCCAGCAGAGACGGGGCGTGGATCATGCCTGACCCGGAGCTGTTGACGATGCCCAATTGCCAGGCCGCCGTGAGTTCGCGGCGGGGGAGCGTCGTCTTGTGCAGGCCGGCCAGGCCCGGGAGGGAGGCCTCGATCCGCGCGTAGTCCTCAGCCGACGAGGCCGACACGATTCCTCCAACGTCGCACTCGGCCGGAGCCGCAGCGATCAGGGCCCGGGTCAGTTCTTCGGTGTACCGACCCATGCCGCCCGGAACCGGTGCGCTCATCCGGTCCAGGACGACTTTCAGTGTGGTCATCGGTCCGCGAAGATCCCCTGCTCGGAGGCCACGGCCAGAGCCTCGCGCCAGTCGCGGATGGGGGACAGCCCGGCAGCGGCCCAGGCGTCGTGGCCGAGCACCGAATACGAGGGCCGGGGAGCCGGGCGCACGAACTGCGAGCTGTCGGTCGGGGTGACCCGTTCCGGGTTCAGGGCCGCGGCTGCGAACACAGCCTGAGCGAAGCCGAACCAGCTCGTCACGCCCGAACTGGTGCCGTGATAGATGCCGGCGGGCGCGTCGGAATCGAGCAGGGCGACGATCTGTGCGGCCAGGTCGGCAGTCCAGGTGGGCTGGCCGACCTGGTCGTCGACGACGCTGAGGGTGTCGCGGGCGGCGGCGAGCTTCAGCATGGTCTTGGGGAAGTTCGGGCCGTGCTCCCCGTAGAGCCAGGCCGTGCGCACGATGTAGCTGCCCGCCGGGTGCTCCGCCAGCACGAACGCCTCGCCCGCGGCCTTGGTGCGGCCGTAGGCGGAGATCGGGTTGAGCGGGGTGTCCTCGGAGTAGGGATCGGTGGCGCTGCCGTCGAACACGTAGTCGGTCGAGACCTGCACGAGCTTCGCCCCGGCAGCGGATGCGGCGAGCGCCAGGTTGTGCGGACCGGTCGCGTTGATCGCGTACGCGGCATCCTCGTTCGTCTCGGCGTCGTCCACCTTGGTGTAGGCGGCGGCGTTGATGATGACGTCATAGCCGACGACTCCGGCCAGAACCGCGGCCCGGTCGGTGATGTCCAGCTCGGTGCGGTCGGACGCCGTGACGTCGCGGCCGGCGAGCGCCGCCTGCAGGTCGCGGCCGAGCATCCCGGCCGCGCCGGTGATCAGGTAGCGGGTCATCAGTTCAATTCCGCACGGGCCTTGAGGGGTTCCCACCAGCTGCGGTTGTCCCGGTACCACTGCACCACGTCCGCGAGTCCCTGAGTGAACGGAACGAGCGGTGCGTAGCCGAGTTCGGCCTGGATCTTGGAGATGTCCACGGAGTAGCGCAGGTCGTGCCCGAGGCGGTCGGCGACCCGGTCCACATAGGACCAGTCCTTGCCGGTGGAGTCGAGGAGCATCTGCGTGAGCTCCTTGTTGGTCAGCTCGGTGCCGCCGCCGATGTTGTAGATCTCACCCGCGCGGCCGCCGACGAGCACCATCGCGATGGCGCGGGTGTGGTCGTCCACGTGCAGCCAGTCACGGATGTTGTTGCCCTCGCCGTAGAGGGGAACATGTTTGTCGTCGATCAGGTTGGAGACGAACAGCGGGATGACCTTCTCGGGGAAGTGGTACGGCCCGTAGTTGTTTGAGCACCGCGTGATCGAGATGTTCAGACCGTGCGTGCGGTGGTAGCTGCGGGCGAGCAGGTCGCTGCCGGCCTTCGAGGCGGAGTAGGGGGAGTTCGGCTCGAGCGCGCGCTCCTCGTTCCACGAACCCTCGGCGATGGACCCGTAGACCTCGTCGGTGGAGACGTGCACGAACCGGGCCAGGTCATGCCGGAGCGCCGCGTCGAGCAGCTGCTGGGTGCCGAGCACGTTCGTCTCGACGAAGATCGACGCGTCGCGCACCGAGCGGTCCACGTGGGATTCGGCGGCGAAGTGCACCACGGCGTCGAGGGACGGGAAGAGCTCGTCGAGCAGCGCGGCGTCACGGATGTCTCCGTGCACGAACGAGTACCGCGGGGACCCGGCGACGGGGGCCAGGTTCTCGAGGTTGCCCGAGTAGGTGAGGGCGTCGAGTACGACGACCTCGGCTCCTTCGAGGCCGGGGTAGGCGTCTTCGAGGGTGCGCCGAACGAAGTTCGAGCCGATGAAACCGGCTCCGCCGGTGACGAGGATCTTCATATGGAGGTAACCGTTCCGTTTGATGAAAGTGCCCCCGCGATTCTACCGGTAAGCGCTTGGTAGGCTTAGTCGGTGAAGATCCGCGAACTCTCCATCCCCGATTCCTACGAAATCACTCCGAAGCAGTTCGGAGACGACCGGGGAGTCTTCCTCGAGTGGTATCGCTTCGACCGTCTCGAGGAGACGATCGGGCACAGCCTCAAGATCGCCCAGGCCAACACGTCGGTGTCCAAGCGCGGTTCCGTGCGCGGCATCCACTTCGCCGATATCCCACCCAGCCAGGCCAAGTACGTCACCGCGACGCACGGCGCCGTGCTTGACTACGTGATCGACATCCGGGTCGGCTCGCCGACCTTCGGCCAGTGGGACAGCGTCCTACTTGACGACATGGATCGCCGAGCGATCTACATCGCCGAGGGTCTCGGCCACTGTTTCGTGGCACTCACCGACGATGCCACGGTCAGCTACCTCGTCACCGCGCCCTTCAACCCGGGACGCGAACACGGCATCAACCCGCTTGACTCGGACATCGGCCTGGTCTTCCCGCCCGAGGCCGGCGAGCTTCTCCTGTCCCCGAAGGACACGGATGCCCCGAGCCTGACCGAAGCCGCCGCCAGCGGTCAGCTGCCCACCTGGGCCGACGCTCGGGCGTTCTACACCTCCCTAAACGAAGGAAAGTAACAATGCGCGGAATCATCCTCGCCGGCGGTTCCGGCACCCGACTGTGGCCCATCACCAAGGCCATCTCCAAGCAGCTGATGCCCATCTACGACAAGCCGATGATCTACTACCCTCTGTCGACGCTGATGATGGCGGACATAAACGAGATCCTGATCATCACCACGCCCGAGTACAACGACCAGTTCCGGGCGCTGCTCGGCGACGGGTCTCACCTCGGCCTCAGGATCGAGTACGCCTCGCAGCCGTCGCCGGACGGCCTCGCCCAGGCGTTCATCATCGGCGAGGAATTCATCGGGGACCAAAGCGTCGCTCTCGTGCTCGGCGACAACATCTTCCACGGCGCCGGCCTGGGATCGGCCCTGCGCGGCAACGCCGACCTGGTGGGAGCCCGGATCTTCGCCTACCACGTGAGCAACCCCAACGCCTATGGGGTGGTGGAGTTCGACGGCAGCATGACCGCGCTGTCGATCGAGGAGAAGCCGACGAAGCCGAAGAGCAACTACGCGGTTCCCGGCCTCTACTTCTACGACAATTCGGTCGTCGAGATCGCGAAGACCATCGAGCCCAGTGCGCGCGGCGAACTCGAGATCAGCACCGTCAACGAGCGCTACCTCGCCCAGGGCAACCTGCACGTTCAGGTTCTCGACCGCGGCACGGCGTGGCTCGACACCGGCACGTTCGAGTCGATGATGCAGGCGTCCGAGTACGTGCGCGTGATCGAAGACCGCCAGGGCTTCAAGGTCGGCTGCATCGAGGAGATCGCCTGGCGGGCCGGCTGGATCTCAAATTCCGACCTCGAGGCGCTGGCGGAGCCGCTCCAGAAAAGCGGATACGGGCGTTATCTGACCGGGCTCATCGCCGCGAACGACTGATTAGCCGAGCCGGCCGGTGCGGGCCAAGACGTGGGCCCGCACCGTCAAGCCGAGCTTCAGCGCCCAGCGAACCGGAGCCAGATAGGGAGCAGAGTATTTCTTCTCGAGGTATCGGTACGCGCTGTCATGGTGGGCGCGCACCATCTTGCCGGACTCGGTGCTGGTCGAGTGCGCACCGGTGTGAACGACCGATGCTTCGGGCGTGTAGACGTTCTTCCACCCTGCCTTTCCCAGCCGGTAGCCCAGATCGACGTCTTCGAAGTACATGAAGAACCCCTCGTCGAAACCGTTCAGCTCCTCGAACGCGGTGCGACGAACGAGGAGGCAGGAACCGGACAGCCAGCCAACCGGGCGGCGCACGTCGGAACCCTCGCTCTCGGCACGATACGACCGACTCCACGGGTTGGCTGGCCAGATGCGTGCGAAGAGCGCGTGCCCCACTCCGTTTCGGAGCGAGGGAAGCTCTCGTCCGGACGGATACGTGGTGCCGTCGGCGTTGAGCACTCTCGGTCCGACCGAGCCGACGAGAGGATCGGCCGCAAGCTCTGCGAGCAGCGCGCTGGTTGCGCCATGGCCGAGCTCGACGTCCGGATTCGAGATCAGGATCGAGGTGACGTGTCTCGGCAGAGACGCGATCGCTGCGTTGATGGCACCGCCATAGCCTCGATTCTCACCCAGTGGCAGAAGGCGTGCACCTTGCAACTGGACAATGAGACTTATGGCCTCGAGGTCTGATGAGTGATTGTCGGCCACGATCACGGTGAGCTGGTGGTCTTCGCTGGTGCGCACCGAGTCGAGGAATTTCGGCAGGTGGGAACTCGAATTGTAGGTGACTGTGACCACAACCGTGGATTCGAGGGGAGTGCTAGACATCAGGGTCAAGCATACCCAGTGCCGTGTTGCCCCGGGTCGCCGCGTCCGACAGGCGGGTTCCGACCCGGCCCGGGCCGGTTGATAGAGTGATCCAGACATGTCTATACCTACTAATACCGATCCGATGCCGACCCACAAGGGGATCTCTGTGTTCCACCGGAGTATGCGCATCATCCGCGAGCAGGGTCCTCGAGTTTTTGTAGGAAAGGCGCTGCACATCGCCCTTCGTCCAGCGCGAGTTCTGCGTGCGGAGGGCGCGCGTGTATTCATCGTGCGGAGCCTGACGAAGGCCAGCTCGGTGATCGCGCGACACGAGGCCATCATGCTCGTCGCGAATGAGGATGCGGCGGAGCTGGATTGGACCCAGTCCCCGCACTGGCGAGTCTCGCCGACCGTGGTCGACGAAGGCCCAGTAGACATCGCCTGGATCATGTCGCCTCCCGGGCTCGAGAGCGGGGGGCACCAGAACCTGTTCCGGTTCATCGACATCGCCGAGAAAGCCGGGCACCGCTGCTCGATCTATCTCTACACGACGAGTGCCGCCGCCGTGAGCATCCCCGACATCCGCGCGATGCTGAAGTCTGCCGGGGCATACCCGGAAGTAGCGGCCCGCATCACGATGTACGACCGCGAGCAGGGCGTTGACGCAAGCACCCAGGCCCTCTTCGCCACCGGATGGGAGACGGCCTACCCTGCCTATCTTGACAAGTCCGATGCTCGCCGGTTCTATTTCGTGCAGGACTATGAGGCCAGCTTCTACCCGCTTGGCACCGAGTCCCTGCTGGCTGGCAACACCTACAAATTCGGCTTTCACGGCATCACCGCCGGTGGGTGGCTGGCCCACAAGCTCGCCACCGAATATGGCATGACCACGGACCATTTCGATTTCGCAGTGGACAAGACTCACTACAGCGTCACAAACGTCGGACGTCGCAACGAGGTCTTCTTCTACGCTAGGCCCGTCACGCCGCGCCGCGCGTTCGAATTCGGGTTGCTCGCCCTGGCTGAGTTCGCCAGGCTCAAACCCGAGGTGCGCATCAACCTCGCCGGCTGGGACGTGTCCAACTGGAATATCCCGTTTGAGTACACGAACCTCTCGAGCCTCGACATCTCCGAACTCAACGCCGTGTACAACCGCTGCGCCGCGGGTCTCGTGATGTCGCTGTCCAATATGTCCCTGTTGCCGTTGGAACTGCTCTCGAGCGGTGTCACTCCGGTCGTCAACGATGGCCCGAACAACCGGATGGTCTCGGACAACCCCTTCATCGAATACGTGCCGGCCTCGCCACTGGCCATCGCGCGCAAAATGGCCGAAGTATTCGACCACCCCGATGCGGTCGCACGATCGATCGCCATGTCGGAGTCGGTAGCTCAGGTCAACTGGTCGGATTCCGGCGTGCAATTCCTCGCGGCGTTCGAAGGGGCTATGCGTGGCTAATACAGTCGTTATCGGCGCCAATGGCTTCATCGGATCCCATCTTGTAGATTCACTCGCCGCTGCCGGGCATACCGTCACCGCCTTCGACCGGTTCAGTTCCCTGAAACCGACATTTACGGCCCCGGGCGTGCGGGTGCAGCAGGGGGAGTTCCTCAGCCGCTCCGATCTCGAAGGCGCCGTTAGCGGTCAAGATTACGTCTTCCACTTCCTTTCGACCACGAGCCCAGCGACCGCCGAGAGCGATCCGACCCTGGACATCCGCACCAATGTCGCCCAGACGGTTGAGCTGCTCGAGTCGGCCGCGACTTCGGGGATCAAACGGTTCTACTTCGCCTCGACCGGCGGTGCCATCTACGGACCGCAGTGCAAGGCAGAGTACTCGGAGATCGACCGGGCACTGCCGATTTCCCCGTACGGGATCGGCAAGCTGTCGATCGAGCACTACCTGCACTACTTCAAGGCCAAACATGGACTCGAGTCCACTGCCTTGCGCATTTCAAACCCCTACGGAACGCGCCAGAAGCCCAACAAGAAGCAGGGCCTGATCCCGATCGCACTCCGACAGATTTCCTTGGGGCGACCGGTGATCCGGCTGGGCAACGGGTCGATGGTGCGCGACTACGTCTATGTGGAGGATCTTGTTCGGATGGTGACGCCTATGGTGGGCGTGGACACCGAATTCGACCTTTACAATTTGGGCAGCGGCATCGGCTATTCGGTGTCCGACATCATCAACTCACTGCGCCGCGTGACCGGCATCGACTTCACCGTTGAGGAACGACCGGCCCCGCCCACGTTCGTCGACCGCGTCGTTCTCGACACCGAACGCTACCGCTCGGAGTTCGGTACGGCGAATATGACCGAGCTCGACGAGGGCGTCAGGCTGACCTATGAAGAGATCCGAGACCACCCGAATGAGTGATGAGAACGCTGTAACCCCGACCCGTGCGACGGTCGCGATCCTCACCTACAACGGTGAGGCCTACCTCGAACGCATCCTGACGGAAGTCCTGGGCCAGGAGCTGGACGGCGCGTTCGAGGTGCTCGTGATCGATTCAGGATCGACGGATTCAACCCTCGACATCGTGCGCCGATTCTCCTCGGTGCGCCTGCACGAGATCCCGAACTCGGAGTTCGGCCACGGAAAGACCCGTAACCTCGCCGCCCAGCTGGCGACCGGCGAGTTCGTGGCGTATCTGACCCACGATGCCATCCCCGCCTCCCGCCAGTGGCTGCGCGAGTTGCTCGAACCGTTCCGGCTCGATAAGCGCATTGTCGCCGTGATGGGCAAGCAGATTCCCCGCTCCGGTTGTTTCCCCTTGCTCAAGTACGAGATCCAGGGTGTCTTCGCGGGCTTCGGACCGGATTGGGGCACGTCCGTGTTTTACAAGGATGCGTTCGTGCAGAGTGAGGGTGTGCTGAACGCCATCAGTTTCTACTCTGACGTCAATTCGGCCGCGCGGCGAGACTTCCTGCTCAACACCATCCCGTACCGCGATGTGCGCTACGCAGAGGACCAACTCTTCGGCAAGGACCTAATCGAGGCCGGCTATCGCAAGGCGTACGCAGGTCGAGCGGCGGTCGAGCACTCGAACGACCTCACCCTGGCCGAGTACGGCAAGCGGATCTTCGACGAGACCATCGGTCTGCGCCAGATCGGTTTCCCGATCCCACCCATGACGGGGCGAGCGCAACTTCGCCTCACCATGCGGGGTATCGCCGGCGACACGCTGCGCATTCTCCGAGACCCCGACTTCAGCTGGAAGCGCCGGTTCTTCTGGCTCGCCATGAACCCCCCCTACCAGGTGCGGAAGTGGACGAGCTACCGAGCGTCGACCCTGACGGATCTCACGGATCAGGCGGCCCTCGACTCGGGATCGCTGGAGACTGCACGCAAAATCTGAGTGCCTCTGCTCAGCACTGACCCCGCAACTTCCAAGGATATGAAATGCAGCTAAAAGGGTCGAAGATCCTGATCACCCAGGCGCACCTGCTTCGTTACATGGGCGCCGAGATCGTGACCCTGGAACTCGCAGAGTACCTCGCCGGGCAGGGCGTGGAAGTCGTCATCGCAACCCACTCCTTCGGTTACCCGATCCGTGAGGAGTTCGACCGGATCGAGGGCGTCACGGTCTTCGAGCTGTGGGATGTCGCACTCGCTGCGAACCTGGAGGCACGGCTTCCTGACCTCGCGTGGATTCAGCACTCCATCATCCCAGTGGTCGTGCTGGAACACGCCAACGAGATCCTGTTCGTGTTCCACCACATGTCATCGATTCTCCCGGCTGAGTTCACGATGGCTGCGGCCTTGGAATCGTCCTTGGCCACGGCCGTCCTGTTCGAGTCGCCGCGATCGTTGGAAATCCATCGCGGGACGGGGGTCTACGAGGATGTGGAGCCCGATCGTCTCCAGGTGATGGGCAATGCGGCGCCGGCCCGATTCGGCGAGGTGTCACCGACTCCGAGTGCTGAGCGGCGAATCACGGTGGTCTCCAACCACATCCCACCCGAACTCGTCGCTGCCTTCGGTGGACTCCGGGAACACTTCGTCCTGGACGTGATCGGTTCCCAGACCGAGCTGGGAGCCGCTCCGCGGCGGGTAACGCCGGACACCCTGGCCGGCACGGACGCGATCATCTCCATCGGCAAGACGGTGCAGTACTCGATCGTCGCCGGAGTCCCCGTGTACTGCTACGACCATTTCGGCGGACCGGGTTGGATCAGCCGGGCGAACATTGAGGAAGCGCGCTGGCAGAATTTCTCGGGCAGAGGAACCGGAACGAAGAGCACTTCGGAGATCGTCGCAGAGATCTCCGAAGGTATCGACGACGCGGTCGCGGAGGCGGCCTTGGTGCGTCGTGACTGGACGCGCGTCTACCTTCTGCCGGAACGGCTCGACGACCTGCTGGAGTTCGCCTCAGATCGGCGCAGGGCGATCGGCGACCTTACCCGTCAGCAGATTCAGGCGCACGAAAACGTTCAGGCCGCTTTCGGCTCGTATGTGCGCGAGTGGATCCGAATGCAGGCGCTCTCCGACGAGCTCAAGGACGCGTCAGCCGAACTCAACGCCACCATCGTCGAGCTGGAGACGGACATCCTGGAGCAGGAGGACAGGCTCACCTCGATGAACGAGACTCTGGACGAGCTCTATTCGAGTCGGCTCTATCGCACCCTGAACGGAATCCGGCACAGTTGGGTGAACCGGACCTTGCGGAAACTGCGTACGGTGCGTCGCGGCTTCTAGGAGAGGCCGGCGGCCCGGGCGGCTTCGATCCGTCGGATACTGGATTCGACGTCCAAACGGATCGCACCCCGGCCTACTCCGTAGTCCGCGACCTCGAACGTGGCGGCCGGGTTCACGACCTGGATCGTCGCCCCGGCCTCGTAGGCCATGCCGACGCTGACCGAGTACGACCCACCCCCGAGGTTGTGGTTCTTGAACGTCACGTTCAGCGCGTAGGTACCAGGCTCCAGCGGAAGCGTCTCGCCAAGTTCACGCGTTGTCATCCGAAAGACCACGTTGCCGACCGCGGTCTCCAGGGCGACGCCGATCAGCCAGGGGTCGATGGTTTCGAGAACCTCGTACTGCACGCTCACGTGGATGTCGGCGCGCGGAGCAATAATTCCCGCGTTGTCCTGCTCCGATGCGGTCACGCTTACCTGCGGAACGGCGACGACGTGGTGCTCGGGCCGGCCTTCGGCCTCAAGCTTCTCTTCATGCCTGACCTGCTCGTCGGAGAAACTGCCTCGGAGCACGCGCAGTGCCTGTGCCGGATCGCCGTCGTGGAGCATTTCCCCGTGCTCGAGCACGACGACCCTGTCGCAGAGTGCGCCAACCTGCTCGGCGGAGTGGCTCACCAACACGATCGTGCGGCCTTCGGCCTGGAACTGAGCGATCTTTGCCATGCACTTGCGCTGGAACGGTTCGTCTCCAACAGCAAGAACCTCATCGACGAGGAGCAGGTCAGGGTCAACGTGGACGGCGACCGCGAACGCCAGCCGCACGTACATGCCCGAACTGTAGAACTTCACCTGGGTGTCGATAAACTCCTCGATGCCGGAGAAGTCTACGATTTCGTCGAAGTACCCGTCGGTTTCGCTGCGGCTGAGGCCGAGGATGGCCGAATTGAGATAGACGTTCTCCCGGCCGGTGAGGTCCGGGTGGAAACCCGCGCCCAGCTCGAGAAGAGCGGCCATCCGGCCGCGACGGCTGACATGGCCGGTCGTGGGCTGGATGATCCCACCGACGACCTTCAGTAGGGTGCTCTTGCCTGAACCGTTGTGTCCGACAAGTCCCACGGTCGTGCCGGTTGCGATGTCGAGGGAGATGTCCTTGAGCGCCCAGAAGTCGTCCTGGTGCTTGCGCGCCCGGGTGAAGTTGAGGATGCGCTCCTTGATGGACTTGTCTTTGTGCATGACGAATCTCTTCGAAACGTCTTCCACGTGGATGATTGTCGGCGTGCTCATCGGGTCACAGCTCCTGTGCGAAATTGCCTTGAATGCGTGAGAAGATGCGCTGGCCGATCCAGAGGATCACGATGCTGATGCCCAAGGCGATCCAGAGCCGGATGGCCAGGTCGTCCGGCCAGTTCTGTGACGTGGACTCGGTGGTGCCGGCTACCCAGAACGCACGCTGCATCCCGAGCACGGCGACGGTGATCGGGTTTGCCAGATACAACTGTTCGAGCCAGTTTCCCTGCAGCTTGTCGTGCACGAACGAGAATGAGTACACAATCGGCGAAGCCCAGAAGAGGACCATGATAGCCACCTCTACGAGGTGCTGGACGTCACGCAAGTAGACGTTCAGGCCGGCGAGGAGGATGCCCAGACCTGTGGCGAAGAAAATGAGTACAGCCAGGGAGAGGGGTGCGTACAGCAGATTGAAGTCCATGGGAATCTGGCCAGCCACGATGGTGGCCAGAATTAGGATGATGAGTTGCACGCCGAAGTTGAAAAGGGCACCACCGACGCTTGCGAGCGGGAAGATCTCCCGCGGCAAGTAGATCTTCTTGATCAGGCCGGCATTGTTGGTGATGGAGGTCGTTCCGCCCTGGACGATCTCGACGAACAGCCCCCAGGTGGTGAGTCCCACGAAGACGAAAATAGCGAAGCTGGGAATGCTGCGGGCCAAGCCCAGAATCTCGCCGATGGCGAAGTAGTAGATGAGAAGCTGGGCGAGCGGACGTACCAAGCTCCAGACAATGCCGAGCGAGCTGTCTTTGTACCGCGCCTTGAGCTCGCGTCTCACGAGGAGGGACGTCAACTCGCGGCTGGCCCAGACATCCTTGATCGAGGTCCAGGTGCCGGTGACGAAGCGTGTCGACTGCCCGACCGGCTTGAGGTCTTCCATGGCAACTCGCTGTTCGCGATCGCGGGCTTGTGCCAATGACATGAACAACTCTCGATTGTGGGGGGATGGGCGAGGACGAGTCTAGGCGAAATCGTGTCGTGTTGCAGGCTCCGCATTGCCTGTGAGTCGATAGCCTTGAGGTCTGCTTACCTCCAGGGGAGTGGTGTAGGAGACGAGGGCCCGAATCTCTCGCTGCTGGGATCGCCTGGCCAACCCGGCGTCATGCCGACCAAGATGGAGATCCTGTGAGATTCAAACGCCTGACTGGGCTGACGCTGGCGGTGGCCCTCGCGGGCGCACTTTTTGTATCAGTCGCTCCGCCGCCAGCCGCCCAGGCTGCTGATGCTTCCTTCTTTGATCCGGCCTACATCATCAGCGACAACCTGTTCTTCGACGGGGCCGCCATGAGCGCGTCCCAGGTTCAGCAATTCCTCAATGAGAGGGTGCCGACGTGCCGTATCGGCTACGTCTGTCTGAAGGACTATCGACAGGACACGCCAACTCGCGCCGCGGTCTCCAACGACTGTGACGCTTATCAGGGCCAAGCCAATGAGTCGGCCGCGCAGATCATTGCCAAGGTGGGCCTTGCCTGTGGCATCAGTCAGAAAGCCATGATCGTTCTGCTCGAAAAGGAGCAGGGAATAGTCACTGACGATTGGCCGTCGGCGCGTCAGTACCGCAGTGCCACCGGCTACGGATGCCCGGACACGGCCGACTGTGATACGTCGTACTACGGCTTCTTCAACCAGGTCTACGCCGCTGCGCTGCAATTTCAGTACTACGCCAACAATCCGACCCGGTGGCGTCACGCACCGGATCGCTGGAACGCAGTGTGGTACCACCCGAATAGCTCTTGCGGAAGCAGTTCGGTATACATCAGGAATCAGGCCACGGCCGGACTCTACAACTACACGCCATACCAGCCCAACCAGGCGGGCCTCTCCAATCTCTACGGGTCCGGCGACACCTGCAGCTCCTACGGTAACCGTAATTTCTGGCGCATGTACTCGGACTGGTTCGGCTCCCCGATCGAAGGGCCCGAGACGTACATCGAACGGGCCTACCAACGGGCGGGCGGTTCAGGCGGCTACCTGGGCGCACCGACAACGAAGGTCACCAAGTACACGGCAAACGGCGGCGGGTACGTTCGCGGCTACGTGAACGGCGCCATCGCTTGGTCCACCGGTACCACCGCGTACGTCCTCACGGGCGCCATCCGCACCGCATATGGCCTGGCGGGGGGCATCACCGGGACACTCGGATGGCCGACATCCGACCCGAACAGCATCGCGGCAAACGGCGGCGGCACAGTCCAGGGTTTCCAGAAGGGGGCCATCGTGTCCTCCAAGGCCGGGTCTTGGGTCTTGTCCGGGGAGATCAGGAGCCAGCTGGCGCGAGCCGGCGGAGTCACCGGCGATCCCGGGTGGGCGACCGCCGCCCAGACCTGCGATGGTGCGGGTCTGTGCACGCAGCCCTTCACGGGCGGCACGTTCTTTGCCTCGCCCGCCGCGGGCGGCAGCTTCGTTCCGACCGCACTGCTGGGGGCCTACACGGCTGCCGGAGGCCCGGCGGGAAGCCTCGGGCTGCCGACGACTGCGCCATCGACCTTGACCGTCAACGGTGGCGGGCGCGTGCAGGGATTCGCCAAGGGTGCCATCGCCTGGTCCTCGAGCGGCGGGGCGCACGTACTCTCCGGGTCCATTCGGGACTATTACGGCACCGTCGGGGGAATCGGCGGATCCGCCGGCTGGCCGACGTCGGACCAGCTCTGCGGAGCAGCCGACTGCTCCCAGTCGTTCCAGGGTGCCAAACTCTATTGGACGACGGCGGGTCAGGGGGCGTACGTAGACGCACGGTTGGCGGGCGCTTACGACAAGCTGGGTGGCACGAGCGGGTCGACTGGGTCGCTAGGCCTTCCGACCTCCGGTGTCGTTGCCCTGTCCGCCAATGGCGGCGGTGTGGTTGAGGCATTCCAGAACGGGGCGATCGCCTGGTCCCCGAACGGTGGGGCGCACGCTCTCACCGGGGACATCCGCACCGCGTTCAATCTGGCCGGCGGCATCGATGGAATGCTGGGATGGCCCACGGGGGATCAGGTCTGTGGCGATGCCACGCGGTGCTCACAGACGTTCGTGGGCGGCACGCTGTATTGGTCGTCAACCCAAGGGGCCTCGATCGTTGGGACCGCCATCAACGGTGCCTATACGACGGCCGGTGGAACCACGGGGGTCCTGGGCTGGCCCACCAGTGGCGAGATCTTCGTCGCCGCGAACGGGGGAGGATCGGTGCAGACCTTCGAGAAGGGAGCCATCGCCGCGTCGAAGCAGTTCGGCGCGTATGCCCTTCGAGGCGAGATGCGCACGTACTACAACACCCTCGGAGGCCTGGGCGGCACACTCGGATGGCCCAAGTCAGAGATGACTTGCAACGCGGCCTCGGTGTGCACTCAGACGTTCTTTGGCGGCGTTCTCA
The DNA here is from genome assembly GCF_004403465.1 of Cryobacterium sinapicolor. Classification (GTDB taxonomy): domain Bacteria; phylum Actinomycetota; class Actinomycetes; order Actinomycetales; family Microbacteriaceae; genus Cryobacterium; species Cryobacterium sinapicolor. The sequence goes on along the minus strand of NZ_SOGQ01000034.1, from coordinate 44,670 downwards.
CCTGGACACCTGGAACCGGGGGTACACGGGGCTGACCTCAATCACGATCCCGTAGTTTTCGTAGAACTGGCCCCATGCCTACAGCGCACGGGGCCAGTTCTTTCTGCAACTGGGGTTTTAGGCCAGCAACGGGGCACTTACGAGAACGTAGGCGTAAAGGGCGACCGAGTAGGCCACGAGGATGCCGACGGCCCAGCGGTTCCGAATTGTGAGACCGGCCAGCAGCAGGAACGACCCCACGATCGAGGCCCCGTACCGAGGCGGAAGCGGAAAGTAGTTGCCGGTCGTCACATGGATCATAATTGCGAGCATGGGCGCGAAGAACAAAGCGGCCATAGTAACGGACACCACGATCGGGGTGAGTTTCGATCCCTTGCGCAGGGTCCAAAACGCCCCCAGGACCCCGGCAACACAGATCCACGTGAGCGGTGCAACCACGAAGCCCGGAATTGCGTAGGCGAGGTCGGTCGAGCCCGTGACATTGACGTTGGAGACGATCGCGCTGGGAAGGAATGTCGCGACTTGGGAGACGAGCTCCTCAGGTGTGAGTGGAATGCCGATCGCCTGATCGACGGGGATTCCGACCGCTTCCGCTGAGCGGAAGGCCAGCCAAGCCAGCTGGGCGGTCACCGATGCGCCGAGCGCGAGGACGGCGAAGAAGAGCAATCCAAGCGATGACCGGTTCCGCTGATACGGTCTGCGAGTCTTCCAACCGGCCCAGTGTGTTTCTTTCCGCTCCAGCAGCCACAGTATGAGCAGGTACAGAGCAGCGAGGCAGACGCCGAGAACATTCGTCACTTTGAAGAGCACCGCTGCCGTTGAGATCACCGCCAGCCACCACCCGGACCATTGGCCCCGGCCGATCTTCACCGCCGTCAGGAGGAGGAGGATGCCGAAGGCGAGGGAGGGAGCGTCCGTGCTGATATAGGTATAGGTCCACCAGGCGAACGGCGATGCGATCAGGGCCAACCCGAGCCCGAGGATGACCGGGCGCCGGATGCGCCATTGCCGAAGTAGGAGGTGCAGAAGCACGGAGGCCAGCCCGAGCCAGAGCGCCCCCGTGACCCGCCATGACGAGAGTTGATTGATGCCCGTGACCGTGTGGACGGCGTCTCCGACCACGCGCGTCACCGCGAAGTAGGCTGGAGTGTACGCATCGGCCGACGTGACGCCCTTGTACGGGAACACCGACAGGTCTGCGACGCTGCTGCCGCACGCCGGGCCCATCGGGCCGTACGGCGTGACGCCGTCGCAGGACATGATGACGAGGGCTTCCTTGCCGATCTTCTCGCCCTCGTGCACGATGCCCTGTACGGGAAGTTTGAACAGGTAGTCGACATAGACCCATTCGTCAACAGGGGAGAGAGCCGGTCCGTGGTTCGCGGTTACGACGGCTGACATCCCGAACGAGGCAATGACCAGAACGACCGGTACCCAGAGGGCGATGAAGAGGCGCCTCCATCGCGACTGGTATTTTGCGGCGGCTGTGACGGTTTGCTCGTGTGACACGGTCATATCAATCTCTTGGAGGCGACCCGGATTCCGTCGAGAATACCGGCGGCCCCGATAGCTGGAAGACGGATGGGGCGTTAACGGGTGCGCGCGCCGTCTAATGGGCCGCATACCATGGGTACTTCGACCTTAGTCGTGAGCGCAGATAATCCCCGGCAAAGGGGTGCAACGAACAGAAGGATGGATAGTACCGTGAGCCCAGTCGGCGAATCCTTCGAACCGATCACCGTGGTGATCCCCGTCTACAGCGGAGTCGAGCCTGGCCATCTGCGCAGGGCCCTCGGGAGTATGCAGGATCAAACTCTCCCTGCCGACGAAATCCTGATCGTGGAGGACGGGCCTTTGGGCACGGGCCTTGACGCGGTCGTGGCCGAACTCGGCGGGGTCGACTCCCGGGTGCGCCGAATCTCGCTGGCGCAGAATCGGGGCGTGGCCTACGCGATGCAGGCGGGCATTGAAGCGGCGAGAAACCGCTGGGTCGCCCGGATGGACGCCGATGACGTCTCCCTGCCCAACCGGCTGGAAATGCAGGCGCAGGCCGCATCCGGTGGGCACTATGCGGCGATCGGCGCCGCCATGCTGGAATTCGAGGGCGACGAGGAGAACATCGTCGGACTGCGGGTGATGCCGCTCACGGAAGAACGAATCCGGCGATACGTTCTGACCAACAGCCCGATCAACAATCCGACGCTCTTCCTGGACCGGGACGCAGCCCTGGCGGTCGGCGGCGTGCGTCATGTCCCCAATATGGAGGACTATGACCTGTTTGCCCGGCTGGCTGCCGGGGGCTATCCGATGCTGAATCTCGCTGAACCACTACTCCTGTTCCGGGCTGACCCGGCCATGTTCAAGCGTCGGTCCGCCCGCGGGATGTTCGCCGCGGAGGTGCAGATGCAGCGCAACCTGCGCTCGTACGGTCTGATCAGAACGCCCCGAATGTACGTGAACCTGCTTGTCCGAAGTGCGTTCAGAGCACTTCCGCAACGCGCCTTGAGGTTCGCCTACGCGCTGTTGTTCCGGGTCCGTCCCGCAGGGAGCAAGGGCCTAGGCTCGAAAGAGAATGGGAAAGGCACAGCCAAGTCCGATGGATTATGAAGCAGATGATATGACTAGGGACGTTAGTCCGATGGATCCGGCGATGAGCGACGCGGACCGGATAATCGCGGAAAAGACGTGGCTCGTCATTCCGCTCTTCAATGAAGCAGCCGTGGTGGGAGACGTCATCCGTTACGCCCGGGAGACGTTCCCCCACGTCGTTTGCGTGGATGACGGCAGCACCGACGACTCGGCCCAGGCGGCGCGCCGCGCTGGTGCCCACGTCGTGCACCACCCCATCAACCTAGGTCAGGGTGCGTCGCTGCAAACCGGACTTCGATACGCACTCACCGACCCGGGGGCCGAGTATTTCGTGACCTTCGACTCCGACGGGCAGCACCGGGTAGAGGACGCTCTGGACATGGTCAGGCGCCTGGCGACGGAGCCGCTGGACATCGTGGTGGGGTCGCGCTTCCTCGACGACCGCACGAAACCCGGCGCGATCAAACGGCTGGTCCTCAAGGCCGCCGTCGTCTTCCAGAACGTCACATCAGGTGTGCGCCTCACGGATGCGCACAACGGACTTCGTGCCCTGTCTCGCCAGGCGGCGAGTTCGATTCGAGTGACCCAGAACCGGATGGCCCACGCCTCCGAGATCGTCAACGAAATCGGGCGGTTGAAGCTCCGTTACGCCGAGCAGCCGGTGCACATCATCTATACGGATTACTCGAGGTCGAAGGGCCAGTCCGTCTGGAACTCCGTCAACATTGTCAGCGACCTCATCTTCAAATGATCGGACTGCGAGGGACGGAAACCCATGGACGCTAATCAAATTCTGATCAAGGTTGTCTTGATCACAGTCTTCGCCGTTCTGGGCTTGGTGATCCTCCTACCCCGGCGTGGTGCGCGGGGCATGGCCATCCGCCGTCTGACACTGTTGCTGGTCATGGTGAGTGCGGTCATCGCCGTCATCTTCCCGAACCTGACCAACGCGGTCGCCTCCGTGCTGGGCGTGGGGCGCGGAACGGATCTGCTCCTCTACGGGCTGATCGTGGTCTTCCTCGGCTTCGCCGTCACGTCCTCCGCTCACAACCGGCGACTCGACCGTCAGATAACCGACCTGGCCCGCCAGATCGCACTGACCGAAGCACCCACGGCGCAGGACGGCCGAACCCCGACGGAAGATGTCAATCCCGCATGACAACCCTGGTGACCGGTGGCACAGGCTACATCGGAGCTCATATCGTTGATCTGCTGCTCAAGCAGGGGCGCTCGGTCGTGATCGCGGACGACGTCGTCACCGGCATCGAAGCACGGGTGCCCGGGGTGCCGATCCTGCGCTTGGAGCTGTCGGAAGACACCGCGGTCGCACGCCTTCGCGACCTGATGATGGAGCACGATGTCGACGAGGTCGTGCACCTTGCCGCGCGCAAGCAAGTCGGCGAATCGGTACAGCGCCCCACGTGGTACTTCCAGCAGAACCTCGGTGGTCTGGCCAATCTGTTGGCGGCCATGGGCGAGGCCGGGGTGACCCGTCTGGTCTTCTCCTCTTCGGCCGCCGTGTACGGTAACGGCGCCGGGCTCCCGCTCCTGGAAACTGACGAGACACGGCCGGTGAACCCCTACGGCGAGACCAAGCTCGTCGGCGAGTGGATGATCCGCGACGAGACAGCGGCACGGCCACTGCGCGCGATCAGCCTTCGCTACTTCAATGTGGCGGGCGCCGCCCGACCCGAGCTGGCTGACCGCGCTGTGCTCAACCTGATACCGATGGTCTTCCAGAAAATGGCCGAGGGCCAGAACCCGGTCATTTTCGGTGACACGTACGACACGGCCGACGGCACGTGCGTTCGAGACTTCATCCACGTCGCCGATCTCGCGGACGCTCACCTGGCCGCGCTCTCCCGGCTGCATGAGCAGCCCGAGCCCTTCGACGTCTTCAACGTCGGCACCGGCCGCGGGTATTCGGTGCGTGATGTGGTCGACGCAGTGGCACGTGTCTCCGGCACCGACCTGCACCCGTCGATCGAGTCGCCACGCCCGGGCGACCCTGCCTCCGTGGTCGCCGAGGTCGACAAGATCGGTCGAGTCCTGGGATGGTCAGCAATCCGCTCCCTGAGTGACATGGTGAGTTCGGCTTGGAGCGCCCAGGAATCATCTCGGTGAGTGAATCCACCGGCAGCGGCCGGCGGGGAAAGCTCAGCATCCTCCTCATCGGGGGAGCCGCCGTGGTGGCCGGGGTTTCCGGTTATCTCGTCACCCTGGCGGTGGCCCAGCAGGCCGGCCTCGCTGCCTATTCTGTGTTCGCTGTCTTCTGGGCCGTTCTCTACTTCATTGTGGGATGTCTCTTCGGCCTTCAACAGGAGATGACCCGGGCCGTGTCGGCGCGTACCCGCGCACTCGCCACCGCCGAGGTGCCCGGGCAACCCCGCGTTCCGGTCCCGAAGTTCGTTCTTCTCGCGGCCGGGATCGTTGGTATTGCGATCGCGGTGAGTTTCCCCCTCTGGGCGCTCCCCGCTTTCGGGGCGAGTCAACTCGGACTGGTCCTGCCGTTGGCGGTGGGAGCGGTGGCCTGCGTCGCGGTCGCCTCCCTCAGCGGGGTCCTTTCCGGACTCGGACTCTGGGCCGACCTAGCTCTGATCGTGGGCCTGGACGGCGCTCTGCGCCTCGCAGCGGTCCTGTCGGTGCTCGCGCTCGGCGGGGACCAGACCTGGCTGGCCTGGGCCGTGATCGCACCGTTCCCGATCACGATGGGAACCGTCCTGGTGGTTGCCCGCAAGCGGTTGGCGCTTGCACGTTATGTCGACGGCACCTATCGCAGCCTGCTCTGGAACAGCTCCCGCACCATGCTGGCGGCTGCGGCCATGGCGGCGATGGTCACCGGGTTCCCGGCGCTCCTCGCGCTGTTCGCTGACGGAGTCGACCGGGCCTATTTCGGCGCTCTTATTCTGGCCATCACGCTCCTCCGGGCGCCCCTGCTCGTGCCGCTCACTGCATTCCAGAGTTACCTGCTGGTCTTCTTCGCGTCCCGTGAAGCGAACATCATCCGCGCTCTGGTCCTTTTTCTCACGGTCGTCGCGATCGGTACTGCGGTCTTCGCGGGGATGACGGCGCTCTGGGGCGAACAGGTCTTCGTCTGGCTGTTCGGCGTTACGGTGAGGCAGGTGAGCGACCTCCTGGTTCCGCTGGTGTTCGCATCAGGGATGATCGCGGGGCTCTTCGTGACCGGGCCGGCCGTTCTGTCCCGTGACAGTCACACCGCCTATACGGCCGGATGGGTGGTTGCGGCCGTCATCGCCATGGGCGCGGTGCTGATGCCCTGGGCGATCGGTGATCGTGTGATTGCAGCCCTGGTCATCGGGCCCGCCGCCGGTCTGTTCATTCACATCACGGCTGTCGTGCGGACGTCTGCGCAACGGCGAGACCGCCTCTCACGAGACGTGTCATGAGGGTGCTGTCTTCCCGGAAGGCGCTCCGTGTTCGCCACAAACCAGCGCACACCCGGTCCGTTTTCTGGACGGCCTTCGCCCTGATGGCGATGCTCGCCACCCTGTGGTCCCTCGCCAGCCCGATCTTCTCCGTCCCCGACGAGAACGCCCATGCCGCCAAGGCCATCGCACAGGTGCGCGGTGACCTGACCGGACACCCCGTGGCGGGGGTCAGACACTCCGTCGTCGACCTGCCGGAGGAGTACTCCTACAGCCAGCAGATCGTCTGCTACCTGTTCCACCCCGAGATGACCGCGGACTGCGGGTTCGAGCTAGGGGATTCAGGCGGCGCCGACTGGTTCAACACCTGGGTGAGCGCGTACAACCCGATCTACTATTACCTCGTCGGCTGGCCGACCCTTCTGTTCGACGGATCGGCCGGGATCTACTCCATGCGCATCGTCAGCGGCTTGCTGTGCTCCGTCTTCGTGGCCTGGGCCTTCCAAACCGCGATGTCGGTGTGGCGTTCCCGTTGGCTGCCGTTCGGGCTGGCCTTCCTCGCTACGCCCATGGTGCTGTACCTCTTCGGTGCGGTGAACCCCAACGGCATCGAGGTCGCGGCGGCCGGTGCACTCTGGATCTCCCTGCTCCGGCTCCTGCAGCACTTCGACGGCCGGGACGCGGGAGTGGTGTCGTCACTGTCCCGCCGCTACCTTTGGACGATCGTCACGGTGGCATCGATCGTGCTGGCCACCGCCCGCGCGACGGGGCCGCTGTGGCTCGTGGTCGTGGTGGGCCTGTGCTTCGCTGCCACGGGGTGGAGGGCGGTGAGGACCCTCTTCACGACGGGTTCCTCCTATGTCGCGCTGGCGTCGGTGGCGGCCGGCGGGCTCTTCTCGATTCTCTGGACCCTCCGGGGTGGCAGCCTGTCCGGCCAGGCGGATGCCTCGGACGCGCCCCAGGTGGGGGCATCGTTCATGCATGGCTTCGCGTATGTGATCCAACTGACCCCGGACTATATCCAGCAGGCCATCGGGTTCTTCGGCTGGCTCGACACGCCTCTGTCTGTCGCCGTCTACTGGCCGTTCGTGGCCGCCCTGGCCATCCTGGTGGCGCTCGCTTTCGCCGGGCTGGACCGGCGCAGCGTGGTGACCATGGGGATCGTCACGGGAGCCGCGCTGCTGGTTCCTGCCCTCGTGCAGGGCTACAGCGCGCACCAGACCGGCATCATCTGGCAGGGCCGCTACGGACTCTTCCTCTACGTGGGGGTGACGCTCGTGGCCGCGTGGCTCCTGTCCGGTCGGTCGGGGCGGCGTCTCGCGTTCCTGTCCACCCGGCTGACCTGGATCGGACTCACCCTCTTGGCCGCCTACGGCCTGGCCGCGTTCTTCCTGGTGCTGCGGCGCTACGTGGTCGGCACGGAGCAATCGTTCAGCACCATCTGGGAGAACCCCGATTGGGAACCACCGCTGGGGGCGTTACCCCTGGTCGCCCTCTATGGCCTCGTCTCGCTCCTTTTCCTGCTGTGGGCGGGCCGGCTCGCCGCGCGAAGCGCCCGTGCCGAAGCCGAAGCCGAAGCCAACTCCGTCGGCGATACCAACCCCGGCGCGTCCGCGTCGCCCGAGCCGGAGACCGAGATGATCCGTGCCTGAACCGCGGGTCGCGGTCGCCTTCGACTGCCTGTTCCCGGTCAACACCGGCGGCGGCGAACGGGTCTACCGCCGCCTGGCGGAGCTTTTCATCGAGCGTGGGTGCACGGTCGATTACGTGACCCGCGGTCAATGGCCGACGGATGCGCCCCCGGCGGCGCCTTTCACCATCGTGCCGGTGTGGCAGGGGGACATCTACGATGCCGGCGGCACCCGCACGCCGCGGAGCGCTGTCGCTTTCGCCTGGGCGCTGTTCCATCATTTCCTCCGCCGGCGCGGGAGCTACGACATCGTGGTCGTCAGCACCCTGCCGGTGCTGAACCTGTTCGCGGTGCGGCTGGCCCTGCTCGGCACGCCCGCGCTCGTTGTCGCCGACTGGCTCGAGGTCTGGCCGTGGACGAAGTGGCGGGAGTACGCCGGCGCGCTGCCGGGAACGATCGCGTTCCTGCTGCAGACCGTGGGCATCCGTCTCTGTGACGTACACACCGTCAACAGCGCGTTCACCGGCGCCCGGCTGCGCCGCTATCGGCGCAGCGCCCAGCCGGTCACGCTGGGACTGGTCGATCTCGTCGGCGCCGAGCCCGATGCCACGACCGAGCGGCCGGTCGACCCCTACCTGGTCTTTGTGGGCCGGCACATCGCCGACAAACGCCTGATCGATCTCATTCCGGCCCTGCGAGAGGCCCGTCACCAGGCGCCAACCCTGCGCGCGGTCATCGTGGGCTCCGGCCCTGAAACGCCCCGCGTGGCCGCGCGGGTGGGCGAACTCGGCCTGGCCTCCGCCGTCGAGCTGCGAGGGCGGGTGAGCGAGGGCGAGCTCCGGGGCCTCGTGCAGGGTGCCCGGGTGCTGGTCAACCCGTCGGCCCGGGAAGGGTTCGGGCTCGTCATCGCCGAGGCGGCGGCATTCGGCACGCCCAGCGTGGTGGTGGCGGGCCCCGACAACGCCGCCGCGGAGCTGGTCGTAGACGGCGTCAATGGCTTCGTGTCCGTCTCCGTGGGCCCGTCCGAACTCGGTGCGGCCATCGTGCGGGCAGTCGAGGCCGGTGAGCCGTTGCGCCGCACTACCCTGGACTGGTTCCGGCGCGAGCGGCTCAGCCACGGCCTGAGCGCTTCGGTCGACCAGATCCTGGCGCGTTACCGCTCGGAGAGGGCCCGCTGAAACGACGCCACCGTGTGCCGGGCGGTCCGCGTCCACGAGAAGGCGCGGGCGCGCTCACGGCCCTGCTCTGACCGGCGAGCCAGCTCGGCCGGGTCGTCAAGTAGGCGGGCTACTGTCGCCGCGAGGGCGGCGGCATCCTGCGGCGCCACGTACACGGCCGCGTCGCCGGCGACCTCGTGCAGCACCGGGATATCGGAGCAGACCACGGGGCAGCCTCGGGACATGGCCTCCAGCACCGGCAGGCCGAAGCCCTCGAACAGAGTAGGGAACACGATCAGGCTCGACTCGGCGTAGAGCCGGTCAAGTTCCTCAGCGCTCAGCCAGCCCCGCAGCGACACCCACGCCTCCAGATCAAGCCTGGCTACAACGGGGGCGAGTGGGTCATCACCGTGGCTGCCGGTGACCGTCAGGTGCGGCCGGGACGCGGCGGGGATCAGGGCGACGGCCTCCAGCAGCAGGGGGAAGTTCTTGTGCGGCATCCGGTTGCCCACGGCCAGCACGTGGCGTGGCAATCGGGGGAGGGGTGCCGCGGGCGGGCAGGCATCTGTGTCCTGGCCCGCGAGCGGCACCACGTCGACGCGGGCGGCCGGAACCCGAAGGAAGCGCACGATGTCGTCCGCCGAGGCGACGCTCACGGTGAGAACGCGGCGGGCGCCGTGCGCGGCCACCCGAATCATGGTGCGGAGAATACGCGAGTAGGCCCCCGGCACGTATTCCGGATGCCGGAACGGCAGCAGGTCGTGCACGGTCAGCACCACGGGCACCCGCGACCAGAACGGACCGAGGTTCGCCGGGCAGTGCACCAGGTCGGCACGCAGCCGCCGAGCCGCGCGGGTGACGGAGAAGAGCTCACCGCGGGCCCAGGCGATCCGGTTCTCGCCGCTGATGCCGGAGTCGATGATCGCGCCCGGGAACCAGGACGTGTCCGAGCCGGCGAGTTCGCTCGAGGCGAAGCCGACGAACTCTATCCCGTCGGCACCTCGTTCGATGCGACCGTACACCTCCCGCACGTACGACTCCATGCCGCCCTTGCGGCCGGTGAAGAAGAGCAGATCGACGAGGACGCGGCTCACGCGGCGGCCGCCATCGCCAGCGCGGCGGCGCGTACCCGGTGGCGTCGTGCGAGCTCGTAGACCACGGCCGACGCCAGTTCCGCGACGAGCAGACCCAGGAACACGGCCGACAGGCTGTGCAGGGCCAGGCCGACTCCGGCCAGGGCGAAGGCCATCACGGAGACGGCGGCGCGCAGCCCGGTGAGCAGCCGAACCTCGCCCATCCGGCGCAGCGCGGCGAACGGAATGGTCGTGGCAAGCGACGCGGCCCGCCAGCCGCAGGCGAGCACCAGCGGCAGGATCGTGGCCGAGCTGGTCCAGACGCCGCCGAAAACGAAGCCGAGCACGCCCGTGAGTTCGAGCACGACCAGCACCACCACGGCTGCCAGGACCGCACCCGCCGACACCGCGATATCGAGGCGGGAGTGCTCCTTGAGCAGGCGCAGGCGCATGAAGTTCAGGGGGATCGCGAGCAGGCCGGACACCGTCGCGATGGCCGTGAACAGCACCGCTTCATCCGGTCCGATCAGCGTGAGGATCATGGTGTTCAGGAGCGGGTAGATCACGCCGGTGATCGCCGTGTCGGCCACCACCCAGCCCAGCACGGCCGGCTCTGGGCGGCTGGCCCGGTGGGTCACCGGTAGGCAGCGCACCAGGGTGGCCAGGGCGATACCGGCCACGAGGGGGATCAGCGCCCAGTCCTGACCGGTGAACGCGGCCAGCACGCCGGCGAGGGCGCCCAGACCCACGAAAACGGATGCCCAGATCTCCCGCAAGTCCAGGCGCTCGGCGACCGAGACGCCCCGGCCCACCTCGAGGGCCGCGATCAGCAGGGGCAGGCCGAGGCAGAGCACGACCGGATTCGTGGCGTTGAGTGCGATCACCGCGGCGGCGACCAGGGCGAGGCCCGCCAACCAGAGCGGGAACACCACCCGGCGTTCGGTGGCGGCCGAACTGAGCCGGGACTCCAGAACGACCGCGAAGGTGAGCTGGCCGGCGAAGGTGGCCACCATTACCGCAACGGCGATCAGGCCCTGCTCCGGGCGACTGAACAGCCGGGAGGAGATGGCGACCGTGGCCGCGGGGATGACGGCCAGTGACACGCCCCCGAGCAGGGTGATCAGACTGAGGGTGGCCCGCCGCAGCCGGAGGGGGGAGGGCAGGTCGGCCGTCACCGGGTCACCGCGGTGAGCGTGCCGGCCGGGCCGAGGGTGCGCCCGAGCATCCCTTCGAGGCGACCGAGGAACACCCACCAGCCGTCGAGGAGGGCGTTCGTGCCACGGTTGCGCAGGCCGAAGAACAGGCCGCCGCCGAGGAACGCCAACCGCCACCACGACGGGTACTTCCAGCGGGTCACCAGCCGCCCCAGCCCGCGGCCGTAGCCGCGCAGCTTGTGGCGTCGTTCCGCGCTGCTGAGCCCGCTCGGGTCGCTGATTCCGCCCACCGTGAGCGAGGGCGGCTGCCAGGCGAAGCCGGCCTGCTCCCCGGCACGGATCAGTTTCAGGAGCAGATCCGTGGCCTCCCCGGCCTGCCACGGCGTCGGGGCGCCGGTGCCGATCTCCGGGTCGAAGCCGCCAATCCGGTCGAACATGGTGCGCCGGATCAGGATGCCCATCTCGATCACGCTCCAGACCGTCCACCGGGTCAAGGCCGCGCCCGGCTCGGGCAGCACGAACTTGGGCCCGTTCTCGTCGACCACGGTGAGGGCGCCTGCATGGAACGTCTCAGCCAGGAGCCGCATCCGGGCCAGAGCGCCCTGCGGGTACCAGGTTGTGTCATTGGGGAAATTGAGCATCAGATCCCGGTCGGCCGGAAGTGCGGCGACGCCCGCGTTGCGGCCGCGGGCCGCACCGAGCGGCGACGTCATCACGATGATTCGCATGCTCTCCGAGCGGTAGACGGATGCGAGCGCCTCCACCTCCGGCAGGTTGCGCTGGGCGACGACGACGAGGGCGTCCGCGGCGAGAAGCTGGTCGGACAGAGAATCGAAGAGTCGTTTCAGGCCCTCGACACGGCCGAGCGTCGTCACCACCAGTCCAAGGTCCACACAGCACATTCTGTACGATGATGGAGCCAGACCAACAATGACGGGACTTGCACCACGCATGCCAATCACCGAAACCATTGAACTTTCGATCCTGATGCCGTGCCTCAACGAGGCCGAGACGCTCGCGATCTGCATTGACAAGGCCCAGGGATATCTGCGGCGCAGCGGCATCTCCGGTGAGGTCCTGATCGCCGACAACGGCAGCACTGACGGGTCGCAGCAGATTGCCGAGGCCCACGGGGCCCGGGTGGTGGATGTCACGGAAAGGGGCTACGGCAGCGCTCTGATCGGGGGTATCGAGGCCGCCCGGGGCACCTTCGTCATCATGGGCGATGCCGATGACAGCTACGACTTCAGCGAACTCGACGGCTTCGTCGAGCGGCTGCGCGCAGGCGACGAACTGGTGATGGGCAACCGCTTCCGAGGTGGCATCGAACCCGGCGCCATGCCGCCGTTGCACAAGTACCTGGGCAACCCGGTACTGTCCTGGATCGGACGGTCCCTGTTCCGTTCCCCGATCAAGGACTTCCATTGCGGGCTGCGCGGATTCAACCGGGAGTCGATGCTTGCCCTGCACCTGCAGACCTCGGGCATGGAGTTCGCCAGCGAGATGGTCGTCAAGTCCACCCTGGGTGGGTCCCGGGTGAGCGAAGTGCCCACCACCCTGAAGAAGGACGGCCGCAGCCGGCCGCCGCACCTGCGCAGCTGGCATGACGGCTGGCGGCACCTCCGCTTCCTGCTCATCTTCAGCCCGCGCTGGCTCTTCCTCATCCCCGGGGTGGCCGCGTTCCTGATCGGTCTGGTCGGTACCGTGCTGCTCGGTTTCGGGCCCGTCGTGGTGGGGGAGGTGGGCTTCACCTACTCCAGCCAGATCTACCTGGCCGCTCTGGCGGTCGTCGGCTATCAGGCCTTTCTGTTCGCCCTGCTGACCAAGATCTACGCCCAGCACGAGGGCTTCCGAATCCCCCGAAGCCGCAACTTCGAGCGGCTCGAGAAACGCATCAGCCTCGAGAGTGGAGCGATCCTCGGAGTTGTGCTGTTCGTGATCGGCTTGGCCATCGCCCTCTCGCAGCTGATCGGCTGGGCGTCCACTGGATACGGCGCGCTCGAGGCCGGCACCACCATACGGGTGGCCATCCCCTCGGCCCTGCTGATGATGTTGGGGTCGCAAACGGTCATGGGTGGCCTCTTCCTCGGGGTGCTCTCAGTCGGCCTGAAGCGACGCTGATGAGTCGTTCAACCGGTACCGCCGCCCGCCCACCCATGTCCGCTGTGTCGCGCGTGTCCGTGGCGCTCTGCACCTATAACGGTTCCGAGTTCATCGAGGAACAGTTGCGCAGCATCCTCGGCCAGAGCGCGCCCGCCCAGGAGATCGTCGTCTCCGACGACGGCTCCACCGATGGAACCCCGGCTGAGGTGGAACGCGTCTTCGCCGCGTGGAAGGCGGAGCATCCGCGGAAGACCGTGACCCTGCGACTGATCCGCAACCCGGCGCCGCTCGGCGTCACCGCGAACTTCGAGCAGGCGCTCGGCGCCTGCACGGGTGAGCTGCTCGCACTCAGCGATCAGGATGACGTGTGGCCCCCGGAGCGGCTGGCCCTGCTGGCCGCCGAGTTCAACGCTCGCCCCGACCTGCAATTGCTCCATACGGATGCCCGACTCGTCGACGAGGCGGGCCGGCAGACGGGCCGTACCCTGCTCGCCACCCTGGGGGTCTCCGCCGCCGAGCGGGCCGCGGAGCATGACGGGCACGCCTTCGACATCCTGCTGCGCCGCAACATCGTCACCGGCGCCACCGTGATGCTGAGTCGGGGGCTGGTGCAGCGGGCGCGCCCGTTCCCGGCGGCGTGGGTGCACGATGAATGGCTTGCGGTCGTGGCCGCCGCGACCGGGGAGGTTGACCTGCTCGAACTTCCGTTGCTGGACTACCGGCAGCATGCGGGTAACCAGATCGGTGCCTCCAGCCTCGACGCGGCTGGCAAGCTGGGTCGGCTGCGGGCGCCGCGCACGGCGCGCAACGCCCGTTTGCTGGTCCGAGCCCAGTCGCTGCAAGCGCGGGCCGCGCAGTTGCAGCCTGCGCCTTCGGCCGCAACACTCGCTCTGATCGACGCCAAGCTGGCCCACGAACGCCGCCGAAGCACCCTTCCGGCCCTGCGCGCGGCCCGGGTCGCCTCCGTCTTCGAGGGCTGGCGTGTCGGTGACTACCGTCGCTTCGGACTCGGCCTGCAGGATATTCTGCGTGATCTGGTGCAGCCGGTCTGAGCACTCGACTCCCGGCCGGCGCCCGCTACTCCGGGTGCCGGTGCGGCGTGGGCTGCAGCAGGCTGCGCCAGCTCTTGCCCTGCGCGGCCTTCACAGCGCAGATCAGCAGCAGCAGCCAGCCGAAGTCGACCAGCACGGTGCTTTCGGCCGCCGACGTGACGAGCAGAGTCACCAGCACGAGCGGCGACCAGACGTAGACCATTGAGCGCTTGTCGGAGGCGAGCAGCCACGACCGCCAGAACGCGAGCAGTACGAGCGCGAGGAATGCCAGGAGGCCGACCAGGCCGACCTGGAAGTAGACGTCGAGGTACGCGTTCAAACCGGAGGTCTGCGGGCGCCCGGTGACGAAGCTGAGCCAGCCGTAGGGCGTGACGTCGACGGGCCACCGGCCGGCCCAGCCCCAGCCCTCGAGGGGGTTCAGCGTGGCCAGACGCCAGATTTCGCCCCACAGTGTGGTGCGGGCCTCGAACTCGCTACCTGCGTTCAGCTGGTCGGTGATGCGCGCGCGGGCCGCGACCGCGATGATGCCGGCCACGACAGTGCCGCCGAGCAGCCCGGTCTGCAGCAGCCATCGGTTCGCGGCGGGCGTGGCGCGCAACCAGATCAGCGCCAGCGCGGCGAGGCCCACGAACAGGGCCACCACGAGGATGACGGGGGAGCGGGTGAGCAGCAGGCCGAATACGGCCAGGGCGATGGAGCCGATGCCGAGCCCGCGCCGCACCGACCGGGACCGCAGCTCGACCGCGAAGGTGACCGCCGCGATCAGCGAGACCAGCCCGAACACGTTGCGGGACCCGAAGAGCCCCTGCACGGGCCCGAACGAGTCGATGTTGCCCTGGATGCCGAGGAAGACGAAGGGGGTGTCGAGCAGCAGGCCGGAGAGCACCTCCAGGGCCAGGGACAGTCCGAGCAGCACCCGCAGCACGTCGCCGGTGGCGCGGACGACCTGGATGGTGTCGCGGGCCAGGGCGATGTAGATGGCCAGGAAGGTGAAGGCGAGCTGGTAGAGCGCGGCGCTGAGGGTGTGCAGCGGGTAGCCGGACCACAGCACCGACAGGGCGCACCAGCCCACGAAGACCATGATCGAGATCGGCAGCAGCCCGTGCCAGTCGACGCCGGCCCAGCGGGCGGTGAGCGAGAACGCGGCCAGCACGACGAGGCCCACGAGAATGCCCACGACGCCGGGCGGGCCGATCACGGCGCGCAGGGCGGTGGCCGCGAAGGCGAAGCCGATGATGACCAGTGTCAGCGAGGAGGCGAACTTGGGGGAGGCGAACAGTCGCTTGAACTGGTCCGGCACGGCGGGGGAATTCGCGCGGTAGGTCATGACATTCCCACGCTACCGCCTACGGCATCCGTTGATTGGTGGCCTGCTGCCGCTTCGTGGTCACGGCGAGCACCACCAGCAGCAGCCAGCCGGACTCGATCAGGATGCGGCTCTCGGCCAGGGTCTGGGCGATCAGGGCCACCGTCAGCAGCAGCGGGAGCAGGGCGGAGGCCGCGTACGGTTCCGTGTCCTCGAGGGCGCGCCGCGGCCGGTCGACCGCGAGGAACCAGCTGCGCCAGAGGGTGGCGAACACGAGGGCGGCGAGGACGATCAGCCCGAGGATGCCGAGCTGGAGCCAGACGTCGAGCCAGGCGTTATGCGCCTGCAGGTAGACGACGCCGCGGCGCACGGCGAGACCCTCGAACGGTTCGACCCAGGGAGCCCAGTAGCTCACCCAGCCCCAGCCGAACACCGGGCGCTCGGCGGCCAGCCCGGTCACGCTGCGCCAGATGTCGAGACGGCCGGTGAGGTCGGCGGACTTGCCGAGCAGGGTGAGTAGCGTCGGCGTGAGGACCGCCAGGCCGGCGCCGCCGACGATCACGGATGCCGCAGCCGCCAGATACACCGGCCGGCGCCCTTCGGGGGCGCGGCGGCGGGCCCAGAGTGCGAAGAGCAGTGCCAAGGCGACGGCGGCGGCGGCGAGCGTCACGGTCGCGGACCGGGTCAGCAGCAGCATGAGCGACGCGAGGCCCAGCCAGGCCAGGCCCCAGCTGCGGCTGACGGTGCCGGCGGCCAGCTGCACGGCGAACACGATCACGGCCATCAGCGCCACGAACCCGAGCAGGTTGCGGTTGGCGACGATGCCCTCGATCGGGCCGCCCTGCAACAGGATGCCGCGGGACCAGTAAAACGACTCCGGCACGTCGCGGGCGCCGTAGTCGACCCAGAAGGGGAGCACGGCCTGCCGAACGAACACGGCGACGATCAGCTCGAAGGCGAGGGACAGGGCGAGGATCCAGCGCAGGGCGGCGGACAGCGTGCGCAGCAGCTCGGCCCAACTCAGGCACAGGGCCAGGAAGAGCGCGGCCAGGGTGGTGACCCACTGCAGGGTGACCCCGATCAGGGACGCGCCGAGATAGAACGACCAGGCCAGCGACAGCGTGGCCAGGCCGAGGAAGGCGATGAGCGATTTCGGGAACCGCGGCCACATCCAGTCAGGTTTCAGTCTGATCAGGGCGACGACGGCGCCCGCGACAACGAGCAGCGCGATCGTGCCGTAGCCCCACCAGCCGAACAGGCTGCGCCAGAACTGCCCGGCCAGGGTGGAGAAAAAGACGAGGGTCGCGAAGCTGCGAACCACGAATCGGCTCTGGACGGCGGGCATGTGTCTAAGGCTAGAGCGTGCCGGGGCGGTCATCTGTCATTTTTCATACCCCCTGGGGTATAGTTATCCCGGAGGTTCGAAATGAAAACGATCATTGTTGGTGGAGTCGCGGGTGGAATGTCGGCGGCGACGCGTTTGCGTCGGCTGGACGAGACGGCCGAAATCATCGTATTTGAGCGCGGCCACTATGTCTCGTTTGCGAACTGCGGCCTGCCCTATTACGTCGGCGGCGTGATCACCGACCGGAGCAACCTGCTGCTCCAGACGCCCGAATCCCTCGCGTCCCGCTTCCGCCTCGACGTACGCGTCGACCACGAGGTCACCGCGATCGACCGGGCAGCGAAGACCGTCACCGTGCGTCGGACGCAGACCGGCGCCGAAACCACCGAGACGTACGACCGACTCGTCCTGGCCGCCGGCGCCACGGCCCGGACCGGGATCACCCCGGCCGGCCTCGCCACCCGCACCCTGCGAACGGTCGACGACGTCGACCACATCACCGCCCTGCTGGCCGGCGTCACGGGTCAGGCCTCCGCCGTCGTCATCGGCGCCGGGTTCATCGGCCTGGAAGCCGTCGAAAACCTCGTGCACCGCGGCGTGCACGTGACCCTGGTCGAGTTCGGCTCCCAGGTATTCGGGCCGTTCGACGCCGAGATGGCCGCGCCGATCTTCGACGAGCTGCTGGTGCGAGGCGTCGACGTGCGCCTGAATACGACCGTCGCCGCCGCCGCCGACGGGGGAGTCGAACTCAGCGACGGATCCGTCGTCCCGGCCGACCTCGTCATCGACTCCGTCGGGGTGGTCCCCGACACCTCGCTCGCCGCCCTGGCCGGAATCACGATCGGCGCCAGCGGCGGCATCGCCGTCGACGGCAGCCAGCAGACCAACGATCCGGCGATCTACGCGGTCGGCGACGGCGTCGAGAAGATCGACGCCATCGATGACAGCGGCATCCTGATCACCATGGCCGGTCTCGCGAACCGGCACGGTCGGGCTGCTGCCGACAGCATCGCCGGTGAGCCTGGAACGGCGTCCCCGGCGCTCGGCACCGCCATCCTCGGCATCTTCGGCCTGACGGCGGCCATGGTCGGCTGGAGCGAGAAGCGCCTCGTTCAGCGCGGCCGCGCGCACCGGGTCGTGCACACCCACCCGGCCTCCCACGCCACCTACTACCCCGGCGCCGAGACCATGTCGATGAAGCTTCTGGTCGACCCGGCGACGGATGCCATCCTCGGCGCCCAGATCGTCGGCGGCAGCGGCGTCGACAAGCGCATCGACATCCTGGCGACAGCGATGACCGGCGGGCTGACGGCATCCGCGCTCACCCGCCTCGAGCTGGCGTACGCGCCGCAGTATTCGTCGGCGAAGGACCCGATCAACCAGCTCGGCTACGTCGCCGACAACCTCGCCGCGGGTACGACGCGTGCGCTGCAGTGGCATGAGCTGGCCGCCGCCCGGGCCGCGGGCGCGGTGCTCGTGGATGTGCGCTCGGCGGCGGAGTTCCAATCCGGGAGCATTCCGGGTGCGATCAACGTGCCACTCGACGAACTGCGGGACCGCCTGGCCGAACTGCCCGACGCGCCTCTGATCGTGCACTGCCAGGTGGGCCAGCGCGGCCACACGGCTGCGCGCATCCTCAGCCAGATCGGGCTGGACGTGCGGAACCTCGACGGCGGCTACCGCACCTGGACCGCTGGTGTTACCTCCCTCGGCCTGATGAACGTCAGCGCCGCCAAATCTGAAAGGATTTCGGCATGACCGAAATCAGCGCTGCCCACGTCGCCGGGGAGCAGAACCAGAAGAAGATTCTCAACCGGTTGCGCCGGGCCCAGGGCCAGCTCGCCGCCGTGATCTCCGCGGTCGAGGCCGGCGGCAGCTGTAAGGATGTCGTCACCCAGCTCGCCGCAGTGTCGAGCGCGCTCGACAAGGCGGGCTTCGTCATCGTCTCCACGGCGATGCGCGAGTGCCTCGACAACCCGCAGGGGGAGAACTCCCTCACGGTCGAGGAGCTGGAGAAGCTCTTCCTGACGCTGGCGTAGCGCCTTCCGCGCGTCACCCAGCCCGGCGTCGAACCAATTCGACGGAGATTCTCTCGAAAAAGCTCGTTTCCACCCGGTTCGGGCCCGATTTCGGCAAAATCTCCGTCGAATTCGTTGGGGGTTCGCGGCCGGAGGACGGTCGCGCACCCTGACTCGGGCTCCGACGTCGCTAGACGAAGGCCGCCTGCCCGGTGATGCTGCGCCCCACGATCAGGGTGTTCATCTCCCGGGTGCCCTCGTAGGAGTAGACGGCCTCCGCGTCGGAGAAGAAGCGGGCCACCTCGTACGAGAGCACAATGCCGTTGCCGCCGAAGAGTTCGCGGCACCAGGCGACCGTCTCGCGCATCCGTGCCGTCGTGTAGAGCTTGGCCAGGGCGGCGTGCTCGTCGCGCTGGGTGCCCTCGTCGAGCATCTGCGAGACCCGCACGACCATGCCCAGGCTGGCGGTGATGTTGCCGAGCGACTTCACCAACAGGTCCTGCACCAGCTGGTGCCCGCCGATCTCCTTGCCGAATTGCGTACGCTCCTTCGCGTAGGCGACGGCGGCCTCGTAGGCGCCGATCGAGGTGCCCACGGCAGCCCAGGCCACCTCGGCGCGGGTCAGGCGCAGCACCTTGGCGGTGTCCTTGAACGAGTTCGCGTTCTGCAGCCGGTTCTTCTCGGGCACGACCACGTTCTCGAGCACGATGTCGGCGTTCTGCACCGAGCGCAGGCTGATCTTGCCTTCGATCCGGGTGGCGGTGTAGCCGGGGGTGTCGGTGGTCACGATGAAGCCCTTGACCATCCCGTCGGCGGTGTCCTTCGCCCAGATGATGGTGATGTCGGAGAAGGTGGCGTTGCCGATCCAGCGCTTGGAACCGTTCAGCAGCCAGGTGTCGCCGGTGCGAGTGGCCGTCGTGCGGAGGCCCTGCGCCGCGTCCGAGCCGGAGAGCGGTTCGGTCAGCCCGAACGCCCCCACGATCTCCCCGCTCGCCAGACGCGGCAGCCATTCGTCGCGCTGCTCCTGCGACCCGGTCGCCGAGATGGTGCCGCAGGCGAGTCCGTTCTGCACCCCGACGAACGTGGCGACGGATGCGTCCACGCGCGCCGTCTCGAGGGCCACGAAGCCGCGGAACACCGCTGAGTTCTCGAAGGGTCGGGTCTCGGGCCAGCCGAAGGAGTAGGCGCCGAGTTGCGCCAGCGGACGGATGACCTCGGCCGGGAACTCGGCGCGCTCCCAGCATCCGTTCACGATGGGCCGAACGTCGGACTCGAGATAGGCGCGCAGATTGGCCAGCGCGGTTTTTTCCTGATCGGTCAGTAGATTCTCGTAGCCGTAGAAGTCGCTGGGAAGTAGCTCGAAGGTCATCAGGTGCTCCATTGCAGGGGGCGACGGCCTCGCTTGCGGCGGTCGGCGAATGCTCGCAGCCTATGGGCGCGGACCGGCTCGCCGAAAGCGGTTGGTAGTTTGGTCTAAACCGAAGAGTGCAGGAGAGCGCCATGTTTGTGGGCATCACCAATTCGCCGCGGGACTATGCCTGGGGTTCGACCACCGCCATTCCGGGTCTGCTCGGCTATGCGGCGTCGGGCACACCGGAGGCCGAGCTCTGGCTGGGCGCGCACCACGGTTCGCCGAGCATCATCACCGACCCCGAGCAGGTCGGCGGCCACCGCACCCTGCTGGACTGGATCCAGGCAGATCCGGAGGCGACCCTCGGTGGTGTGCCGACCGCGCCTGCGTCACCGCGGCTGCCGTTCCTCTTGAAGGTCCTCGCGGCCGGTAAACCGCTCTCGCTGCAGGCGCACCCGACTTCGGAGCGGGCGCGCATCGGCTTCGGGTTGGAGAATGCGGCCGGTATCCCGCAGGACGCGGCGGACCGCAATTACCGTGACCCGTTCCACAAGCCCGAGCTGATCTTCGCCCTGAGCGACACGTTCGAGGCCCTCTGCGGGTTCCGCGAGCTGGGTGAGATCCGCGGAATCCTGGGCGAACTCCGCGCCCTCGACGTGGCCTCGGAGCACCCGCAGCCCGGCGCGCTCGATGCGCTCGAGCGGCACCTGCTCGGCCCGGACGCCCTGCGCGACTGCGTCGACTGGCTACTGCGCGACGGCCGTGGCGGCGACTCCGGCGAGGTGGCCTGGCTGGTCGAGCGGGTGGTCGCGCTCGCCGAGAGCGCTGCCGGCTTGGCGGAGAGCGGCGCGATCCTCGACTTCCCGCTCGAACTCGCCACCGTGCGGGACCTCGCCCGCGCGTACCCGGGGGACCCCGGCGTCGTGATCTCGCTGTTGACGAACCGGGTGTCGCTGAAGCGCGGCGAGGTGCTGTACCTGCCGCCCGGCAACATCCACGCCTACTTGTGGGGCCTCGGCGTGGAGCTGATGGCCGCCTCGGACAACGTGTTGCGCGGTGGCCTCAGCCCCAAGCACATCGACGTCGACGAGCTGCTCGAGGTGCTCGACTTCACGCCGCTGCCCGTGCCGTATCTTTCGCCCGTGGTGTCGTCGCGGGGCGTCTCGGAGTACCGCCCCGACGTGGATGACTTCGTGCTCATGCACATCGCGGCGGAGGCTGAGGGGGCTGGTGTGGGTGCTGGTGCTGGTGCTGGTGTGGGTGCCGGTGCGGGGGCGGGTGCCGGTGCGGGTGCCGGTGCGTCGGCCGGCGTCGCCGGAGTCGGTGCCGCCGCTGCCCCTGCCGGCCGGGATGCCGCTTCGGCTTCGAACGCGGGGGTGCCGATGCGGCAGGTCACGCTGACGGGACCCGCGATCGCCATCTGCACGGCCGGGGGATTCCTCGTGGCCGGTTCGGGGTCATCCGCCGCCCTCAAGCGCGGCGACTCGGTCTACATCACCCCCGACGAGGGCATGCTCACGTTCGCCGGCAGCGGCGAGGTCTTCCTGGCCACGACCCCCTAGGCCCGGTCTCTCACCAATTCGACGGAGATTTTGCTCCAGAACCTGTTTGTCGCCCGTTTCTGGGCCATCTGGGGCAAAATCTCCGTCGAATTCGTTCACTGTCGAATTCGTTCCTTGGCGCAGTCGTGCGCTGCCGCACTGGAGCGCTGCCGCAGTCGAGCCGGGTGCGGGTGCGTCCGGGAAGTGAGACCCTCCCCAACTCGTGGCGAGGGTGGGTTCTCCCCAGGGTGACGGATGCGGGGCGCCGGGTCGACCCCGCTGCGAGACTCCGGACCATGCGCTCGCTCACCAGGGACATCGTCGACCACGGACTCTTCGTCAAGCGCGCCGCACTCCGTGCCCGAGGCTGGAGCGATGGCAGCCTCCGCGGCGCGGTGAGCCGCGGAACGATCGTGCGGGTGCGCACGGGCTGGTATTCGGTGCCGTCGGCGCCGCAGCCGGCCGTTGAGGCGTTCCGGATCGGTGGGCGGCTCACCGGATTGAGCTGCCTCACGTCCTACGGGATCTGGACCCCGGCCACCGGCAAACTCCACGTCAGCGTCCCCAGTGCGGCGCGCGGGTTGCGGCGACCGACCGATATGCGCGCGCGGTTGGATGTGCTCGACGGCGTGCGGTGCCGCGTGACGTGGAGTGATGAGGCGATCGATGGGCGCGGGGACTGCGTGTGGCGCACCGGCGTGCGTGAGGCCCTGGTGCATATTCTGAACAACCACGACCGGGTGACCGCGATCGTGTGTCTCGATGCGGCGTTGCACAGCGCCCAGGAAAACGGCGTCGGTATCGTCCTCGACGATCTGGACTGGATCTTCGCCCGCGCTCCGCTGCGGGTGCAGCCCTGGCGCCACGAGGTCGACGGGCGCGCCGCCGCGGGTGGTGAAACGGAATTCCGGCTCAAAGCACTGGCCGCGGGCATCCCTTTCGTGCCGCAACCGTTCGTCACCGGGGTCGGGCGTCTTGACGGCCAGATCGGGCCGTCGACCTTCGTGGAGATCGACGGAAAAGACTGGCACGACGATTCGCTTGCCTTCGAGGCCGACCGGGAGCGCGATCTGCTGGTCGCGAGCAAGAACGGGCGCACACTGCGGTTCAGTTACGCACTTCTCCGCAAACAGTGGGGGTTGTGCGTGCGGGCGATGGTCACGGCGCTGGAGTTCGACTACCGGCGCGAGCCGTCGACCGCGTTCCCGCATTTCCCCGAACGGATGCCGCGGGTCCGCCGCCGCACCGGCTAGCGATCGGCTCGGTTCCCGATCCCCATGGTCGCCGCCCCGGCGCATCCATCGCCAGTGGCCGCCGACCCCGCCGACCCCCCCCCCCCTCGCCCGCCGGCCGGACGAATTCGACGGAGATTTTCCCTATTCAGCCTCGAAAACCCTTGTTTGGGTGCGTCTGGAGCAAAATCTCCGTCGAATTCGTTCGGGCACCCGAGGCTAGGCTTGCAGGGCGGCAGTGCTCGATTGCCGTCAGATCTTGCGAGGTTCAAATGGCGTGGCTAGTCACCGGAGGTGCCGGGTATATCGGTTCCCACATCGTGCGTGCGTTCTTGGCGGAGGGCATCGACGTGGTCGTCATCGACGATCTCTCCAGCGGGCACGCCGAATTCGTGCCCGTGAATGTGCCGTTCGTGCGTGGCACCCTCCTTGACCGCGAGCTGCTGATGCGCACCTTCGCGGAGCACGCCGTGACCGGCGTCGTGCACGTCGCGGGCTACAAGTACGCCGGCGTCTCGGTGCAGCGTCCGCTGCACACCTACGAGCAGAACGTCACGGCCATGGCCACCTTGCTGTCGGTCATGCAGGAGAACGAAGTGGGCCGGATGGTGTTCTCCTCGAGCGCGGCGGTCTACGGCACCCCGCACACCGACCTGGTCACCGAGGACACCCCGAAGAACCCCGAATCTCCCTACGGGGAGTCGAAGCTGATCGGCGAATGGCTGTTGCGCGACCAGGCCATCGCCGCCGGATTGACGTACACAGCCCTGCGCTACTTCAACGTGGTCGGCTCCGGAGCGCTCGACCTGCGCGATACCAGCCCGCACAACCTCTTTCCTCTCGTCTTCGACGCGCTGATGGAGGGTCGCACCCCGAACATCAACGGTGACGACTACGCCACCCCCGACGGAACCTGCGTGCGCGATTACATCCACGTGGCCGACCTGGCCCTCTCGCACGTGGCCGCCGCCCGGCGCCTCGACGCCGGCGAGCCCGTGCTGCCCGTCTACAACCTCGGCAGCGGCGATGGGGTATCGGTGGGGCAGATAATGTCCACCGTGTCCGCCGTCACCGGAATCGACTTCGCGCCCGTGATCGGCCCGCGCCGCGCGGGCGACCCCGACCGGATCGTCGCCTCCGGTGAACTGGCGGCCCGCGATCTGGACTGGGCGATGCGCCACAGCCTCGAGGATATGGTGCAGAGCGCCTGGGAATCACGGCAGGCGGCATCCGTCTCTCAGCCCTGACCAAACAAATCGCACCTATTTTCGCTCTTGGGCGAGTCGAAACTCTCCAGCGAATATTGAGGGTTTACTATCTGCGACTTGACGGCAAGGAATTACACGGCTGTAATTAGGGCTGACGCGTAATTTCGGGGCAAGTATTGCAGTGGGGTGGGTGACGATTTGGCGCTATCAGAGTCTCGTGCCGGGGTGCCGGAGGACTGGTTCATTGACCCGGTCCGACTGGGCGTGCCCGGAGTTCGCAAGGAAGCGGGCGACGGCGATCCACTGTCCTGGCAGTCGGACTCGCTTTGTGCGCAGACCGACCCGGAGGCGTTCTTCCCCGAAAAGGGAGGGTCGACCCGCGATGCCAAGAAGATCTGCTCCTCCTGTGAGGTGAGAACCCAGTGCCTGCAGTACGCGCTCACCAACGATGAGCGGTTCGGCATCTGGGGCGGCCTGTCCGAGCGGGAACGGCGCAAACTGCGCAAGCGCGCCAGCTAGGCCCAGGGCGGGCGCTCGAACGCCTGCCGCACGCGAATCCGGCCCCGAAGCCGGCAGCAGCGAACCGGAGGCGAGGCCGTGTTTTTCAGGCTCGCCCCTCAGATTGCTCCTCATCGGGCCCGATCCAACCTAGGCTGTTCTCCATATGCATGCCAGAGTCACCGCCATCCTTGTTGCCCGTAACGGCGCTAAACACCTCGAACGCACGCTCGAGGCGCTGAGCCGCCAGACGCGTCAACCCGACGTCGTGATCACGGTCGACTGCGGATCGACCGACACCACGGCGGCGCTTCTGGCTGCCCACGCGCCGACGCACTTCATCTCAGCGGATGCCGGGATCAGCTTCGGAGAGGCCATCGCCGCGGCCGTGCGGGTGATCGCACCCGCGGAGAACGACCGGGAAATGCTGTGGCTCCTCGCTCAGGACAGCGCGCCGGAACCCGGCGCCCTCGCGGCCCTGCTCGGCGAACTGGAGATTGCGCCATCCGTCGCCGTGGCCGGCCCGAAGGTCATGGACTGGGATGCCGGCGACTACATCCACGAATTCGGGCAGTCCCTGACTCCCGGCGGCGCGACCGTCACCTTGGTGGAGAGCGAACTCGACCAGGGCCAGCACGACGGCATGAGCGACGTGCTCGGCGTGAGCGCCGGCGGCATGCTGGTGCGCCACCTCGTCTGGCAGCAGTTGGGCGGCTTCGACCCGGCCCTGCCGTCCGCGGACGACTCCCTCGACTTCTGTGTGCGTGTGCGGATGGCCGGCTACCGCGTCTCCGGCGTCGCCGCGGCCCAGGTCGCCTCGGCCGGCGACGGCGTCGCCGGCACCAGCGGCTCCTCCCGCGGCCGCGCACGTCGGAAGCGTCTCCGCGCCATGCGTGCCGCCCAACTGCATCGCCGCCTCGTCTACTCCCCGCGCTGGATGATCCCCGTGCACTGGCTGGGACTGGTTCCCCTCGCGTTCCTGCGCTCGTTCGTCCAACTGCTGCAGAAGGAACCCGGCGCGATCCTGGGCGAGTACTCCGCCGCGTTCGCCGCCGCGTTCAGCGGGCTGCGGGTGAGAGCGGCCCGCCGCCGCTTCGCCGCCACCCGCACGTTGGGCTGGTCGTCGATCGCCTCGTTGCGCGTGCCCACCGTCGAGGTGCGCCGCCGTCAGGCGCTCCGCCGGGAGGCCAGCCTCACCGGCGTGAACGGCGAGGTCCCCGAAATCCGCTTCATGTCCGGCGGTGGCGCGTGGACCGTGCTCGCCGCACTGGTTGCGGGGCTGATCGTTCTGGCGCCGCTGATCGGAGCCCGCACCCTCACCGGAGGCGGGCTGCTGCCGCTGTCGGACACTCCTGCCGACCTCTGGGGGAGCATCGGCTACGGCTGGCGCGACATCGGCCTGGGCTTTGTCGGCGGAGCCGACCCGTTCGCGTCGGTGCTGGCGGTACTGGGCTCGCTCACCTTCTGGTCGCCGTCCTTCTCCCTTGTCCTGCTCTTCTTCCTCGCTCTGCCGCTCGCTGCCCTCGGCGCCTGGCTGGCGGCGACCCGCCTCACCGAGCGCGCGTCCCTTCGCGCCGTCGCCGCCGTGCTCTGGATGCTCGCGCCCACCTTCCTGAGTGCCCTCGCCGCCGGGCGCCCGGCCGCGATCCTCGTGCACCTGCTGCTGCCGTGGCTGTTTTTCGCCGGGTTCATGGCCGCCCGCTCCTGGTCGGCCTCTGCCTCGGCGGCCCTGCTGTTCGCCGCCATCGTCGCCGCGGCGCCATCGCTTGCGCCCGCGTTGCTGGTGGTCTGGCTGATTGCCATGCTGGTCAGCGGCCGCAGCGTGATGCGGTTCATCGGAATACCGCTGCCGGCCCTCGCCCTCGCGGCGCCGCTGATCTGGGACCAGGGATTGCGCGGCAACTGGCTGGCCCTGCTGGCCGACCCGGGCGTGCCGCTGCCCGGCCCCGACGTCTCGGTAGGGCAGCTGCTGCTCGGCTTCCCTGCCGGCCAACTCGGCGGCTGGACCCCGCTGCTCGAGTCGCTCGGGCTGCCCGGCGTCGACGCGTCGGTGCTCGTGCCGGTGCTCCTGATCCCGCTGGCCGTGCTCGCCCTCCTTGCCCTTTTCCTGCATGGGGCCCGGGGCGCGAGCTTCGCGCTGTTGACCGCACTGCTCGGCGTGGGCACGGCCCTCGCCGCCAGCCAGCTCTACCTCATTTCAGTCGGGGGCCAGTCGGCCGGCATCTGGGCCGGCACGGGGCTGAGCCTCTACTGGCTCGGACTGGTCGGCGCGGTCGTCTTCGCCCTGCGCGGCATGCAGCGCTTCGCCATGGCCCCGGCGGTCACCGCGATCGTCCTGCTCGTGATCGTCGTGTCACCGCTGGTCGCAGCCCTGCCCCTCGGCACCAGCGTCGTGGCCGAGGGCATCGACCGCACCCAACCTGCGTTCGTGACCGCCGAGGCGCAGACGGATGCCCGGGTCGGCACTCTGCAGATCGTGCCACAACCCGACGGCGGCATCCTCGCGACGATCGTGCGCGGCCCCGGTGCCACCCTGAACACCCAGTCCACCCTCAGCAGCACCGACAGGGCCCTCAGCCCGCGGGAGGAGGAACTGGCCACCCTGGCCGGAAACCTCGTCTCTCGAAGCGGGCTCGACGCCGCGGCCGGTCTGGCCGACTTCGGCATCCGGTTCGTGCTGCTGCGCCCGGCCGTCGTCACGCCGGCCGCCCCGGGGGTCACGGACGCGGTCAGCCCAGCGGCAGCGGAGACCGCCGGTCGCACCACAACCGCCCTCGACGGCAACGCCGCCCTGTCCCCGGTGGGCGACACGGTCTTCGGCCGACTTTGGCAGTACGAGGTGACGGATGCCTCGGTCGCCACCACGGCGAACGGCGCCGTTCCGGCCAACGCCGGCGGCACCCTCGGCCTGGTGTTCTTCCTGATCACCGCGCTCGTGATCGGCGCCACCGTGCTGCTCTCGATCCCGACCGGCGCGGGGCCGGAGGCGGTGCGCCAGGCCAGTCGCGAGGCCATCCGCAACACGGCGAAGGCCCGCACCAGGGAAAACAAGCGCCTCGCCAAGGCGGCGGCCCGCAAGAAGCCGGCGCCCGGCTTCCGGCCGTCCGCGGAACGCGCCGTTGCGTCCGCTGTTCCCGGCACGACCGAACCCGGCACGACCGAACCCGGCACGACCGAACCCGGCACGACGGAACCCGGCACGACGGAACCCGGCACGACGGAACCCGGCACGACCGCCGGAGCCGAACGGGAAACGTCAACCGACATCGCTCCTGACGCCGAAAGCGGCGCCCGCTCGGAGGAACACCACCATGTCCAGTAAACGCGGAATCGCCCTGCTCGGGGCGCGGGCGGTGGCCGGACTCGTCGGTCTCGGCGTCGTCGTCGCATCCGTCGGCGCCGCCACCCTCGTCAGCTGGCCCACGGTCGAGAAGAAGCCGTCATCCGTGATCGTGTCCCCGACACCGAGCGAGCAGCAACGAGTCTGCCCGGGGCCGCTCCTTGCGCTGGCCGAGGATTCCAGTCAGGCCCAGGCCACCAGTTCCATCGACAGTGCCGCAGCAGTCTCCGGCGCCCACCCGGCGGCGGGCGAGTCGGGGTGGATCGACCCGGAGGCCACCGGTATGGAGGCCCCGGACAATGCGAACGCCGAGTCGTTCGGGGCTCCGCTGCTGCTGCGCGTGCCGACCCCGCCCGGCTCGGAGGCGGCACCGCTGGTCAGCGGCAGCCAGTCCCAGATCGCCGGCAGCGAAACGCTCGGCGGCCTGGCCGTCGCGGGCTGCGGAGAGGCTGCCGGCGACAACTGGCTGGTCGGCGGCTCCACCGACATCGGTCGAACCAGCCTGGTGCTGCTCAGCAATCCGACCACCGTCGTGGCCACCGTCGACCTGGCCGTGTTCGGCGAGACCGGGCCGGTGGACGCTCCCGGCTCCACCGGCATCCTCGTGCAGCCGGGCACCCAGCGGGTCGTGTCTCTCGCCGGACTGGCCCCCAACCTCCGCTCGCCCGTCGTGCACGTGCTGTCCACGGGTGGCCAGGTGGCGGCCACGCTGCAGCAGAGCATCGTGCGCGGGCTCGAACCCGGTGGCGTCGACCTGGTCGGACCCTCGAGCGGCCCCACCGAAGAGCAGGCCATCGCCGGCGTGGTTGTCTCCAACGCGGCCGGATCGGATGCCCCCGACGAGGTCGGAGGCCTCAGCGACGACGTGACCTCGGTGCGGGTGCTCGTGCCCGGCGCCGTGGCCGCCACGGTGCAGGTCGGCGTGACCGGTGCGACCGGCCAGGCGGCCGGGACCTCGGTGCAGGTCGACGTGCAGCCGGGGGTGGCCACCGAGGTGCCCCTGACCGGGCTCGTACCCGGCACCTACTCCCTGAAATTGATCGCCAGTGAGCCGATCGTCGCCGCGGCGCAGAGTTCGGCGGCAGGTTCGGCCGGTCGCGACTTCGCTTGGTTCGCGTCCTCCGACGCCCTCGCCGACGAGTTCCTGGTGGCCGCCGCCGCCGGGCCGTCCCCCCAGCTGAACCTGGTCAACACGGGCAGCGCCGACGCCGGCTACACGATCAGCCCCGAGAACGGCGCGCCCAGCACCGTGACGGTGCCGGCCGGCGGCTCGGCGACGGTGCCGCTGGAACAGTCGCAGCGCTACCTTGTCTCCGGCGGAACCTCGACCGTTGCCTCGGTGTCCTACGCGGGCGACGGACTGCTCGCCGCGTTCACGCTGAACCAGGCCGGTCCGCTGGCGGCCCCGATCCGGGTCTACCCCCGCTAACCGCGAACCTCTGGAGCCCCCGTGACCGAGACCACCAACGCTGCCCGGCCCGCCGCCGACCAGCGCACGCCCGAAGACGTCGCCGTCGCCGTGATCGGCGGGTCCGGGTTGTACCGGCTGTTCGACGTCGGCACCGTGACATCCGTCGACATCATCACGCCCTACGGCCCTACCTCCGCGTCCATCACCATCGGTGTGCGGGCCGGCCGGCGGGTCGCATTCCTGCCCCGGCACGGCGGCGACCACTCGGTGGCGCCGCACCTGATCAACTACCGGGCCAACATCTGGGCTCTGGCGTGGCTGGGCGTGAAGGCCATCATCTCCTCCTCGGCGGTCGGCGGAGTCAGCCCCGACTATCCGCCCGGGATGCTGGTCGTCACCGACCAGTTCATCGACCGTACCTCGGGGCGCGCCGACACCTTCTTCGACCAGGGCACCGTCGCGCACCTGGCCGCCGCGGACCCGTTCGATCCCGAGCTGCGCCGGCTCGCCGTCGACGCGCTCGCGTCGTTGGAGGAGGACTTCGCGCCGACCGGCACCTGCGTCGTGATCCAGGGCCCACGGTTCTCCACCCGGGCGGAATCGCTCTGGTTCCGCGCCGCGGGCGCGCACACCGTCAATATGACGCAGTACCCGGAGGTCGTGCTGGCCGCCGAACTCAACATCGGCACGGTCAACCTCTCCTTCGTCACCGACGCCGACGCGGGCCTGGCCCCCGCCCTCGACGATGCGGCCGACCCGGACGCCGTCTCCGCCGACCTGGTCTTCACGCGCCTCCGGGCCGCCCAGCCGCGCATCCTGGCCGCGATCGACGGCATCCTGCGCGCCCTGCCCGAGCAGTTCGCCCCCCGCATGCTGAT
The DNA here is from genome assembly GCF_004403465.1 of Cryobacterium sinapicolor. Classification (GTDB taxonomy): domain Bacteria; phylum Actinomycetota; class Actinomycetes; order Actinomycetales; family Microbacteriaceae; genus Cryobacterium; species Cryobacterium sinapicolor. The sequence goes on along the minus strand of NZ_SOGQ01000034.1, from coordinate 14,398 downwards.
CGCTCCCGAGCAGGTCAGTGCCGTGCTCGATCGCCGCCCTGCGTCTGCCGACGGTTCCCCTGCCGACACCGACGCCGCGTCGGCCGGAGCCGACAAGTGACGCGGCGCCTGCTCGTTACGGGCGGTGCCGGTTTCATCGGCGGCGCGATCGTCGCCGGCGCGCTCGCCCGCGGCTGGCAGGTGCGTGTGCTCGACTCCCTCCGCAACGACGTGCACGGCGGGCTTCCGGTGCTGCCCGACGGGGTCGACATCATCGTCGGCGACGTGACTGACGCATCCGTCGTCACCCTCGCCCTCCGCGACACGGATGTCGTCTGCCACCAGGCCGCGAAGGTCGGCCTCGGTGTGGACTTCGCCGACGCCCCCGACTACGTGCACAGCAACGAGGTCGGCACTGCCGTGCTGCTCGCCGCGATGACCTCGGCTGGGATCGACCGGCTCGTGCTGGCCTCGTCGATGGTGGTCTACGGGGAGGGCAGCTACTGCGGACCGGAGGGCTTCACCCGTCCGGGACCGCGCCGCGAGACCGATCTGCAGCGGGGCGTGTTCGACCCCGTCGACGAGGCCACCGGCGAGCCCCTCGAGCCGCTCCTGGTCACCGAAGACGACCCGCTCGACCCGCGCAACGTCTACGCGAGCACCAAGTTGGGGCAGGAATACCTCGCGTCGGCGTGGGCCCGGTCCACCGGCGGCCGGGCCGTGGCCCTTCGGTACCACAACGTCTACGGGCCGGGGATGCCGCAGAACACGCCCTACGCGGGCGTCGCGTCGTTGTTCCGCTCGGCCCTGGAACGCGGCGAGGCCCCGCGGGTCTACGAGGACGGCGGCCAGCGCCGCGACTTCGTGCATGTCGCCGACGTCGCTTCCGCCAACCTCGCCGCCCTGGACTGGACCGCCGGTGCCGAGCCGTCCACCTTCCGCCCGTTCAACGTGGGCAGCGGTGTGGTGCATACGATCGGTGAGATGGCCGCCGCCCTCAGCCGGGCCACCGACGGCCCGGCCCCCATCGTCACGGGGCAATTCCGGCTCGGCGACGTGCGGCACATCACAGCGTCCTCCGAACGGCTCCGCCGCGAACTCGACTGGGCGCCCGCCGTCTCCTTCGAGGAGGGCATGCGCTCCTTCGCGACAGCGCCCCTGCGCGCCGCCGTCACCCGGTAGCCCGGTAGCCCGGGCGCCCCGCCGTCACCCGGTAGCCCGGCGTGAACCGATTCGACGGAGATTTTGCTGAGAAGCGGCATTTCCGGCGCTTTTGGTGTCGATTCGGGCAAAATCTCCGTCGAATGCGATCGGTGCGATCGGTGCGATCGGTGCGATCGGTGCGGGTCAGGTCGCAGCGGCTGGATGCTGCGGCAACAGCACCTCGAACCGGCATCCGCCCGGAACATTGAACACGCGCACCTCGCCGTGATGCGCCTGGACGATCCCCTGCACGATGGCCAGCCCGAGGCCCGCGCCGCCGGTGCCCAGCGGTTCGGCCGCCGGGGTGCGCGGACCGCTCGCCCGCCAGCCGGCCTCGAAGACCCGGCCGAGGTCCCGCTCCGGGATGCCGCCCGCGGCATCCGTCACCGAGATCACGGCGTGGTCTGCGGCACCGGCGCCCGAACCGGCGCTGGCCGTGACCGAGACCACGATCGCGCTGCCGGCCGGCGACTGCTGGATGGCGTTCATGACGAGGTTGCCGACCACCCGGGAGAGCTCGCGCGGGTCCGCGAGGATCGTCAGCCTGGTCTCCCCGGCGAAGCGCAGGTCGAGCGACTTGGCCTGCGCGATCGGCCAGAGCCCGGCGACCGTGTCGCTGATCAGGTCGTAGAGCGAGACCGGCTGCAGCGTCAGGCGCAGGGTGCCGGAGTGGATCTTCGACAGCTCGAACAGGTCGTCGACCATGCCCGTGAGCCGGTCCACCTGCCCGCGCATCTGCGTGTAATACCGGTCCGGGTCCTCGGCCATCCCGTCTTCCAGGGCTTCGGCCATGGCACGGATGCCCGCCAGCGGCGTGCGCAGGTCGTGCGAGATCCACGCGATCAGCTCGCGCCGTGACTCCTCGATCTGGTTCTCGCGGGCGCGGGATTCGGCGAGCCGTTCCCCGGTCGCGGCCAGCTCCCCGGCCAGCGCCGTGAACTCGTTGTTGCTCTGCCGGTCGGTCGACGCGACCCGTTCCCCACGCCCGATGCTGGCCGCGGCCGAGCGCAGGGAGCGGCTGTCCCGGGCGAGTTGCCGACCGAGCACCGCAGCCATCGCCAGCGACACCAGTCCGGCGACTCCGGCCACGGAGTAGAAGACCGTGAGGTCGTGCCGGGACACGTACATCTGCGAGGCGACCGCCGCCATCCCGCCGACGACCGACACCACGGTGGCGAGGGCGATCACCATCAGTTGCAGCACCAGGGAGGTGCGGGAGAGCAGTCGCAGGGTGAGCAGGCCGGCGCCGCCGACGACCACCGCGCAGGCCAGAGCGAACAGGGAGGCGGCGGGAAGCACATCCGGTGTCATAACGGCCGCCCGGTCAGAGTCAGCGGAACCGGGTCGAACCGGTAGCCGACACCCCAGACCGTGTTCAGCAGCCGAGGCTGCGCCGGGTCGGCCTCGATCTTCTCCCGCAGCCGGCGCACGTGCACGGTGACGGTGGACAGGTCGCCGAACTCCCAGCCCCAGACCGAGCGGAGCAGGTCTTCCCGGCTGAGCACGGTGTGCGGCCGCCCGATCAGGTAGGACAGCAGGTCGAATTCCCGCGTGGTGAGTACCAGCGGCTCGCCGCGCAGCCGCACCTCGTGCGCCTGCGCGTCCAAGTCGAACTCGCCGGCCGAGATCAGCCCGGCCGGAACGACGGTCGCACTGCTGCGCCGCAGCACCGACTGAACCCGCAGCACGAGTTCGCGGGGGGAGAACGGTTTGGTCAGGTAATCGTCGGCGCCGGCCTCGAGACCGTCGATGCGGTCCTCTTCCTGGTTCAGGGCGGTCAGCATGATCACCGGGATCTCCCAGTCGGCACGGATGCGGCGGCACACCTCGATGCCGTCCAGAAGTGGCAGCATTCGGTCGAGCACGACCAGGTCCGGACGCAGCTGCTCGGCCGTCGCCAGCCCGGCCAGGCCGTCCGCCGCCTCGTCGACCACGAACCCGGCCGCCCGCAGGTACCGGCAGACGATCTCGGACACCGTCGGATCGTCGTCGACAACCAGGATGCGGCGCTCGTGGGGCGGTAGCGGGCGTGAATCGCTCGGGGGCAGGGAAGAGGGCACGAGTTCAGGATAGGGCGGCGGGCACCGGGTGTGCCGGGTTGGAGCCGGCGACCCCGTTTCTTCCTCAGTCCGTAATCTCTTCTGGTGTTTCGGGGGAGCCTGCCCCCCTAGGGTCGATTCATGACTGTGATCCAAGTGGACCTCGTGCTGCCGTGCCTGAACGAAGCCGGCGCCCTGCCCTGGGTGCTGTCGCGCCTGCCGGAGGGGTATCGGGCCGTCGTCGTCGACAACGGCTCGACCGACGGATCGGCCGAGATCGCCGCCGCGGCCGGCGCCCTGGTCGTGCACGAGGCCCGCCGAGGCTTCGGTGCCGCCGCGCACGCGGGACTCCTGGCCGCCACCGCGCCGATCGTCGCCTTCTGCGACGCCGACTCCTCGATGGACCCGGCCGAGCTGCCGCGCCTGGTGGACCCCGTGCGGGCCGGAACGGCCGATCTCGTATTGGGCCGCCGCCTACCCGCGACCGCCGCCTCCTGGCCGCTGCACGCGCGCATCGCCAATTCCAGTCTGTCCTGGCGTCTGCGCCGAATAACAGGGGTGAACATCCATGACCTCGGGCCCATGCGCGCCGCGCGCCGCGAATCCGTGCTGAACCTCGACCTGCAGGACCGCCGCAGCGGGTATCCGCTGGAGATGTTCCTGAAGGCGGCGGAGGCGAACTGGCGCATCCTGGAGGTCGATACCTCGTATTCGCCCCGGGTCGGCCGCAGTAAGGTGACCGGCACCGTGCGCGGCACCCTGACCGCGGTCCACGACATGTCCGCCCTTCTCCGGGAGACGCGCCGATGACGACCATCGTCGTGATCGCCAAGGAATGTCTGCCGGGACGCGTGAAGACCCGGCTGCACCCGCCTCTGAGTCTCGAGCAGGCCGCCGAACTGGCGGCGGCCAGCCTCGACGACACCCTCGCCGCGCTTGCCGCCCTGCCCGCGACCCGCCGCATCCTGGCCTTCGACGGCGTGATTGCGCCGCTCGCCGCAGCCGGTTACGAGATCCTCCCTCAGGTGGAGGGCACCCTCGACGTGCGGCTCGCCGCAGTGTTCGACGCCTGCGAGGGTCCCACGGTGCTGGTCGGCATGGACACCCCGCAGCTCACCTCCGCCCAGCTCGAACCCGTCTTCACCGACTGGACCGACGACGTGGACGCCTGGTTCGGCTTCGCCGACGACGGCGGCTTCTGGGCGCTGGCTCTGAATGACCTGGCCGATGCCCGCGTTCGAGGTGACCTGATCCGCGGCGTGCCGATGTCCCGCGACGACACCGGGGCGCTGCAGCTGAAACGGCTGACGGATGCCGGCCTGCGCGTGAGCCTGTTGCCCACCCTCACCGACGTGGACACCATCGATGACGCCCACCGGGTGGCGGAGATCGCGCCCACCGGTGGATTCGCCGAGGCCCTGACCGCCATGACGGCACCGAGCACGACGGACGGGCTCCGATGAAGCTGGTTCCCGCGCTGCTCGAGGGGGAGTGGGCGCCCGAACCGACCACGTTCGGCGCCGGCGGGGCGGAACCCTATGCTGCCGCGCTGAAGAACGCCGACAACGTGCTCTACCTGCGCCGGGCGTCTTCCGGCGAGCACGCCACCATCGACGCCGGTCGGTGGAGCGCCGACGCCGATGACACCGACCTCCGCCTGCTCGACGGGATCACGGGACCGGTTCTCGACATTGGCTGCGGACCCGGCCGCATGGTGCGGGCCGCGATGGGGCTCGGCCTGACCGCGCTCGGCCTGGACGTCTCGGCGACCGCCGTGCGCATGGCCGCCGACGCCGGCCTCGACGTGCTGCAGGGCAGCGTCTTCGACCCGCTGCCGCGGGAGGGAGCCTGGGCTGCCGCGCTGCTCGTCGACGGCAACATCGGGATCGGCGGCGACGCCTCCGCTCTGCTGGCGCGTTGCGCCGAACTGCTGGACCCGAGCGGTGTGCTGCTGGTCGAACTCAGCCACGACGCGGCCAGGGACGACAGCTACCTCGGCACGATCGAGGATTCAACCGGGCTCCGAAGCGCGGTGTTCCCCTGGGCGGAAATCGGCATCGACGGCCTCCGCGACCGAGCCGGGGCGGCCGGTCTGGTCGTGACTCAGGACTGGCGGCTGGACGGCCGCTGGTTCGCGCGCCTGCTGCGCGCGTAGATGACGACCGACCAGACCGTCGCGACCAGGGCGACGACCACCCAGAACAGGGCGAGGTTCCGCCCGTAGTCCAGCGGAAGGATGCTCGGATTGTTCGAGGAGAGCGACTTCGCCACGATCGCGGGCACCACGATCAGCGTCATGATCGAGCCAACCACGATGGCGCCCTGCACGACCAGCACGATCGTGCCCGCGACGCGGCGCCCTGCGCGGCGCAGCAGAATGCCGGAGAAGAATACCAGGGGCGCCAGCACGGCGTCGTGCAGCACGATCGCCGCGCCGATCCAGAGCGCCACCCCGGGCAGTCGGGTGAGGCGCACGGTGTCGAACAGCACGTAGAGGCCGAACAGGAGCCCGGCCGTGCCGATCAGGATCAGGCTGGTGCGCACCGCGCGCATCCGTCGGTCGACGGTCGAAGGGAGAGCGCCTGCGGCGCTCGTTCCTGTGGTGCTTGTGCCTGGGGTGCTCATGCGGTGATCGCCTCTATCCGGCTCAGCCATTTGGTTTGCAGTACTCCGGGCCGGCCCGGGGCGATCATGCGCGCCGGGTAGCCGTGCTGCAGGTCGAGCGTCTCACCGTTCAGCTCGAGCGCCACCAGGGTCAGCGGGTCCCGCACGTATTCCGGTCCCATCTCGGTCTTCCTGAAGCTGCCGCGCTCCTCGAGGCTGGTCAGGCGAAAGGATGCGCCGGCGTCGGCGCCGACCAGGTCGGCCAGTTCCGACAGGCGAACCCCGCGCCAGACCGCCAGCTGGCTCCAGCCCTCGACGCAGGCGATCGGCAGCTCCACCTCGGTCTGCGGCAGGGCCTCGAGTTCGGCCCGGCTGAAGTTGCGCTCCACCCCGCCGGCGGCGAGGGTGAGCACCCAGCCGGCCGCGGTGGCCGACGCGGTGACCTTCGCCTGCTCGGCCGTGCGGTTGACCGGAACGCCCTGCTGGCCGACGCCCTTCTTGCGCGGACCGAACACGTTCACAGCGTCGAGGGGCGCAAAGGTCTGCCCGGCGGTCAGCCCCACCACGGCCGCGCAGGCGACTCCGACGGTGGTGAGGAAGCCCCGGCGGCTCAGCGCCCTCGCGTCCGTCGCGGGCTTCGCCTCAGTCAAGGCCTTCGCTCCGCCCACGGCCGAGGGCGTGGCGTCGATCCAGGCGATCATCCGGCCCGTCACCCCGGACGGCCGGCTGCTGCCCCAGAGTCGCACCGCTTCGACGTCGGCCGGGGTGTCCGCCTCGCTCGCGGCATCCGTTGCCTCGTGCTCGGCGGCGGCACGGCCGCTCCAGAACCGGGTGATGACCGGCAGCTTGATGCCGATGTGTAGAACCAGCAGCCCCACCAGCACCCAGCCGAGGGCGTAGTGCACCTCGCGGAACGGGAAAGGCCACGGGTACCACTTGTAGGTGTTGACCAGGCCGATGGTGATCTGCACCAGGGATGCACCCACGAACAGGGCGATCGACGCGCGTTCGAGCAGGTGCAGAAACGATTTCACCGGTGGGGACGCGAACAGCTCGGGGAAGACGATGTAGAGCTTGGCCAGCAGCAGCGGGAAGCAGGCAATGCCGGCCACGATATGCGTGCCCTGGGTGAACTGGTAGAGCGACGCCGGCCGGGTCGCGAACCGCATCCACGGCAGCGGCTCCTGCAGGAAGTGGCTGTACAGGCCGGTTCCGAAGCAGACGATGAACGCGGCGCCGAGCAGCCGGCCGATCACGACCGCCATTCGGGGATTGCGCACGGGGGAGGCCAGCGCGCGTCGGGCCTCGTACATCATTCGCCTCATGGATCCATTGCATCATCCGGAACGCCCGAAGAGACGGCGCAATCCTTACGGTCCGGTGACGCGCGCCCGGGTCGGTGGCGCCCTTGTGCCCGGATTCCGTCAGGATGGGGGAGTGCGTATCGCCGTTGTCTCCCTCCTCCTTGCCGCCAGTGCGGCCCTGACGGCCTTCAGCGTGCTGTCGTACGACCTGTTCAAACCGGGACGCGACACGGTGCCCCTCGTCATCTGCACCGCCGGGCTGTGGCTGCTCTTCGCGCTCGCCGTGCTCGTGCTGCGCGGGGTGCGGGGCCGGGCCGTGGTGGTGCTGATCCTGGCCGGTTCGGTCGGGATCGGGGCCGCGGCCATGGTGGGCCCGCCGAACACGAGCACGGACTCCGCGCGCTACGCCTGGGACGGCATCGTGGCCATGGAGGGCATTTCGCCGTATGCCTACACGCCGGCCGACGACCGGTTGGACGCCCTGCGCCCCGACTGGCTGTTCCCCGGCCCGGTGCTGTCCGAGGCCGGAGAGCCCGTGTGCGTCGGCGAACGCATCCAGACGGCGCAGAAATCCGAGTCGGGGGACATCCTCTGCTCGGCCCTGAACCGCACCGGCGTGCCCACGATCTATCCCCCGGCGGCCGAGATCTACTTCGCGGGCGTGCGGGCGATCACAGGCCCGGATGCGGAGTACTGGCCGTTGCAGCTGACGGGTCTCCTGCTCAGCGTCGGCACGACCGTGATGCTGCTGGTCGGGATGCGCCGCCGCGGCATCGAACAGCGGTTCGCCGCGCTCTGGGCCTGGTGCCCGCTCGTGGCCACCGAGGCGGTCACGAACTCCCATGTCGACATGCTCGGCGTGGTCTTCACCCTGAGCGCGGTGTTCCTGGTGACCGGCCGACGCTACTGGAGCGGCGGGATCGCGCTCGGCGCGGCGATCGCGACCAAGCTGATCCCCGTGCTCGCGGCCCCGGCCATGCTGCGACGCCAGGGTTGGAAGGTCACCGTGGCGGCCGTGGTCACTTTCCTGCTGCTGTACGTGCCGTATGTGCTGACCACCGGGATCGGGGTGCTCGGCTACCTGCCCGGCTACCTCTCCGAGGAAGGGTACGAGGACGGCACCCGCTTCGCCCTGCTCTCGCTCGTCGCCCCGGGCGGCTCGGCGGTCATCGTCGCGGGCGTGCTGCTAATCGTCATCGCCGTGCTCGTCATCTGGAAGACTGACCCCGACCAGCCGTGGCTCGGCCAGCTCGTCATGATCGGCAGCGCGCTGCTCATTCTGAGCCCGCGCTACTCCTGGTATGCCCTGTTGTTGCTGCCGTTCATCGCCCTCAGCGGCCGCTGGGAATGGCTCCTCGTGCCGATGGCCCTCACTCTGCGCCTTCTGGTCCCGTCGATTCCGCTCACCCGAGTGGCCATCGCAACGGCGATCGTCGTAATCATCGTCATGTCGATCCACCGCGCCCGCCCCGAGGTGGCGCGGCGCCTGTTCCGACCGCTCGCGCGCCTGTCGAAACCCGGCGGTTGAGCCTGCCGAGACCGAGCCTGTCGTATCTGGGCCTGTGGCATCTGGGCGTGTCCGAATCTGGGCCTGTCGAATCCGGGCCTGTCGTATCTGGGCCCGACGAATCCGGGCCCGACGAAACTCAGAACGGTGCCCCTTCGCCCTGATCCGGCTGCCGCACTTTCACCGTCTGCTCCTCCCGTTGCTCACTGTAGAAGGTCTTCATGAGGGACACCCTACGGGCAGCCACTGACATTCGATGGTCCGGCCGGGAGCCCACCGGCGGCCTGTGGATAACCTGATCAAAACCGCATTGTGGAGGAAATGGGGCTCGCCGCAGCGCCTGTTTCCGGCATTTGTCACACGGGCCGGCTACCCGCATCCGACATAACGTGAATGAGGAGATATTCGGGACACTCCAGTTCGGGCACCCCAACCTGTCTGAGCGGCGTGTTGCGAAATTTTCCTCAGTTAGCGTGGGTGGCGACAACGGATGCTGGGCGGGAACCATCGGGCCGCGACGAGCTCGAGCACCGGCAGCAACACGAAAAAGGGCCCGCCGCGCATCTGCGCGACGGGCCCTCGACGAAAGCGGTGTTACTTGGTGGCGACCGTGATCTTCGCGATGCCGACCAGGAGCTGGTCAGCGACGGCATCCGTCATGAACGTGTCGTTGAGCAGGCCGGCGGCCTCAGCCGAGATGTGCACGGTGGTGCCCTCGAGGATGGCGTTGTCGCCGTCCATCTGCAGCGGCTTCAGGGTTCCGCCGTACAGGTTGAAGAGCAGGACCTGGGTGGCGGCAGACTCGCCGTTGACGCTCACGTCACCGAACAGCTTGCTGGAGCCCGGGTCGATCGTGAAGTTGGTCAGTTCGACCGTGGTCTCGCCGGCGGTCAGCGAGAAGCCGGAGCCCTCGTGCTCGATGGAGCCCTGAACGAAGGGGCGGTAGTCCTCTTCGGGGTCGTAGTAGTCCACGTTTCCGCCGGTGATCGGGAAGTGCAGGCTGCCGTCGGTCAGGGTGGCGGTGCCCACGGTTCCGGGGGTGAGGCCGAGGCTGGTCAGCGCCGCAGCGAAGTCAGCGTCGAGGAGAACGGAGGTGTCGACGCCCGACAGCGCGGGGATCGAGGCGACGGCCTTGGGGGTTGCTTCCTCGGAGGAGGAGGAGGAGGAATTCTCCGCCGGGGCGGTTGCATCCGCGGTGGTCGAGCAGGCGGCGAGCCCGGCGATGAGGAGGCCCGCGGTGGCGAGGCTGAGCGTGGTCTTGGTGAATGAGCGCATGAGGAATTCCTTAGGGTCTGTGGTTGGGATTCAGCAGTTCTTGGTGCTGAATGAGGTTCGGTCCCCTCCGGCAAACGGTTTGGAATAAGTTCAAATCAGTGTGAACTCCGGCCGGAAACCCCGCCATTCCGGGGATCCGGGCACAAAAAAGCGGCCGAGCAGAACCCGGCCGCCGGCAAGCGGAGGAGGCAAGCAGAGCAATTAATCGTCCCTAGAAGTGCCGGAACCGATCCGGTGCCAGGTCCCACGGGTCCTTGCCGAGCAGCTCGGCGATCGCGCGGAACACGCAGCTCTCGATCACCATTCGCCGATGCAGGTCGTCGTTCCTGTGCAGCCGGGTCAGCCGCTGGATCGGCAGACGATAGAACACCACGCGACGCTCCGCGGCGTTCACGCCCCAGCGCTCCACCCCGATGCCCGGCAGAACCGAGGCAGGTCCGGCGGCTACCTCGAACGTGACATCGCTCAACTGGTCCGGCCAGACCGAGCGGAGGTAGTCGACGGTGGAGGCCACGGTCATGTCGAAGGTGTCGATGCGCGTCTGCAGGGGCGGCAAGTACGGTCCGGTGGCCGAGCTGCGGATGCCCCGGCCGTGCCGGTCCCGACCGCGCCCGCGCTGAACGGGCGCCGGGGTCGAGGAGGCGGAACTGCGAGCTCGGGACATGCTTCCATCCTAGTTCTGCCGGTTGAACGGGTAGCCTGTAGCCAATGTCATTCCGGCCCTGCTCCCGTGTCGCCTGCCCGGACGAATCCGCCGCGACTCTCACCTTCGACTACGCCGACGCAATGGCCGTACTCGGCCCGCTCGCCGTGCAGCGCGAACCGCACACCTTCGACCTCTGCGCCCGGCACGCGCGGCTGACCGCCGCCCCGCAGGGTTGGCAGCTGGTGCGTCTCCGCACGGTAGATGGGCCGGACACCGAGTCGGGATTCACGATATGAGCGCCCAGACGGATGCCGCCGCCCGCCTCGACGCCGTCGTCGGCCAGGACGAGGTGCGCGGCACGGCCGACCAACCGTTGACCGGTCAGATGGTGGCTGCCCTTGCCGCCGCCTTCGTCGACGAGGTCGGCGCGCGGAGCCGCGAGGTGCTCGTCGGATACGACCGCGGCGAAGCCATCGAACTCGCGGCCGCCTTCGCGCAGGGCGCAAATGCCCGGGGGGCCACCGTCGTCGACCTCGGCGTGTGCTCCACCGACGAGATCCGATTCGGCTCGGGAACCCTGAACGCCCCGGCCGCCCGGATCACGACCTCCTCGCTCACGCTGCTGCGGGCGGGCGCCCAGGAGATCGGTCAGGATCACGGTCTGGGCGGCATCCGTGACCGGGCCGTCGGCTACCTGGTCGAGGGCACGGCACCCGTGGCCACGCCCGGCACCCGCCGCACGCTCGATCTGATGCCCGACTACGCGGCGGGCCTGCGCGCGATCGTCGGGCTCAGCGGCATCCGCCCGCTCACCGTCGTGGTCGACGCCGGCCGCGGAGCCGCCGCGGTCACGGTTCCCGTCGTCCTCGGCGACGGTTCCGGCGCCGCTGCGGAAGGCCGGACCACCCGCGACACGGCCGACACCGCCGGCGACGCCGGCCGAGGGTCACCTCTCACCATCGTGCCGCTCTTTTTCGACCAGGACCCAAATCTCCCGCCGCACCCGATCGACCCTGCCGACCCGACCACCCTCACCGATCTGCGCAATGCCGTGATCCAGCACGCGGCCGACCTCGGGCTCGGCTTCGACCCGGATGGCGGCCGCTGCGTGGTCGTCGACGAAACCGGGTCCGTCGTGCCTGCGTCCGCCATTGGCGCGATACTCGCCCGGCAGGTGATCGCACAGGCGCGCATCGAAACCCCCGACCGGGACCAACTCGTCCTGCACGACCTCACGGTCTCCCGCTTCGTCGCGGAGACGATCGAGTCGAACGGAGCGGCCGCCGTCCCCGTCCCGGTCGGCGGTGCCCCGATGCGGGCGGAGCTGCGGTCCACCGGAGCCGTCCTCGGCTGCGGACACTCCGGTGACTACTACTTCCCCCGGTTCTGGTGCGCCGAGAGCGGTCTCCTCGCGGCCATGTACGTCCTGGCGGAGGTCGGTTTCCAGTCCCGCCCGCTGTCGGCGCTGGCGACGGATGCCATGCCCTACGCCCATTCCGGCGAAATCAGCGTGGCCGTCGACGACCTGCCTGGGGTCTACGCGCGCATCGTCGACGCGTTCACGGGTTCCGCCGACTTCGAGGAGGTCGACGGCCTCACGGCGATCGGCATGACGAGCGTCGACGAACCGTTCTGGTGGTTCAACGTGCGTCCGTCGCACCCCGTGCCGCAACGAGCACCGGAACAGCAGCAACCTCAACCGGTGGTGCGGCTCACCGTGGAGGCCGCGACCCCTGAGGTTATGGTGCGCATCCGCGACGCGGTCCTCGCGCTCGTTGCCGACGACTGACGGCACGTTACGAGCACGTTTCCGCCCGCGAGTCGGTTCCGGCACCCGCATTCGGGCGTCATACGCTGACACACGATTCCCAATGGATAGCAGCCGGCCGCACCGTCGCGGTGGCAGCATCCCACTGAAACTGGAGTGACATGGCCCACCAGACGGACACAGACCGCACTGCCGCGAAGGCGGACGACGGGGGAGGGCGGCAGCTGTCCAAGTCTCTGAAACCGCGCCACCTCTCCATGATCGCCATCGCCGGCGTGATCGGCGCCGGACTTTTCGTCGGGTCCGGCGCCGCCATCCAGCAAGCTGGGCCGGGAATCCTGGTGGCCTATACGGCCGCGGGACTCCTGGTCATCCTGGTCATGCGGATGCTCGGCGAAATGGCGGCGGCGCATCCGGAAACCGGTTCGTTCTCCACCTACGCCGATAAAGCACTCGGTCGCTGGGCCGGACTGAGTATCGGTTGGTTGTACGCCTGGTTCTGGATCATCGTCCTCGGCATCGAGGCCACAGCCGGCGCGGCGATCGTGCACCGCTGGGTGCCCGAGGTCGACCAGTGGGTCTGGGCTCTCATCCTGATGGTGCTGCTCACCGGCACCAATGTCGCCTCCGTCAAGATGTTCGGCGAATTCGAGTTCTGGTTCGCGTCGATCAAGGTGGCCGCGATCGCCGTCTTCCTGCTCCTCGGCGTCGTGGCCATTCTCGGGCTCATGCCCGGGGTCGCCGCCCCCGGCCTGAGCAACCTCACCGGCAACGGCGGGTTCTTCCCCAGCGGCAGCGGAGCCGTCCTCGGCGGCGTGCTCGTGGTCGTCTTCTCGTTCTTCGGCGCCGAAATCGCCACGATCGCCGCCGGCGAGTCCGAGAACCCGGTCGACGCCGTCAAGAAAGCCGTCAAGTCCACGGTCTGGCGCATCCTCGTCTTCTACATCGGTTCTATCGCCGTCGTCGTCACGCTGCTGCCGTGGAACAGCGCCTCGGTGGCCAAGAGCCCCTATGTCGCCGTGATCGAGCTCTATGGAATCCCCGGGGCCGGCACGATCATGGACATCATCGTGCTAACCAGCGTGCTCTCCTGCCTGAACTCGGGGCTCTACACCGCGAGCCGCATGCTCTTCTCCCTGTCCGAACGCGGCGATGCCCCCAAGGCGTGGTCCAAGATCTCCGTCCGAGGCGTGCCGCGCGGCGCCGTCTTGTCCTCCACGGTGGTTGGTTTCATCACGGTGGGCCTGAACTACATCGCCCCGGATACGGTCTTCCTTCTCTTGGTCAACACCTCTGGTGCGATCGCGCTCCTCGTCTGGCTGGTCATCGCCGTGTCGCAGCTGATCCTGCGCCGCCGTATGAGCACGGATGCCGCCAGTCGACTGAGCCTGAAAATGTGGGCCTTCCCCTACCTGACCTGGGTGGCCATCGCCGCGATCGTTGCTCTGCTGGTGGGCATGGCCATCCTCGAACGCACCCGAATGGAACTCCTGATGTCTCTGCTGCTTGCGGGCATCGTGGTCGGCATCGGCCTGTGGAAATACCGCGGCGACCGGGATGCCGTGCACCCCGGCACGGACGGTTCGGTGTCCGACGACGAGTTGAAGACTCTCGACCCGATCAAGAACGCGACTGCCCGGAAGTAGGTCTTTTGAGACGGATGCTGCCTGGTTGTTCTGTCTTTCGGGGTGTGACACGCCCGGGCGGTGTCTGGTTTTGACGGCTGTGGGTGGGGACCGTAATGTATTCAAACGTACCCCACAGGTGCGGAAAGCCGCAGAGCTTCCCGGCCTCATGTGGAACCAAAGTTTTTAGCTTCGTCTCATGCTTGTTCCTGTTTCAGGTGGGTGTGGGGGAGGCCTAAGATTGTAACTTTCTCCGGCTGCGTGTTTGGTCTGGTGGGTGGTGGTTCGGGTCGCTTCGGCGGGCTGGAATTGGCTGCTTTTCCGTGATTTGACAGGGTGTGGCCGGGCAGCTAAGTTATACAAGTTGCCTCGAAGCGACAGCCTAATTTGGGCCTGAAGTCGAGTGCGTCCGATCCTTGAGAACTCAACAGCGTGCACAATGTCAAAT
>NZ_SOGQ01000089.1 GCF_004403465.1 Cryobacterium sinapicolor | reverse complement strand
TGAATTCGAACGCGGCGGGGTCCCGACCCGCGGCGGCGAGGAGCGCGCGAAGTGCTCCAATTGCAGCGTCTTCGCTCGGCGGCTGGCCGGTCGGCTCGCAGACTTGGTCACCCTCGCACTGCCACGGGTTCATCTCCGGGTTCTGGAAGTAGAAGGACAGCATGCCGTCGAGACTCACTGACAGGCTCGGGGCGCTGCCGTCCTGCGGGCCGGCAACCCAGCTGCCGTCGCGCAGTTCGACTGATGACCCGATGCCGAGCGCCGCGGCCAGCGCCGTGACCTTGTCTGTGCTGGATGCGGAACGGGGGTCGTAGGCGTAGGCCTGAGCTGTGCCCGCCTGTGTGCCAAGGCTGGTGGCGCTGAAGGCGTTCCGGCCGGATCCGTAGGGGTAAATCAACGGAGACATCTTCTGGTCGATAGCGGCGCCAGAGCCCACGGCTGGCTCTATTGCGCCTGGCGCGACGCTTTCGGGGCCCCCGTTGGACTGCAGAGTGATGGGCGGTGCAGCGCCGTCGGCGAGGCTCATCGGCCCGCCTGTGGTCGCTCCGATCCCGTATCCCGCGGCACCCACGATCGCGATCGACGCCGCGACCGCGACGAACGGGAGCCAGCGTGGCCTGCGGCTTGCTCGTGCCTGGGCCAGGTCGGCCACGGGTGCCGAGTCGCCCATCGGTTCAGCCTCAAGGCCGGTGATCCGCGCGACGACCTCGTCGGCGAACCCGGTACGCGCCTCGACATCCCCCGCTGGGTCGGCGGCACGCAGCCGGGCAACCGGGTCTGGTTGTTTGTCGTCGTCGTTCATATCAATCAGCCTCCGGATTTTTCGGTTCACCTGTTATATGTGCGGGGCGTGCCGAATCTTGCAGAAGCCCTAGAACGACATCCGCTCGCCCCAGGCTTCTCGCAATCGCTTGCGCGCGCGCGACAGCGCGGCGTCCGCCCCGGATCGGGAGATGCCGAGCACGCCGGCGAGCTCGGCCCCGTCGAGACCCTCCCACGCGTGCAGGAGAAGGATCTGCCGGTCTCGCTCCCCCACGCTTTCAAGCGCACCGCGGAGTTCCGCATCGAACAGGAGGTTCAGTTCCGGATCGCCGTCGATTCGAACCGCACCCGACTCGGGCACCACGTCGACGGGGAGATCGATGTGCTTCCTGCGCGAATTCGCGAGGGTGAATCCCGCCGTGCGATACAGCCACGGCAGCACCGCCTCCCGTGGCAGGTCGTCGCGGCGCCGCCAAGCTGTCGCGAAGACCTCAGCGGCCAGGTCCTCGGCATCCTGACGCGGTCCGCGTCGGGCGAAGTAGCGCACGAGCGCAGTCGAGTGCTCCCGGACGATCACGGTGAACCAGTCGACATCGGCCGCCGTCTCGGCCGGGCCCGCGCTCTCAGGCATCGCCTCTCCCTCACTTACGTCGGCGCTGGCTGGGGTGTTGGCGATGCTCACATAATGAATATGTCGCTTCCGCCGTAAGTCTTGCACGCAGCACCCCCGAATTTTCGGAGATCGCGCAGAACGCAGGCCTCCATACCTGCTGGAGGACGCTGGGCAGGCGCTTCGGCTCCCCGCTCCGCACAGGCGCGGCCGGACCCCGCCCGCGCCGCAAGTTGTCGACGACACCGGGCCGTCTGCGTTTTGCGCGATGATAACCTTGCCCGATGTCGGATGCTGCGCTCATGCTCCTGTGCCTTGGGTGCGTGCTAATGCTTGCCGGAGTCGGTCTCGCGCTGTGGCACCGCTCAAACGGTGGTGCGCGCGTTGGGAGCGGGCAATGGTTCCCTGCGGTCCTTCTTGTGAGCGTCGGCGCGGGGGCGGCGCTAGCGCCTCTCGTGGGCATGTTCCTCGTCTCACGCCTCTAGGTGTACCCGGCCAGGACGTTGGTGACACTTCGCGGCTTGTGAAAAAGGAGAACCTCCGGAATTGGCCTGTGTGTGGTCTCCCCATGCCCGCCATGAGGACAACGTTGGTACCGCCATCGCCCTGGCATGCACCTTGACCAACCGAAGGTAGCGGCGGAGGCCGTGCTAGGCGTTCTCGAGCGAGTGGAGTAATTGTGGCGTGATCCTTCGACGGATGCTTCCCTTTGCTCACCATCCTCCATTCGTCCATATTGGTTGACGAATGGAGGGGGCGCTATTTGACAGTTTGGCGACGGCGGCGACAGGTGTTGCGGTGGTCGGTCACTCAGTCCAGCCGGTAGTGGGCTCTCTTTTAGAGCCGGTGCCGGGCGAAGCTGGTGATGGCGTTGACGAGGAATTCCACCATGTATTCGTGGTACCCGTTATGGAAAGCGCGCATGTCCTCGTTGTCCCGGTAGAACAGAGCCATGCCGATGTAGGCTTTCGGGCTGGGCGTGTAGAACCGGCAGGCGACCCGGTAGTGCCGGTGAATTAGTTCTTGGGTGTCTTCATCGTCCGGGCTGCGTTCTTCGAGGTTCCGGCTCAGGTCGCGGTAAATTTCGTCCCAGTCGGCGTGGACCTGGTCCCGGTCCACGTGTGCCCACCCATTAGTTGCGGCGAGGCTGACGGCTTGTTCCTCGGTGAGGGCGTCACGGCAGCTTTGCAGGTAGGCGGAGGGAAGATCGTCAATTTTGGGCATGGTGGTCCTTTCGGGGCTGCGTGCCTATCGAGTCGCGGTGTAGGTATTCGCCCCACTGATTCGAGGTTGCTTGGAGATGCTGCGACGTTTGGTTGACTTCGGCCAGATCCCAAAGCAGCATCAGAGCAACTTCTGCGAACTGGGGCTGAGTTGCGCGGATGATCGCTGGGCTTTCAATCATCATGGGTTCTTAGTCACTGAAGACCCGGTTGGGCTGCGGCGATGTCGAGGCGTGCGGCGGGGGTGGTGAGGATGCTCACTGGGCGGAAGCCCTTGGTGATGAGCCACACGGC
>NZ_SOGQ01000077.1 GCF_004403465.1 Cryobacterium sinapicolor | reverse complement strand
GCCTCGACGCCGAGCAGGCCGCCGCGGTGCGGCACGGCCAGGCGCGGGTCGACCGGGCGGTCGCCCTGCTCGCCGCGGCCGCGGCCGCGCTGCACGCCCGCACCGTGCCGGTGGTCCAGGACGCCGAGGACACCCTCGTCACGACCGCGCTGGAGCTGGCCGAAGCGATCCTCTGCCACTCGCTCGGCGACGCCGACGCTTCGGCGCGGGCCGCCCTGGGCCGCGCCCTCGCCTCCGGCGAGAGCATCGGCACCGGCGCCCTCGGCACCGTTCGCCCGCACTCCGTGCGGATGAACCCCGACGACCTCGCACTGATCGACCTGGTCACCCGAGAGGATGCCGGCGTCGACTTCACGGCCGACTCCGGCCTGGCCCGCGGCGACGCGATCGCCGAGTTCCCCGACGGATTCCTCGACGCGCGGATCGGCACCGCCTTGGCCCGTGCGAAGGCCGCGCTCACCGGAGCCGGGTCGTGACCGTGGCGCAGGCGCAGGCGCAGGCCTGGCGTCCGCGGGCGGAGAGGATCCGCTCCGCGCTCGACGCGGCCCGGCCCCAGCGGGTGGGCGTCGTCTCGTCGATCGTCGGACTCGGCCTGGAAGTGCGCGGTCTCAATTCCGCGATCGGCGATCTCGTCACGGTCGGCGATGGCGGGGAGATCGACGCCGAGATCGACGCCGAGGTCGTCGCCACGACGCAGGGCGGCATCCGTTGCATGCCCCTGGGCCGGATGACCGGCATCCGTATCGGAACGCCGGTGCGGTCCGGCGGCACCCCCCACCTCGTGCCCACCGGGACCGGCCTGTTCGGTCGCGTCATCGACGGCCTCGGCCGTCCCATCGACGGCAAGGGCCCTCTCGATGTGGCCCGGTTCGTCGGCCTCGACCACGACAGCCCCTCCGCCATGGCCCGCTCCCGCATCCAGACCCCGCTCCAGCTCGGCGTGCGCGTGCTCGACACCCTCACCACCGTTGGCAAGGGGCAGCGGATGGGCCTGTTCGCCGGCTCCGGCGTCGGCAAGTCCTCGCTGCTCTCCATGATCGCTCGCGGCACCGACGCCGAGGTCTCGGTCATCGCGCTGGTGGGGGAGCGCGGCCGCGAGGTCCGCGAATTCCTCGAGGACGACCTCGGCGCCGAGGGGCTCGCCCGCTCGATCGTGGTCGTGTCGACCTCCGACGAGCCGGCCATGATGCGCCTGCGCGCCGCCTTCCTGGCCACCCGGATAGCCGAGTCGTTCCGCGACGACGGCGCCGACGTGATGCTGATGATGGATTCACTCACCCGGGTGGCGATGGCCCAACGCGAGATCGGACTCTCGGTCGGCGAACCGCCGGCCACCCGTGGCTATCCGCCGTCGACCTTCTCCCTGCTCGCCCGCCTGCTCGAGCGCGCCGGCACCGACGAAACCGGTTCGATCACGGGCGTCTACACGGTGCTCGTCGACGGCGACGACCACAACGAGCCCATTGCGGATGCCGCCCGCTCGATCCTCGACGGACACGTCGTACTCGACCGCAAACTGGCTGTTCTCGGTCATTTCCCCTCTGTCGACGCGCTGTCCTCGATCTCCCGCGTCGCCTCCCGGGTCAACAGCCCGGAGCAGAACCGGCTTGCCGGTCTGCTGCGTCGGGTGCTCGCCGCCCGTCGTAACGCGCAGGACCTGCTCGACGTCGGAGCCTACCGGCGGGGCACGAACCCGCTGGTCGACGCCGCCGTCGACAACGAGGGCGCCATCAACGCGTTCCTGCAGCAGCGCATGGACGACCAGACCTCGGCCCCGCTCGCCTGGGGCCACCTCACCACACTGACTCGAACGCTGGGGGCGCTCTGATGAAACGCACATTCGCTCTCGCCGGCCTCCTCCGGCTTCGTCATCTGCAGCAGGACCAGGCGGCCGGCGACCTGGCTCAGGCCAACGCCACCGCCCAGGCCAATACGGCGCGCCGCGCCGCGGCCAGGTCGACTCTGGACCGCACGCCGACCCTGGCCAGCGGGGCCGACACGCTCGCCGCGATCGCCTTCGCCCGCGCGTCGGCGCACAGCATGCTGGCCGACATGGAGGCCCTCGGCCGCAACTACCAGGTCGCCGTCGGCGAGGCTCAAGTCGCCTTCGACACGACCCGCGCCGATTCGGTGCGGTTGGAGAAGCTCGAGGGTCGCCACGGAGCCCTGGTGACGGCCGACGACCTGCACCGTGAACAGACCATCCTCGACGAGATCGCGTCAACCGGCTGGCACCGCAACCGGGGCGCGGACGGTGACCCGCGATGACCATGATCGCGGCGATGGGCCGGGTCAGCGAGATCCAGGCGACACTCGTGCAGCTTTCAGCAGGGGCGAACGCCCAGAAGTCGCAGGCCGCCGCCGGCCGCGTCGCCGGCACGGGCGCGAGCACCTCGGCGAACACCTTCGCCGACGCCCTGGCGTCCGTGTCGGCAGCCGCCGCGGTCGGCCCGGGCGCACCGAACCTTGGCGGGGCCACCGGCGCCGACGTGGTCGACGCCGCGAAGAAGTACCTGGGTGTGCCCTACGTCTTCGGCGGTGAAGACGGCAGCGGGATGGACTGCTCGGGCCTGGTGCAGACCGTGTATGCCGAAATGGGCATAGACGTGCCGCGCCTGGTATCGGGTCAGATGAAGATCGGCACCGAGGTCGAATCCCTTGCCGAGGCGAGGCCCGGTGACCTGATCGTCACCGGTGGCGGCGACCACATCCTGATCTACGCCGGTGACAACAAGGTCATCCACGCACCCTATGAGGGCCGCACGGTCTGCCTGGTCGAGGCCTACATGGACGACTCCGAGATCACCACCATCCGCCGGGTGATTCCGGATGCCCCGGCCGCCGCCGCGAGTCCGGGCGCCGCGGCCACGCCGACCGCTTCGTCGGCCGCCGGCAGCCAGCTCAGTGCCGCACTGGCCTCCTTCATGAACGGAACTTCCCGATGAACGCCGCCTCCGTCCGGCTCACGCCGGCGCACCACGCCACCGCACAGACGCCGGCATCCTCCTCTTCCGCGGGCGGTCCACTGGGGGCCCGCCCGAGCTCCGGCTCCGGCGCGGGTACCGGCTCGTTCGCGTCCGTGTTGCAGGGCACCCTCGCCGGCCCGCGCGCCTCCGCGCCCGGTCCCGCGCCGACCTCGGACCGGAGTTCCAGGACCACCTCGGAGCGCACCCCCGAACCGGGCCCCGCACCGACCTCCGACCTGATGACGGACACCCCGACCGGTGCGGCGCCGGCCCCGGCGCACCAGCAGCCGAGCGCTGTCTTGCCGCCCGCCGGGTTCAGCCTCACGCCACTGTCGACCGGTGCCGAAGCCACCGGCCCTGACACCGGTGCCCCCGCGGAGGGCGCCGCCCTCACCGCCTCCGCCGCGACCGCGACCACTACCCCGACCCCGACCGCGACCCCGACCGCGACCGCGCCAGCGACCCCGACCCCGACCGCTACGGCCACCGATACCGCCGCGGCCACCGGCAGCACCACGGGATCCGGCAGCACCACGGGATCCGGCTCAGGCTCCACCGACACGTCCACCGACACGTCCACCGGCGCCTCCGACACCCGCCCGGCAGCGCCCGCCGCATCCGGACCCGCGCTGCCGGCCGGAACTCCCGCCACCGCCGTGCCCGCGCCTCCCACCGCAGCCGACGCGTTGCCCGCCGCCGGTGCGGCATCCGCGGGCGTCCCGGCTGCCGCGCGCACATCCGTCGCCGGTGACCGCGTAGCCACCGTGAACCTGGCCCAGGCCGAGGCCGCCGCCCCCACCGCCCTGCTGGTGCCCCTCGGCACCCCGGCCGCGGCGGCCACCCCGGCAGCCGCCCCCGTCGTGCCGCTTGGCGCCCCGGCGCCGGCAACCCCTCCCGCGTCGCTGGCCGGCCAGGTGTCCCGGCCCCTGTTCACCCTGGTGGGCGCTGCCAATGGCGACCACGTGATGACCATCAGCGTGAGCCCCGACACTCTCGGTCCGGTCACCGTGCAGGCGCACGTGCGCGGCGAGAACCTCCGGGTCGAGCTGTTCGCGCCCACCGATCTGGCCCGCGAGGCGCTCCGGGCCATCCTGCCCGACCTGCGCCGGGACCTCTCCGGCGGCGGCCTGAACGCCCAGCTCACCCTGTCCGCCGATGCCCGCGCGTCGGACCCCTCGGCCTCCCGGCAGAGCGGGCCCGACGCCCGCCCGGATCGACCGGCCGGTGACGACAGGGTCACCCGGGGCGATCCGGCCGCTCACACCGTCGCCGACCCTCGTTCGTCTTCCCTGCGTGCTGCCGGTTCGCACACCATCGACGTTCTCGCCTGAGCTGCCGGCGCCACAGACAGCACGACCACAGACCTCACCGCCGCAGACCCCACCACCCCAGAAGAGAGACCCATTGACCATCGACGCAGTGGCAGCAGCCGCCCCGGCCGGGATGTACTCGACCACTCCCGTGCGTGCCCCGAAACAGACCCTGGACTCCGAGGCGTTCATGTCGCTGCTGGTGACCCAGCTGCGCAATCAGGACCCCAGCTCGCCCATGGACACCAACCAGATGATCTCGCAGACCACGCAGCTGGCCATGATGGAGAAGCTGGCGGCGCTGTCGACAACGGCTGACGAGAACTTCTCCCTGCAGATGCGCGTGGCCGCCGCCGCCCTGGTCGGTCAGAACGTCACCTTCACCCAGGCCGACGGCACCGTGGGCACCGGCACCGCCTTGAGCGTCTCCTATGCCGGCGCCGTGCCTCAGGTCAGCATCGACGGAACCCTCGTGGCCCTCGACCTGGTTACCGGCGTCACCGCCGGGACCAGCGCCGGCACCGGCACCACACCCGGCCTCTCCGCGTAACCCGCACTCCTCATCCGTTCTCGCTCTCGCTTCTCACCGAAAGGCAGCACCCCATGCTTCGTTCCCTCTACTCCGGCATCTCCGGCCTCCGCTCGCACCAGACCATGCTCGACGTCACCGGCAACAACATCGCCAACGTCAACACCACCGCGTTCAAGGCGTCGGCCGTGCAGTTCCAGGACACTCTCTCGCAGCTGAAGCAGGGCGCGGGCGGGCCTCAGGAGCAGGTGGGCGGCACGAACCCGGCCCAGGTCGGGCTCGGCGTGCAGGTGGCCGGGATCGCCACGAACTTCTCTCAGGGCTCCGCGCAGTCCACCGGACGTGCCACCGATATCGCGATCTCCGGCGACGGGTTCTTCGTCACCCAGCTCGCCGGCGAGACGCTCTACAGCCGTGCGGGTGCCTTCGACTTCGACGCCGAGGGTCGCCTGGTCTCCCCGGACGGCGCGATCGTGCAGGGCTGGAACGGTGTCAACGGCCAGATCAACGAGGGTGGCCCCGTGGGCAACATCACCCTGCCGTTGCAGGCCATGGTCCCGGCGAAGGCGACCGGCGGCGCCACCCTGGTCGGCAACCTGCCGGCGGATGCGACGGTGGGCGCCGCCATCATGCGGGACGTCTCGGTCTACGACACGCTGGGCACCGCCCGCACTTTGTCGGTCACCTTCACCCGCTCGGCATCCGGCTGGGACGTCGCCGGTACCGACGGAGCCGGGACCGGCTCCACCGCTCTGACGTTGGACGCGCAGGGGGTGCTCACAGCAACCCGTCCGCTTGTTGTGAACGGCGTAGCAGTCAATTTGACCGCCCTCACCGGGCAGGCGGGCCTGACCACGGCCACGATCAGCGGCCAGGACGGCTCCACCGCAGGGTCCCTCCAATCCTTCACCCTCGGCAAGGACGGAACCCTGGTGGGCCTGTTCAGCAACGGCAGCCAGACATCCATCGCCCGGATCGCCCTCGCCACCTTCACCAACCCGGGCGGACTCGAGAAGGCCGGGTCCTCGGCCTACCGTGCCACCTTCAACTCGGGGATCGCTGCTCTGGGCGCCCCCGGCGACGGCGGCCTCGGCTCGCTCAGCGGCGGGACCCTCGAAATGTCCAACGTCGACCTGTCGCAGGAGTTCACGAACCTGATCGTCGCCCAGCGCGGCTTCCAGGCGAATGCGCGCATCATCACCACCTCTGACGAGGTGCTGCAGGAGCTCACCAACCTGAAGCGGTAACACCTCGGCGGATGACCAGCGTTGACGCGTGGTGCTACGGCAGATACCTGCGCGCCATACTGGAATGAAGAGTCGAATAGCTGAGGAGCAAAGATGCAAATCCTGGTTAACACCGACAACAACATCGCGGGCACGGACACGGTCGCCCAGGAGGTGGAGGCCACCGTCGAGACGGCTCTGGCCCGGTTCAGCTCCCGATTGACCCGGGTCGAGGTGCATCTGCGCGACGAGAGTGCCGGCCGGGCGACGACCGATGACATCCGTTGCCTGCTCGAAGTGCGGCCCGCCGGCGGCAATCCCCTCGCGGCGACCGACCACGCCTCGACGGTGGCCGGGGCCGTCGGCGGTGCGCTGCACAAGCTGGCCAGGGTGCTCGAGAGCGCGTTCGGTCGGATGGACGAGCACAAGGGCGCATCTTCGATGGGGGACGAGCAGACGCCCTGAACCGCCCGCCCGACCCGGTAAAGTTGGGCGTCCGCCTCGCCCGGGGCCCGAACCGCACCCGAGAGGACGGCCGCAGTGAGCCTGATCAGGCTGAACGACGTCAGCATCCGCTTCGAGAACAACCAGATCCTGCGGGAGGCCTTCTTCCGGCTCGAACCGGGCGACCGGGTGGGTCTGATCGGCCGCAACGGGTCGGGAAAGTCGACGATCCTCAAGCTGGTCCTCGGGCAGGTGAGCGCGGATGCCGGCACCGTCACCCTCGAGGCCGGAACCCGGGTGGGCTACTTCTCCCAGTTTTCCGAGCTGAACGGAGAATCCACGATCACCGAGGTTCTCGACGGGCTGTTCGCCCCGATCAAGGCCCTCGAGGCTGAACTCGCGTCGATCGACGCCCGGATCGCCGCGGACTCCTCGCAGAGCGACGAACTCGACCGGCTGATCCACCGCCAGGCCGAGCTGTTCGAAGACATGGACCGCCTCGACGGGTGGGACTACCCACGGCGCATCGACAGCGCGCTGACCACCCTCGGGTTCGATGAGGCCCACCGGGTCTGCGCCATCGACAAGCTGTCCGGCGGCTGGCGCAACCGGGCGGCGCTGGCGAAGATCCTGCTCGAGCAGCCCGATGTGCTGCTCCTGGACGAACCGACCAACTACCTCGACGTCGCCGGGGTCGAGTGGCTCGAGGCCTGGTTCCGCGGATTCCGCGGCGCGGCCGTCATCGTCTCGCACGACCGCCGGTTCCTCGACGGGGTCGTCACCCGCATCATCGAGGTCGAGAACTACCACCTGCACGAATACCCCGGCAACTTCGGCGAATACGTGGTGCAGAAGCAGTTCCGACTGAAGACCCTCGAACAGCAGTTCCTGCACGAGTCGGAACTGCTCGCGTTCGAGGCGGAGGGGATCAGCGACCGCCGCGAGGCAGCGAAGGCCGCCAGCCGCACCCTCGACAGCCAGCTTGCGCACATCAAGAAGACCCGCAGCCCGCGGCCCGTCGACACGATCATCACCGAGATCTACGGCGGTCTGCACGTGAAGGACTCACTCTGCCGGATCGAGTCGCTCAGCAAGTCCTTCGGCGAGAAGACCCTGTTCACCGATCTCACCTTCGAGATCCGGCGCGGCAACCGCATTGTGATCCTGGGCGCCAACGGCAGCGGCAAGACCACCCTGCTGCGGGTGTTGGCGGGGGAGGAGAAGGCCGATTTCGGAGAGGTGGCCTGGGCATCCGGTGCCGCCGTGGTCTCCTATAACCAGGTGCTCGACGGCCTCGCCGACGACGACACCGTCAGTCACTCCGTGAACGCGATGCCGGGCAGCCTCGCGTTCACCGCGACCCGCAAGTCGGTCAACCGGTTCCTCGCCATGTTCCAATTCTCCGAGGCCGACCTCAAACAGAAGATCGGCAACCTCTCCGGCGGGCAGCGGGCCCGCGTCGCCATGGCGCAGTGCCTGCTGTCCGGGGCCGCCGTGCTGCTGCTCGACGAGCCGACCAACCACCTCGACATGGCCAGCACGCAGGTGATGGAACGAGCACTGATCCACTTCCCCGGCGCCGTCGTGGTGGTCAGCCACGACCGATTCTTCACCGACAAGATCGCCACCCGGCACCTGGTCTTCGGCGGCGACGCGGCCGCGCCCGGCGAGATCGTGGTGCGCGCGGCCTAACCAATTCGACGGAGATTTTCGCGACAGAGCGCGGTTTTCTCGTCTTTGAGTGCGTTTTGGGCAGAATCTCCGTCGAATCAGTTCGACGGAGATTCTGGCTCTCCACACTCTTCCGTGTGTGCCGCCCCGGCGGAGCCCGTGCGTGCGGCCAACTCAGGACATCCGGCGGCCGGGTTGACCGACCGCCGCGGACCTGTGCGGATGCAGACCGGATTTCCGGCTCGGCCAGACGGATCTCCTGAGTTGGCCACAATCGGCGACGAATGTACCGCAACGCTCGTGCGGTTCGGACCTCGACCTCTCGCTCCGTTCGACCCGAACCAATTCGACGGAGATTTTCGGGGAAGAGCGCGATATCCACGTGTTTCGAAGCGTTTTGTCCAGAATCTCCGTCGAATTCGTTCGAGGCGGAGGGCCTGCGTGCACTACGACGGTCAGGAAAGTCACACGTGCGGGCGCCGCGACGGATGTGCCGGTGCGGCTGTCCAGGTCGGGCGCGGGGATCGTTCCGGCTCGCAGCTAACGCGTCCGGCCGGGCGGCCGACAGTGGGCCGTGACGGTTGCTGGAACCGTTCTGACCTCGGGATGGACACCATGATCGTTGTGACGCGGCTGAACGACAGCCAGTTCGCGATCAATCCCGACCTGATCGAACGCATCCACGCGAGCCCCGATACGACACTGGTCATGGTCGACGGCGCCAAGTTCATCGTCACGGAGACCCTGGACGACGTCATCGAGAAGATCGCCCGGTTCCGGGCCCACGTGATCTCGCTGGCCTACCTGACACCGGATGCCGACTACCGGCCCGGCATCCGTTCGCTTGAAATCGTCGACGGTCCGCACGCGATCGAGGAAATCATTGAACCGGGCAGCACGGTTCCCTCGCGCCCCAGGAGGATCTGATGGATCCGGCAACCCTGGTCGGCATCGCCATCGCCTTCGGCTCCCTCTTCGCGATGATCACCATCGAGGGCGGCCACATCCAGTCGATCCTTCTGCCGGCCCCGATGATCCTCGTCTTCGGCGCCACCATCGCGGTCGGCATCGCCGGCGGCACGATCAGGGACGCGCTCTCCGCGTTCAAGGCCGTACCCGGCGCCTTCATCGGTAAGACCACCCCGCCCCAACAGGTCATCGACCAGGTCGTCGGGCTCGCCGAGACGGCCCGTAGCTCCGGTCTGCTCGCCCTCGAACAGGAGGCGGACACCGTCGCCGACCCGTTCCTGCGCGGCGCCCTGCAGAATATCGCCGATGGCACGGACGGTGACGAACTGCGCATCCTGCTGGAAGACGAGCTCGCGACCGCCACCAAGCAGAGCCGCAACGCCGCCAAGTTCTTCACCACCCTCGGCGGCTACGCACCCACGGTGGGCATCATCGGAACCGTCGTCTCGCTCACGCACGTGCTCGAGAACCTCGACACTCCGTCCACCCTCGGCCCGATGATCGCCGCCGCTTTCGTCGCCACCTTGTGGGGACTGCTCACGGCCAACTTCCTCTGGCTGCCCATCGGCAGCCGACTCAAGCGCCTCAGTGATCTCGAGGTCGAACGGATGACCCTGCTCCTGGAGGGCGCGCTGGCCGTGCAGGCAGGCAGCCAGCCTCGGCTGCTCGGCGAGCGGCTGCGCGCCATGGTGCCCGCTCCGGCATCCGCCAAGGCAGGCAAGGCCGGCAAACCAGGCAAACCGGGCAAGGACGCCAAGGCGGACAAGGCGGACAAGGCGGACAAGTCTCTGCCGAAGGCAGCATGAGCGGGCATGGCCGCGGCCGGAGCCGCGGGCGGGGCCTCGAGGAAGAGCACGTCGAGCACGTCGACGAGCGCTGGATGGCGTCCTATATGGACATGGTCACCGTGCTGATGTGCATGTTCATCGTGCTGTTCGCGATGTCCTCGGTCGACCAGGAGAAGTTCCTGCAGCTGAAGAACTCCCTCGCGACCGGGTTCGGAGTCACCGACGTCGGCAAGGTCGACACGGCCAAGGGCGTGGTCGTGACCGAGGACAAGGTCGCCCAGTCCGAGGTGACCGGGTTCACCGACATCGACCTCGCGGCGGCGGAGGTCAAGGACCTCACCTCGGTACGCGACGCCCTGCAGGCCGCAGTGGATGCCCAGGGCGTTGCTCAGCAGGTGCAGTTCACCATCGACGAGCGCGGCCTGGTCATCGGGCTGATCGGCTCCGAGGCCTTCTTCGAGCCCAACCTCGCCAACCTGAGCGGTCAGGCCGTTCAGGTCCTCGACGCCGTCGCGCCGATCCTCTCCGCCAACACCCGGGAGGTGAAGGTGGAGGGTCACGCCGACCGGCACGGCATCACCACCAACTTCCCCACCGACTGGGAGTTGTCTGCCGGGCGCGCGACCGCCGTGCTCCGTCGCCTGGTCGAGTTCGGCGGCGTGGGCCAGGAACGGATCTCCGCCGTGGGCTACGGCTCGGCCCGGCCGGTCGCGAAGGGCGCCGACCTGGCCGCCCAGGCTCAGAACCGGCGGGTCGACGTGGTGCTCCTCTCCAGCCAGCCGGAGGCGGTGCGCACCCTGATCCCCGACATCATCTCGGGGGTCACCGCCGCGGAGACGGAACCGGAGAAAGACCCGGGAACCACGAAGACCGCGGGAACCACGAAGTCCCCGGGAACCACGAAGACCTCGGGAACCGACGGTGCCGCAGACGCGGAGAAAGCTCACTGAGCTGCTAACCATCCGTTTGCTCTGACCGATAGTCCTCACCGTGACGGTCCAGGAACAAGCAGTGATCGGTGTGCCCGCTTCGACGGAGCGCACCGTCGAGGTGTACGACTTTCGTCGCCCGACAACGCTCGCACGCGAGCACTCCCGGGTGCTCGAACTCGCCTTCGAGACCTTCGCGCGCCAGTGGGGCACCCAGCTCACCGCCAAGGTGCGCGTCATGTCCCAGGTGAAATGCGACCACGTGATCATGCGCACCTACGACGAGTACGCGTCGTCGCTGCCTGCCACGACCGCCATGGTGCTCTGCCCGGTGATCGGCATCCCCGCGAAGGCAGTCGTGCAGTTCCCGACCTCCGCGGCCCTGTCCTGGGTGAGCCACATGCTGGGCGGAACAGCGGTCACCACGCCGCCGGAACGGGCGTTCACCCAGATCGAGCTGGCCCTGGTGCGGCGGCTCATGGACGACGCCCTCGAAGACCTGCGGTACTCGCTCGGCTCCGTGCTCGTGCACACGATCACCGTCGGCGGCATCCAGTACAACTCCCAGTTCGCGCAGGCCGCGGCGACCGCCGACCTGATGATCGTGGCCAGTTTCACGATGCGCATCGGCGACGCGTCCTGCGCCGCCACGGTCGCCCTCCCCGCGGAGGCGCTGCTGCCCCAGCTCGTCGAGTCGGCCCCGGAGGCTGGAGGCGACGACCCGGCCGACCTGCTGCGCGCCCAACTGGCCCAGGTGCCGGTGGATGTCTCCCTGCAGTTGGCGCCCTCCCTGGTACTACCGAGTGTCGTGCTGGGTCTCGCAGTCGGAGATGTGCTGCCCCTTCCGCACCCCCAGCACCGCCCGCTCGACGTGGTCGTCGACGGGCACACGCTCGCCCGTGCCGCCGTCGGTTCCAACGGCTCCCGCCTGGCCTGCATCGTCATCGACACCGAGGAGTCAACCCCATGACCGTCATCCCTATCGCCGTGCAGACGGCGGCCGTCGAGGCCCTGCTGGACGTGCTCCCCACCCTCACCCGGCTCCGGGCCGAGCCTTGCTCCGGTGCCGCTCTCGCCGGCCGGCTGGGCACCGCGGCGGTCGCCTCCTTCGTGGGCGTCACCTCCGCCGATCTCGCCGTCGTGCTGACCGACCCTGCCTCGCTCGACTCCGCGGCCGGCCTCGATTCCTCGATGGTCTCCCGCCAGGACGTGCTGCGGCCGGCTCTGGAGAGCGCCGCCGGCGTCTTCGGGATCGGGGTTCTGGGGGACACCCGTTCAGACGACGCCACGGCACTGTTCGCGGATGCCGAAACCCGCGTCTTCGAGCTGACCGGCGACGGCCAGGTCACCGGCTGGTTCGCCGTGCGACTGCGCGACAACGGGCGCTCCGACGGCGCGGTTCGGGCCAGCCAGTCCGTCTCTGGCAAGCTCGGGCGCATCAACAGCGTGCAGATGGCGCTGACCGTGGAAATCGGACGCACCCGCATGTCGGTTCGCGACGTGCTCTCCCTCGAACCGGGCGCCGTCATCGAGCTGGACCGGTCCGCCGGGGCGCCTGCGGACATCCTGCTCAACGGCCGGCTGATCGCGCACGGCGAGATCGTGGTCGTCGACCAGGACTACGCGGTGCGGATCACTCAGATCCTCGATGTGGCCGAGAGCCTGACCTAGGTGGACACCGTCCTGGTCGCGCTTCGGGTGGCGCTGTCCCTGGCGGCCGTGCTGGGGCTGCTCTGGGTGCTCCAGCGCAAGCTGACGAAGGGCTCTCTCGGCGGGCGCACGCCGAACCTGGTGACCGTGGTGGGCCGGCAGGGCGTCGGTCAGAAGGCATCCGTCGTCGTCGTCGATATCGAGGGCCGCCGGTTCGTGCTCGGCGTGACCGAGCAGTCGGTCAGTGTGCTCCACGACGGTGAGGCGCCCATGGATGCCGCGGCGCCCGCCCCCGCGCCCCGCGCCCACGACGCCGCTTCCGACTTCGCCCGCGAGCTCGACGCTGTCGCGCACGCCGGCGACGCGCACGCCGGCGACGCTCACGCCGGCGACGCTCACGCCGGCCACGCTCACGCCGGCGCAGAGCTAACCCCGCCGCTCATCCTCCGTCCGCGTCGGGACCGGGCCGCGCCGAGCCGGATCAGCGGATCGATCCTTTCGGCCGCCACCTGGCAGCAGACAGCTGCCGCCCTCCGGCAGAGCCGGTGACCACGCAGGCCGTTCGCCCGGATCGGCGACGGGACACCATCCGGTACCTGGTGATGGCGGCCCTCGTGCTCGTAATCGTCGTGGCGTTCGTGCTGCTCGTGGCGCCGGCCGGCCACGCCGCCCCCACCGACCCGGTCACGCCGACCGACCCGGCCACCCCCACGGAGCCCGGCGGCGGCGGGCTCAACGTGCAGATCAACGGCCCGAACGGCGCACCGTCCTCGGCGATCGTGACCCTGATCGGGATCACCCTGCTCTCGGTCGCGCCGGCCCTGTTGCTGATGATGACCAGCTTCACGAAGATCTTCGTCGTGCTCGCGATGACCCGCAACGCGCTAGCGCTGCCCTCGATCCCGCCGAACCAGGTGCTGGCCGGGCTGGCCTTGTTCCTGTCGCTGTTCATCATGTCGCCCATCCTCACCGACATCAACGACAGTGCCCTCCAGCCGTACCTGAACGGCACGATGAACTTCGATGACGCCGTCACGCTCGGCTCGGAGCCGCTGCGCACTTTCATGCTCGCGCACACCCGCGAAGAGGATCTCGCCCTGATGACCCGGGCCGCCGATCAGCCGAACCCAGAGACCCGCGACGCCGTGTCACTGCTCACCCTGATCCCCGCGTTCATGATCTCCGAGCTGCGCGCCGCCTTCATCATCGGGTTCGT
This sequence comes from Cryobacterium sinapicolor, assembly GCF_004403465.1. GTDB lineage: Bacteria > Actinomycetota > Actinomycetes > Actinomycetales > Microbacteriaceae > Cryobacterium > Cryobacterium sinapicolor. Next base: position 140,689 of record NZ_SOGQ01000077.1, on the reverse strand, counting down.
CATCTTCGTGCCGTTCCTGGTGATCGACCTCGTCGTGTCCGCGGCGCTGATGTCGATGGGCATGATGATGCTGCCGCCGGTGATGATCTCGCTGCCGTTCAAGATCCTCCTGTTCGTGCTCGTCGACGGCTGGGGTCTGATCATCACGACCCTCGTCTCCAGTTACCGGGGTGGCTGATGGATACCAACGCCGTCCTCGACATCGGCCTGCAGGGCATCCTGATCGCCGGCAAGCTGTCCGCTCCCATTCTGATCACCGCCCTGGTCGTCGGTTTTGCCATCTCCCTGCTGCAGTCGATCACGCAGATCCAGGAGGTGACGCTGTCGTTCGTGCCCAAGGCAATCGCCGTGGCCGTGGCCCTGATCATCTCCGGGCACTGGATGATCTCCGAGATGGTGTCGTTCACCGAGATGCTCTTCGCCAAGATCCCCGGCCTCATCGGCGGCGGCTGAGATGAACATCACCCTCGATTTCGCGTGGATCGAAGCCACCATGCTCGCGGGCGTGCGCATGGTGGCGTTCCTCGTCGTGGCGCCGCCGTTCTCCTACAACGCGTTCCCCCTGCGGATCAAGGGCATGCTCGCCCTCGGCCTGGCCCTGGCGGTCTCACCGCGGGTCACGCCCGGCTGGGTCTCGCCCGACACCGGCGGATTCATCGCCGCCCTGATCCTTGAGATCGTGGTCGGTGGCGTACTCGGCTTCCTGGTGCTGGTCGTCTTCTCCGCCATCCAGTCCGCCGGCAACCTGATCGACATGTTCGGCGGCTTCCAACTCGCCCAGGGCTTCGACCCGCAGGCCATGGTCAACGGCGCCCAGTTCACGCGGCTTTACCAGATGACCGCGCTGGCGCTGCTGTTCGCCTCCGGCGGCTACCAGCTGATCCTCGGTGGCATCACCCGCACGTTCGCCGCTCTGCCGATCGGCGGCGGCATCGACCTCGCCGTGCCGATGCAGACCGTGACGGCCGCGGTCGGCCAGATGCTGCTCTCCGCCGTGCAGATCGCCGGACCGCTGATCGTCGTCCTGTTCCTCGCGGACGCCGGTCTCGGCCTGCTCACCCGGGTGGCCCCGGCCCTCAACGCGTTCGCGCTCGGCTTCCCGCTCAAGATCCTGATCACGTTCACGCTGGGCGCCGCCGGGTTCGCGGCGCTGCCGCGCATCGTCGCGTCGCTGACCGACGGCGCCGTCGCCACCATGCTGGGGGTGACATAGATGTCCGACTCCGGTGAGAAGACCGAGCAGGCCACCGACAAACGGATGCGCGAGGTGCGGTCCAAGGGCCAGCTCTCCAAGTCCCAGGACCTGACCGCCTGGATCGGCATCGGCGCGGCCGCCGCCATGACGCCCGTCACGATCGGGCTGGCCGCCGATGCGGGCACCGACCAGATGATCCGCATCCGCAGCCTGGTGGCGAACCCTCAGCCGGACCTCGCCGTGCAGATGCTGGTGGACTCGCTGGCCTCGATGGGCGCCATCCTCACCCCGATGCTCGCGACGGTCTTCGTCGTGGTGCTCGTGGGGGCTGTGGCGCAGGGCGGCGTGCACTTCAAGAAGGTCGCCGGAAAATACGAGCAGTTCAACCTCGTGACCGGCCTCGGCCGCACCTTCGGCGGCCAGGCCGTCTGGCAGGGGGTCAAGGCGCTGCTCAAGACCATCGCCGTGGGTCTCGTGCTGGTGCTCGTGGTGCAGGGACTCGCTCCCATCCTGATGACTGCGGGGGGACTGCCCGTTTCCGTGCTGATCGGGGCGGCCGGCGACGGCGCGGTCGCGCTGGTGCAGTCGGCGGTCATTGCCGGGCTGGTGCTGGCCGCCGCCGACGTGTTCGTCGTGATGAAGCGCAACCGCAAGCGCACCCGCATGACGAAGAAGGAGGTCACCGACGAGAACAAGAGCTCCGAGGGTGACCCGATGGTCAAGTCGCAGCGCCGGGCCCGGCAGCTCGCGATGAGCCGCAACCGCATGATCGCCGCCGTCGCCACCGCCGACGTCGTGCTGGTCAACCCCACCCACTTCGCCGTCGCCCTCCGCTACGAGCCCGGCAAGTCCGCCCCCCGGGTCGTGGCCACGGGGGCCGGAGTGATCGCGGCTCGCATCCGGGAACAGGCGGAGAGCGACAGGGTTCCCATCGTGCGGGACATCCCGCTCACCCGAGCCCTGCACAGCGCCTGCAAGCTGGGCGACGAGATCCCGGTGGAGCTCTACAACGCCGTCGCGCAGGTGCTCGCCTTCGTGCTCGCATTGAAGTCCCGCGGGTCCGGAGCCCACAACGGGGCCGGCCACGGTTCCCGCGTGCACACCCTCAACGATCGTGTCCTGACGGCCGGAGGCCCTCGATGAACAGTAATCTCAGCAAACTCGCCGTGCCGGTCGGCGTGGTCGGCATCATCCTGCTGCTCGTCGTGCCCGTGCCCGCCGTGCTGCTCGACGTGCTGATCATCGCCAACATCCTGCTGGCGCTGGTCACCCTGCTGACCACGATGTTCGTCAAGAAGCCGCTCGACTTCTCCGTCTTCCCCTCGCTGCTGCTCGTCGCCACCCTGTTCCGGCTGGGCCTGAACGTGGCCTCGACCCGGCTCGTGCTCGGCGACGGCTACGCGGGGCAGGTCATCGCCGCATTCGGCGACGTCGCCGTGGGAGGGTCGATCATCATCGGCGCGGTGATCTTCCTGATCCTCGTCGTGATCCAGTTCGTCGTGGTCACCAAGGGTGCCGAACGCGTGGCCGAGGTCGGGGCGCGGTTCACCCTCGACGCCATGCCCGGCAAGCAGATGGCCATCGACGCCGACCTGAACGCCGGCCTGATCACCGACGTGCAGGCCAGGGAACGCCGGGCCGAGGTTTCCGCCGAGGCGGACTTCTACGGCGCCATGGACGGCGCGTCGAAGTTCGTCAAGGGTGATGCGATCGCCGGCATCGTCATCATCATCATCAACCTGGTCGGCGGCATCGCGATCGGCATGATCCAGCGCGGCCTGTCGGTCTCCGAGGCCATGACCACCTACTCGCTGCTCACCATCGGCGACGGCCTCGTGACGCAGATCCCGGCGCTGCTGATGGCGGTCTCGACCGGCATGATCGTGACGCGTTCCAACGCGGAGTCCGACATCGGAGAGGCGGCCTCCGGCCAGCTCACCCAGTCCCGCAACGCCCTGATGATCGCGGGCTGCGCGGCCCTCCTGATGGCGCTGATCCCGGGCATGCCGATCATCCCGTTCGTGGTGATCGGGCTGGGCCTGATCCTCTTCGCCCGCCGGATCAAGGCAGGGGAGAGCCGTGACCAGGCGAGCCGGGATGCCGGTGCCGCCGCCGAGGCGACGGCGCCTCGCTCCGACACCCCCGAAGACCTGATCGAGACCATGCGGGTGCACGCCCTCGAGATCCTGCTCGCCCCCGACCTGGTCGACCTCGTCTCCGGAGCCCAGGACGACCTCCTGGCCCGCGTGCGTGCCCTGCGCCGCAAGGTCGCCATCGACCTCGGCGTGGTGGTGCCGCCCGTGCGCACCCGCGACAGCGTGGACCTGCCCTCCTCCACCTATTCGATCCGGATCGCGGGGGTGGAAGCCGGCCGCGGGCTCGCGCCGGCCGGCAAGGTGCTCGCCCTCGGCGACGCGCTCGACTCGCTGCCGGGTCAGGCCACGGTGGAGCCCGTTTTCGGCCTCACCGGCAAGTGGGTGCCCAGCGAGATGCGGCACAGCGCGGAGATGACCGGGGCCACGGTCATCGACCGGGTGTCGGTGCTCATCACTCACCTGTCCTCGATCATCACCGGCAACGCGGCGCGGCTCCTCACCCGTGAGGACGTGCGCGTTCTCACCGACGGGGTGCGCCTGGTCAACCCGTCCGCCGTGGAGGATCTGATCCCCGGCCTGCTCTCCCTCGCCGAGGTGCAGCGCGTGCTGCAGGGACTGCTCGCAGAGCAGATCCCGATCAACGACCTGCCTCGCATCTACGAGTCCCTCTCCCTGCGCGCCAAGGTGTCGAACGACCCGGAGGGGCTGGTCGAGATCGCCCGGCAGGCGCTGGGGCCGGCCCTCAGCATGCAGTATCTCGACGACGGGCTGCTCCGGGTGATCATGATCGAGCCGTCCCTCGAGCAGTCGATGCTCGAGGGGATGCGTCCCTCCGACCAGGGCACCCAGATCATGCTGGAGCCGAGCCGGGTCGACGCCATCCTCGGGTCGCTGAAGGAGGCGCTGGCGAACGTCGAAGCGGCCGGGCTCAGCGCGGTCCTGGTCTGCGCGCCGGCGCTGCGACCGGCCGTCCGCCGACTGGTGTCGGCGCAGTCCGGCGGCATCGCCGTCCTGTCTTATCAGGAGGTCACATCGGCGAACGTGGCCATCGAGACGGTGGGAGTGGTGCGTGGAACCGAGTCGATTTCTGCTTGAGGGTTCGTCCCTGCAGGAGCTGAAGGCGCGCATCCTCGCCGAGCATGGGGCGGATGCGCGCATCGTGGCCGCCGAACGGGTCACCGTCGGCGGCATCAAGGGCTTCTTCGCGAGAAGGCACATCGAGGTCACGGTCGAGGTGCCGGCCAGGCGCCGGCGCGCGGCTCACTCCCGGCTGGACGTGCAGGCCCGGCTCGGCATCGCCGCGCTGCTTGACGATGCCGACGCCGCGGAGGCCGGCATCCGGCGTGCCGATGCACCCCGGGCTCCCGGGGCCGCTCCGCGCCTGTCGACCGCGTCGGACGGCTTCGCCCACCTGATGGACGAGCTCACCTTTTCCACTCAGGAGCCTCACCCGCCGGTGCTGCTCACGTCCGACTCGCCGGCCCCCGGGGTCCGGCCGAGCGAACCTGCCGCTGCCACCACTCCGGCCGCCGCCGCTGCGTCGCGCGCCGCTGACCGTGGGGCCGCTCGGTGGGCGCCCGATCGGGCGATCGCGCCCGACCGCGTCGCGTTCCCCGACCGCGTCGCGTTCCCCGACCGCGTCGCGTTCCCCGACCGCGTCGCGTTCCCCGACCGCGTCGCGTTCCCCGACCGTATCCTCGACCGAGAGTCTGATCGCACGCGTGATCATGCTCCGGCCCAGGCTGATGATCGCACGGCCGCTCCCGACCGGGCTTCCGCCGCTACTGACCGTGCTTCCGCGCACCGGGTCGGCAGGCGCAGGGACGCCCGTCTGAGAGAGAGCCGGCAAGCGGCCGCCGAGGCGGCGGTGCCGCGGCCGCTGCCGGGCGTCGGCGACCTCGTCCTCGTCGTCGGATGGCAGGATGCCGCGTTGCGGGTGGCGCGTGAGCTGGCCGCCGCGCACGGTTCTGCCGAGGTTCTCGTGGCCGGCACGATCGCGGCAGGAACGCAGGCCGCCGCCGGACTCGCGCGCATCCTGGACCGGCGCACCGCGCTGGAGGCACGGGCCAGGGGAGTCGAGCTCGGACAGACCGGTATTCTCGCCGTCGGGCTGGGTGGCGACCCGGCCACGGCGGACATCCACGCCGCCCTGGTGGCGGCGCTCGACGCGGACCAGGTCTGGCTCGTCGTGGATGCCGGGCGCAAGCCCGCAGACACCGCCCGGTGGGCGGCCGAGGTTGTCCGGAGCGTGAACGTCGATGCGCTCGCGGTGACGGGATACGGCACCACCGCCTCGCCCGAGACCGTCGATGAGCTGCAGATCCCGATCGGCTGGGTCGACGGCGCCCCGGCGGCGGCCGGCACCGTGGCGGCAATGCGCCAGCGCCTCGCGGGCCAGGCCGACGGGTCAAGCTAGGCTGGTCGAGTGCTGGTTCTAACACGCAAACAGGGGGAGAAGATCCTCATTGGTGACGACATCGTCATCACCGTTCTCGACGTGCGCGGCGACAGCATCCGGATCGGCGTTGACGCTCCTCGGGGGGTGCGCATCCAGCGGGACGAGGTGCTGCGTGCCGTGACCGAGGCGAACATCGCGGCGAGCCTCTCGAGCCAGGGTGACACCGACGCCGAGGCCCGCCTCAAGGCCACCCTCGGCCTCCTCCCCACAGCCCCGCCCGCACCGCCCGCACCTCCCGCAGCTCCTGCAACTCCTGCAACTCCTGCAACTCCTGCAACTCCTGCAACTCCTGCAGCTCCTGCAACTCCTGCAGCTCCTGCAGCCCTCGCAGCTCCTGCAGCTCCCGCAACTCCTGCCGCCCTCGCAGCTCCTGCCGCCCTCGCAGCTCCTGCAGCTCCTGCAGCCCTCGCAGCTCCTGCAGATCCCGCACCTTAGCCCCGCCCCCGCCCGCACCGGGCGCCCCGGCGGTGGTCGAGCCCGTCGAGACCTGGCGCCCCGCCCGCACCGGGTGCCCCGGCGGTGGTCGAGCCCGTCGAGACCCGGCACCCGGTCCTCCGGAGGTTCCCCTCCCGTNCGAGACCCGGCACCCGGTCCTCCGGAGGTTCCCCTCCCGTCCCGCTTGGCGAATGCACACGAGCCGCGGTGGCTGACTCAGGAAAACCGCAGCCGTCGGCGGCATCCGCCCGCGGAATCAGGCACCGCATGTCTCCGGCCGGCCCGGATCTCCTGAGTTAGCCGCAGGGTGACCGGGTCATGCGCCCGAGTGCCCGCCTCGTCCAGAACTCCTGCAATTTGCCGCGGTGGCTGACTCAGGAAAACCGCAGCCGTCGGCGGCATCCNGCCGCGGTGGCTGACTCAGGAAAACCGCAGCCGTCGGCGGCATCCGCCCGCGGAATCAGGCACCGCATGTCTCCGGCCGGCCCGGATTTCCTGAGTTAGCCACAGGGTGACCGGGTCATGCGCCCGAGTGCCCGCCTCGTCCAGAACTCCTGCAATTTGCCGCGGGGCCGTTTCGGCTGAATCGGGCACATCGGTCAGAATTTGCAGCAGTTGCGCGCGCCAATCCGGGGCTGGCGCAGGAGAATCTCGGTCGGCGGTGGCTTCTACCCGCGGATTCAGGCACCGCCTGTGTCCAGTCCGTCGAGACCCGGAGGCACAGCCCAGCCCTCTTGCTCGGCGGTGCGATCAGCGTCTGTTCCGAGTCGACCTATACCGGCCGGTGCTCGGTCGCAGTCGAGCCACAGGCATCCGCCGTCACGCACGACCATCGCGGCCCGCTGTGCATCGGTGAAGGGTCGTTCGTCGAGGCCGACGTTGACGATCTGACCGACGGTGTCGAACGTGGTGGCGCGGATGCCGGTTGCACCCAGGATCCGGTCGATTGTTTCCAGCGAGATCGGAACCGGGTTGCCCTCGATCTGCCCGTGCGCGGCGGGTTCGGCCGGCCCGTGTTCGCCGTAGGCCTGCTTTTCGCAGGCGGCGATGCCGGCCTCGTCGAGCCCGTCACGCATCCGTCGCGTCCGTGTGAAGATCTAGTCGGCATTCAGCGACGACACCTCTGCCAGGAGGGCTTCGAGTGTCGCCGCGAGCCTCTCGATTGTCACGGCGGTATCGATCTGGCCGAGCCCCGCGGCGTCCGGGTCAAGGAGGCGGCGGGCGGAGGCTATTCGCTTCTGACCGGCCGGCGCCTCGGCGTCGGTAGGACCGCAAGGTCGGCACTCGAGGAGCCCAGGAGGGGCGTCGCCACCGGCTTGACCATCGGGGCGGGAAGGGGGAAGGCGGCCTCCCCGGGGATGACCCCGACGAAACCACCACCCACCGGGAGAGTGAAAAGCCCCTACGCGGCCACGCGATCCAGCCGCGCCACCCCGATCTTCGAGTCGGCCATGCCGTAGAACACGAACAGCTGCCCCGCGATCTCCTCGATCGCGGTCGGGAACACCACGTTCGGCACGATACCGCTGATTTCGTCGGGTGTCTCCGCCTGGAGCAGCGGCTCCGACGTGCGCTGAAGAACAATCGTCGGGTCGTCCGCATCCAGAATCATCGCGCCGGCCGCGTAGTTCACCTTCTGCTGCTGCGAGAACGCGCCGTCGATGGTTCCGGTGACGCCATGGTGCATCAGGAGCCAGCCCTCCGGCACCCGCAGCGGGGCCGGGCCGCCGCCGATCTTCAACTCCTCGAACGCGAACTCCGGCCCCGCGAGGAAGCGGTGCCCGCTCCAGAGTACGAGCTTGGTAATGTCGGCCAGCACATCCGCGACCGGCACGTAGCTGATCCAGATGCTCTGGCGAGTGTCGGTGACGCCCGCGGGAACACGGATGCCCTCACCCGGCTTGACCTCGTCCAGATCCCACATCGGCCGGTGCAGCACGGCGAAACTCTCGACGCCACCGGGTCCGGCGACGGGCTCCGGGAAGAACACGGTGTCCTTGTTGTGGAACAGGTTCAGGTCCATGTCCAGCGCGTCGTCGAAGGTGAACAGCGCCGGGCCGAGCCGGCGCCACTCGCGCAGGTCCGAAGACACGGCAACGGCCGTACGCGGGCCGAGCGGGCCGTATGCGACGTAGGTCATCACGTGCAGGCCCAGTCGGGGCACGAAGGTGATCCGGGGGTCTTCGACCCCGGCGTTGTTCGCTCCGCGCTCCCAGCCACGGTCCGGCTCGAGTACCACGCCCTCGCGTTCGACGCCCGTGGGCACGCCGTCGGTGATGATGACCTTCGCGAGTCCGACGCGGGAGACGTTGCCGGTGGCGACCAGACGGGGGAGGAGATACAGCGTTCCGTCGGCGGAGTGCCCGGTGCCAGGGTTCAGCACGCCTTCGGCCTCGAGGTCGTTGCCCGGTTCGGGCGTCATGATGACGCCCATTCGGGTCAGGGTGTACGGGAATTCACTGGGGTTGGGCATTTCTAACCTTTCACGCCGGAGCCGATATTGTTCGACACGAAGTGTCGTTGGAAGAGGATGAACAGGATCACAGCAGGGCCGGCCAGGACGCAGGCCCCGGCGAGGACCGCCCCGAACGGGTTTGCCGCGGTGGCGGCGATGTTGCTGAGATAGTTGGCGAGTGATACGGCGAGCGGCTGGAGGGACGCCTCCTTGGTGATCAGGAACGGCCAGAGGAACTCGTTCCACGGACCGATGAAGGTCAGCAGTACGACGGTCAGCAGGGCCGGCCGCACGAGAGGTAAGGCGATTCGCCGCAGGATCCGCAGTTCGCCTGCGCCGTCGATGCGGGCGGCGTCGAACAGTTCCTTCGGAATCTGAAGGAAGTACTGCCGGAAGATGATCACGGCCGTCGAGTTGATGGCGAACGGCAGGATCATGCCCAGGTAGTTGTCGGCCAGCCCATAGTCCCGGGCGATCATCACGTAGAGCGGGATCATCAGCAGCTGGAACGGCACGACCTGTACGAGCAGGGCGAGAGCGAAGGTGACCCCACGTCCGCGCCACTGCAGCTGGGCGAGGGCGTAGCCCACCAGGACACCGAAAATCACGGTGCAGAGGATGACGCCACCGGTGAAGATCCCCGAGTTGAGCAACCCCTGAAGAAGGTTGATCCGGCTGTTGATGTCACCGTAGTTGTCGAGCGTCAGATTCGCGGGGTTCGGGAACGCGCCGGCGACGGTCGGGTCCGGTTCCTCCTGCAGCGAACCGATGACCATGTAATAGAACGGGAACAGGAACACGAGAGCCCCGACCGTGAGCACCACGCCCCGCAGGATATTCTGCCCGCGGCTCATGATTCGTCACCGCCCGCAAGCTTGCGCTGGATGAACGCGAGGATGAGAACTCCGATCACGAGGATGACGCCGATCGCAGCCGCCGTGTCGGGCGATCCCTGTTCGATCCCGCGCTGGTACATCATCAGCACGGGCGATGAGGACGCCCCGTTCGGACCGCCGCCGCCGGTGAGCAGGTACGGCTCCGTGAAAAGGTTGGCGCCGGTGACCGTCGAGAGCAGCAGCACGAGCACGGTCGCCGGGCGCACACCCGGCACGGTGACGGAGAAGAAGCTGCGGATCTTGCCGGCGCCGTCCGTCGAAGCGGCCTCATAGAGCTCCTCCGAGACGTTTTGCAGGGCGGCCAGGTAGAGCAGGATGAAAAATCCGAGGCCCTTCCAGGTGACGAAGATCGCGATGGTGGGCATGGCCCAGTCCTCGTTGATCAGCCACGCCGGATTGGGGGCGAGTGGGCCGAGAATCTGGTTCACAAGGCCGTTGCCGCTGAACAGGAAGATCCAGACGCCGACGACCGCGACGCTCGCGGTCACATACGGCACGTAGTACGCCACGCGCAGGAAGGTGCGGAACCGCACGGCCTTGTTCAGGGCGGTGGCGAGCACGAGCGAGAGGATGACCGTGAGCGGCACGTTGATCAGCAGGAAGATCCCCACGTTGCCGAACGAACGGATGATGGCCGGGTCGGCCAGCACTTCCCGAAAATTGTCCAGGCCGACGAAGGGCCGGTCGACGTCGGCGCCGGGGGCGGCGAAGAAGTAGTCGTGGAACGACATCCAGAAGGCGAAGACCAGCGGATAGGCGAAGACCGCCAGTACGAAGACCAGGTACGGAGCGCTGAGCAGGAGGCCGAACGGATTCTTGCCCAGGAGGGGGCGTTTGCTCCGGCGGGGGCCCCCGCCGGGAGGAGTGGTGCTCCTCCCGGCGGCGGTCCGACTCGCGGTTGACTGAGACATCCGTTACGGCTTGGCGATCAGCGTGTTGATCTTCTCGGCGGCGGCATCAAGAGCGGCCAGCACGTCGCCCTCGCCGGTGATGACCGATTTCGTGTACGCGTCGCGGAAGGTCTGCCACATGGCAACCGAGCTGGGGACGTTGGGAACCTCGACCATGCGGGATGCCTGGTCGCCGAACTGCTCGTAGGCCGGGTTGGCCGCGAAGTACTCCGGGTACACCGTGGGGAGGTCCTCGCGGAGCGGCATCTGGCCGGTCAGCTCGAGGAGCTGTCCGTCCTGGTCCTCGCTGGTGGCGAACTTCAGCACGTCCCAGGCGGTGGCCTGATTCTCGCAGGCCGTGAACATTCCGACGTTCTTCGCGTCGCTGAACGTGTAGGTTTCCTCGGCCGGCGTGCCCTCGCTGGTGGGAACGGGGACCGCACCCCAGTTCACGGCGTCCTTGTAGACCGACACGGCCCACGGGCCGACGATGGACATCGCGGCCTGACCGTCGGCGAACGAGTCACCCTGATACTGCTCCTTGCCGGCGAGATCCTCGGCGTACAGGGTCTTCCAGAACTCCGCGACCTTCGCGCCGTCCTCGGTGTTGAAGGTGGCCGCGCTGTCTTCGACCAGCTGCGCTCCGCCGGTCTCGGCGGCGTACAGCGGGTAGAAGTCGAACCAGCTCTGGAAGAATTGGCTGGTCGGGGCCGGGTAAATCGCGTTCGGCGCGGCGCCGCTCTCGACGAGGGTGCGCGAGGTGGCGAGGAACTCGTCGTAGGTGGACAGCTGCGGGTTCTCGGCGTCGAGTCCGGCGGCGGCGAACATGTCCTTGTTGTAGAAGATCATCACGGGGTTGGACTTCCACGGCATCTGGAAGTACTTCCCGTCCGCGCCCTGATACTGCTCCGCCGTGTCGCCGCTGCGTGCCTCGATGTAGGCGGCGCCGTCCTCGAAGCCGGACAGGTCGACGAGACCACCCTGCTTCTCGAACTGCGGTACCGCCACCGGGGCCGTGTTGAACACGAGGCAGGGGGCGTTGCCGGCTGTGATGGCTGCGCCGATGACTTCCTCGCTGCTCTTGCCTGCCGGGATCTCCTGAGCCTTCACCGTCTCATCCGGGTTTTCGGCGTTCCAGGCTTCCACCATCTGCTTGCCCCAGGCGATCTCGGTCTCGTTGTTCGAGTACCAGATCGTGATCGGCCCCCGACTGGTGGCCGTGTCGCCTGTCGTTCCCCCGGACGCGCAGGCGCTCAGTGCCAGGGCCACGGTGGCGGATGCCGCCGTGACGGTGAGAATCCGCCTGGCCATTCCATTGCTGTGCATGTGTTGCTCCATTTCTCAAAACCCGCAGCAGCTTTGCTGCGGTAATCCTGTGTGTTCGCTGTGTACGAGCCGTTCCTTGTCAGGTCCCGCTTCTGCGTCAGCTGCTCGGTGTCAGCCGCGGGACGGTGCGGTCGAACCGCGGATCACGAGCCGGGCCGCCGGGAGATCCACGTCGTTCGCCGAGCCGTTCTCCATCAGGGCCAGCAGCGTGCTTGCCGCCGCGCGGCCCCACACCATCGGTGCGGCGCTGACGGTCGTCAGGGGCGGGTAGACGTAACGGCAGAAGTCGATGTCGTCGTAGCCCGTGATCGAGAGATCGTCGGGAACCCGCACGCCCAGTTCGTGCGCCATACCCAGGCCGGCGATGGCCATCGGGTCGTTGGCGTAGACGATCGCCGTCGGGGGCGTGTCCTGGGTCAGCAGGCGCCGGGTGGCGTCCGATCCGGCCGCGACGGAGAAATCGGTCTCCACGGTCTGCCCCTCCGGCAGGCCTGCCTCGCGCAGGGCGCTGGTGAAGGCCCCGCTCCGGCGGCTGCCGTGCAGCAGGGTCGAGCTACCCGCGACGTGCGCGATGCGCCGGTGGCCGAGGGCGACGAGGTGGGCAACGGATGCCATCACGCCCGGTGTGTCGTCCACGGTCACCGCGGGAAAAGGGCTGGGTCCGTCGGGGCGCCCGAGCGTGACCGCCGGCAGGCCGAGGCCGGCGAGGAGCGGGATGCGCGGATCGCCGTGCCGGAGGTCGCTGAGGAAGACTCCGTCGACGCGGCCGTCGGCCACGAGTGAGCGGTAGGTCCTCAGCTCCGTCTCTTCGTCGGGAACGACGCTGAGCACCAGCGCGCGACCCTCCGGCGCGAGGATGCTCTCGACGCCCGCGATGAAGGAGGGAAAGAACGGGTCGGACGCGAGCACGTCCGGGTTGCGGGCGATGACCAGGCCGAGGGCGTAGGACCGCTGGGTGGAGAGCGATCGGGCGCGGAGCGAGGGCTTCCAGCCCAGCTCCTTGGCGACCTGCAGAATGCGCACCCGGGTCTCGGGCGCGACGCCGGGGCGGTTGTTGAGGGCGAAGGAGACGAGGCCTTTACTGACGCCGGCCCGCTTCGCGACCACCTCGATGGTGACTTTCGGGGGATTCGCGGCAGACTTCGCGCTGGACTTGCCGCTGGTCTTTGCGCGGGGGTTAGCCGTGGTGCCGGCAGGAATGATCACAGGCATGTTCACTGGGCCTCCTCGTATACAGCCGACCAAACCTGAACCGGTTTAGAAAGGCTATACCGGTTTAGTTTCCCCCGTCAAGGTGCCCTCGTCGATTGATCGCCTGTCGATTGAACGCAGGCCGAGGGAGGCCTAGATTGTGTGCAAATGGACTGGTTCGGGGCCGGAGACTACGAGATCGCGCGGCAGGTGCTGCAGCGCGGGGTGGCAGCCTGCTACCTGATCGCCTTCGTCTCGGCACTCAACCAGTTTCCCGTGCTCCTCGGCGACCACGGCCTGCTTCCGGTGGCCCGGTTCGTCGCCCACGTGCGGTTTCGCGAGTCGCCCAGCGTCTTCCACTGGCATTACTCCGACCGGATGCTCCGCGTCCTGGCCTGGGCCGGCGCCGCCGTGGCGGCGGCCCTCGCGGCCGGGCTGCCGCAGCTCGGGCCACCCTGGCTACCGATGGTCGCCTTCCTCCTGCTCTTCGTGGGGTACCTCTCGATCGTCAATGTCGGCCAAACTTTCTACTCCTTCGGCTGGGAGAGCCTGCTGCTCGAGGCCGGTTTCGTCGTGGCTTTCCTCGGCTCCGATCAGGTGGCCCCACCCATTTTCGTGATCCTGTTCTGTCGCTGGCTGCTCTTCCGGCTGGAATTCGGCGCCGGGCTGATCAAGATCCGCGGCGGCCGGGAGTGGCGGGACCTGACCGCGCTGTACTACCACCACGAGACCCAGCCGATGCCGAACCCGCTCAGCTGGTTCGCGCACCACCTGCCCCGGTGGTTCCACCGTGGTGAGGTCATCGGCAACCACTTCGCGCAGTTGGTCGTGCCGTTCTTCCTGTTCGCACCTCAGCCCGTCGCATCCGTCGCGGCCCTGATCGTGATGTTGAGCCAGTTCTGGCTGGTGCTCACCGGCAACTTCGCCTGGCTGAACTGGATCACCATCGTGCTGGCCTTCTCCGCCGTCGACGACGTCACGCTCCGCGCATTGCTGCCGTGGTTGCGGACCGAGACGGCGTCACCGGATGACCCGCTCTGGTTCGTGATCGTGGTCAGCTTGGCCACGGTCCTGCTCGTCATACTCAGCTACTGGCCGCTGCGCAACCTGTTCGCCCGCCGGCAGCTGATGAACGCGAGCTTCAACCGCTACCACCTGGTGAACGCCTACGGAGCCTTCGGCACGGTCACCCGTCAGCGCCACGAGGTGGTCATCGAGGGCAGCGACGCCGCCGACCCGGCCGACGAAACGGGCTGGCGCGCCTACGAGTTCCGCGGAAAGCCCGGCGACCCCGAGCACCGGCCCCGCCAATTCGCGCCGTACCAGCTGCGGCTGGACTGGCTGATGTGGTTCCTGGCCCTCGGCGCACGCGACACCCGGTGGTTCGAGATGTTCCTGGCCCGCCTCCTCGAGGGCGACCGGCCCATGCTCCGGATGCTGCGGGTCAACCCGTTCCCGCAGGCCCCGCCCCGCTACGTGCGCGCCCGGGTCTACCGCTACCGCTTCTCCACCCCTACCGAACGCCGCGAGACCGGCGAGTGGTGGGTCAGGTCGGAGGTTGGACTGCTCGTGGCCCCGATCACCCTGTCCTGGAGGTCCCGTGCCTGACGTCACTGTGATCGAAGCCGGTCCCAACGGGCTGGCGGCGGGGCGCCGCGCTCTCCGGCCCGTGCCGCTCCCGCCGCCTCACCACTTCGACGGAGATTTTAGGGAAAAAGCCGGTTTCCGGGCTGTTCTGTCCCGTTTCGGACACAATCTCCGTCGAATTCGTTCGGGCGGCGCCCGGGAGCGCGTGCTGGATGCCCGGACCGCGCGAGAGCTGCCCATCCGGCGGCACTTGCGGCTGCCTCCGGAGACCCGGTCAGGGTGGAGCCCCGCCTCGGGCATGATTCCTGCAATTCGCCGACGGAGGCCGTGTTGGGCCCGGAAGTCGGGGGACTCCGATGGCACCGGAACGGAGTCATGCGCGCACGTCGGCGGCTAGAACTGGTCCACGGATGTCGGGACGCACCCCGGCTACTCGTCGTCGGGGTCCGGCGGCAACGCCTCGGGCGCCCGGAGTCTGTCGATCTCGCGGCGTTCGCGCTTGGTGGGACGGCCGGCGCCGCGGTCCCGCATCGGGAGCAGCGCCACCTCCTCACGCGGGGGCGGCGGGGGAGTCGTGTCGATGAAGCACTCCGCCGCGACCGGTGCGCTGACCCGCTTGACCATGATCTTCGACACGACCAGGATGCGGTCGAAACCGCTGATCCGCACCCGCACCTCGTCGCCGATCCGCACGGTCTGCGCGGATTTGGCCCGCTCGCCGTTCACCTTCACATGGCCGGCCCGGCAGGCAGCCGTGGCCTGGGAACGGGTCTTGAACATCCGCACGGCCCAGGTCCAGCTGTCGACGCGGGCGGAGTTCAACGGTTCCATCCCTCGACTCTACGGCCCGCAGGCGGGACGGGTCAGCAGGCTAGAACGGCCCGAGCATCACCCAGGCGATCAGCAGCATGGTCACCAGGAAGCCGGTCAGGAAGTTCAGCCAGAGAAAACGCTTCCAGCCGGCGTTCGCGGTCTCGGCCTGCTCGTCAGAGACCGACCGGAACGGCCAGGCCGCCAGAATGTAGGGCACCGCGAGTACCGAGGCCAGCAGTCCGGGCCAGCCGGTGAACAGCATGAGCACCCCGGCCAGGGCCCAGAACGTGAGTGCCAGACGAACGGTGCGCGCCGCGCCGAGCGCGGTCGCGATCGAGGAGATGCCGCCCTCCCGGTCCGGCACGACATCCTGCACAGCGCCGAACGCGTGGCTGGCCATACCCCAGAGGAAGAAGGCCGCGAGCAGGGCCACCAGGCTGGGCGTCACGACGGCGCCGGCCACAGCGAGACCGTAGACGGCGGGGCTGACGAAGTGCGTGCTCGAGGTGATCGAGTCCACGATCGGGCGTTCCTTGAACCGCAGTCCGGGAACGGAGTACGCGGCCACGGCGAATAGGCTCACGGCCAGGATGAACCACGACCACGGATGCTCCGGGCCGGCCAGCACGAGCATCGCAACCAGTATGGGCACGGCCGTCACGATCCCGGAGACGAGCACCGTGCGGTGCAGACCCGGGTCGAGCATGGCTCCCTCGACGCCGCCCTTGCGCGGGTTGCGCAGGTCGGACTCGTAGTCGAAGACATCGTTGATGCCGTACATCAGCAGGTTGTAGGGGATCAGGAAGAAGAGGGTGCCCACGACCAGCAGGGCGTCCACCCGGCCGGTCGTCACGACATACGCGGCGGCGAACGGGAATGCCGTGTTGATCCAGCTCAGCGGCCTCGACGAGAGCAGGACCTGCCGGGTCTTCCAGAACGGCGGGGTGCGGGTCTCAGTCATTCGGTTTTCTTTCCAGCAGGGCCCAGAGCGCGGGCAGCAGGAGCGCTGCCCCAACGGGGTAGGCGAAGTCTTCGATCGGGGCCAGGCCGATCCGCAGCCCGAAGATGCGCGTCGGGTCGTAGTCGACCAGTCCGACCCCGATCATAATGCTGTCGAAAACGGCCGTGAGCACGAGCACGGCGGCGAGGGCGATTCCGGCGGCGATGATGCGGCTCCGGGAGAGCCGGCCGCGGCGCACGGCCACGAGGAACACGGCCGCGGCGAGCACGAGGAAGACGGTGTTCAAGAGCAGGTACGTCATCCGTCGCTCCCGTCATCGAGGCCGGCCCGGCCGGCACGTGCGGCCCGGGTGGCGAGCAGTAGGTGCGCCCCCTGCACGGCGTTCATGGTGAGGTAGCAGAGAAAGGTGAGGAAGAAGAATTCCTCCACGGGCAGTTCCGGGGCTAACACCAGGCCCGTCATCAGGGTCGTCTCGCCGCGGTAGAAGATGCCCAGGCCGATGCCGAACAGGTCCCAGACCAGGAAGTATACGAGCCCGGCGCCGAGCACGACGGCTGCCCGCCCCGGGCTCCGCCAGAAGAAGAGCCGGAAGCGATGGTCGAGGAGAACCATCGCCCCCAGGCTCATGAGCAGCGTCAGCAGATACGCGAACGTCACCGTGATACCAGAATCACGGTGCTACCGGAGTCACTGGGCTTCCGGCAACGGTGTGCGCACGGAGTTCGGCAGCGGTTCCGCCAGCGGTCCCGTGGACGTGTCGCCGTTGATGCGCTTCAGGAGAATCTCGGCGCTGATCAGACACATCGGCAGACCGATGCCCGGAATCGTGGTTCCGCCGGCGTAGTACAGGCCGTCGACCTTCGCCGAGGCGTTCGAGCCGCGGAGGAACGCGCTCTGCCGCAGGGTGTGCGCCGGGCCGAGGGCCCCGCCCCGCCAGGAGTTGAGGTCGTCGGCGAAGTCGCCGGGCCCCACGGTGCGCCGCACCACGATCCGCTCGGCGAGGTCGGGGATGCCGGCCCAGGCGCTGAGCTGCGCGATGGTGTCGTCGGCGATCTTCTCGATCGCGGCCGAGCCCTGGCCGTTGATGCCGCCGTGGCCGAGGCCCGGGTCAGCGGGAATCGGCACCAGCAGGAACATGTTCGTGTGGCCGTCGGGGGCGACGCCCGGGTCGGTGGCACTGGGCATGCAGGCGTAGAAGGAGGCCGGGGAGGGCACGCTGGTCGTCTTGCCGAAGATGCGGCCGAAGTTCTCGGCCCAGTCCTTCGTGAAGAACAGGCTGTGGTGAGCCAGCGTGGGCAGGTCTCCCTTGATGCCGAGCAGCACGAGCACGGCGCCCGGACCGGAGACGCGCTTCTGCCACCAGCGCTCCGGGTAGGTCTGCGCGGATACCGGCAGCAGCTCGGTCTCCGTGTGGTGCAGGTCGGCGGCCGAGACGATCGCGTCGGCGTCGAGGGTGACCATGGTGCCGTCGACAGTGCGGTAGCTGACGCCGGCGACGGCGGTCGAGGCGCCTGGGGTGGTGTGGATGGCGGTGACGGTCGCCTCGGTGATCACGGTCACGCCCTGCGCCTTCGCGAGGTCCGCGATGCTGTCGATCAGCCGGGTGAACCCGCCCTGCGGGTAGAGCACGCCGTCGGCCATGTCGAGGTGGCTCATCAGGTGGTACATCGACGGAGTCTGGTCGGGGGAGGAGCCGAGGAACACGGCCGGATAGCCGAGGATCTGGCGAAGCCGGTGGTCCTTCACATAGCCGGCCACGAACTTGTCCAGCGGCTGCAGCAGCAGCCGGGCCAGCCGACCCAGCCGCTTCAGGACATCCGGCACCAGCAGCGGCTTGAAGGAGGCGAAGCTCGTGTACAGGAACCGTTTGACGGCCATGTCGTACGTCTCTTTGGCCGAGTCGAGGTAGCGGTCGAGGGCGGCGCCCGCACCGGGTTCGAGGCTTTCGAACAGACGGATGTTGTCGGCCCGCTCGGCCGCGATGTCCACCGGCTCCTTCATGCCCTCGAAGAACACCCGGTAGCCCGGGTCGAGGCGGGTCAGCTCGAGCTGCTCCGCGGAGGACGTGCCGAACAAACGGTAGAAGTGGTCGAACACCTGTGGCATCAGGTACCACGACGGCCCCGTCTCGAACCGGAACCCGTCGACCTCCCAGTAGCCGGCACGGCCGCCGAGGGTGGCGTGCTTCTCCAGCAGGGTGACCTGGTGGCCGTCGCGCGCCAGCAGGGCGGCGCTGGCCAGCCCGGCGATGCCGCCGCCGATGACGACGGTGTGCGTGGCGGGGGTGCTCAACGCTTCCACGCTCCCGGTCCGAACGATGCGGTGAGTGCAATCATGATTTTCTCCGGATCCGGCACCCGTACCCGGGCGCTCATCAATGCTCGTGCGGGGGTGGCTCGCAGCTTCGCCGACAGGCGGGCGAAGAGGTGGTGTGCGGCGGTGACCGCGCGGCGGCTCCCCACCGGGAGCATGGGCAACACGCGGGCGGCCGCTTCGAGGTCGGCGTCCATGTCGTCGAGGAGTTCGTTCTTCTGTTCCTCGGTCATGGTCAGCAGGTTCACGCCGGGAAAGTAGTTGCGGCCGAGAGCGTCCCGGTCGGCCGCGAGGTCGCGCAGGAAGTTGACCTTTTGGAAGGCCGCGCCGAGGCTCCGGGCGCCGGTCTCCAGCACCTGAAGCTCGTCCGTGGTGCGGGGCGTGTCCTGCACGAAGCAGCGCAGACACATCAGCCCGACCACCTCGGCCGAACCGTAGATGTACTCGGCCACGCCCGCCGCGTCGAACGGCGACGGGTCGAGGTCCCGGCGCATCGAGGCGAAGAAGGGTGCGGTCAGGCTGGTGTCGATTCCGGCTTCCCCGGCGGTCGCCGCGAAAGCGTGCACGACCAGGTTGGTGCTGAAGCCCGACCCCATCGCCTGAGTGGTCTCCCGTTCGAGGGCGTCCAGCAGGTCGCGCTGGCCGGCCACGCTCACGCCGGCCTGGCTGGCGGCGCCGTCCACGATCTCGTCGGCAACCCGCACCAGGGCGTAGATGGTGCGCACCTGGCTGCGCACGCGCGGCTCGAGGAGCCGGGCGGCGAGGCCGAACGAGGTGGAGTAGTGGCCGATGACCGTGGCGGAGCTGGCGCGGGCTGCGGCGTTGTACTTCGCGATGCCGGTGTGGGCGGCGGGGCGGTCGCGGTTCATCGGCTGCGATTCACGGCCGTGGCGGCCAGGGTGGTGAGCATCTCGCGCAGGGGGTCCGGCACGGCGGCGGTGTCGAGCGCGGCCACGGCGCGATTGAGGTGGTCGGTGGCCAGTTCATCCGCTGCCTGCAGGGCGCCGCAGGCCCGCAGCAGGTCGCGCGCGGTTGCCGCCTCCACCTCGGTGAGGTCGGCCTTGCCGATGTATGGAGCGATCTCGGGCCAGCCGGTCGTGGTGCCGGCGTGGGCGATCAGGGTGGTCTGCTTGCCCTCCCGGAGGTCGGTGAGCACGCTCTTCCCGGTCTTCTCGGGGTCGCCGAACACGCCGAGGATGTCGTCGGTCAGCTGGAAGGCCACGCCGATCAGGCGGCCGTAGGCGCCGAGCACGCCGATCACCTCGTCTGAGCCGCCGGCCAGGATGGCTCCGGCCTGCAGAGGAGCCTCGAACGAGTAGACCGCGGTCTTCTGCTCCAGGGTGGAGACGACCTGGGCCACTGTAAGCGGATGCTTTGAGGCGGCGTTGGTGACGTCGGCCAGTTCCCCGGCGGCCGAGATGAACACGGCGCGGTCGAGGAGATCCAGCAGTCGGCCGCGCAGTTCGAGCTCGACCGGCAGCATCGCGAGGGCGCGGTGGGCTTCGCTCAGTGCGAGGTCGCCGGCCAGGATCGCGGCCGTCGCGGCCCACGCCCCGGCCTGGTCGCCGGCGCCGTGGGCGAGGGCCCGTTCGGCGAACCGCCCGGCGATGTTGGCCACGCCGCGGCGGGCGAGATCGTGGTCGATCACGTCGTCGTGGATCACGAAGGCCGTGTGCAGCAGCTCGAAGCTGACCGCGACCGGGGTGGCCAGGGTGAGATCGGTGCCGCCGAGGCCGGTGAACGCAGCCAGGACCAGCGCCGGGCGAACGCGTTTGCCGCCGCTGCTGGCCTGCTCGAGGGAGTCCCAGAGCGCGACATAGTGATCTCCGTAGTCACTGGCCCGCAGGCGGGCGGCAGCGAAGAAACGCTGCAACTCCGTCCCCACCCCGAGTGTCTGGATTTCATGCATTGAAGCTGGTCAATTCCTTGAGCTGCAGCCCCAGCCAGGGGCTGAAGGCCCACGGGGAGTCCCGCACCGAGCGCTGCAGGGCGGCCGGCTCGACCCAGGCGAACTCCATGACCTCGTCCGGGTTGGGCACGGGGTCGGCGGTGGCCCGGGCCAGGTAGACGGGGCAGATCTCGTTTTCGACGATCCCGCTGCTGTCGACGGCACGGTAGCGGAAGTCCGGCAGGGTGACGGTGAGGTTCGCAATCCGGAGTCCGAGCTCGAATAGCGCACGTCGTTCGATGGCGGCCTGGAACTCCTCGCCCGGCAGCGGGTGTCCGCAGAAGGAGTTGGTCCAGACGCCCGGCCAGGTCTTCTTCGACAGGGCACGCCGGGTGACGAGAACCTCGCCGGCCGGGTTGAGCACGTGGCAGGAGAAAGCGAGGTGAAGCGCGGTGTCCGTATCGTGAACGCTGAGCTTCGGGGCCGTGCCGATTTCGCGGCCGGACTCGTCCAGCAGGACCACGAGTTCTTCAAGCACTTCGACCGGCCGCATTAGCCATCCCTTCGGGTGATTCAGTCAAGATACTCGAAAAAGTACCTAACCTTATTAGCTAAATTCGAGGCTATCACGGGGCCCTGTCCGAACCGTTCAAAACGGGTGGTCCGGAGGCCTGTCGGGGAGCGTTCGGGAGGCCCGGACGGCAGCGGTCGGCCGAGCGCTTAAACTCGGGGGGTGCCCACCCCCGCTGCAGACCATGTCCATGCCCTTCTCGCCTCGTACGAGGACTTCCCGCAAGCGGGCATCCTCTTCCGAGACCTCAACCCGGTGTTTGCCGACGCCGCAGCTTTCCGGGCGCTGATCGATGAGCTCGCCGGCCGGTTCCGGGGTGAGTTCGACGCGGTGGCCGGCATCGAGGCTCGCGGGTTCCTGCTGGCCGCGGCGATCGGCTACGCGGCGGATGTCGCCGTGCTCGCCGTGCGTAAGGGCGGCAAACTTCCCGGAGCGGTGCTGAGCGAGGAGTACGACCTCGAATACGGCTCGGCCTGCCTCGAGCTCGAGATCGGTCAGCTCGCGCCGGGCGCCCGAGTGCTGGTCGTCGATGACGTGCTGGCCACCGGCGGCACGATCGCCGCGACCTCCCGGCTGGTCGAGCGCGCCGGCTACCGCCTGACCGGAGTGGGCGTCGTGCTCGAACTGACCGAACTCGTCGGCCGAACCCGCCTCGGCGACGCCCCCATTCACGCCATCGTCGCCCTGTAGCCTGCCCTCGCGGCGCACCCTGCGGAAGCCGGCACACGTTCTATCCTGTTGCCACCCTCCACCACTTGCGCCGCGAGCCGCGTATCCGCCGGAACACGGTGCGTTCTCACGGGACCGTGGCGCATGCTTGAGCCATGAGCACAAACGGCGACAGGTGGGTGTATGGGCCTGACGGCCGCAAATTCTGGGGTCTCTACGGCGCGGCCGGACTGCTTGTGCACCACGAGGAATTCGGGGTTCTGCTGCAGCACCGTGCGCTCTGGAGCCACGAGGGCGACACCTGGGGGCTTCCCGGAGGGGCGCGTCACCAGCACGAGAGCGCCCTCGAGGCGGCCCTGCGGGAGGCCGGCGAGGAGGCCGGCGTGCCCCCGGATCTGGTCTCTGTGTGGTTCAGCTCCGTGCTCGACCTCGGTTTCTGGTCGTACACGACCGTAGTGGTGCGGGCCACAGAGCGTTTTGAGCCCGTGATCAGCGACCAGGAGAGCATCGCGCTGCGCTGGGTGCCGACCCATCAGGTCGACGCGCTGCCGCTGCATCCGGGTTTCGCCGCCAGCTGGCCGGCCCTGCGCGCCCGCCTCGGCGGTTGAGCCTGCCGAAACCCCGGTCAGCGGCCCTCTACTCCCGCACCACCTCGCCCGGTGACTTGTCCGGCCGCCGGCCGCGCCAGACCGGGTGGCGCAGCCGCCCCGCCCCGGTCCACTCGGAGAATTCAACCTCGCCCACCAGTACCGGGCTCACCCATCGCGCATCGCGGGCGTCGGCGGCCGGGATGCCGGTGAAGGGGTTGTCCCTCGCCGCGATCGCATCCAGTCGCGCCCGCAGATCGTCGAGGTCCACGTCCCGGAACCCGGAGCCCACCCGGCCGATGTAAATCAGCGCATCGCCGTCCGGGATCCCCAGCAGCAGCGAGCCCACGGTGTCCTGTCGGCGCCCGTTGCCCGGACGCCACCCGCCGATCACCGCGTCCTGGGCGCGATGGTGCTTGACCTTGATCCACGACCGGGACCGCCGACCGGCCTCGTAGCGTCCCTCCCGGGTCTTGGCGACGATCCCCTCGAGGCCGAGGGCGCTGCTCGCCGCGACTGCGCGGGCGGGGGCGCCCATGAAGACCGGCGGCACCTGCACCGCACCAGCACCAGCACCGGCGACAACCTCCTCGAGCACCCGGCGCCGCGCCGTGTACGCCAGATCGAGCAGCGGCTCACCGTCGCGCTCGAGCACGTCGAAGACCAGGAACCGCACCGGGGTGGTTGCCGCCGCCGCCTCGATCTGCCGGCGATCGGTCAGCCCCAGCCGCGTCTGCAGCAGGCCGAAGTCGGGCCGCCCGCCGGCGCCGGGGGCGACGATCTCCCCGTCGAGTACCGCCGAGCCGGCGGACACCGCCGCCGGCAATGCCCGCACCAGTTCGGGGTACGCGTGCGTGACGTCGTTGCCGTTGCGGGTGAACAGGTGCACGGCCTGCTCCGGATCGTCGACCGTGACGTACGCGAGCGCACGGATGCCGTCCCACTTCATCTCGTAGGTCCAGGCGTCGTCCTCGGGCAGGTCGGCGATCGAACCGAGAGTCGCCAGCATGGGCTTGTATCGCGGGCGGTCCGCGGACCCGCCGCCCGCCCGGCCCGAGCCGGCGGCCGCATCCGCCCCGGCACCGGTCCCGGTCCCGACGTATCCGCCACCCACGTATCGGCCACCCACATCGCCGGCCCGCCGGGCCGGTTTCGTCTTCATCAGGTGGATCAGCCAGTTCCGGTCTGCCCCGCCCGTGCTTTCCGTGCGGATCAGTGCGAAGCGCCGCGTGCCGCCGAGCCCGCCGCCCGGTTCGCCGTGCAGCACGGCGATCACCTCCTCGTCCCGCCACTTCTCCAGGTCGTAGCGGCCCTGGTCCCAGATGCTCACGGTGCCGGCCCCGTATTCGCCGGTCGGAATCTCGCCCTGGAACGCGCCGTATTCGAGCGGATGGTCCTCGGTGCGCACGGCGAGCCGGTTCTTGGCCGGATCGGTCGGCACGCCGCGCGGCAGCGCCCACGACGCCAGCACCCCGTCATGCTCGAGTCGGAAATCGAAGTGCAGGTTGCGGGCGTGGTGCTCCTGGATGACGAACGACCGCCCGGCCGAAGCCGCCGGCGCACCCGTCGGCATCGGCTCCGGTGTGCGGGAGGCGTCTCGTTTTCCGAGATAGACGGCGAGCGCGCCCGCGCCTTGCCCGGCACCGGTGGCACCGGTATCCGTGGCGCCCCGGCCGGTATGTGCCTCGAGCAGGCCGGCCAGCGGGTCCCCGCTGCGCTGCACCCGGTGCATCGCCTGCTTGTAGTCGACCTGTGCGAGCCCGGGGGAGGCCAGCTCCCGCCACGTGCGCGGCATGGCCACCATCGGATGCAGCGTCCCGCGCAGCGAATACGGGGCGATGGTCGTCTTGCTTGCGCTGTTCTGGCTCCAGTCGATGAAGACCCGGCCCGGCCGCAGCGCCTTCTTCATATCGCTGACGATGAGGTCCGGATGGTCCGCCTCGAGCGCCCGGGCCAGCTCGCGGGCCACCTGGGAGACCTGGTCCGAGGTGTGCGTGAGGTCCAGCGGGGCGTAGAGGTGGATGCCCTTCGACCCACTGGTGACCGGCAGCGGGTCCAGGCCCATGTCCCGCAGGATGGCCCGAGCCAGTCGGGCGACCTCCGCGCACTCGTCGAGGGTGACGCCGTCCCCCGGGTCGAGGTCGAGCACGAGCCGGTCGGGGTTGCGCGGGGTCCCGCCGCGGCCGAACTGCCACTGCGGGACGTGGATTTCCAGGGCCGAGATCTGCGCCAGCCAGGTCAACGTCGCCAGGTCGTTGACCAGCGGGTACTCGTTCGTATGGTTCGAATGCGCGATTGTCCGGCGCTTCACCCAGCTCGGCGTCGACTGGTCCAGGTTCTTCTGAAAGAAGACGTGTCCGGGTTCGTCTCGGGTGCCCACGCCGTGCACCCACCTCTTCCGGGTCGCCGCCCGGTTCGCGATGTGCGGGATCATCAGGTCGGCGATGGACGCGTAGTAGCCGAGAACGTCAGCCTTCGTGGTCCCCGACTCGGGGTAGAGCACCTTGTCGAGGTGGGTGAGCGTGATGCGGTGGCCGCCGACGGTGACGACCTGGCGGGAGTCCAGGGAGTCCGGCCTCGCGTTCATGGCACCAGCATGCTCTCGCGGCCACACTGCGCCTAGTCCCTTTCGCGCTCCAGGTGTCTACTGGAGGGATGAGATCCATTTGGAAGGGCGCGATCACCTTTGGACTGGTCAATGTGCCCGTCAAGGTCTATAGCGCCACCGAGGACCACGACGTCGCCCTGCATCAGGTGCACGATGCCGACGGCGGGCGCATCCGCTACCAGCGACGATGCGAGCGCTGCGGCCGGGTCGTCGACTACGCGCACATCGACAAGGCCTGGGACAGCGGCGACAAGACGGTCGTCATCACCGACGAGGATCTGCGCACGCTGCCGGCCGAGAGAGGCCGCGAGATCGAGGTCGTCGAGTTCGTGCCGAGCGAGCAACTCGACCCGATCATGTTCGAGCGCAGTTACTTCCTCGAACCCTCCGGCTCGCCCAAGGCCTACGTCCTCCTGCGGCGGGCGCTCGAAGCGACCGACCGCACGGCTATCGTGCGGTTCGCCCTGCGG
The DNA here is from genome assembly GCF_004403465.1 of Cryobacterium sinapicolor. Taxonomy (GTDB): domain Bacteria; phylum Actinomycetota; class Actinomycetes; order Actinomycetales; family Microbacteriaceae; genus Cryobacterium; species Cryobacterium sinapicolor. The sequence goes on along the minus strand of NZ_SOGQ01000077.1, from coordinate 115,280 downwards.
CAGAAGACCCGCCTCGGTGCCCTCCGGGTGCGCGGGGACGTGCTGTTGCTGCAGTCGCTGCTCTGGGGCGACGAGGTGCGGGCCGTCGACTTCCCGGTACTCGGGGAATCCGTGCGTATCTCCGCCCAGGAGCTGGAGCTCTCGGCCGCGCTGGTCGACTCCTTCGCCGCCGACTTCTCGCCGCAGGACTTCCGCGACGACTACCAGGACCAGCTCCGGGAACTGCTCGAGGCGAAGCTCGCCGCGGGCGACGCCGTCGACACCGATCTCACGTTCGGGCGGGAACCCGGAACGGACGTGGAGGGGGAGGGAGAGGTCCTCGACCTGATGGAGGCACTCCGGCGCAGCGTGGAACGCGGCCGCAGCCGCAGCCAGACGGAGCAGGACGCACCGGAGAGGCCCGACAAGCGCGCCGACAAGGCGCGAAAACGGGCATCGGGACAGTGATGGAGCCGCAATCCGGTTCGCCCGCCGCGTCGGTAGACTCGGGGATTGTGACAGGGGCAGAGGGAAGCGGCGTCAGCTCGAAAGTGATCACCCTGCCCAATCTGCTCAGCATGCTGCGCCTGGCGCTGGTGCCGGTCTTCCTGGTCCTGCTGGTTCGGGGAGAGGATGCCTGGGCGCTCCTGGTCCTGGCGGTCGCCAGCCTCACCGACTTCCTCGACGGCTACCTGGCCCGTCGGTTCCGCCAGATCACCCGTCTCGGCCAGCTCCTCGACCCGGCCGCCGACCGGCTGTACATTTTCGCGGCCCTGGTGGGACTGGCCTGGCGTGACCTGGTGCCCTGGTGGATCGTCCTGGTCATCGTGGGGCGGGACGTGTTCCTGCTCGGTCTCGGGGTCATCCTCGCGAACTTCGGATTCGGGCCGCTGCCCGTGCATCAGCTCGGCAAGGTCGCCACTTTCTGCCTGTTCTACGCCCTGCCGATGATCATGCTGGGGGAAGCCTTCCCCGCGGTGTCCTGGTGGTCGCTCCCGGTGGGCTGGGCCTTCGGCATCTGGGGAGCGTTTCTTTACTGGTGGGCGGGCATAATCTACGCCGTCGAGACAGCCAGGGTGATTCGCATTCCGCGGGCAATTCGACCCATTCCATCCGATACGCTGGAGAGGTAGGAGGTGCACGGTGATTGATTCCAAAAAGACGAATGAACCCCAGCGCAAAGCAGCGCCCGATAACTATTCCAACACCGACACGACGATGACGTTCGGGCAGGAATTCGCTGCCCAGCTGGCGTCGCTCGACGGCGATGTCACGGCCGAGGAGCAGGAAGCCATCGCGGCTCTCCCGTCCGGATCGGCTCTGCTCATTGTTCGGCGGGGCCCGAACTCCGGCGCCCGGTTCCTGTTGGACGCGGACGTCACGACGGTGGGTCGTCATCCCCATGCGGACATCTTCCTCGATGACGTCACGGTCTCCCGTCGGCACGCTGAGTTCCTGCGCCGCGGAACCAAGTTCGACGTGAAAGACCTGGTGTCCCTCAACGGAACCTATTTCGACGGGGTCCGTATCGATACCGCCATGCTTCACGACGGCGCCGAAGTCCAGGTCGGCAAGTTCCGGCTGACGTTCTACGCCTCGCGGCACGACCTCAAGCTTCTGGCGAGCGAGTAGTGCCCGCGTCCGCCGCCCAAGCCAGAGCGCCGGGCGCGACGTCACTGCTCAGCATCGGACAGGTGCTTGCCCGGCTCACGCCGGAGTTCCCGGACCTCACCCCCTCGAAGCTCCGGTTTCTGGAGGAACAGCGACTGGTGGCCCCGGCGCGCACGGAATCCGGCTACCGCAAGTTCTGCGCCGGCGACCTGGACCGGCTTCGCCTGGTTCTGTCCATGCAGCGCGATCACTACCTTCCACTGAAGGTCATCCGGGGCTACCTGGACGACCTCGACGCGGGCCTCTCGCCGACTCTGCCGGGCGGAGTGACGCCCGGACCGTCGATGCTGACGAACGCCCGCCGGCTGGACCGCGACGAGCTGCTGCGTGAAGCCGGTGCATCCGCGATGCTGCTGCACGACGCCGTCTCCGCGTCGATCATCCTGCCGGCCGATTTCTACGGCGACGATGCCCTCAGCGTGCTGCGGGCCCTGGTCGAGCTGCAGCGCAGCGGCATCGAGCCGCGCCACCTGCGCGGCTTCCGCGGCGCGGCCGAACGCGAGCTCGGCCTGATCGAGAGCGCCTTGGTGCCGCTCTCGCGTCGCAAAGACGCCTCGAGCCGGGCGAAGGCGGCCGAGATGGCGGTCGAGATCGCCGGCCAGCTCGAAGTGATCCGCGGCAGCCTGATCCGTTCGGCTCTGGGGCGCCTGACCAAGTAGACGTGTCCGACACGCCGATTTTCTCGACCGGATGTCGTTGATCAGAACGGTCCCCGTCGGTAGCGTAGACGGAGCGACCATCCGTATCGCAGATCCATCCCCCGAGAGGCCATCGTATGAGCGAGCTGAATCAGCGTGACGATGCCTCGCGCTACGGTCTCGGCCTTCTCTTCACCGACGGGATGCCCGAGCTCGACGACAACTCCGGCTACCGTGGCGCCGTGGCGGCCCGGGCCGCCGGGATCAGCTACCGTCAACTCGACTACTGGGCTCGCACCGAGCTGGTCCAGCCCACCGTTCGCGGCGCTGCCGGCTCCGGTTCCCAGCGTCTCTACGGTTTCCGAGACATCCTGGTTCTGAAACTGGTCAAGCGGCTCCTCGACACCGGCATCTCCCTGCAGCAGATCCGCACCGCCGTGAACCAGTTGCGTGAGTCGGGGGTCAGCGACCTTGCCCAGACCACTCTGATGAGCGACGGCGCCAGTGTCTACCTGTGCACCTCCGACGATGAGGTCATCGACCTCGTCAGCCGGGGTCAGGGAGTGTTCGGCATCGCCGTGGGCAAGGTGCTCCGCGAGGTGGAGACGAGCCTGGTCGAACTGGAAACCCTTCCGGTCGACCCGTCGGACGAGTTGTCCGTGCGCCGCGGAAACCGCAAGGTCTCCTAGGGGCTGCCGGCGTCCCGCCGTGAGCCGTCGTAGCTGTCAGCCGGCGCGCCTCTCGGCCGTCGGCTAGCGCTGTTCGGCGTACTCGCCGATGCGGGCCGTGCGAAGCACGCGTTCGAGAAGTTGGTCGAAATAGCGCGCCATCTCTTGGGCGCTGTCGCCGGGCCACGTGTGCAGGGGCTTCGCCGCGCCCTGCGCCTGCTGCAGGGAGGTGCGCTCCGGCAGCTGGGGGCTGAGGACGAGCGGCCCGAACATGTCGCGCAGCTCCTTGATCCGGAACTGGTGCTCGAGCGACGCCACTCGGGCACGGTTGACGATGATGCCGAGCGGCTGCAGCCGGGGGCTCAGTCCGCGGCGGATCTCCTCGATCGCCCGGAGCGCGCGGTCGGCCGCGGCGACGGAGAACAGGCCGGGTTCGGTGACCACGGCGACCCGGTCGCTGGCCGCCCACGCCGTGCGGGTGAGGGCGTTCAGGGACGGCGCGCAGTCGATCAGAACCAGGTCGTAGTCTTTTTCGACTGTCGAGAGCGCCTCTTCCAGCTTCCAGATGTCACGGATGCTGGGGTGCGGCCCGTCGAAATTGATGGCCGACGGGCTGCCGATCATCACGTCGATGGTGCCGGGGCGGCCGCGCGTCCAGCCGCTGGGAACGATGGCCGCGCGCACGACCTTCTCCTTGGGAGAGGCGAGCACATCGGCGATGTTGAGGTGGCCGGTGACCTCGATATCCATGCCGGTTGAAACATCCGACTGCGGATCAATGTCCACAACCAGGGTTCGCACGCCGCGGGCGAAGGCAGCAGACGCCAGACCCAGGGTCACTGTGGTCTTTCCTACTCCTCCCTTGAGGGAGCTAACGCTTAGTACGTGCACAAGTAGATACGTTACCTTCACTAGTCTTGGAGAACCTAACCGTCAGCTGCGCGCGGCGTCACGCTTGAAAGGTCTGCATGTTCAGGAAAATTCTTGTTGCCAACCGCGGGGAAATCGCGATTCGGGCTTTTCGGGCGGCCTATGAGCTGGGTGCCAAAACCGTGGCCGTGTTCCCCTTTGAGGACCGCAACTCCCTGCACCGCCTGAAGGCCGACGAGGCGTACCAGATCGGCGAGCCGGGACATCCGGTGCGTGCCTATCTCACCGTGAGCGAGATCATCCGGGTCGCCAAGGAGAGCGGGGCCGACGCCATCTACCCCGGTTACGGCTTCCTGTCGGAGAACCCTGAGCTGGCCCTGGCGGCCCGCCAGGCCGGCATCACCTTCATCGGCCCGGGCGAGCACGTGCTCGAAATGGCCGGCAACAAGGTCACCGCCAAGGAGCACGCCATCGCGGCGGGCGTTCCGGTGCTGGGGTCCAGCGCTCCGTCGCGCGACGTCGAGGAGCTGATCGCCGCGGCCGAAGGCATCGGGTTCCCGATCTTCGCCAAGGCCGTCGCCGGCGGCGGCGGACGCGGCATGCGCCGCGTGGCGCAGATGAGCGAATTGCGCGGCTCCCTCGAGGAAGCCATGCGCGAGGCAGACAGCGCCTTCGGCGACTCGACCATGTTCCTCGAGCAGGCCGTGCTGCGGCCCCGCCACATCGAGGTGCAGATCCTGGCCGACGCGTCCGGCGAGACCGTGCACCTGTTCGAGCGCGACTGCTCCGTGCAGCGCCGCCACCAGAAGGTGATCGAGATCGCCCCGGCGCCGAATCTCTCCGACGAGATCCGTCAGCGCCTCTACGCCGACGCCGTCGCGTTCGCGCGCTCGATTGGCTACGTCAACGCGGGCACGGTCGAGTTCCTACTCGACACGGTCGGCGAACGCGCCGGCCAGCACGTCTTCATCGAAATGAACCCGCGCATTCAGGTCGAGCACACCGTGACCGAAGAGGTGACGGATGTCGACCTCGTCCAGTCCCAGATCCGCATCGCCGCGGGTCAGACTCTCCGCGAGCTCGAACTCACGCAGGACAAGATCGTGTTGCGCGGGGCGGCCCTGCAGTGCCGGATCACCACCGAGGATCCGACCATGGGGTTCCGCCCGGACACCGGCAAGATCACCACCTACCGTTCGCCCGGCGGTGCCGGCATCCGGCTCGACGGCGGCACGATCAACCCCGGGGCCCAGATCAGCCCGCACTTCGACTCGATGCTCGCCAAGCTCACCTGCCGCGGTCGGGACTTCCCTGCCGCCGTGACCCGCTCCAAGCGCGCCCTGGCCGAGTTCCGTATTCGCGGCGTGTCCACGAACGTCTCGTTCCTGCAGGCCGTGCTGGACGACCCGGACTTCGTGTCCGGCAACCTGAGCACCTCCTTCATCGACGAGCGCCCGGAGCTGCTGCGCGGTCGGGCCTCGAAGGACCGTGGCACGAAGATCCTCAACTGGCTCGCCGATGTGACCGTCAACAAGCCCAACGGCGTGCCACTGACCCTGCTGAACCCGGCCGAGAAGCTGCCGAAGCTCGACCTGTCCGTGCCGGCCCCGGCCGGATCCCGCCAGCGGCTCCAACTGCTCGGCCCGGCCGGCTTCGCCGCCGACCTGCGCGCCCAGACCGCCCTGGCCGTGACGGACACCACTTTCCGCGACGCCCACCAGTCGCTGCTGGCGACCCGGGTGCGCACCCGCGACCTCGTCGCCGTGGCCCCATACGTGGCCCGGATGACCCCGGAGCTGCTCTCGATCGAGGCCTGGGGCGGCGCCACCTATGACGTGGCGCTGCGCTTCCTCGGCGAAGACCCGTGGGAGCGTCTGGCGTCGCTGCGGGAGGCCCTGCCGAACATCAACGTGCAGATGCTGCTCCGTGGCCGCAACACGGTCGGCTACACCCCGTACCCGACCGAGGTGACCGATGCGTTCGTGCGCGAGGCCGCCAAGACCGGCGTCGACATCTTCCGCATCTTCGACGCCCTCAACGACGTCTCGCAGATGCGACCGGCCATCGACGCCGTCCTGGCGACGGGGTCCTCCATCGCCGAGGTCGCACTCTGCTACACCGGTGACCTGCTCGATCCGGCCGAGGAGCTCTACACCCTCGACTATTACCTCCGGCTCGCCGAGCAGATCGTGGAATCCGGCGCGCACATCCTTGCGATCAAGGACATGGCCGGCCTACTGCGCCCCGCCGCGGCCGAGAAGCTCGTCACCGCCCTGCGGGAACGCTTCGACCTCCCGGTGCACGTGCACACGCACGACACCCCGGGCGGCCAGCTCGCGACGCTGCTGGCGGCCAGTCGGGCCGGTGCCGACGCGGTCGACGTGGCCAGTGCCCCGATGGCCGGCACCACCAGCCAGCCGTCAGCGTCGTCCCTCGTCGCCGCGCTCGCCCACACCGACCGCGACACGGGCATCTCCCTGCAGGCTGTCTGCGACCTCGAGCCCTACTGGGAAGACGTGCGCCGGGTCTACCACCCCTTCGAATCCGGCCTGCGCGCGCCCACCGGTCGCGTCTACAAGCACGAGATCCCCGGCGGTCAGCTGTCCAACCTGCGTACGCAGGCGGTCGCCCTCGGCCTCGCCGACGACTTCGAACTGATCGAGGACATGTACGCCGCGGCCAACGACATCCTCGGCCGGGTGCCGAAGGTGACGCCGTCCTCCAAGGTGGTCGGCGATCTCGCCCTCTACCTCGCCGCTGTGCGGGCCGACCCGGCCGACTTCGCCGAGAACCCGGGCAATTACGATGTGCCCGACTCCGTGATCGGGTTCATGGCGGGGGAGCTGGGCGACCTGCCCGGCGGCTGGCCCGAGCCCTTCCGCAGCAAGGTGCTCGCCGGGCGCACCGTGCGCGTCGGGATCACCGAGCTCACGCAAGAGGAACGCGTGGCCCTGGGCGGCGACAGCCTCACCTGCCGAATGATGCTGAACCAGCTGCTCTTCCCGGCGCCCACGCGCCAGTTCGAGCAGATCCGGGAACTCTTCGGCGACCTGTCCGTGCTCGACACGGTGGACTACCTCAACGGTCTGCAGCAGGGCATCGAGCACGCCGTCGAGATCGACAAGGGCGTGCGCCTGTACGTCGGGCTCGAGGCCATCGGCGAGGCCGACGAGAAGGGCATGCGCACCGTCATGACGACGTTGAACGGCCAGCTCCGGCCCGTTTTCGTGCGCGACCGCAGCATCACGGTCAGCACCAAGGTCGCCGAGAAAGCGGATGCGAACCTGCCGGGCCAGATCGCCGCGCCGTTCTCCGGGGTGGTCACCCTCAAGGTCGAGGAGGGTGACGCGGTCGAGGCCGGGCAGGCCGTCGCCTCGATCGAGGCCATGAAGATGGAGGCCGCGATCACCTCGCCCATCACAGGACACGTCGAACGGGTGGCGGTGCCGCGGACCCAGCAGGTCGACGCCGGCGATCTGCTCGTGGTGGTGCGCCCACGCTAGGCTTGGTGCGATCTATCGACGAAGGGATTGATCTTTTTGTCAGATGAGCGCACAGGCACCGATGCGACCGATCCGGACGCCTCCTCGGAGCCCCGCACCCAGCCGGGGGACGAGTACCACAGCGAACTGCCGCCGCACACGATTGTGAACCTGGCGGCGGCCCTGCCGGAGAACCTGAACCGCCCCGCCACGCACACGATCGAGATCAGCACCCCGGCCGTCTCCCGTCCCGATCGGTCGTTCACAAGCGGAACGGGGGCGGTCCGGGCTCCGACCGGTCCGGCCGCGAGCGAGGCCTCCCTGCAGTCCCGCCGGGAGAGGCTGCGCCCGGCTGGCGGTTCGGCGCCGGAGTCTGCCGCGATGCTCACCCCCGACCGTCTACTGGCCGTGAACCGCCGCACCAAGCCCCCGCCCCGCGGAGCCTGGAACAGTTTTGTCTTCGCGGCGACCCTGCACCTGGTCAACCTCGGCGACTCGGCCCAGGTTCGCGCCCACAAACACCTCGACGAGCGCATCCGTCAAGAGTTCGAGGGTGGGACCCGCTTCGTGCCGATCCTCACCCGCAAGGGCGGGGTCGGCAAGACCACGGTCACCGCGCTGCTCGGAATGGCACTGGCCGACGCCCGCGACGACCGCATCATCGCCGTCGACGCGAACCCCGACCGTGGCACCCTCTCCGAGCGGGTCACGAAGCAGACCCGGTCCACCGTGCGCGACGTCGTCACGAAAGCCGCCTCGATCGGCGGCTACACCGATTTCTCCACGCTGGTCTCCCGCGACGCCACCCGGCTCGACATCCTCGCCTCCGACACCGACCCGCTCCTGTCCGAGGCGTTCGACGAGGACGACTACAACGTCGTCGCCGACCTGGCCGCACGGTACTACTCGATCATGCTCACGGACTGCGGCACCGGAATCGTGCACTCAGTCATGCGCGCCACCCTGCAGCGTGCCGATTCGATCGTCATCGTCTCCGGGGGCAGCATCGACGAGGCCCGGTTGGCATCCGAGACGCTGACCTGGCTCGAAGCCAACGGCTACGGTGACCTGGTCCGCAACGCGGTCGTCGCGCTCAACACCGCAACGCAGGGCACGAACCTGGTGAAGCTGGAGGAGATCGAATCGCACTTCCGCTCGCGGGTGCGTGAGATCGTGCGCATTCCCTGGGACCCGCAGCTCGCCGCGGGCAGCGTCATCTCCTTCGACGATCTGAAGCCCATCACCCGGCTGGCGGCACGCACCCTTGCGGCCGTCGTCGTCGAGGGTCTGCCGGCCGACCGCGGCATCTGACCCGATCAGACACCTCACACCACCGCATCCATGACTTGGAGTCACCCTTGCCCGAGCGCCAGATCCGTCTCTTCGGAGATCCCGTCCTCAAAACCGTCTCCGACCCGATCGGCACCATCGACGCCCGGGTGAGGGGCCTGGTCGATGACCTGGTCGACAGCGTGCGCCTACCCGGCCGGGCCGGCGTCGCGGCCTCCCAGATCGGCGTGAACCTGCGGGCCTTCAGCTACAACGTCGATGGTGAGATCGGGTACATCCTCAACCCGGTGCTCGTGGAGGTATCGGGGGAGCCCGAGCTTGTCGACGAGGGGTGCCTGTCGGTGCCGGGACTCTGGTATCCCACCAAGCGGTATCCGTTCGCCCGGGTGACCGGGGTCGACCTCGACGGTGCGGCGGTCGAACTATCCGGCACCGGGATCATGGCTCAGGCCCTACAGCACGAGACCGACCACCTGGACGGCCTGCTCTACCTGGACCGCCTCGACAAGGAGAACCGGCGGGCGGCCATGAAAGAGGTTCGCGAGTCAACCTGGTTCTGACCAGATCGACCTGTTTCCGACCAAGGGAAGTCCTGACGGCAGCGGGCGGTGAGTCCCGGGCGAATTCGACGGAGATTGTGTCCAAAACGGGCCCAAACCGGCCGAAAACCGGCTTTGAGGCCACAATCTCCGTCGAATTGGTTGGACGCCGTCCCGGAACACCACCGCGGAACGGCGCGCATGAGCCCCCGGCGTCGCGTGGAGGCCGGGGGCAGGGCTGGTTTTCGCCGCGCTCTAGCTGGTGACCGGGTTCGTCCCCGTCACCGGGGCGCCCGCGTACATCGCCTCGATCTGATCGGCGAAGTCCTGCAGGATGACATCCCGCTTGATGCTCAGCTTCGGGGTCAGGTACCCGGCAGCCTCGGTCAGCTCGGTTGTCAGCACCGTGAACTTGCGGATCGACTCCGCCCGGGACACATGGTCGTTGGCGTGGTCGATGGCACGCTGCACCTCGGCGAGCACCTTGGGGTTGACGGATGCCTCGGCCAGCGTCATGCCCGCATCCTCACCGTTGTTGTTCAACCAGACCGCGAGCATGTCGGGGTCGAGCGTGACCAGCGCGGCGATGAACGGCTTGCGATCGCCGACGACGACCACCTGGCCGATCAGCGGGTTGGATCGGATCGGGTCTTCCAGCGCGGCTGGGGCGACGTTCTTGCCGCCGGCGGTGACGATGATCTCCTTCTTGCGCCCGGTGATGGTGAGGAAGCCATCGCCGTCCATGGCGCCGATGTCACCGGTGCGGAGCCAGCCGTCGTGGAAGGTGGCCGCGGTGGCCTCGGGATTCTTCCAATACTCCTTGAAGACGTTGACGCCCTTGACCTCGATCTCGCCGTCGTCGAGGACGCGCACCGAGACGCCGGGAAGAGGCGGACCCACGGTGCCGATCTTGAACTTGGTGGCCAGGCCGACGGTCGTCGGCGCGGTGGTCTCGGTGAGGCCGTAGCCTTCCAGGATCTTGATTCCCAGGCTGTGGTAGAAGTGGCCCAGGTGCATGCCGAGGGGAGCGGAACCGGAGACGGCGTACTTCACGTTTCCGCCCATTGCGGCCCGCAACTTGCTGTAGACCAGACGGTCGAAGAGTGTGAACTTGAGCTTGAGCATCAGCGGGACACTCTTGCCCTGATCGATCAGCATCGAGTGGTCGACGGCAACCTGGGCGGCCGTTTCGAAGATCTTGCCTCGACCGGCGGTCAGCGCCTTCTGCTCGGCGGAGTTGTAGACCTTCTCGAACACCCGCGGCACCGCGAGCAGGAAGGTGGGCTTGAAGGTGCCGAGCGATTCCAGCAGTTTGCGGGTGTCGGGCTGGTGTCCGACGCGCACTCCGGCGTGCACGCAGAGCACCGAGATGAACCGGGCGAAGACGTGCGCGGTGGTGATGAACAGCAGCGTGGACGCGCCGTTCGCATCGGTGAGGACCTCTGTCAAGGCAACTGCCGAGTTACGGGATGTCTCGACGAAGTTGGAGTGGGTGAGCACACAGCCCTTGGGTCGGCCGGTGGAACCCGAGGTGTAGATCAGGGTGGCGATGTCCGAACCCACGGCGAGGGAGCGGCGGCGCTCGATTTCGGCATCCGTCACGTCGGTGCCGGCGGCCGCGAGCTTGTCGAGGTCACCCAGATCGATCTGCCAGACCTTCTGCACGGTGCCGAGCTCGGGGTGCACCTCGTCGAAGCGTGAGAAATGCTCGGCGGTTTCGACGATGACCGCCGCTGCGTCGGAATCACCCAGGATCCACTGGATCTGGGTGGGCGAGCTGGTCTCGTAGACGGGGACGAGTACGCCACCGGCGAACCAGGTGGCGAAGTCGATCAGCGTCCACTCGTACCGGGTCTTGCACATCAGGCCGATCTTGTCGCCGGGCTGGATTCCAGCTGCGACGAGTCCCTTGGCCAGGGCGATGACCTGGGCGTGGAACTCCGTCGTGGTGACGGGGGACCAGACTCCGTTTCTCGGCAGTGAGAACAGCACGGAGTCGGGCGTCGCCGTCAGGCGTCCGACCAGGAGATCGGTGACATTGGCTTGCGGGTCTGCGGGAACGATTGCGGGCAGATCGTACTGTTTCACGGTAACTCCTCTGGTACCGGGCGGGCGATTTGCCCCACTCTATCCACGTCGGTTCGTGGAAGCAGCCGTTTCGCCTGGCCGTGTCTTGATTCACTACACTCTAGGGGGACGCACGGGCTTCGTTGTTTCGCCTCGCAGAGCGCTCCGCTTCATCCATCGACGAAAGAAGTCCGCTGTGCACGCCATTGGTATCGACATCGGCGGCACAAAAATCGCCGCGGCCCTGGTCGACGAGTCTGGAACGATCATCCGCTCGGATCGACGCCCGACCACCGCGAGCGATCCGCGCGGGATCGAAGACGCCGTGGTCGACATGATCACGGAACTCTCCGAGGGTGAGGATGTCGTGGCGGCCGGGATCGCCGCCGCCGGCTTCATCGACGCCGCGCAGTCCACCGTGTACTACGGGCCCAACGTCAACTGGCGTCACGAACCGCTTCGGGCCACCCTCGAGGCCCGCCTCGACCTTCCGATCCTGATCGAGAACGACGCGAACGCCGCCGGCTGGGCGGAGTTCACCTTCGGTGCCGGCCGCGGCTACACCGACATGGTCACCCTCACCATCGGCACCGGCGTGGGCGGGGCGATCGTCGCCGACAACCACCTCTTCCGCGGCGGCTTCGGCTGCGCCGCCGAGCTCGGGCACCTGCGCGTGGTGCCGGGCGGTCGGCTCTGCGGCTGCGGTGCGCACGGCTGCATCGAGCAGTACGGCTCGGGCCGCGCACTCCTCCGGATTGCCACCGAGCTGGCGGATGCCGGCGGAATCGGCCTCGGCCTCGCCGCCGCCCGTGATCGCAAGGGCAAGCTGACCGGTAAGGATGTCGGTCGACTGATCCAGGAGGGCGACAACGGCGCCCTGGCCGCCCTGAGGCAGCTGGGCGGCTCGCTCGGTCAGGCCTGCTCGAGTCTCGCGGCCGTGCTCGACCCGCAAATCTTCGTTTTCGGCGGGGGAGTCGCCGCCGCCGGCGAGCTGCTGCTCGAACCGATCCGCGCCGCCTACCTCGAAAACCTGCCCGCCAGGGGCTTTCACCCCGAGGCCGAATTCGCGATCGCGCAGCTCGTCAACGACGCCGGTGTGGTCGGCGCGGCCGACCTGGCGCGGAAACACGTTTTCGCACAGTAGGCTTTCCGGGTTACCGAGGGAGCAACGATGTTCTACTGGCTCATGAAAAACATTGTCATCGGCCCTCTGCTGCTGGCTGTCTTCCGGCCCTGGGTGGTCGGGCTCGAGAACATCCCCAAAGAGGGTGGTGTGATCCTTGCGAGCAACCACTTGTCGTTCATCGATTCGGTGTTCCTGCCGTTGGTCGTGTCGCGGCGGGTCGTCTTCCTCGCCAAGAGCGAGTACTTCACGGGCAAGGGCCTCAAGGGGTGGGCGACACGCCAGTTCTTCAAGGCCACCGGGCAACTGCCGATCGACCGGTCGGGTGGTAAGGCGTCCGAGGATTCCCTCAACACCGGCCTGCGGGTGCTGGGTTCCGGCGGCGTGCTCGGCATCTACCCTGAGGGCACCCGCAGCCCCGACGCGAAGATGTACCGGGGCCGCACGGGTGTGGCGCGCATGCTGCTCGAGGCGGAGGTCCCGGTCATCCCCGTGGCCATGATCGACACGGAGAAGGCCATGCCGACGGGTACCCGCATCCCGAAGGTGCGCCGGATCGGCATCGTGATTGGCAAACCCCTCGACTTCAGCCGGTTCGATGGCATGGAGGGCGACCGGTTCGTGCTTCGATCGGTGACCGACGAGCTGATGTACGAGCTGCAGGCGCTGAGCCGGCAGGAGTACGTGGACGTCTACGCGACCAGTGTGAAAGAAAAGCGGGCTAGCCTGATCCGATAGAATCAGACGGTTGCCCAGGAGCCGTCAGGTTCCCACAGAAACAGCCCGGCTTGCGGTGTTTTCCGCGCCGGACCAGAGAAAAAAGGAATAGTCCCGTGGTAGACCCCACCGAACCCGTCGTCCTCGCAGATCGATCTGTGGTTGCCGGCCTGGACTATTGGCGCACCCTTCCGATCAAGCAGCAGCCGACCTGGCCCGACGCGGATGCGGTGGCCGCCGCATCCGCCGAATTGTCGACGCAGCCTCCGCTCGTCTTCGCCGGTGAGGTCGATATTCTGCGGAACCGGCTCGCCGAGGCTGCCGGCGGCCACGCCTTCCTGCTGCAGGGCGGCGACTGCGCCGAAACCTTCAGCGGTGCCACCGCGGAGCAAATCCGGAACCGGGTCAAGACCGTGCTGCAGATGGCCGTCGTGCTGACCTACGGCGCGTCGATGCCCGTGATCAAGATGGGCCGGATGGCCGGCCAGTTCGCCAAGCCGCGCTCCAGCGACTTCGAGACCCGGGGCGGCGTCACCCTGCCGGCCTACCGCGGCGACATCGTCAACGGGTACGACTTCACCCCCGAATCGCGGGAGGCCGACCCGGCCCGCCTGGTCAAGGGATACCACACGGCAGCCTCCACCCTCAATCTCATCCGCGCCTTCACGCAGGGCGGCTTCGCCGACCTGCGTCAGGTGCACAGCTGGAACCAGGGCTTCGCGGCGAACCCGGCCAACCAGCGGTACGAGAAGGTGGCCAAGGAGATCGACCGCGCGATCAAGTTCATGATCGCCTGCGGGGCCGACTTCGAGGCCATGCGCCGCACGGAGTTCTACACCAGCCACGAGGGTCTGCTGATGGACTACGAGCGACCGATGACCCGGATCGACTCCCGCACGGGCACGCCGTACAACACGTCCGCGCACTTCATCTGGATCGGGGAGCGCACTCGCGACCTCGACGGCGCTCACGTCGACTTCCTCTCCCGGGTGCGCAACCCGATCGGGGTCAAGCTGGGCCCGACCACGTCCACCGATGACATGTTGCGCCTGGTCGACAAGCTCGACCCGAACCGCGAGCCGGGTCGGCTCACCTTCATCACCCGGATGGGTGCCGGCAAGGTGCGCGACGCCCTGCCCCCGCTGCTCGAGGTCATCAAGGCCAGCGAGGCCAAGCCGCTGTGGGTCACCGACCCGATGCACGGCAACGGCGTGACCACCCCCACCGGCTACAAGACTCGTCGTTTCGACGACGTCGTCGACGAGGTGCGCGGTTTCTTCGAGGCGCACCGCAGCGTCGGCACGCACCCGGGCGGCGTCCACGTCGAACTCACCGGTGACGACGTCACCGAGTGCCTGGGTGGATCGGAGCACATCGACGAGGCCGCACTGGCGACCCGGTACGAGTCGCTCTGTGACCCGCGCCTCAACCACATGCAGTCGCTCGAGCTGGCATTCCTGGTCGCCGAAGAACTCGCCGCCCGCTAGCCCGATCCGCAACACTGGCCGAACCCCAGACCCCGAACGCCGAACGCCTGACGTCTGACGCCTGAACCAAGACTCAGGTGCCCGTTGCGGTCGAGAGTGCCCGCTAAACCGGTCACTCTCGACCGGAACGGGCACTTTCGTGTGCCCGCACGCGGTTCGGCGCGGGGCCGCGGTGTTCCGGGCCCCTCCCGGTGGCGACCGACTAGCCGAACGGGTTGGTCGGCTTGAGGGTGACGGTGCTGTTCTTGGGCGCGTCGGTGCCGGCCGCGGGGGCCGTCGACGCGACGCTCAGGAGCGGCGCGATGGCATCCGCGCCGAGATTGTAGCTCAGCTTGAAGCCCAGGTCGGTGAGCACCTGCTTACCCTCGTTCCAGGGCAGGCCGACGATGTTCGGAACCGTGACCGGCTTCGGGCCGAGGGAGGTCGTGAGGGCATAGGTGTCGCCGGCCCGCACGGGCCCCTCGTTCACCGCCGCCGCGCTCACGACGTCTCCCTCCGCGATCGAGTCGCTGAAGACCTCGTCGCCGGTCGTGACGAGCAGCCCCCGGTCGCCCAGGATCGCCGTTGCGTCGTCGACGGATTCGCCGGACACGTCCGGCACGGAGCCGAGGGAGAGCACCAGGTTGACGTTCATGCCCTCGAAGTAGTCCCCGCCCTGGGAGACGTCTGCGCCGTCGAGTTCACGGGTGGCCGAGATGACCAGGCCGGATTCCACGGTGTCGTCGAAGATGGAATCGGTCGCGCCGATGCCGGCCTTCAGCTCGGTCACGGTGGCAGTCGCCGCGTCGGCCGTCAGCCCGGCCAGCGCGGGCAGGACGATGGGCTGCGGACCCTGGGAAACCCGGAGCGTGACCGTGCTGCCCTTCGCAACTCGGATGCCCGGATCCGGGTTGGTGCTGGACACGAGCCCGGCCGGTATGGTGCCGCTGAACTCGGTGCTGAGCGCCGCCTCCAAGCCGAGCTCGGTGAGCTGGGCGGTGGCGTCTTCGGGTGAGGCCGAGATGAGGGTGGGGATCGGGACGTCGGATCCGGGGCCGGTGCCGAAGAACCATCCGGTTCCGCCGGCGAGGGCCGCGAGCAGGAGCACCAACGCGAACAGGAAGTATCCGCGGTTCTTGCGCTTGCGGGACTTGTCGGTCAGGAGCGCGGCGGGGGTCGCGACCGCGGTTCCCACACCGGCAACTGCCGGGACGAGTGGGGCTCCGCCGAGGATCTGGGTGTCGGCGTCGGCGACCGCTGCGGCCACGCCGCCGGGCATCACCATGGTGGCGGATTGCCCGGTCGCCGGGGGAGCCGGGCGCACGAGCCTGTCGAGGTCGAGCAGTTGGTCGAGCATGACCCGGGCGTCCCGGGGGCGCTGCTCCGGATCGCGGGCGGTGGCCCAGAGCACCAGTTCGTCGAGCTCGTGCGGAATCGTGGGTATCCGCACGCTCGGCATGGGCACGGTGTCGTTCGCGTGCTGGTAGGCGATCTGCATGGGTGCCTCGCCCACATAGGGCTGTTCGCCGGTGAGCATCTCGTAGGTCATGATTCCGAGTGCATAGATGTCGCTGCGGGCATCCGCGATGCCCCGCGTGACGAGTTCGGGGGAGAGGTAGGCGATCGTGCCGAGCAAAGCCTGACCGGTGGCCGTGTTGTTGTTCACGGCGCGGGCCAGACCGAAGTCGCCGATCTTGATGCGCCCGTCGTCGGCCAGCAAAACGTTCTCCGGCTTGAGGTCCCGGTGCACGATTCCCGCCTTGTGCGCGGCGGCGAGACCGGCGAGCACCGCCTCAAGGATGTCCATCGTCTGCTCGCTGGTGAGACGGCCGTAGTCCTTGAGCAGATCGCGCAGGGTGATGCCGGGCAGGTACTCCATGACCAGGTAGGCCATGTCGGCGTCCTGGCCCTGGTCATAGACGTTCACGACGTTGGGGTGCGCGAGGCGGGCGGCCGAGCGGGCCTCCTGCACGAAGCGGGCCTTGAACGTGTTGTCGTCGGCGAGGTGCCCGTGCATGATTTTGATCGCGACCCGGCGCTCGAGTCGCAGGTCGGTCGCCAGATACACGGTGGCCATGCCACCGCGGGCGATCCGGGAGCGCACCTGATAGCGGCCGTCTATCAAACGGCCGACCATGGGATCGCTAGGGGTATCGCTCACTAGTCGAGTCTAGGGATTGTCACGCCGTTCCTCGCGCTGGAACACTCGCAAGTCAGAGTTTTCAGGGCTGACCGGATGCGAGCGGCAGGTCAGCCGAGTTCGGCCAACCACGCCCGGGCCGATGTCTCCCACTTGGCGTAGTGGTTCGGGTGGGCCGAGATCTGCACGGTCTGCGCGGCCTCGGTCACGGTCATCGCCTCCCACCCAGGGACGTCGAGCAGCCCGCGCGTGATGCCGGGGTTGGGGTTCACGGGGCCGCCGAAGAAGGCGAGGCTGGCTCGCACCGGGTCGAGGACCTGCTCGGGGGTTCCCCAGCCGGAGCTGGGCCGCTGCTGGAAGAGGCCGAGGGAATCGCGGTCGCCGTGTGTCACATTGCGCAGGCCGGATTCCTGGGCGGCGGCGGCCAACGCGATCACGATGCCGGCGTCGCCGGCGCCTGCCAGACGCCCGCTCTCGATGATGGTGGCCGCGTGCCGGCGCATGTCCTCGCTGAGGGGCGTAACCACATCGTGCGCCGCTGACGGCGCGGGGACGGCGGCCTCGATCAGGATCGCGGGTTCCATCGAAGGCACGGCGGGGGCCGACTCGGACGGGATGGCCAGGACCTGCCCGGGGTAGATGATGCTGGACCAGCCGAGGCCGTTGGCTTCGAGCACGGACTGCACCGAGACGCCCGCCGCGGACGCCACAGCGCCGATGGTCTCACCGGTGACGATCGTGTGCGTGCCAGGAGTGTTCTGGGGAGCGGAGGCCGTGTCGGTGGCCGCGGTCGGTTCGCTCGGGAGAGGGGACGCGCCGCCCCCCGGCGGCAGGACGACGGCCTGCCCGGGGAAGATGATGCTGCTCGCGTCGAGTCCGTTCGCACGGAGCAAGGCGTCGAGGGCGAGCCCGTGCGCCGCGGCGATGCCGGACAGGGTGTCCCCGCTCTGGATCAGGTAGCGCGTGATCTCCGCGGCGACGGGCGCGGGCGCCGGCGCAGACGGTTGCGCCTGGCCGGCCAGGGTCAGCATCTGGCCCGGGAAGATTATCGCGGACCAGCCGAGCCCATTGAGGGCGAGCACGGATGCGGTGGAGAGGCCGAAACGTCCGGCCACGCTGCTGACGGTGTCGCCTTCGACGACCTGGTACTGGGTCGGCGCCGTGGCGGTGGCGGCGCTCTGCCGGCCCAGATCCGAGGGCACGGCGGACGGCAGAATGCTCTTGCTCTTGAGCGGCTTCTTCGCGATGGCGGCGGCGTCCGCGGGCGACGCCAGGTTCAGGCTGATCGCGATCGTGCTGATCAGCACGAGCGGTACGGTGATCAAGATACCCAGACCCCGGCGCTCGGTTGACTGCCGGTGGCGGCCCTCACCCTGCGACGATGCGTTCCCGTTGGTGCTGTTGCTGGCTGGACTGTTCCTGCTGGCTGGTGCCGACATTCCGCTCCCGTCGATTGCGTGCGGCAGCGGTGCTGACACAGTTTCTCGACCAGTCAATCAGGCTGGCCCCCGTTCTGGGCGTCAACACGCGCTATCGCGTCAGGAGAGTTTGTCCACCTTGGCGAATCATGGGAGGCTGGATCCGTGACCGAAACGTTCTCAGATCAAGAGTGGCTGTCCATCCCCGACCTCGTCCGGGTGCTCGGCGTCAGCCAGAGCCGCGTGCGTCAGTTGGTCGACGACAAGCAGCTCCTCGCTGTTCGCCGTGACAACGGCCCCCTGCAAGTTCCCGCAGCGTTCATCAAGGACGGCGCCCCGCTCCCGGAGCTGCGCGGCACGTTGATCGTGCTCTCCGACGACGGCTTCACCGACGAGCAGGCGATGCGCTGGCTGCTCGAGGTCGACGACAGTCTCGGCGTTCCCCCCGTGCAGGCGCTGCTCGCCGGCCGTAAGGCCGAAGTGCGCCGCGTCGCCCAGGCGCTCGCCTGACCCTAGAACACGCGGCGGGTCACCGTCTCGGCCAGCTCCGTCAACCGCGTCGTGACGGCGCCGCTGATCGGCGATCCCTCGAGTGCGGCCAGGGCCTCGGCGACGTTCGAGGCGATCAGGGCCTCGATCCGCTCGACGGCGCCGCTATCGACGATGGTGCGTTGCAATACCCCGATCTGGTCTTCCGTCAGCAGCGGGTCGCCGAGACGGGCGTCCAGCTCCGATCGGGCCGGCTCCGACAGGCTCTCGCGCGCCAGGGCGATCAGAACGGTGCGCTTGCCCTCGCGCAGGTCGTCGCCGCTGGGCTTGCCGGTGACGGCGGTGTCGCCGAACACTCCGAGCAGGTCGTCCCGGAGCTGGAAGGCTATGCCGAGTGGCAGCCCGAAAGCACGCAGGGCGTGGAGGTGGTCCGGATCGGCGCCGGCCAGAGCCGCGCCGATCACGAGCGGCGCCTGGACGCTGTACTTGGCCGACTTGAAGACGATGACCCGCAGGGCCCGACCGAAGAGTTCCGATTCGGGTTGGATGAGCCAGGCACGTTCCTCGAGGATGTCGAGGTATTGGCCCACCGTGACCTCGGTGCGCATCCGGTTGAATTCGCTCCGCGCCCTGTCGGCAGCCGATGCGTCGGGGGCCGCGGCGAGACCCTCGTCGAGTAACTCGTCACTCCAGCCCAGGAGGAGGTCGCCGAGGAGAATTCCGGCCGCCCGGCCGAAGTCGACCTGGCTTCCCGCCCAGCCGCTCCGGCCGTGTATGCCCTCGAAGAGTTTGTGGGCGGAGGCCGCACCGCGGCGGGTGTCCGAGTTGTCGATGATGTCGTCGTGGACCAGCGCTGCCGCGTGGAAGATCTCTAGGGCCGCCGCCGCGGAGACGATCGGCGCCAGATCGGTCGGGGAGCGGTCGAAATCCCGGCCCGCACCAGCAGATTCACTTGTGGCGACGCTTTGCCAGCCCCAGTAGCAGAACAGGGCCCGGAAGCGCTTTCCACCGCTGAGAAACTGCCGTGAGAACTCCACCAGTGGCGTGAGATCGGGGCTGATGGTAGTCACAATTGGTTGACGGGTTTCGAGGAATTCGTCGATGCGAGAATGAACCAGATCGATCAGTTGATTGCTTTGCTCCACCTGCCTAGCCTAGCCATCACGGCGGGGTTAGAATCGGTGAAGCACAGCGCGATCCCAAACAGGAGGAATGAGATGCCGCTTTCGGAACAAGAGCAGCGACTCCTCGAAGAGATGGAGCGCGGCCTGTACCACAATGACGCCGACTTCGTTGCGACTGTCGGCGGCAGCAGCCTCCGACCCAACTACCGCTCGATCTCCATCGGGGTTCTGGCCGCGGTTGCCGGCATCGGTGGCCTCATTGCCGGCGTGGCGATCCAGCAGCTCTGGCTCGGTGTCCTCGGCTTCATGATCATGTTCGGCGGTGTCCTGATCGCCACCACGCCGAGCAAGTCCGCCCGACGGATGTCCGCATCCGCGCCGCGCTCGCGTCCGAACCAGCAGCAGTCCTCTTCCCAGCGCGGTTTCATGGATCGCATGAACGAACGCTGGGATCGTCGGCAGGACGGTCAGCAATAACTCTCCACCTTCCACCACCGCACCACGCAGACAGGGCCGATCATCCGATCGGCCCTTTTTTTGTGCCCGGAAACGGGACTGAACTGCCACGGTCGTGAAATTTCCCTCCACTCCGCTGTTCCCTGTAATCACGGGTCCCACTGTGGAGAAATTCACCTAAATACCCTCGTATTCCCAGTTTGGTGGATCAAAGTGGAGTAAAGTGGATCATGGTCGGATGAGAGGGGGATGAATGTTCTTAGGCACGTATGCCCCCAAGCTCGACGAAAAAGGACGCCTCATCCTTCCCGCGAAATTCCGGGACGAGCTGTCTCCCGGGATCGTCATGACCCGAGGCCAGGAGAACTGCCTCTACGTGTTCACCACCCGGGAGTTCGAGGCGTACTGCGCGAAGATCAACCAGGCGCCGCTCACGGCCCAGAGCGGGCGATCCTTCAGCCGCATGATGTTCTCCGGCGCGAGCGCCGAGCAGCCTGACAAACAGAACCGGGTGACCATCCCCGCCAACCTGCGCGCCTGGGCCGGGCTTGACCGGGACCTCACCGTGATCGGCGCCGGCAACCGGGTAGAGATCTGGGACACCGCCGCGTGGGACGCGTACCTCTCCGAACAGGAAGAACCATTCGCCAACATCACGGAGGAGGTGATTCCGGGACTCATCTAGCTCCTGACGCCTGACTCCCAGCCGTTCTGCCTGACACACTTCCCCGGTGCCAGAGACGAATGGATGGGGATCAGGAATCAGGAACCACCCGGGACTATGGCCATCAACGACATCCACACCCCAGTTCTGCTCGACCGGTGCGTCGACCTGCTCGCGCCGGCGTTGGAACGACCCGGCGCCGTCCTCGTCGACGCCACGCTCGGCATGGCCGGGCACGCCGAGGCGTTCCTGCAGCGGTTCCCCGGGCTCATCCTGGTCGGACTCGACCGAGACCTCGACGCCCTCGCGATCGCCGAGGAGCGGCTGAAACCGTTCCGCGACCGGGTGCACCTCGTGCACACCGTCTATGACGGCATCCAGGACGCCTTGGCCGGACTCGGCATCCCCGAGGTGTCCGGCGTGCTCTTCGACCTCGGTGTGTCCTCGCTGCAGCTGGACCGGGTCGAGCGCGGCTTCTCCTATTCCAAGGATGCGCCGCTGGACATGCGCATGGACAACACCAGCGACCTGACGGCCGAGCACATCCTGGCGACCTACAGCGAGCAGGAACTGCGCCGGATCTTCCACGAGTACGGCGAGGAGAAGCTGGCGGCACGCTACGCCAAGGCCATCGTCGAAGCCCGTGAGACCACCCCGTTCGTGCGGTCGGCCCAGCTGGTCGCGGTGATCACCGCCGTCACGCCCGTCGTCGTGCAGCGCGCCGGACACCCCGCCAAGCGGGTCTTCCAGGCGCTGCGCATCGAGGTCAACCAGGAACTCGCCGTGCTCGAGCGTGCCATCCCGGCGGCACTCGACTCGGTCGCCGTCGGCGGGCGCATCGTCGTCATGGCCTACCAGTCCCTCGAGGACCGGATCGTGAAGAAGATCCTGGCCAAGGCGTCCGGCTCCACAGCCCCGGCCGGACTGCCGATCGAACTTCCCGAACACAAACCACTGTTCAAACTCCTGATCCGAGGCGCCGAACTGGCCTCGGATGAGGAAAAGGCGAGAAACCCGCGCGCAACGCCGGTTCGCCTTCGCGCCGCCGAGCGACTGAGGAGAGCCGCATGAGTGACAATCTCGCACGCGTCCTACGACCCGACTGGGAGAGCACCCCCGACGCCGATCCGGTATCGGAGCCGCGCCACATCCAGATCGTGTCGCCGCGCAGCCAGCGACACGCGCGGCCGAAGATCGTCTACGCCCTGTCGGCCGTCACCGGCGTGGCGGTCATCGTGATCGCCCAGTTGCTGCTGAGCGTCGGGATCTCCCAGTCCGCCTACGAGGTGTCCCGACTGCAGGCCAGCCAGGTCGAACTCGGGCGCACGGCGGAGAGCGTGACCGAGGACCTCGTGCGGGTGTCCTCCCCGCAGAGCCTGGCCGCGAACGCGGAAGCGCTCGGCATGGTCACCAACTCCAATCCGTTGTTCCTGCAGCTCTCCGACGGCGCCGTGCTCGGCGCCCCGGCCTCCGCCAGCGGAAGCCAGGCCGGGACGGCGAGTCTGGTGCCGAACTCACTCCTGGCCGGCGTACCTTTGATCACGGAACTGCCGCAGAACACCGGTCAGGGAGCCAGCCTCGGCGGTTCACCGGCCGAGGCTCCCGCGGCGGTTGCCCCGGCTGCCCCGGCAGCCGAGTCCAACGGCCTGCCGACACCGACGACCCGCTAACCTACCCCTGAGCAGGTGCCCGCTCCCTGCGGCGCACCGCCCATCCTCCCGTTAGTCCGTTCGCACGACTTGCCCAACCCGCGGCCCCAGGCCGCAGTAAGGATTCGTAGGTGGCGAGCAGCACCCGGCCCAGCACCCGGTCCAGCAGGCGCCGCAGCGCCGCCACGGTTCTGTTCCTGTTCATCTTCGTGGCCGTGTTCGTGGTCAGGCTCGTCGACATCCAGGTCGTGCGCGCCGAGGCCCTGAGTGCCGATTCGCTGGGCAACCGGTCGGTCGAGCAGCCCGTCTACGGATCGCGCGGGGACATCGTCGACGGGAACGGGGTCGTCCTGGCCGGCACCGTCATGCGCTACAACATCACCCTGTCGCCGCGGAACGCCAAGGAATTCGACCGCACCACCGAGGCCGGGGACGTGACCGTGACGGTCGCGCAGGCGGCCGCGGAGGTAGGTGCCCTGACCGGGCAGACCGGCGACGAAATCCTTCAGATCATCTCCGGTTCCCTGGCCGCGAACAAGAACTCCGACTACGCGGTCGTCGTGCGGGCCGTCGACGTGTCGGTGTTTCGGGCCATCGATGCGCTCGACATTCCCTGGATGTACGCGGAGAAGAACCCGGGCCGGGTCTACCCGGACGGTGCCGTGGCCGGCAACCTGGTCGGTTTCGTCTCTTCCGGGGGAGAGGCCCAGGCCGGCATCGAACTCGGACAGGACGCCTGCCTGGCGAGCACCAACGGAACCGAGACCTATGAGAAAGGCGCGGACGGCGTGCGCCTGCCCGAGAGCACCGTCACCACCGCAAAGGCCAAGGACGGCGGAGACGTCGTCACGACCATCGACTCCGATCTGCAGTGGTTCGTGCAGCAGGTGCTGGCCGAACAGGCCGTCGCCACGGGCGCGGCCTGGGGCAACGTGGTGGTGCAGGAAGTGAAGACCGGAAAGCTCGTGGCGGTTGCCGACTACCCCTCGGTCGACCCCAACAACGTCAACGGCACCTCCGACGCCGCGGACCGCGGCTCCCGAGCCTTCACCGCCCCCTTCGAGCCAGGATCGACGTACAAAGCCCTGACCACGGCATCCGTTCTCGACGCCGGGGCGGCCACCCCGCTGAGCCGGGTCGTCGCTCCGTACCGGTATCTGCCGCCCAACGGCGCCAACGTGAACGACAGCTCCAATCACGCCGACCTGAACCTCACCCTCACGGGCGTGATGATCGAGTCCTCGAACACGGGCATGTCGAAGTTCGGCGAGCTGATCAGCGACCAGCAGCGCTACGACTACATGAAGAAGTTCGGCGTGGGCTCGGCGTCGGAGTCGGGCTTCCTCGCCGAGGAATCCGGCACCCTGCGCCCCTATGAGGACTGGGACAACCAGACCAAGTACGCGACCATGTTCGGCCAAGGGCTCACCACCACGGCCATCCAGGTCTCGAGCATCTACCAGACCCTGGCCAACAACGGCGTGCGGATGCCCGTGCAACTGGTCGCAGGGTGCCGTCACGCCGACGGCACCATGACCGACGTGCCCGAAGCGGTCGGCACCCCGGTCGTGTCTGCCGCCGCCGCGCGCGAGACCGCCGACATCCTCGAGATGGTCTACCAGAAGGCGTGGCTGGCCAAGACCTGGGAAATCCCGGGCTATCGGGTGGGCGCGAAGACCGGTACGGCGCAGATGCCCGACGGCCAGGGTGGATACACCAAGGGGTATCTGGTGTCGGTCTCCGGCTTCGCTCCGGCCGACGATCCCCAGTACGTCGTTTCGGTCAGCCTCGCTGATCCTGTTAAACTGAACTCTTCCGCCGCATCTGCTCCGATCTTCCAGGAGGTCATGAGTCAGGTGCTGAAGAAGTACCGGGCGGTCCCATCGGGCGCCACCGCGCCTGCCCTTCCCGGTACCTGGTAAGAAAGCGAGCCCCGTGACCGAATTGGCACCCTCGGCTCTCCGTCCTCAGCATCCGGTCCCCAGATCGTTGTCGGGACTGGTCGATGAATTCGAACTGTATGTGCATGGCGACGTCGATGGCCTCGAGGTCACCGGCGTGAGCCTGAGCTCCCGAACCGTTCAGCCCGGAGACCTCTATGTCGGCGTTCCCGGACGGGCCAGTCATGGCGCGTCCTACGCTGCCGGCGCCCGTGACTCCGGCGCGGTCGCGATCCTGACCGATGAGGCCGGCGCGTTACTGGCCGCCGAGAGCGGCCTCCCGGTCCTCGTGACCCCGGACGCGCGCGCGGCGCTCGGAGCCGTCGCCGCCTGGATCTACCGCACCGACGCGAACCCGGCCACGCTCTTCGGCGTGACGGGAACCAACGGCAAGACCAGCGTGGTGTACCTCCTCTTCGCCCTCCTCAACCAGCTGGGCGTCGTGTCCGGCCTCACTTCGACAGCCGAGCGCCGCATCGGCGACCTCGCCGTGGTGAGCTCGCTGACGACGCCGGAGGCCACCGAGCTGCACGCCCTCCTCTCGCGTATGCGGGAGGCCGAGGTGCGCGCCGTCGCCATCGAGGTGTCGGCCCAGGCGCTGACCCGTCACCGCGTGGACGGGCTCGTCTTCGACGTCGCCGGTTTCACCAATCTGAGCCACGACCACCTCGACGACTACGCGGGCCTCGACGAGTACTTCCAGGCCAAGCTCGAGCTGTTCCAGCCCGACCGGTCCAAGCGCGGGGTCATCACGGTCGACTCCGACTGGGGCCGCCGGATCGTCGACGAGTGCCGCATCCCGGTCACGACCCTGAGCAGCAAGCCCGACGTTGCCGCCGACTGGCACATGTCCATCGTCTCCGAGAGCGCGCTGTACACAGAGTTCTTGCTCGAGGGGCCGGAGGGACGCCGCCTGCAGACCCGGGTTCCCCTGGTGGGCTGGTTCATGGCGGCCAATGCGGCCCTGGCCATCCTGATGCTGGTCGAATCCGGCTACGACCTCGAGGCCATCGCCCACTCCCTCGACCGGGACGGCGGAATCGACGTCTATATCCCCGGGCGCGCCGAGCGCATCTCCGGTGACACGGGCCCGCTGGTCTACATCGACTACGGGCACAGCCCGGACGCGTTCCTGAACACCCTCGCCGCCATTCGCAAATTCACCCCCGGCCGCCTGATCATGGTCTTCGGCGCCGACGGCGACCGCGACACCACGAAACGGGCCGACATGGGAGCGATCGCGGCCCGCGGAGCGGATGTCGTCGTCGTGACCGACTTCCACCCTCGTTTCGAGGACCCCGCTGCCATCCGTGCCACTCTGCTCACCGCCGCCAGGGAGGCCGTGCCCGGCGGCGAGTTCCATGAGGTGCCTGACCCCCGGACGGCGTTCCGAACGGC
Source organism: Cryobacterium sinapicolor (assembly GCF_004403465.1). GTDB lineage: Bacteria > Actinomycetota > Actinomycetes > Actinomycetales > Microbacteriaceae > Cryobacterium > Cryobacterium sinapicolor. Next base: position 89,492 of record NZ_SOGQ01000077.1, on the reverse strand, counting down.
GCTCTCCCTAGCGAAAGAAGGCGACGCGATCTTGTATGCGGGACCAGGCCATGAAAATTACCATGAGGTCGCCGGAGTGAAGATTCCCTATTCCGCCCGGGACGACTCCCGCCAGGCGCTGCGCGATGCGGGGTGGCTGTAGATGATCGCCCTGACCCTCGGCCAGATCGCCCTGGCTGTCGACGGTACGCTCCAGCTGAGCGGGACCACCTTGAACATCGATTCCGTCACCGACGGAATGGTGCACACCGACTCGCGCGACACCGTTCCCGGCTCCGTCTTCGTGGCCAAGCCCGGTGAGGTGACCGACGGTCACCTCTACGCGCCGGTCGCCGTCGAACGCGGCGCCACCCTGCTGATCGTCGAACGACTGCTCGACCTCCCCGTGGCCCAGATCGTCGTGCCGGACGTGGTGCTCGCCCTCGGCGCCCTCGCCACCTACGTCGTGGCCCGCGTGCGGGAGGCCGGCAACCTCAAGATCGTCGCCGTCACCGGTTCCAACGGCAAGACCACGACGAAGAACCTGCTCCGGGCCGTACTCGAACGCGTCGGCCCGACCGTCGCGGCCCGCGCCTCCTTCAACAACGAGGTCGGCGCGCCGCTGACCATGCTCGAACTGACCCACGACACCCGATTCCTGGTAGCAGAGATGGGCGCGAGCGCCGTCGGCGAAATCGCCCGTCTGGTCCGGATGGCCCGTCCCGACATCGGAATCGTGCTCAAGGTCGGTCTGGCCCACGCCGGTGAATTCGGCGGCATCGAGGCGACCGTCCGCGCGAAGACCGAGATGGTCACCGACCTGCTCGCGACGGATGTCGCCGTGTTGAACGCCGACGACCCGCGCGTCGCCGGCATGGCCGCGTCGACCGCAGCTCAGGTCGTCTGGTTCGGCCAGGACGGCGACGAGGGCGTGCGCGCCACCGCGGTGCACGCCTCCGGGTCCGGAACCACCTTCACGCTGCACCTGGCGTCGGGCCAGTCCCGGCCGGTGGCCTTCCAGGTGCTCGGGGAGCACCACGTGATGAACGCCCTTGCCGCTGCCGCCGCCGCCGAGATCCTCGGGGTCCCGATCGACGACATCGTCTCCGCCCTCGAGTCCGTGCAGACCGCCGAGCGCTGGCGCATGCAGGTCATGGGCGGGCGTGACGGCGTAACCGTCATCAACGACGCCTACAACGCCAGCCCGGACTCCATGACGGCGGCGCTCAAGACCCTCGCCCAGATCACGGTTCCCGGCCAGCGCACCTTCGCCGTGCTCGGCGAGATGAGCGAACTGGGAGAACTGGCCGGTGAAGAGCACGACCGCGTCGGGCTGCTCGCTGTGCGCCTCAACATCTCCCAGCTCGTCGTCGTCGGGCGCGGCGCCCGGCGCATGCACATCAGCACCATCAACGAGGGATCCTGGGACGGGGAGTCGGTGTTCGTCGAGAATTCCGACGAGGCCTTCGACCTGCTCTGCGCCACCGTGCAACCGGGGGACACCGTGCTCGTGAAATCATCCAATTCCGCCGGTCTGCGATTTCTAGGCGACCGTCTGGGAGAGTGGTTCTCGTGAGAGCCCTCCTGATGGCGGGAGCCTTCTCCCTCGTTTTCACCCTGACGCTGACGCCGCTGTTCATCCGGCTGTTCCACAAGCTGGGCTGGGGGCAGTTCATCCGCGACGACGGGCCGCAGAGCCACCACGCCAAACGCGGAACCGCCACCATGGGCGGCATCATCCTCATCGTCGGAACCGTGGTCAGCTATTTCTCGGCCATGTGGATCACCGGCACGCACATTCCGATTTCGCCGCTCCTGGTCCTGTTCATGATGGTCGGGCTCGGCCTGGTCGGTTTCATCGACGACTTCCTGAAGACCCGCAACCAGCGCAGTCTGGGGCTCGGCGGGTGGGCGAAGATCACCGGCCAGGTCCTCGTGGCCGGCACGTTCGCCGTCCTGGCCATCCAATTCCCGAACGCCAACGGCGTCACTCCGGCGTCCACCCAGATCTCCTTCCTGCGTGACCTTCCGCTGGACTTCATGGCGCTGGGCAGCATCATCGGTATCTCCCTCTTCGTGCTCTGGATCTGCCTGATCGTGACGGCCACCTCCAACGGCGTCAACGTCACCGACGGCCTCGACGGACTCGCCACCGGGTCCTCGATCCTCTCGATCGGCGCCTTCATCGTGATCGGCTTCTGGCAGTCCAACCAGGCCCGTTTCGGCGGAGCCGACGTGGCGGACCTCTACCGGGCCTACGACGTGCGCGACCCGCTCGATCTGGCCATCGTGTCCGCGGCCATCGTCGGCGGCCTGATCGGCTTCCTGTGGTGGAACACCTCCCCGGCGAAGATCTTCCTCGGCGACACCGGTTCGCTGGCCATCGGCGGCGCCCTCGCGGCGCTGGCCATCCTCAGCCGCACCGAACTGCTGCTCGTGCTGATCGGCGGCCTGTTCGTGATCGAGGCCGGATCCGTCATCGTGCAGCGGGCCTACTTCAAGGTGACGCGCGGCAAGCGCATCTTCCTGATGAGCCCCATCCACCACCACTTCGAGCTCAAGGGCTGGGCCGAGGTCACCGTGGTGGTGCGCTTCTGGATCATCGGCGGGCTGCTCGTGTCCGCCGGCGTCGGCACCTTCTACCTCGAATGGCTGACCGCCAAGTGACCGGTCGACACTCGGACGACGCCGAGCCCACTGCAGCGGATGCCGCACGCCTTGACGCCCTGACGAGCTGGCACGCCGACTGGTCCGGCCTGCGCGTGGCCGTGCTCGGTCTGGGCATCACGGGCTTCGCGGCCGCCGACACCCTCGTTGAACTGGGCGCCAATGTGCTTGTCGTGGCCGGGGACGCCCCCGCCACCACCGTCCGCCTGCTCGACGTGATCGGGGCCGGCCTGGTGCAGGCCGCACCGGGAGTCGTTCCGGACGAACTGACCCGGCACCGGCCGGAGGTTCTGATCGCCTCGCCCGGTTACCACCCCGACCACGCTCTGCTGCTTTGGGCAGCGCAGGCGGGGGTTCCGGTCTGGGGCGACATCGAACTGGCCTGGCGCCTGCGCGACAAGGTCGGCCCTGCGGCCGAGTGGATCCTCATCACCGGCACCAACGGCAAGACCACGACCGTGCAGCTGACGGCCACCATGCTCGCCGCCGCCGGCCTGCGCGTCGCCCCCTGCGGCAACATCGGTGTGCCCGTGCTCGATGCCGTGCGCGACCCGCAGGGCTGGGACGTTCTCGTGGTCGAGCTCTCCAGCTACCAGCTGCACCACCTGCCCCGCACCGGTCCCGGCGCCCTCGTGCCGTTTTCCAGCGTCTGCCTCAACATCGCCGACGACCACCTCGACTGGCACGGTTCGGCTGAGGCGTACCGCGACGCGAAAGCCACGGTCTACGCCAACACCAAGGTGGCCTGCGTCTACAACAAGGCGGATGCCGCGACCATGCGCATGGTCGAGGAAGCCGATGTGCAGGAGGGTTCCCGGGCGATCGGCTTCGGCCTCGGCGTGCCCGGCCCCAGCGACTTCGGCATTGTCGAGGGCATCCTCTGCGATCGCGCGTTCCACGAGGACCGGTTCGAGACCGCGATCGAGATCACGACCGCGCCGGAACTCCGGGCACGTGGTCTCAGCGCCCCTCACCTGCTGGCCGACATCCTCGCCGCCAGCGCCCTCGCCCGGTCGTTCGGAGTCGAGCCCGGCGTCATCCACGACGCCCTCGAGGGTTTCCGCCTCGACGCGCATCGCATCGAGATCGTGGCCGAGTCCGCCGGCATCCGCTGGATCGACGACTCGAAGGCCACCAACCCGCACGCGGCGGACGCCTCGCTCACCGCGTTCGAGACCGTCGTCTGGCTGGTCGGCGGTCTACTCAAGGGCGTGGACGTCGACCAGCTGGTGGAGCGGCACGTCGGCCACCTGCGCGGGGCCGTGATCATCGGCGTCGACCGCTCCGTGCTGCGGGACGCATTCGCGCGACACGCGCCGGAGCTTCCGGTGTTCGAGATCGACGCCGACGACACTGGACTGGTGATGCCCGGCGCGGTCCGGCTCGCAGCCGGGCTCGCCGAAACCGGTGACGTCGTGCTGTTGGCCCCGGCCGCAGCATCCATGGACCAGTTCACCGACTACGCCCAGCGGGGCCGGTTGTTTGCAGAAGCCGTACGGGATCATCTGGGAGGTGAGGAGGATGAAGACTCCGCCCCGGCCCCCGGCGCCTAGGCAGGTCGCGCCCACCGCCTCCGCATCCGTCCAGCCCGCCCAGCACAGTCCCACCCGAGCCGATGCCGCGGCCCAGGTCGCGTCCGCCCGGATCCACTTCGGCCGGGTGTTCAAGGCCGAGTCCGCGAGCTACTTCCTACTCCTCGGCACCACCCTGTTCCTCGTCGTGTTCGGTCTCGTCATGGTGCTGTCGTCCTCTTCGGTCGACTCCTACCTGGAGAACACGGGCTTCTTCGGCACCGTGCTGCGCCAGGGCGGCTTCGCGCTGATCGGCGTTCCCGTGATGCTCATGATCAGTCACCTGCCGCTGAAGTTCTGGCGGAGGGTGGCCTGGCCGATGCTCATCGTCGCCTGCCTCCTGCAGTGCCTGGTCGTGTTCACCCCCCTCGGCGTCGAGGTGGCCGACAACACCAACTGGCTGTCGATCGGCGGGATCCAGTTCCAGCCCTCCGAGGGGATCAAACTCTCCCTCGTCGTCTGGCTGGGGATGATCCTGTCGCAGAAGGAGAACCGGCTCGACGACTGGCGCCACGTGTACATCCCGGTCTTCGGCGTGGGCGGCGGCGCCGTGATGCTCGTGCTCATCGGCGGCGACCTCGGAACCGTTCTGATCATGGCCGGGATCCTGTTCGGAGCCCTGTTCTTCGCCGGGGTGCGACTGCGTCTCCTGGCGGTTCCCCTCGCCGCCGGGCTCGTGCTGGCCGCGCTGATGGCGTTGACGAGCTCGAACCGGATGACGCGCATCCTGAGCTTCATGGGAGCGGGCTGCGAGGAGGTCGACGGTCCCATCTCGGCTCCCTGCTGGCAGCCGCTACACGGCACCTGGGCCCTCGCCAACGGCGGCGTCTTCGGCGTCGGGCTCGGCAATTCCAAGGCCAAGTGGTCTTGGCTGCCCGCGGCCGACAACGACTACATCTTCGCCATTGTCGGCGAGGAACTCGGACTGATCGGGGCGGTCGTCGTCCTGTTCATGTTCATCCTGCTGGCCTTCGCGTTCCTGCGGATCATGCGCACCAGCACGAGTCTTCAAGCCCGTGTGTCGACGGCCGCCGTGCTGGTCTGGCTGATCGGTCAGGCTTTCGTCAACATCGGCGTGGTCCTGGGCGTATTCCCGGTGCTGGGCGTCCCCCTCCCGCTGGTGTCCGCGGGCGGTACCGCCCTGCTCACGACCCTCGGCGCGATCGGCATCGTGCTCTCATTCACCCGGGGCGACCATGCGGACCAACCGCGGCGCGCCGACACGTCAGGAGTCCCACAGTGACCACCTATCTGCTCGCCGGCGGCGGAACCGCCGGCCATGTGAACCCGCTCCTCGCCGTCGCCGACACCATCACCAGCCGGGAACCGGATGCGACGGTCATCGTTCTCGGAACCCGGGAGGGTCTCGAGGCCCGCCTGGTGCCGGATCGCGGCTACGAGCTGGTCTTCGTTCCCCGCCTGCCGTTCCCACGCCGTGCGAACCGGCAGGCACTGTCGTTCCTGCCGCGGTTGAACCGGGCCGTGGGCGACCTGGCGCTTCTGATCCGGTCCCGTCACGTCGACGTCGTCGTCGGGTTCGGCGGCTACGTCTCGACCCCGGCCTACTTCGCGGCGCGCCGGGCCGGCGTGCCCATCGTCATCCACGAGGCCAATTTTCGGGCCGGGTTGGCCAACCGGCTCGGGGCCTGGTTCACCCGCCACGTCGGGGTGGCCTTCCCCGGCACACGGATCCGCCACCCGCACGTCGTCGGGATGCCGCTGCGCCCCGAGATCGCCGGACTCGACCGGGAAAAGGCGCGCCCGGAGGCCCTGACCTTCTTCGGCCTCGACGCCGACCGCCCCACCCTGCTGGTGACCGGCGGATCGCTGGGCGCGCGGCGCCTGAACAACACCATCGTGTCCGCTGCCGCCGGCCTGATCGCGGCCGGCTGGCAGGTGCTGCACATCACCGGTGAGAAGTCTGACGTGACCGACCCGGGGCTGGACCACTACCGCCTGATCTCCTACTGCGACCGGATGGACCTGGCGCTGTCCGCCGCGGACTTCGCGGTGTCCCGGGCCGGCGCCGGAACCGTGTGCGAACTGAGCGCCCTCGGCATCCCTGCCGTCTACGTGCCGTACCCCGTCGGCAACGGGGAGCAGCGCTTCAATGCGGCCGACGTGGTGCGCGCCGGGGGCGGGATCCTCGTCGATGACGCGGACTTCCTGCCGGCCTGGGTGCAGCACGAGCTCGTTCCGGTGCTCGCCGACCGCGAGCGCGTGCGCCGGATGGGCGTCGCGGCGGCATCCGCCGGGGGACTCGACGGCTCGGCGCGCATGACCGACTTCATCCACGCGGCCCTCGCGTAGCCACACCGGCTAACGTTGTTCCAGCACCGGAACACCAGCACCCCAGCATTCGTCTCCAACTGAGAAGAGCCAGCAACCGTGATCAAGCCCGACCTGAACCTCACCATTCCCCGTGACCTCGGCACGGTGCATTTCGTGGGCATCGGCGGCTCCGGGATGAGCGGGATCGCACGGTTGTTCCTCGCCGCCGGGCACACCGTCACCGGCTCGGACGTGCGCGAGTCCGACAATGTGCTCGCCCTGCGCGCGCTGGGAGCCCGCATCTCGATCGGCCACGCCGCCGAGAACGTCGGTGACGCCGACAGCCTCGTCGTCACGGGCGCGCTCTGGCAGGACAACCCGGAATACGTGCTGGCGAACGAGCGCGGCCTCCCCGTGCTGCACCGCTCCCAGGCCCTCGCCTGGCTGATCGAGAAGCACCGCCTCGTCGCCGTCGCGGGTGCCCACGGCAAGACCACCTCGACCGGCATGATCGTGACCGGCCTCCTCGGCCTCGGCACGCATCCCAGCTTCGTCAACGGCGGCGTGATCGAATCGCTCGGCGTGTCGGCGGCCGCGGGAACCGACGACCTCTTCGTCGTCGAGGCCGACGAATCGGACGGCTCGTTCCTGCTCTACAACACGGCGGTCGCCCTGGTCACCAACGTCGACCCCGACCACCTCGACCACTACGGGTCGCTGGAGGCGTTCGAGGCCGCGTTCGTCGAGTTCGCCCAGAATGCGGGCGAGTTCGTGGTCATCTCCTCCGACGATCCCGGCGCGGTCAGCGTGACCGGCAAGCTCACCGGCAAGCGGGTCATCACCTTCGGCGAGGATGCCGCGGCCGACGTGCGCGTGCACTCGGTCGTCACCGACGGACCGGTTCGCTTCTCCGTGGCCTGGGCCGGGCACGACTACGTCGCCGCCCTCCGGATCCCGGGCCGGCACAACGCGATCAACGCGGCCGGCGCCTTCGCGGTGCTCGTCGGGCTCGGCTTCGACCCGGAGGCATCCCTGGCCGCCATCTCGGAGTTCGGCGGCACCGAGCGCCGGTTCGAACTGCACGGCACCGTGGGCGGTGTCAGCGTCTACGACGACTACGCCCACCACCCCACCGAGGTCGCCGCCGCGCTGTCCGCCGCCCGTACCGTGGTCGGCACCGGCCGGATCATCGCCGTGCACCAGCCGCACCTGTACAGCCGCACCCGGCTGTTCGCCCAGGAATTCGCCCAAACCCTGGAGGAGAAGGCGGACCAGACCGTCGTCCTCGCCGTTTACGGCGCCCGAGAGGACCCCGAGCCCGGCGTGACCGGGGCCCTCGTCTCCGACAAGTTCACAGATGCCGCCAAGGTCGTCTACGTGCCGGACTGGCAGGAGGCAGCCGACTACGTCGCCTCGATCGCAAAGGACGGCGACTTTGTCGTCACCCTCGGCTGCGGCGACGTCTACCGGATCGTTCCCCAACTGCTCGCCTCGCTCACGCAGGCGCGCGGATGACCCGCAACCGAGCATGAAGAGGCCCGAGGGCTACGACCGCCCGGCGGCAGCCGACGAGCGGGCCGCCGGTACGAAGGGCACCCTGACGAAGAGCACCCTGACGAAGGGCACCCTGACGAAGAGCACCGCGGGGAAGGGCGCCGCGCCGAAGACCACCGCTGACAGCAGCGCCGGCACCCAGAGCACGGCAGCGAAGCAGACGGCGGCAAGGGCAGGCCGTTCCAGATCCACCGGTCACGGCGATCACACGAGCACGGAGCCGATCACGCTTCCGGCCGCCGACCCGATCGCGACAGTGTCCCGGCTACGGGCGGCGACCGGGTCCGCACCGTCTGCCTCCCCATCGTCCGCTCCGGCGCCCCGGGAACCCCACGACACTCCGCTGACTCCGGCCGGCGCCAGGCGCAAGCTCCGGGCTGCCCGACGTGCCCGCAAGCTCTACGAGCGCGAGGAGGTGCGTCGCTTCACCTGGCGGTCCCGTCGGCGGCGGAACATCTGGTTGACCGCGCTCGGCATCCTGGGCGCCCTCGTCGCCTTCGTTCTCGTCGGCACCTTCTCGCCTCTGATGGCGCTCCGCACCATCGAGGTCGTCGGGGCGAACCGCGTGCCGGCCGAGCAGATCCAGTCCGCCCTCGACGGCCAGCTGGGTACGCCGCTGCCGCTCGTGGACTTCGCCGAGGTGAAACAGGAGCTGTCGGCCTTCACCCTGATCCAGAGCTATGTCACCGAAAGCCGTCCACCGAACACCCTCGTCGTGCGCATCGTGGAGCGGGAGCCCGTCGGCACACTCGTGACCGAGTCCGGATTCGACCTGGTCGACGCGGCCGGCGTGGTCATCCAGAGCAGCGTGGAGCGACCCGCCGGGTACGCCACCATCGACGCGCGCGCCGGGGTCGGCAGCGCCGGGTTCCGGGCGGCAGCCGCCGTCATCGCGGCCCTCCCGGCCGACATCCGTGCCACCCTCGACACCGTGACCGCCGCCACCACCGACGATGTCACCCTCACGCTCGCGGGCGGCACGCGCGTGGTGTGGGGGAGCGCGGAGAAGTCGGATTTCAAGGCGGTCGTGCTCGCGGCCCTGATCGTGAGCCATCCGGTCGGCACCGTCGGCGAATACGACGTGTCGTCGCCGGACAGCGCTGTGCTTCGCTGAGATATTGGTTGGATCTTCGCGACACGCGGGCGCGCCTCCCCGACCCTGATCGGCTGGCGCATAACTTTCTAACAGGAATTGCATACTCAGCATAACTTTAAACTTCGACAAGAGGTTTAGGGTTCCACCGGAGGCCGGACGTGTCAACAACAAATCAGAATTACCTCGCAGTCATCAAGGTTGTTGGAATCGGTGGCGGCGGTGTCAACGCCGTCAACCGCATGATCGAGCTCGGCCTCCGCGGAGTCGAGTTCATCGCCATCAACACGGATGCCCAGGCGCTCCTGATGAGCGACGCCGACGTCAAACTCGACGTGGGCCGCGATCTCACCCGCGGTCTCGGCGCCGGCGCCGACCCTGAGGTCGGCCGCCGCGCCGCCGAGGACCATGCCGAAGAAATCGAAGAGGCCCTGGCCGGCGCGGACATGGTCTTCGTCACGGCCGGCGAGGGTGGTGGAACGGGCACCGGCGGTGCACCGGTCGTCGCCCGCATCGCCAAGTCCATCGGCGCGCTCACCATCGGTGTCGTCACCAAACCCTTCGGTTTCGAGGGCAAGCGCCGTCAAGCTCAGGCCGAGGCCGGTGTCGCGTCCCTGAAGAACGAGGTCGACACCCTCATCGTCGTGCCGAACGACCGCCTGCTCGAAATCAGCGACCGTGGGATCAGCATGCTCGAGGCCTTCGCCACGGCAGACCAGGTGCTCCTCGCCGGCGTGCAGGGCATCACCGACCTGATCACCACCCCTGGCCTGATCAACCTCGACTTCGCCGACGTCAAGTCGGTCATGCAGGGTGCCGGCTCCGCGCTGATGGGCATCGGCTCGTCCCGCGGCGCCGACCGCGCCATCAAGGCAGCCGAACTGGCCGTGGCGTCTCCGCTGCTCGAGGCATCGATCGACGGCGCCCACGGCGTGCTCCTGTCCATCCAGGGTGGCTCCAACCTCGGAATCTTCGAGATCAACGACGCCGCGCGCCTCGTGCAGGAAGCCGTGCACCCGGAAGCCAACATCATCTTCGGCGCCGTCATCGACGACACCCTGGGCGACGAGGTGCGGGTCACCGTCATCGCCGCCGGATTCGATGGCGGAGAGCCCGGCGCCAAGGCGGTCGAGGTTCGCCGCGCCGACCTGGTCGCCGCCGGTGTCGCCGCCGGTGCCGGTGTCGGTACCGGTGCGAGCACGGCGGGCGCTGCGGCGACCGGCGCGAACGATTCGGCTCCCTACTCGGATTCCGCGGCATCGTCGGTCTGGTCCGGCGTCGAGCCCGGTGCGGCCGTGGCCGATCCGGCCTTCGAGGAAGACCCGGACGACCTGGATATCCCGGACTTCCTCAAGTAGTGCCGTTCGCACCGACAGTCCCCGGGGTGGCGAGATGAGTGATTCGGGCAGGCCCCGGCCCGGCGGCCTCGCGGATCGGTTGGCCGCCGTTCAGAGGGGGATCACCGCCGCGGTCGCCGCCGCAGGGCGCGACCCGGAGGAGGTCACGACGATCGTCGTGACCAAGTTCCAACCCGTCTCGCTGCTCGAGGAGCTCGCCGCCCTCGGCGTGCGGGACTTCGGGGAGAGCCGTCACCAGGAGGCGCAGGGTAAGGCTGCCGCCCTGCAGGACCCGGGTCTGACCTGGCATTTCGTGGGTCAGGTTCAGGGCAAGAAGGCACGGCAGGTGCGGGCCTACGCCGACGTCATCCACTCCGTCGATCGCACCTCGCTGGTGGATGCGCTGGGCTCGGACGAATCCGTGGTCGACTGCTTCGTGCAGGTGAACCTGACGGATGACCCTGCTCGCGGCGGTGTCGCTCCGGGGGAGCTGCACGGGCTTGTCGAGCATGTGCTCGACACGGCCGGGGTGCGGCTGCTCGGGCTGATGGCGGTGGCTCCGATCGGTGCCGAACCCCGGCGAGCCTTCGCCCGGGTGCGCGAATTGGGCGAGACGGTTCAGCAGCTCGCACCGCACGCCAGATACCTGTCGATGGGCATGTCCGCGGACTACGCGGAGGCGATCAGCGAAGGGGCGACACACCTTCGAATTGGCACAGCAATCACCGGGAATCGCCCGGTATCCGGTTAATCTGGATAAGAAGAATCACCAACACGGAGGTCGAGATGTCCAACCCGCTCAAGAAGACCATGGTTTACCTGGGTCTGGCAGACGAGGAACTCGAGTACGAGGCGCCCGCTGCTGCGCCTGCGTCGACGGCCCCTCACTCGACGGCGTCGACTGCTGCGGCATCGAAGGCCGCTGCTCCCCACTCCGCCCCGAACTCCTCTCACGCCGCGTCGAACGCGTCGTCGCACTCCGCCGGCGCATCCGCTTCGGCCGGTCGCGCACCGGTGACCCCGCTGCGCAAGACCTCCGCTCCCAAGAATGTGGCTGCCTCAGACATGAATGAAATCCTCACCGTCCACCCGCGCCAGTACAAGGACGCCCAGGTGATCGCCGAATCCTTCCGCGACGGAATCCCGGTCATCATCAACCTGTCCCAGATGAGTGACGCCGATGCGCGCCGACTGATCGACTTCGCCAGCGGCCTGTCCCAGGGCCTGTACGGCAAGATCGAGCGCGTCACGGCCAAGGTCTTCCTGCTCTCCCCGTCCCACGTTGTCGTGTCAGGCGACAATGCCGCGGAGGACTCCGAAGCCGAGGCGTCCTTCTTCGCGCAGTCGTAGTAACCGCCGTGGTCAGCATCGTCGGAATCATCGGGAGTATCGCGTACTTCGTCCTCCTGCTCTACTTCTTCGTGATGTGGGGTCGGTTCATCATCGACCTCGTGCGCAGCGTCAACCGGTCCTGGCGACCGCAGGGCTTCCTGCTGGTCGTGATTGAGCTGGCCTACTCCCTGACGGACCCGCCGATCAAGTTCTTTCGGCGGCTCCTGCCGCCGCTGCGGATCGGTCCGATCGCGTTCGACTTCGGCTGGAGCATCACCATGCTCTGTGTCATCGTCGCCATGTCGATCACTGGGCTCATGCGCTGACCGATACCTCCCGCCTCGGACTTGGCATGTATTCTTGTGCGACGGCGTGCTGGGCTGACGCGGTCCGACTACACCTCGGACCTTGGTAGCGTTGGTTGAACGCAAACAGAATGTTCGCAACTCTAGTTTTAAGGGTGGAAAGCCATGGCGCTAACTCCGGAAGATGTAGTCAACAAGCGGTTCCAGTCGACGAAGTTTCGCGAAGGATACGATCAGGACGAGGTCGATGACTTCCTCGACGAGGTCGTCGTTGAACTTCGCCGACTTACCGCAGAGAACGAAGAGCTCAAGGCCCGCGCCGGCTCCGGCGTGCCAGCCGAGCCTGCCGCCGCAGTCGAGGTCGCACCGGCGCCCGAGGTTGTCGCGGAGCCCGTCGCGGCTCCCGTCGCTGTGGCTGCACCGGTCGTGGCCGAGCCCATCGATGAGACCGCCGGCACGACCAACCTTCTGCAGCTGGCACGCCGCCTGCACGAGGAGCACGTCAAGGAGGGTGCCGAGAAGCGCGATGCACTCATCGCCGAAGGCCACGCCACCGCCGCTCGCCTTGTTGCCGAGGCCGAGGCCAAGCAGCGCGCTCAGCTCACCATTCTCGATCAGGAGCGTTCCGTCCTCGAGACCAAGATCGATGACCTGCGCACCTTCGAGCGCGAGTACCGCCAGAAGCTGAAGAGCTACATTGAGACCCAGCTGCACGACCTCGACGCCACGTCGCCGGTCGAGTCGGGAAATGCCTCGAAGTCCAGCTTCCAGAGCTTTGGCGCCTAAGGTTCGAACGAAGAAGCGCCCCGGTGCGTTGATCCTCCTGGCCGTCGTGGCCCTGGGGATCTTCGCACTGGATCAGATCAGCAAGTACCTCGTCGTCAGCAGGCTGACCGAGGGTGACATCGTCCGGGTTCTGGGAGACGTGCTGCAAATGCACTTCGTCCGGAACCCGGGCGCTGCCTTTTCCATGGCGGCCGGGATGACCTGGATCTTCTCCATCATCGCTGTGGCCGTGGTGGTGCTCATCGTCTGGTTCGCCGGGCGCATCCGTTCACTGGCCTGGTCCGTCGTCTTCGGACTCCTGCTCGGCGGCGTGCTCGGCAATCTGACCGACCGGTTGCTGCGGGAGCCGTCCTTCGGCCTCGGGCACGTGATCGACTTCATCTCCACGCCTTGGCTGATCCCCGCCATCTACAACGTGGCCGACATGGCGATCGTGTCGAGCATGATCATCTTCATGTACCTGACCATTCGCGGCATCGGCCTCGACGGACGCCGCACCGACGGCTCGGACTCGTCCGAGTCCACTCCCACCCAGATAGCACCCTGATTCTCGCCATGGAAACACGCTCCCTTCCCCTTCCGGACGGACTCGCCGGAGTCCGCGTCGACGCCGGCATCGCCAAGCTCCTCGGCTTCTCCCGCAGTTTCGCGGCGGAGGTGTGCGAGGCCGGCGGGGTCACGCTGGACGGGGTCGTGGCCGGCAAGTCCGACCGTCTGCACAATGGAGCGTGGCTGGAGGTGTCCTGGCAGCCCAAGGAGGCCCTGGCGATTGTGCCCATCCCGGTGCCGGATCTCACGATCGTGCACGACGACGAGAGCATCGTGGTCATCAACAAGCCGTCCGGGGTCGCCGCGCATCCGAGTGTGGGCTGGACCGGTCCCACCGTGGTCGGGGCGCTCTCCGCGGCCGGCTATCGCATCGCGACCTCCGGGGCCAGCGAGCGGGCCGGGATCGTGCACCGCCTCGACGTGGGCACCAGTGGACTGATGGTCGTCGCGAAGTCGGAGACCGCGTACACGGCTCTCAAACGGGCCTTCCACGACCGTGAGGTCGAGAAGATCTACCATTCCGTCGTGCAGGGCCACCCCGACCCCAGCACCGGCACCATCGACGCGCCGATCGGGCGCCACCCGCGGTCGGACTGGAAGTTCGCGGTCATCGCGGGCGGCAAGGATTCCGTCACCCACTACGAGACGCTCGAGGCCTTCCCCTCGGCGTCGCTGGTGGAGGTGCACCTGGAAACGGGGCGCACCCACCAGATCCGGGTGCACATGGCCGCCCAGCGGCATCCGTGTGTCGGTGACGCCATGTACGGCGCCGATCCCTCGATCACGGCGCGACTCGGCCTGACCCGGCAGTGGCTGCACGCGAAGCAACTGGCGTTCCACCACCCGGACACCCGGGAGTGGGTCACCTTCACCACCGACTACCCGGCCGACCTCGCGCACGCCCTCGGCGTGCTCCGCGACGTCTGACCTGTAGCGACCAATACCAATACCTCGGAGCCGCTTTGTCCTCTCAGAATCAGTCGGGTGGATCGAAGGATTCCTTCGTGCACCTGCATGTGCACAGCGAGTACTCGATGCTCGACGGCGCGGCGCGGGTCAAGCCGCTGATCAATGCGGCCATCGAGCAGGGGATGCCCGCGGTCGCCATCACCGACCACGGCAACGTCTTCGGTGCGTTCGACTTCTGGCGCACGGCTACCGAGGCCGGCATCAAGCCGATCATCGGCACCGAGGCGTACATCACGCCGGGAACCAACCGGCGCGACAAGACCCGCGTGCGCTGGGGGACCAGCGGCCAGAACCGCGACGACGTCGGCGGCGCCGGTTCGTACACGCATATGACGCTGCTCTCGGAGACCACGGCCGGCATGCACAACCTGTTCCGGTTGTCGTCCAAGGCCAGCCTGGAGGGGTACTACTTCAAGCCCCGGATGGACCGGGAACTGCTGGCCGAATTCTCCGGCGGGCTGATCGGCACGACCGGGTGCGTGGGTGGCGAGGTGCAGACCCGCCTGCGCCTGGGCCAGTACGACGAGGCGAAGAAGGCCGCCGGCGAATTCCAGGACATCTTCGGCAAGGAGAACTTCTTCTGCGAGATCATGGACCACGGAATCGACATCGAGCGGCGCACCATGACCGACCTGCTCAAACTCGCCGGTGAGCTGAAGCTCCCGCTGGTGGCCAGCAACGACCTGCATTACACCCACGCCCACGACGCGACCGCCCACGCGGCCCTGCTCTGCGTGCAGTCGGCGTCGACCCTCGACGACCCGAACCGCTTCAAGTTCGATTCGAACGAGTTCTACCTGAAGACCGCCGCGCAGATGCGCCACCTCTTCCGGGACCACCCGGAATCCTGTGACAACACGCTGCTGATCGCCGAACGCTGCCAGGTGGAGTTCAACACCAAGGCCAACTACATGCCCCGATTCCCCTGCCCGGAGGGGGAGAACGAGGAGAGCTGGTTCGTCAAGGAGAACGAGATCGGGCTGGCCAAGCGCTACCCGAACGGCATCCCGGACGAGGTGCGGAAGCGAGCCGACTACGAGATCGGCATCATCATCCAGATGGGCTTCCCTGGCTACTTCCTGGTGGTGGCCGACTTCATCATGTGGGCCCGGCAGCAGGGCATTCGGGTGGGTCCCGGCCGCGGCTCGGGCGCCGGCTCAATGGTCGCCTACGCCATGGGGATCACCGACCTCGACCCCCTCGTGCACGGGCTGATCTTCGAACGGTTCCTGAACCCCGACCGCGTCTCCATGCCCGACTTCGACGTCGACTTCGACGAGCGCCGCCGCGGCGAGGTCATCCACTACGTGACCGAGAAGTACGGCGAGGAACGCGTCGCCCAGATCGTCACCTACGGCACGATCAAGGCCAAGCAGGCCCTCAAGGACGCGTCTCGCGTGCTCGGGTTCCCCTTCGGGATGGGCGACAAGCTCACCAAGGCCATGCCGCCGGCCATCATGGGCAAGGACGTGCCACTGACCGGTATGTTCGACAAGGACCATGCGCGCTACCGCGAGGCCGCCGACTTCCGGGCCGTGATCGAATCCGACCCCGAGGCCCGCACGGTCTTCGACACAGCCCTCGGCCTGGAGAACCTCAAGCGCCAGTGGGGCGTGCACGCGGCCGGCGTGATCATGAGTTCCGACCCGTTGATCGACATCATCCCGATTATGAAGCGCGAAGCGGATGGCCAAGTCGTCACGCAGTTCGATTACCCGGCCTCCGAGGCCCTCGGCCTGATCAAGATGGACTTCCTGGGGCTGCGCAACCTCACCATCATCGACGACACCCTCGACAACATCGCCGTGAACCGCGGACACCGGCCCGTGCTCGAAGAAATGGGCCTGGAAGACCCGGCCGCCTACGAGTTGCTCGCCCGCGGTGACACGCTCGGGGTGTTCCAGCTCGACGGCGGGCCCATGCGGTCGCTGCTACGCCTGATGAAGCCCGACAACTTCGAAGACATCTCGGCCGTCATCGCCCTGTACCGGCCCGGCCCCATGGGTGCCAACTCGCACACCAACTATGCGCTGCGGAAGACCGGCCAGCAGGAGATCATCCCGATCCACCCGGAGCTCGAGGAGGCGCTGGCGGACGTCATCGGCACCACCTACGGCCTGATCGTGTACCAGGAGCAGGTCATGTCGATCGCGCAGAAGCTGGCCGGGTTCTCCCTGGGCCAGGCCGACCTGCTGCGCCGTGCAATGGGCAAGAAGAAGAAGTCGGAGCTGGACAAGCAGTTCGAGGGCTTCTCCGGCGGCATGGTCGCCAACGGCTACTCCATGGAGGCGGTGAAGACCGTCTGGGACATCCTGCTCCCGTTTTCCGACTACGCCTTCAACAAGGCGCACTCGGCCGCCTACGGGGTGCTCTCGTATTGGACCGCGTACCTCAAGGCCAAGTACCCGGCCGAGTACATGGCCGCGCTGTTGACCAGCGTCGGCGACTCCCGCGACAAGCTCGCGCTGTACCTGAACGAGTGCCGACGGATGGGCATCCAGGTGCTGCCGCCGGACGTGAACGAGTCGATCGGATACTTCGCGGCCGTGGGCACGGACATCCGTTTCGGGCTGGGCGCGGTGCGGAACGTTGGCTTCAACGTGGTCGACGCGATCCGCGCGGCCCGGAAGGAGAAGGGCGCGTTCGAGTCGTTCCACGACTTCCTGCGCAAGGTGCCGATCCCGGTGGCCAACAAGCGCACGGTCGAGTCCCTGATCAAGGCCGGCGCCTTCGACTCGCTCGGAGCGACCCGTCGGGCCATGTTCGAGATCCACGAGGCCGCCGTCGAATCCGCCGTCAAGATCAAGCGGGACGAGCAGCACGGCATGGTCGGCTTCGACTTCGACAGCCTGTTCGACGACCCGCAGGAGACCGAGCAGGTCCCGGACCGTCCCGAGTGGAGCAAGAAGGAGAAGCTCGCGCTGGAACGCGACATGCTCGGGCTCTACGTCTCCGACCATCCGCTGGCCGGGCTCGAGATCCCGTTGGCCAAGCACGCCAGCACGACCATCGTGGACCTGGTCGGGTCGGAACAGACCCAGGATGCCGACACCGTCACCATCGCCGGCCTGATCACCAGCGTGCAGCACCGGATCGCAAAGAAGTCCGGCAACCAGTACGGCATCATCCAGGTCGAGGACTTCGGCGGAGAGATCGCCGTGATGTTCATGGGCAAGGCGTACCAGGAGTTCTCGCCCGACCTGATCAGCGACTCGGTCGTGGTCGTGCGGGGCCGGGTGAGCATGCGCGACGACGGCATGAACCTGCACGCGTACAGCATCTTCGCGCCGGAACTCGGGCAGGCCTCCGACACCGGGACGCTGACCGTGACGCTGGCGGAATCCCGGGCCACGACCGACACGGTGACGGCGTTGGGTGAGGTCATCACCCGCCATATCGGCAGCTCGGAGGTGCGGCTCAAGCTGGTGAAGGGCCACACGGCCCGGGTGTTCGAGCTGCCCCACCACGTGAAGATCAGCGCCGACCTGTTCGGGGAGCTCAAGAGCCTGCTCGGGCCGAACTGCCTGACCTAGCCGGTTGGGTCCCAGTCGAACAGTCGTCTCGAACGAATTCGACGGAGATTTTGTCGAAAAACAGCCTTTTGGCCGCGTTTCAGGGCGATACAGCGAAAATCTCCGTCGAATTGGTTCGGGTGTGACGTGCCGGGGTCAGGGGTGGCCGACGTAGGCCGCGAGGTGCTGGCCGGTGAGGGTGGAGCGGGCGGCGATGAGGTCGGCCGGCGAGCCCTCGAAGACGATCCGGCCGCCGTCGTGGCCGGCACCGGGGCCAAGGTCGATGATCCAGTCGGCATGAGCCATCACCGCCTGGTGGTGCTCGACGACGATGACTGACTTGCCGGAGTCCACGAGCCGGTCGAGCAGGCCGAGGAGCTGCTCGACGTCGGCGAGGTGGAGTCCGGTGGTCGGCTCGTCGAGCACGTAGACGCCACCCTTCTCGGCCAGGTGGGTGGCGAGCTTGAGACGCTGGCGCTCGCCTCCGGAGAGCGTCGTGAGCGGCTGACCGAGGCTGAGGTAGCCGAGCCCGACGTCGGCGAGCCCCACCAGGATGGCGTGGGCGGCCGGCGATCGGGCCTCGCCGGTGCCGAAGAATTCCCCGGCCTCGATTACCGACATCGCGAGGACCTCGCTGATATCGCGGCCGCCGAGGCGGTATTCCAGCACGGATGCCTCGAACCGCTTGCCCTCGCACACCTCGCAGGTGGTTGCGACGCCCGCCATCATCGCCAAGTCGGTGTAGACGACGCCGGCGCCGTTGCAGTTGGGGCAGGCGCCCTCGGAGTTGGAGCTGAACAGCGCCGGCTTGACGCCGTTAGCTTTCGCAAAGGCCTTGCGGATCGGTTCGAGCATTCCGGTGTAGGTCGCCGGGTTGCTTCGTCGGGAACCGCGGATGCCGGCCTGATCGATCGACACCACGCCTGCGCCGGCGGGGATCGAGCCGTGTACGAGCGAGCTCTTGCCGGATCCCGCGACGCCGGTCAGCACCACCAGCACTCCCAGCGGGATGTCCACGTCCACCTCTTGGAGGTTGTTCTTGGTCGCGCCGCGAATCATGAGCGTTCCCGTGGGCGTGCGCACCGAGGGCTTGAGCGCTGCGCGATAGTCGAAGTGGCGGCCGGTGAGGGTGCCGCTGGTGCGTAACGCTTCGACGGTGCCCTCGAAGCAGACCGTGCCGCCCGCCGTGCCGGCTCCGGGGCCGAGGTCCACGACGTGGTCGGCGATCACGATCGCCTCCGGTTTGTGCTCCACGACGAGCACGGTGTTGCCCTTGTCTCGCAATTGCAGCAACAGCGTGTTCATCCGCTCGATGTCATGGGGATGCAGTCCGATGGTGGGCTCGTCGAAAACATAGGTCACGTCGGTGAGGGAGGATCCCAGGTGCCGGATCATCTTGGTGCGCTGGGCCTCGCCGCCGGACAGGGTGCCGGCCGGCCGGTCGAGCGAGAGGTAACCGAGCCCGATCTCCACGAACGAGTCGAGGATCTGGCGGAGCGCCCGCGTCAGCGGGGCCACCGACGGTTCGTCGAGCCCGCGAACCCACGCCGCCAGATCACTGATCTGCTGGGAGCAGGCGTCGGCGATGCTGACCCCCGAGATCTTCGACGAGCGCGCGGCTTCGCTGAGGCGGGTGCCTTCGCACTCGGGACAGGGTGCGAAGGCGACCGCGCGCTCCACGAAGGCGCGGATGTGCGGCTGCAGGGCGGCGACATCCTTCGACAGGAACGACTTCTGAATTTGCGGGATGAGGCCGAGGTAGGTCAGGTTGATTCCCTCGACCTTGATCTTGGTCGGCTCCTTGTAGAGCAGGTCGTCGAGTTCCTGCTTGCTGTACCGGCCGATGGGCTTGTCCGGGTCGAACCAGCCGCAGCCGCGGAAGATGCGGCCGTACCAGCCCTCCATCGTGTACCCGGGGATGGTGAGGGCACCCTCGTTGAGCGACTTGGAGTCGTCGTAGAGCGCGGAGCGGTCGATATCGTTGACGGTGCCCATGCCCTCGCAGCGCGGACACATGCCCCCGGTGATGCTGAAGCTGCGCCGTTCCTTAACGGTCTTCCCGGCCCGCTCGAGCGTGACCGCCCCGGCGCCGCTGATCGAGGCCACGTTGAACGAAAACGCCTGGGGCGATCCGATGTGCGGCTGCCCGAGCCGGCTGAAGAGGATGCGCAGCAGCGCGTTGGCGTCGGTGGCGGTGCCGACCGTGGAACGGGAGTTGGCGCCCATCCGCTCCTGGTCGACGATGATGGCTGTGGTCAGCCCGTCCAACACGTCGACCTCGGGCCGCGCGAGCGTGGGCATGAAACCCTGCACGAAGGCGCTGTAGGTCTCGTTGATCAGTCGCTGGGATTCCGCGGCGATCGTGCCGAAGACCAGTGAACTCTTGCCTGAGCCGGAGACCCCGGTGAACACGGTCAGCCGCCGCTTGGGGATATCGAGGCTGACATCTTTGAGATTGTTAACCCGCGCACCCTGCACCCGGATCCGATCGTGGCTGTCGGCAAAGTGCTGCGCGGGCGTGCCCGCGCCGGTTGCCCTGCTCAGGTCAGTGCTCATGGTGTCTCCCTCTGGCGGCCGAGGTTTTCACGTGCTCTCCCGGATCATCGCCTGGTACGAGTAAACCAGCTTCGAGGGCACCCAGGGCAAGCGGCTCGGCCGGCGACCAGGTCGTGCCTGTATGCAGTGTCAGTTCAGTCCCGTCAGGGCGCAAGCGCGCTCGGCCGACCAAAATTACATTCGAATTTTTAGACTTCAATACCTGACAGACCCCCGCTTTCACGTTCTATTTAGGCCATACTCGTCATATGACCAGCCTCCCGGAAACACCCGCAGCGGATGCCGCGCCCGGCCCGTCCGCGGCGGCGTGCGCGGTCGCGGAGCTGCGGGCCCTCGCGGCGGGGCTCGGGGAATCACTGCGGTATTCGGCCGTGCGCCGCTTCGACGACGGTCTGCTGCGGGTGGCCACGGCGGTGGAGGTTCTCGGCCGGCAGGTCGACGCGTTGCGGGTGGCTACGGCGGCGGAGGTCGCCGACCGGTCCCGGCCCGAGCTCGGCACCGGCCGCCTCTCCGCGAAGCGCGGCGGCCGCACTCCGGGGGAGCTTTTGGAGCGGGTCACCCTGGTGTCTGGGCCGACCGCGAACCGGCGGATGCGGCTGGGCCGGCAGCTGCGCACCGGGCGGTCCCTGGCCGGCGAACCTCTGCCGCCCACGTTCCCGGCCACGGCGATCGCTCTGGCCACCGGGGCGTCGACACGGCCGATGCGATCCTGTCCGCTTTGACGCCGACGCCGACGCCGACGCCGACGCTGCGGTGCACTGACCTGGCTCGCCGTGATCCTCGACGTCCCCTCCCGCGCGGGCGAATCCCCGACCATCGGCGGCGCCCCCGCCACGGTCCTCGTCAGCGTCCGAGAACAAGACCTGAACGCGAACTTCGGTCAGGGCCACGGCGTCGGCTGGATCGACGGAGTCGAAGCAACGATCACGATCAACGCCGTCACGGACCTGATCAGCACCGGCGGCCAACAAAAAATCGTCATCAACGACGAGGGACGCATCATCGCCCTCGGCTCACCCGAACGCTGCTTCACCCCCGCGCAACGCCGAGCGACCCGACTCCGCGACGGCACCTGCATCATCCCCGGCTGCACAATCCCGGCCGGAATGAGCGAGATCCACCACGTCATCCCACACGCAGAGGGCGGACCGACCCACACCCACAACGGCGTCTGCCTCTGCTGGTTCCACCACCGCATGCTCGCCGCCTCCGGCTGGGCCATCCGCATGATCCGCGGCGCCGTGCAGATCAAGGCACCACCCTGGCTGGAAACCGGGGCGCGCAAGTGGCGCAACGTGACGAAGTCCCGCACCCGCATGACCGACGCCGTCGAACGCAAGAACGTCACCCGGCACGACTGATAGGAGTCGGGTCTCTGGTCTCGACCAGGCTCGACAGGCTCGACCAATGTCGCCGCGAACCCCCACGCAGGTCGTAGCCTTGAAACATGAGCACAGGCACCCGGGAACCTCTGTACACCACGGCGATTCTGGCCGGGCGGGCCGTGTTCGGCCTGCTGCGCCTGAAGCCATCCGTGACCGGCCTGAAGAACCTGCCGGACACCGGGGGAGCGGTGCTGGCGATCACCCACTTCGGCTACATGGACTTCGCCCTGGTCGAGTGGATGCTGTGGCACAAGAACCGCCGTCACATCCGTTTCATGGCCAAGAAGGGCGCGTTCGACCAGAAGCTCGTGGGCGTGCTCCTGCGGGGCATGCGACACATCTCGGTCGATATGAAGGCCGGGGCGGAGGCGTACGGCCAGGCCGTGACGGCGCTGCGTGCGGGCGAACTTCTCGGCGTGTTCCCTGAGGGCGGCGTGAACGCGTCCTTCACCGTGCGCGAGTTGAAATCGGGGGCCATCCGGATGGCGGCCGAGGCGGGCGTCCCCGTGATCCCGATCGCGGTCTGGGGCGGGCATCGGGTGCTCACCAAGAACCACAAGCCGGCCCTGCGGGAGGTGTTCGGCGTGCCCATCCGCTTCGCCGTTGGCCTGCCGTTCGCGGTCTCCGCGGGGGAGGATGCGCAGTCGATGACGCTGGCTCTCCACGAGACCCTGCAGGGTCTCGTCGACGGGTTGCAGAAGGCCTACCCGGTGGACGGCGCCGGCCAGTGGTGGCAGCCGCGGCATCTCGGCGGCACCGCGCCCACGCCGGAGGAGGCCGCCGTGGCCGAGGCAGAGCGGCGCCGCCTCCGCGACGCCGCCGCCGCCGGCGACGCCGCCGGCCGGACCCCGACGCGGAAGTAGCCCGAGCCCGAGCCCGAGGCTAGGCCTCGGCCCCGGGAACGCGGTAGGTGCGCTCGTAGTAGACCAGGGCCTCGTCGTTCTCGCCCATGCCGCCCTCCTCGATCTTCACGACCACCACGGCGCTGTTGTGCACCAGTGCGCGCTCGATGATGCGCCCCACCATCCAGGAGGTGACGCCCCTCAGCACGGGCAGACCGTGGGGCCCGGGCTGCCAGTGATCGCCGACGAAGCGCTGGTCGGCGGGACCCGACATCACCTCGGCGACGGCACGATTGTGCGCGCCCAGGATGTGGATGACGACTCGTTCGCTCTCGGCGATGGCGGGCCACGTGCTGGCCGACCGGGCCATGTTGAAGGTGGCCAGCGGCGGAACCGACGACAGCGACGCCAGCGAGGTGGCCGTGAATCCCACCGGGATGCCGTCCGGGCGCAACGCGGTGATCACCGCGACGCCGGCGGCGTGACGCCGGAAGGAATGCTTGAAGGCGGCCAGATCCAGCGGTGCATTGGGATCTTCGGCCAAGGGTACGGTGCCGGGCTGGGGTATGTCGGTGTCGCTCATGTGACTGAATCAATCTCCTCGGCAGTCAGCCTATTCCCGGTGGACGGGAGTTGATCGCTAGGCTGGAACCCGATGATCCAGACTATTGACCTCCGAGGGACCCGGCCCACTCCGGCGGAATTGCTCGCGGCCGTGCCGCGTGCGCTCACCGACGTGACCGCGGCCAGCGACGTCGCAGCCGAGTTGATCGACGATGTACGGGCCCGAGGCGAGGACGCCCTGCTCGACCAGGCGGAGCGCCTCGACCGGGTGCGTCCGGCCCATCTGCGGGTGCCCGCGTCCCACGTCACCGAGGCGCTGGCCGGGCTCGACCCGACCGTGCGCACGGCCATCGAGGAGACCATCCGCCGGGTGCGCATCGCCAGCGCGGCGCAGGTGCCGCCGCAGGTGACCACCACGATCGCCGACGGCGCCACCATCACGCAACGCTGGCAGCCGATTAACCGGGTCGGCCTGTATGTGCCCGGCGGCAAGGCCGTCTACCCATCCAGCGTCGTGATGAACGTCGTTCCGGCCCAGATCGCGGGCGTGTCCTCGATCGCGCTGGCGTCGCCGCCGCAGAGCGACTTCGACGGCCGCGTGCACCCCACCATCCTCGCGGTGTCGGGCCTGCTCGGCATCGACGAGATCTACGCCATGGGCGGAGCCGGCGCGGTCGGTGCCTTCGCCTACGGCGTGCCCGGGCTGGGCCTGGACCCGGTGCAGCTCGTCACCGGCCCCGGCAACGTCTATGTGGCCGCCGCCAAGCGCCTGGTGCGCGGAGTGACCGGAATCGACTCCGAGGCCGGCCCGACCGACATCCTGGTGATCGCTGATGCCTCCGCCGATCCCCGTCTCGTCGCCGCCGACCTGGTCAGCCAGGCCGAGCATGACGAACTGGCCGCCGCCATGCTCGTGACCGATTCGGTGGAGCTCGCCGACGCGGTCTCCCTGCACCTGGTCGACCTGATGCAGAGCACGACCCACAGCATCCGTGTCACCGCGTCCCTGAACGGGCGCCAGTCGGGGATCGTCCTCGTGGACGACCTCGGCGCTGCGGCCGCGTTCAGCAATGCGTTCGGTCCCGAGCACCTCGAGATCCAGACCAGCGACCCGGATGCCGTGCTCGCGCTGATCGAGAACGCCGGCGCCATCTTCCTCGGCCCGCATTCGCCCGTGAGCCTCGGCGACTACGTGGCCGGCTCGAACCACGTGCTGCCGACGGGAGGTCAGGCCCGGTTCTCTTCCGGCCTCGGCGCGTACACGTTCCTGCGCCCCCAGCAGGTCGTCACGTACAGCCGTGACGCGCTGCGCGAGGTCGCCGACCACATTGCGGCGCTGTCCACGGCCGAGGCGCTTCCCGCGCACGGCGACGCCGTCACCGCCCGTTTCACGGCCGCGCGGTAGGCTGGCCGCACGATGTTCTGCCCGTTCTGCCGCCACCCGGACTCCCGAGTCATCGACTCGCGCACGAGCGACGACGGACTTTCCATCCGCCGGCGCCGCCAGTGCCCCGAGTGCGGCCGGAGGTTCAGCACGACCGAGACCGCCAGCCTGAACATCGTCAAGCGCAGCGGAGTCGTCGAACCGTTCAGCCGCGACAAGATCGTGGCCGGCGTGCGCAAGGCCTGCCAGGGTCGACCAGTGACGGACTCCGATCTGGCCATGCTCGCCCAGCGGGTCGAGGAGACCATTCGGCAGACCGGCGCGTCGCAGGTGAAGGCGAACGAGGTCGGTCTTGCGATCCTGCCGCCGCTACGTGAACTGGACGAGGTTGCCTACCTGCGCTTCGCGAGTGTCTACCAGGCGTTCGACTCGCTCGAGGATTTCGAGGCCGCGATTGCCCGACTGCGCATCGAGCACGGTTCGCGCACCGAGCGCACCGAGCGCACCGAGGGCGACAGTGGTGCGGGCGTCACCCGCCCCGCTGAGTCGTAGGGTCCTCGTGTATCCGCTGATCTTCTCGCTGTTCCTGACCCGCCTCGACCCCGAAAGAGCCCACCACCTGGCCTTCACTGTGATCCGGGCGCTGCCCACGCTCGGGGTCGGCGGGGTCGTGCACCGCTTCACCCGCCCGCGCACGGACCTCGGTGTTGAGACTCTGGGTCTCCGATTCGAGTCCCCGTTCGGCGTGGCCGCCGGTTTCGATAAAGACGGCGAAGCCGTGATCGGGCTCGGTCAGCTCGGGTTCGGGCACGTGGAGGTCGGCACCATCACCGCCGTCCCGCAGCCGGGCAACCCGAAGCCTCGCCTCTTCCGCCTGATCCCCGACCGTGCAATCGTCAACCGGATGGGTTTCAACAATTCCGGTGCCCGCGCCGCGCGGGTGCGCCTCGCGCACGTCCGGTCCGTCGCTGGCCGCCCGGTCCTGGGCATCAACATCGGAAAGAGCCGGGTCACCGCGGTCGAGGACGCCACCGCCGACTACCTCGTCAGCGCCGCCCTGCTCGCGCCCCTCGCCGACTACCTCGTCGTCAATGTCAGTTCGCCGAACACCCCCGGGCTGCGCGGACTGCAGGAGCTCGACCAGCTCGCCCCGCTGTTGCGGGCGGTCAAGGTCGAGGCCGGCGCCACGCCTCTGCTGGTGAAAATCGCCCCCGACCTCGAGGATGAGGCGGTGACCCGTATTGCCGAACTCGTCGTGGCGTTGGGGCTTGACGGCATCATCGCCACGAACACCACGATTTCCCGCGCCGGCCTCGCCACGGATGCCGCGACCGTCGAGGCCGCCGGCGCCGGTGGTCTCTCCGGAGCCCCGCTCCGGGCCCGTTCCCTGGCCGTGCTGCGCGTGATCCGGGCCGCGGTGCCCCGAGACCTGTGCGTGATCTCGGTGGGCGGCGTGGAGACCGCTGAACACGTGGCCGAGCGTCTCGCGGCCGGCGCGACGCTCGTGCAGGGCTACACCGGGTTCCTCTACCGCGGTCCGCTGTGGGCGCGCCAGATCAACCGTGGGCTCGACCGCATCCTCGCCCCGCGGCCGTAGCTCCCGGATCAGGCCGTCGCGCCTAAATCAGGCCGTGGTCCGCGAGCTGCCGGGCCAGGGCCGAGCCGTCCGGTCCGTACACCCAGCGTGGATCACGGGGTACGGTGGCGGTATCCTTGAGCGGGCGCCCGGCCAGCACGGCCTGACTGGGGGACAGCTGGCGGATAGCCACCGCGTCCACGCTGCCCGGGAAGTCCCGCTGGAACTCGCTGTAGATGGCCTCATCGTGCTGGCCGTCGTCGCCGATCAGGATCCAGCGGATGTCCGGGAACTCCAGTGCGAGACGGCGCAGGTTGGCCCTCTTGTGGTCCTGACCGCTACGGAACCAGCGGTCGTGGGTGGGACCCCAATCGGTGAGCAGGAGAGCTCCCGACGGGTACAGGTTGCGGTTCAGGAACCGGGTCAGGGTCGGGGCGACGTTCCAGGCCCCGGTCGACAGGTAGATCATCGGGGAACCCTCGTTGACCGCGGCGAGTCGGTCCAGGAGGACCGCCATGCCCGGCGTGGGAACCCGGGCGTGCTCGTCGAGCACGAAGGTGTTCCAGGCGGCGAGCAGCGGACGGGGGAGAGTGGTGACCATGACCGTGTCATCGACGTCGGAGAGTATCCCGCGGCGCACCGACGGGGCCACGATGAAAAGCGGTGCCTCGACCGGCGCGGCCGTGTCGTCGGTGTGCAGCCGGGCCGTGTGCCAGCCGGGCGTCAGCGTGACCGGTATGACGGTGTCGACCA
Source organism: Cryobacterium sinapicolor (assembly GCF_004403465.1). Taxonomy (GTDB): domain Bacteria; phylum Actinomycetota; class Actinomycetes; order Actinomycetales; family Microbacteriaceae; genus Cryobacterium; species Cryobacterium sinapicolor. The sequence continues at coordinate 62,507 of NZ_SOGQ01000077.1, read as the reverse complement.
CACCGCCGCGGTCGGCTTGCACCCGATGGATGAAGCCGTTGATCTCGATGGTCACCGTGACGTCGTTGACCGGGACACTCGTGAAGCTGCGCCAGCCGCGGATCCCGACCTCGCGGCGGTCGGCACGCCAGTGACGGCGGGCCAGCTTGGAGCCGGGTTTCGCCGGCTTGGCCAGGAGCACCCGGCACAGGAGGCGCACCCACTCGGTCGAGCCGTAACCGGCGTAAGGAATGACCGTGGGCAGGTAGCCGCGCTTGCGGGCTGAGTGTTCACGCTTGAAGTGCAGCCAGTCCTCGATGCGGGCGGCGCGATGCATCAACTTCGCTGGCGTGCCCGTGGGCGGGATTCGAGGATATGTCGGCACACCTCTAGTCTGGCATGCGCCGGCCTCAACTCCGCAGCGGAGTGGCGTCGCCCGGGGCATCCGACGTCCATTCCTGCCCAGTCTGACAAGACACGCCGTTACGGAAGGATGATGAGCCGATTGCCACCTAGTATTAGTGAATTACTCTCAAGGAGGACAAGTGTCACTCAGTGACCTTTTCGGTGGGGATCCTTTTGTGCCGGCCCAGCAGGCACGCATCGAGCCGATCCAACAGCGCAGCACAGCACGACTGTCGGGTCTGCTCGACGCCGCCGCCATCGTCGTGGACGAGGTCGGTTTCGACCGCATCACGACCGCGATGGTGGCCGAACGTGCCGGCGCGTCGATCGGAACCGTGTACCGGTACTACCCCGATCGCGTCGCGGTGCTGCAGGCGCTGCGTGAGCGCGCCGTGCTGCGCTTCCGCAGCCGGGTGGCGGAGCAGCTCACGACGAGTGCTCCCCAGGGCTGGTGGCAGGCCGTGGACGTGGCCATCACGGCCTTCGTCGACCTGTACCGCTCCGAGCCGGGGTTTCGCATCATGCATTTCGACGACCGGCAGGGTGCTTCCGTCGTCGAAGACTCCGACACGGGCTACTTCGCCCGCCGGGTGGCCGGCATGCTGGTCGAGGAGTTCGGCCTCGAGGGTGGTGCCGAACTGATCTTCCGGCTCGAGGTCGCCGTGGAGATGGGTGATTCCATCCTGTCGCGGGCATTCCGCTCCGACCCGCAGGGTGATCCGCGGTTCATCACGGAGTGTCGCGTCGTCACCCACGACTACCTGGCCGGATACTACGGGCCGAGCGTTCGCTAGGAATTCCGCGTTCCGGTTGGCTCGTGGCGCCGAGTGATGGTTGGGTGGGGTACCTGCCGCCCGCGTTCTGTCGACTCGGGCGAGAAATGAGCCCTCTCCATGATCGAGTTCCGCTCGGTGAGCAAGCAGTTCCCGGACGGCACCCGTGCCGTCGACGATTTCAGCCTGACCCTTCCGTCGCATCGGACGACGGTGCTCGTCGGCTCCTCCGGCTCCGGTAAGACCACCCTGTTGCGCATGATCAACCGGATGGTCGACCCGAGCGGCGGCACCATCGAGATCGACGGGGCCGACATCGCCCAGCTCGAGCCGGTGCAGCTGCGACGCAGTATCGGCTATGTGATGCAGAACTCCGGCCTGCTCCCGCACCGAACGGTGATCGACAATGTCGCGACGGTTCCGCTGCTGCGCGGGGTGCCGAGGAAGAAGGCCCGTGCCGATGCCCTCGCCCTGCTCGACACGGTGGGCCTGGACCAGACCCTGGCGGCCCGGTACCCGAGCCAGCTCTCCGGCGGGCAGCAGCAGCGGGTAGGGGTGGCCCGCGGGCTTGCGGTGAACCCGAACATTCTGCTGATGGACGAGCCGTTCGGCGCCGTCGACCCGATCGTGCGGGCCGAGCTGCAGCAGGAACTGATCCGGCTGCAGAGCGAGCTCGGCAAAACGGTGGTGTTCGTCACCCACGACATCGAAGAGGCATTCCTCCTCGGCGACCAGGTCGTCATCCTGCGCGACGGCGGACGGATCGCCCAGGTCGGGGCGCCGGCCGACATCCTGGCGGACCCGGCCGACGACTTCGTGGCCAGCTTCATCGGAGCGGATCGCGGCAAGCGAGCCCTGCACCTGGAGCGCCGTGGCGACTCCGACCTGCTGCTCGACAGCGAGGGCCGCCTGGCCGGCGTGCTCGTCATGCCCGGGACGTCCGCGCCCTCGCCGGATTCACCGGCTCCGCGGTGACCTGGATCTGGGCGAATCTCGACCTGCTCTGGGATCGCACCCTCGACCACCTGGTGCTCAGCGTGCCGCCCATCATGCTCAGCTTCCTGATCGCCGTGCCGCTCGGTTGGCTCGCGAACCGGTACCGGGCCGGGCGCGGCGTGATCCTCACAGCCAGTGGGCTGCTCTACGCCATCCCGTCCCTGCCGCTGTTCTTCGTGATCCCGGCCGTCGTGGGCACCAGCCTCCGCTCACCGCTCAACCTGGTCATCGCCCTGACGCTCTACGGCGTCGCGCTGATGGTGCGTGTGGTGGCCGACGGGCTGGCATCCGTGGACGAGGACGTGCGTCAGTCCGCTGTCGCCGTGGGGTATTCCGGCTGGAGCACCTTCTGGCAGGTGGAGCTGCCGCTGGCCGGACCGGTGCTTCTGGCCGGCCTCCGGGTCGTGGCCGTCAGCACGGTCAGCCTGGCCACGGTCGGGGCCGTGATCGGCGCGCAGAGCCTCGGGAGCCTGTTCACGGATGGCTTCCAGCGCGGCATCCAGGCCGAGATCATCGCCGGAATCGTGCTGACCGTGGCGCTGGCGTTGCTGCTGGACGGCGCCCTCGTGCTGCTCGGGCGCCTGCTGCTGCCGTGGACCCGCCTAGCGGCCACCAGCCGGCGGGCACTGCGGGTCTCCCGGAGCGCGGAGGGTTCCGGATGAACCTGTTCCAGGACGCCCTGAACTGGATCCTCGACCCAGCCAATTACGCCGGGCCGGGCGGCATCCCGGTGCGTCTGGTTGAGCACCTGGTATTCACGGTCGCGGCGGTCCTGATGGCCTGCGCGATCGCGATTCCGGTCGGCTTCCTGATCGGGCACACGGGCCGGGGGCGCAGCCTGGCCGTGGCCACGTCCGGCGGGCTGCGAGCCATTCCGACCCTGGGCCTGCTCACCTTGGTCGCGCTGTGGGTCGGAATCGGGCTCGGGGCTCCGTCCGTGGCGCTCACGGTCCTGGCGATCCCGCCCATCCTCGCGGGCGCATACGCCGGATTCGAGGCCATCGACCGGTCCGTGATCGACTCCGCCCGCTCGGTCGGGATGTCGGAGAGCCAGATCGTGCGAACCGTCGAGATCCCGCTGGGGATGCCGCTGCTCATCGCGGGCATCCGTTCGGCCACCCTGCAGGTCATCGCCACGGCCACCCTGGCGGCCTACGTGGCGGACATCGGCCTCGGGCGATTCCTGTTCGCCGGGTTGAAAACTCGCGACTACGCGGAGATGCTGGGCGGGTCGCTGCTCGTGATCCTGCTCGCCCTCACGCTCGAGGGAATATTCACCGTCATGCAGCGACTTGTCGTTCCCAGAGGCGTCGCGTCCGGACGCACCCCAGTCGACCGCGCCAGGTCAGCCCGACCTGTGCCGGGGATGGATCCCGCCATCACGAAAGGAACCCACTAATGTTCACAGCTAAAAGAGGCCGGCTCGCGGCGGTTGCCGCGGTCGCGGTTGGGGCCGTCGTAGCCCTTGCAGGGTGTGCGTCCGGTGATCCGCTGGACAGCGGAAATAGCGCCGACGAGGCATCCGCGACCCTGGTCATCGGTTCGCAGGACTACTACTCGAACGAGATCATCGCCGAGATCTATGCGCAGGCGTTGGAGTCGAACGGCTTCACGGTCGACCGGCAATTCAAGATCGGCCAGCGCGAGGTGTACCTGCCCGAGATCGAATCCGGCACCATCGACGTCTTCCCGGAGTACACGGGCAGCCTGTTGCAGGTCCTCAAGGAGAATGCCGCCGGCGGCACCGCCGACGAGACCTACGCGCAGTTGCAGGACGAGCTGCCCGAGGGGCTGAGCGTGCTGGACATGGCCTCGGCTACGGACCAGAACTCCTGGACCGTGACGCAGGCCTTCGCCGACAAGTACAGCCTGACCGACATCGCGTCACTCGCCGACGTCACCGAGCCGATCACCGTCGGCGGCCCGTCTGAACTGCAGACCCGCCCGTACGGACCGACGACCCTGACGGAGAAGTACGGCATCCCGATCGCCGGCTTCACACCGATCGAGGATGGCGGTGGCCCGCTCACGATCAAGGCTCTCGTCGACAACGACATCCAGATCACGAACGTCTACACGGCCAGCCCGAACATCAAGTCGGACAGCCTCGTCGCCCTCGACGACCCCGACGGCCTGTTCTTCGCGGACAACGTCGTTCCTCTCGTCTCCGACAAGGTCGACGAGAAGGCCGCCGACGTACTCAACGCCGTCAGTGCCGCTCTGACCGCCGAAGACCTGGTCAGCCTCAACTCCGAGAGCGTGAACGACGAGCTCTCGGCCGAGAAGATTGCGGCAGCCTGGCTCGAGCAGGCGAACCTCTTCTAGAGCGCCAGCTGATTCCGGCAGTGCCGGACTCAAACATCGCCTGACGAATTCGACGGAGATTTTGCGCCTGCGGGCCGGTTGCAGGGCAAAACAGGCCCTGGGACCGAAAATCTCCGTCGAATTCGTTGGGGGCTGGGGGCTGGGCCTGGGCCGGGGTCAGGTCAGGCCGGGTCAGGTCAGGTCAGGCCGGGTCAGGCCGGGTCAGGTCAGGTCAGGCCGGGTCAGGCCGGGTCAGGCCAGGTCAGGCCGGGTCAGGTCAGGAACAGGAGCAGCGTCGGCAGCAGCAGAAGCGCGGCTGCTGCCGCCGAGGCGATAGGCGCGGCGGAGCGCGGCAGGGGCGCCTGCGGGGTGATCAGCCTGCGAACGCGGGGTGTCACGAGGTCGAACGGATGGTCCGGGCCGTCGGCGAGTTCGACATCCGTTCCCAGCAGGTCCACCTGGTGGGCCGACCCGACCAGCGCGATCGCGGTGGCCAGCGTGCGGTCGTCGATAACGCGCCGGGCCTGGTCGTCGGCCAGCATCTCGATCAGGAGGGCCACCGCGTTCTCGGCGCGATTGGCGATCGGGAACCACGGCAGCGCGCTGTGCCAGGACTTGAAGGCGAGCAGCACGAGGTGGTGCTGCTGCAGCAGGTGGGCGCGTTCGTGCGCGATCACCCCGCGCAGCTGGTCCGCGTCCAGCAGCTGCAGGAGGCCGCGGGAGAGTACGGTCGCCGACCGGGTCGCGCCGGGCAGGCAGTAGGCGACCGGTGCGTCGTGCTCGATCACAAGGGTGCCCGAATGGTGGGGCAGAGGCTCGCTGAGCAGCCCGATCAGGTGCCGGTGCCGGCGGTGCTGGCGCTGGGCGCGGGACAAGGTCGCGGCGAGGTTGAGCAGCAAATGACTGCCGAGGATCAGCGCCGCGCACAGCATGAGCACGCTGCCGAACGATGTGCCGGCCGGCAGAGTGCCGGTGAAGAGATGGCCGGCCAACGAACGGATGCCGTCGAGCAGGTTCTCGCCGAACGGGATCAGTCCGAAGCTGAGCAGTGAGCCGATCATCGAGAGCCCGCCCGCCAGGGCGAAGGACTGCCACAGCACCAGGGCGATCGCGGGGGAGCGGGACGGCCATCCGGCCTGGGCCAACCAGATCGGAACCGGACCGGCCAGCAGAACGGCGACGACCATGAGCGCTACGGCAGTGCCGAACACGACTTGACCATTCCGGTTCGCGCTGTCTGATGCGGGGACCGGGACAGGGTGCCGGTCACTCGCGAACGAGCGGCGCAGTGCCGAGGAGCACGCGCAGGGCGTCGGCCTCCTGCGGGGTGACGTCGCCGATGAACCGGGCGAGAGCCGCCTGCCGGTCGGGCGCCGAACCGAGCACCTCGTGCATCAGCTCCGCGGTGTGCTCGGCCCGGGTCGCCACGGCCCGGTAGCGGTGCGGCCGGATGTCCCGGTCCCGGGTGACGAAGCCCTTGGCCTCGAGGCGGGAGAGCACCGTGAGCACGGTCGTGGTGGCGAGTGGTTTGTGCCGGGCGGTCGCGGCCGTCGGGGTGAGCAGCCGGTCCCGGAGGTCGTTGGCAGGGAGAGGCTCCTCGGTGTCCCACAGGACATCCATCAGCAGTCTCTCGAGTACACCCAATCGCCCCATAGTGGGGAGTCTAGCGGGCGGGAATCGACTCTTCTACGTCTCGTAGAAGAGTAATATTCTACATAGTGTAGAAAATCCGTGGACGCTGGAGGGCGCATGTACGAGTGGCTGGATCCGTTACTCCTGTCAAGATGGCAATTCGGTCTGACCACCGTCTACCACTTCCTCTTCGTGCCGCTCACGATCGGGCTGGCATTCACGGTGGCGCTCTTCCAGACCGCCTGGGTGCGCACCGACAAGGCCAAATACCTTCAGCTGACCCACTTCTTCGGCAAGATTTTCCTGATCAACTTCGCCATGGGCGTCGTTACCGGAATCGTGCAGGAGTTCCAGTTCGGGATGAACTGGTCGGACTACTCCCGCTTCGTTGGCGACGTGTTCGGCGCCCCGCTCGCCTTCGAGGGCATCACCGCCTTCTTCTTGGAGGCCACCTTCATCGGACTGTGGATCTTCGGCTGGGACAAACTGCCCCGCGGCCTGCACCTGGCCACCATCTGGCTGACCACGGCCGGCTCGATCGCCTCGGCCTACTTCATCCTCGCGGCGAACGCGTTCATGCAGAACCCGATCGCGTTCCGCATCAACGAGGAGCGCGGCCGGGCCGAGTTGACCAGCATCGGTGAACTCCTGACCAACCCGATCGCGCTGGCCTCCTTCCCGCACACGATCTTCGCCTGCTTCATGGTGTCGTCGGGCCTCGTCATCTCGGTGGCGGCCTGGCACCTGCTGCGCAGGCAGAACGAGGACACCATGCGTCCCGCGCTCAAGCTGGGCATGTGGATGATGGTCGTCTCCGGGGCGCTCACCACCTTCTTCGGCGACTCGCTCAGCCTCGCCATGACCGCGGCCCAGCCCATGAAGATGGCGGCGGCCGAGGCGATGTACAAGACCGCGACGGGCGCCGAGGCATCCTTCTCGATCTTCACCCTCGGCACCCCCGACGGCGTGAGCGAGTTGTTCTCGATTCGCATCCCCTACCTGCTGTCCTTCCTGTCGACCCACACCCTCAACGGCACCGTCGAGGGCATCGACAACCTGCAGGCGCAGTACGTCACCCTGTACGGCCCCGGGGACTACACGCCGACGATCTGGATCACCTACTGGGCTTTCCGCTGGATGATCGGTCTCGGCATCGCGCACATCCTCGTCGCCGTGGTCGGCCTCTGGTTGACCCGGAATGGGCGCAGCCCGGAGGCCACCTGGGTCTGGAAGATCGCCATTTGGAGCTTCCCGTTCTCCCTGCTCGCGATGAGCGTCGGCTGGATCTTCACCGAGATGGGCCGGCAGCCCTGGCTCGTGTTCGGCCTCCTGCGCACCCAGGACGGCGTGTCACCCAATGTCAGCGGCGTCGAGATCCTGATCTCACTGATCGCGTTCACGCTGATCTACGGCGCTCTCGCCGTCGTCGAATTCAAGTTGATCCTGCAGGCCGTGCGGCAGGGACCGGCCCCGCTGGCGGAACCCGACCCGGTGTCCGGCAGGGTCAAGCCACAGGTCACGGTCTACTAGGAGCGCATGATGGAACTCAACATTCTCTGGTTCTGGATCATCGGTGCACTCTTCATCGGCTACTTCGTTCTCGACGGCTTCGACTTCGGCGTCGGCATGTCCCTGCCCTTCCTCGGCAAGGACGACCTCGACCGCCGGGTCATCATCAACACCATCGGGCCGGTCTGGGACCTCAACGAAACCTGGTTGATCGTGGCCGGCGCGGCCCTGTTCGCCGCGTTCCCGGAGTGGTACGCCACCCTGTTCAGCGGCTTCTACCTGGCCCTGCTCGTGATCCTGCTTGCCCTTATCCTGCGCGGGGTGTCGTTCGAGTACCGGCATCAGCGCCCAGAGGCGGCGTGGAAGAAGCGCTTCGACCTGATGATCGTGATCGGGTCCGCGGTTCCCGCCCTGCTCTGGGGTGTCGCCTTCTCCAACATCGTGCAGGGCGTGCCCCTGGATGCCGGCCACAACTACATCGGCTCCTTCTTCGACCTGCTCAATCCCTACGCCCTCCTCGGCGGCCTCACCACGCTGCTCCTGTTCTTCACCCACGGCGTGATCTTCATCTCCCTGAAGACCGAGGGGGACATCCGTCAGCGCGCCCAGAAGCTGGCCGTCAAGGCCGGGATCGTCACCATCGTGGTGGCCGCCTCATTCCTGGTCTGGACCACCCTCGCCTTCGGCAGCCTGGCCACCGCAGCCTTCGCCGTGCTCGCCGCCGTCGCCCTGATCGGGGCGTTCCTGGCGAACCTGCGCGGGTCCGAGGGATGGGCGTTCACGCTGATGGCCGCGACCATCGCCCTCGCGGTGCTGACGCTCTTCGCCTCCCTGTTCCCCGACGTGATGCCGGCCAGCAATGACGCGGCGAATAGCCTGACCATCGAAAACGCGTCCTCGACGCCGTACACGCTGCAGGTGATGAGCTGGACCGCCCTGTTCGCCATGCCGGTGATCCTCCTCTACCAGGGCTGGACCTACTGGGTGCTGCGCAAGCGGGTCAGTCGCACGACCGTCTCGGCCGACGTAGAGTCCGCCGTACACTGAATGTAAATGCGCCCATTCGATCCTCGGCTCCTCCGCTATGCGAGCGCCGCCCGGTGGTTCCTGTCGGTGGGTGCCCTGCTTGGACTGGCGCAGACCGTCACGGTCATCACGTTCTCCTGGCTATTGAGCCAGAGCATCACCCTCGCGGTGACGGGGGCGTCGCGGGCCGACCTCGCCTCGACCACCGCCGCCCTTGCGGGGGTGATCGTGGTCCGGGCCGCGCTGGTCTGGCTGCTCGAGGTGGCCGCCACCCGCGGGGCAGCCCAGGTCAAGAGCCAGCTGCGCCGCCAGGTGCTCGACCGCGTCGCCGAGCGCGGCCCGGACTGGATCAGCGGCCGGGCCGGCGCCGGCGTCTCCACCCTGGTCACCCAGGGGCTCGACGCGCTCGACAACTACTTCGCCCGCTACCTGCCCCAGCTCCTGCTGGCGGCGATCAGCACGCCCCTGCTGATCCTGGTGATGCTTGGGCAGGACCTGCCCAGCGGCATCACGGTCATCGTGGTGCTGCCGTTCATTCCGATCTTCATGGTGCTGATCGGCAAGGCCACCCAGTCCGTGCAGCACCAGCAGTGGGAGTCCCTGCAGCGGCTGTCGACGGGGTTCCTCGACCTCGTCGGCGGGCTCGGCACGCTCAAGATCTACGGCCGGGACCGTCGCCAGTTCGCCCGGGTACGCGCCATCACCGAGGACTACCGCGCCCGCACCATGACGGTGCTGCGGGTCTCCTTCCTCAGTGGTTTCGTGCTCGAGCTGGCGGCCAGCCTGTCGGTCGCCCTCGTCGCCGTCTCCATCGGCCTGCGCCTGGTCGACGGCACCCTCGCGCTCGGCGTCGGCCTGTTCGTGCTGCTGCTGGCCCCGGAGGCATTCTTGCCGGTGCGCCAGGTCGGCGCCCAATTCCACGCCGCGGCCGACGGCCTGGCCGCCGCGGCCGAGGTCTTCGCCATTCTCGACGACGCCGGGGCCGCGGCCGTCATCGCGTCCGCCCCGGCTGCCTCGGCCGCTCACCCCGGTCAGGGCCCCGCGGATGCCGGCGAGCTACGGTTCGAGCAGGTCACGATTCGGCGCGGCACGGATGCCCCGGTGCACGACTTCACCGCCGTGTTCCGCCCCGGCGAACTCACCGTGGTCGTTGGTCCGAGCGGCGCCGGAAAATCCACACTGGTGGCCGCCCTGCAGGGATTCGTCCCCTTCGACGGGCGGATCCGGCTGAATGGTGCCGAGCAGACTCCGGGCACACCTCGCCCCTGGCTGGCGTGGGCGGGGCAACGGCCGGGACTGTTCCATGGGACGATCGCCGACAACCTTGCGCTCGGCGACGCATCCGTCGACCCGGAGACCGTGACGCGGGCGCTGGAATGCGCCGGAGCCGCCGACCTCGACCCGGCCACCGTGCTCGGCGTCGCCGGCTCGGGGCTCTCCGGCGGGCAGGCTCAGCGGGTGGCCGCCGCGCGCGCGATCTACCGTGCCGAGGCGCACGACTGTGCCGTGATCGTTCTCGACGAGCCCAGTTCGGCCTTGGACGAGGCGGCGGAAGCTTCCCTCGTGGCCGGGCTGCGCCGGCTCACCGACCAGGGGCGGATGGTGATCGTGGTCAGCCACCGGCCCGCGCTGCGGGACGCCGCCGACCAGATCGTTGCCCTGAACGAGGTGGCCCATGTCTGATTCCCGACCGAGCGCGAGCACGAGCACGAGCACGAGCGCGAGCACGGAGGCGGCGGGCCCTGCCGAGGTGCGCGCCGTGCTGCGCCTGGCCCAGCCGCCGGCCCGCCGGTTCGCCCCTGGCCTGGCCGCAGGCGTGCTGAGCGCGTTCTTCGCGGTGGCTCTGCTGGCGTCGTCGGCCTGGTTGATCACCCGCGCGGCCGAGCAGCCGCCGATCATGTTCCTCTCGATGGCGGTCGTCGGCGTACGTGCGTTCGCGCTCGGCCGGTCCGCGTTCCGGTACCTCGAGCGGCTGGCCAGCCACGACGCCGCGTTCCGCCAGCTGGCGGACCTGCGTCTGGGCGTGTTCGCCCGCATCCTGCCGCTCGCCCCGGCCGGCCTCGGGGGCACGAGCCGCGGCGACCTGCTCAGCCGCCTCGTGCGCGACGTCGACGACCTGCAGGACTTTCCGCTGCGCGTCGTTCAGCCTCTCGCCACGGCCGGGATCCTCGCGATCGTGAGCGTGGCCGGGGTCTGGTCGGTGCTCCCCGCCGCCGGCCTGACGCTGGCGCTCACGCTGCTCGCCGCCGGCCTGCTGGCCACCTTCGCCTCCAGCGCGCTGTCCGCCCGATCGGAGCGGCGGCTCGCCCCTCTCCGCGGCGATCTCGCCGGAGAGGTGCTCGAGGTCGTGGAGAACCTCGACGTCCTGACCGCCTTCGGCGCCCTCGACGCCCGCCTGGCAACCCTCGCCGCGGCCGACGACCGGCTGCGCCGGACCTCGCTGCGCCGGTCCCTGGGGGTGGGCGTGCAGGGCGCCGTGCTGTCCCTGTTCGCCGGTCTGGCCACGGTCGCCGCGCTCTGGGTCGGCATTCCGGCTCTCTCCGGGCCGGCCGGAATCAGCGGTCCGGCCTTCGCCGTCGTCGTGCTGGTGCCCATGGCGGTGTTCGAGGTGTTCGGCATGGTCCCGCTCGCCCTCGGCGTCTGGCGCCAGGTGCACTCCAGTGCCGCGCGGGTGGCTTCCGCGGTGCCGACCGTGGTTCCGGTTGAGATTCCGGCGGAGCCGACCGTGGCCGGGGTGGGCGCGACTGCCGCCGTCGGCGCCCGCCCGGTGCTCGAACTCACCGACGTCGGCGCCCGCTGGCCAGGAGCCCTGACTCCCGGGGTCTCCGGCATCACCCTGCGACTGGCGCCGGGGGACCGCGTGCACCTGGCCGGTCCGAGCGGCGCCGGCAAGACCACGCTGGCCCAGACGCTGGTGCGCTTCCTCGACTACACGGGCTCGTACCGGCTCGACGGTGTCGAGGCACGCCTGCTGGCCCCGGCCGAGGTGCGCAGCCGGGTGGGACTGTGCGAGCAGCGTCCCTGGCTCTTCGACGACAGCATCCGTCAGAACCTGCTCTTCGCCCGCGAAACGGCCACCGACGACGACCTCGAGGCCGTGCTGGGCCGGGTCGGACTGGGGGAGTGGACCGCTCAGCGCGGCGGCCTCGACGCCCGGGTCGGTGAACGGGGCGCCCTGGTCTCCGGCGGTCAGGCCCAGCGGATCGCGCTGGCGCGCGCCCTGCTGGCGGACTTCCCGGTGCTCATCGTCGACGAACCCACCGCCAACGTCGACGAGGCGCAGGGCGACCTGCTGGTGCGGGACATCCTGGCCACGGCCAAGGAGGACGGACGCGCGGTGCTGCTCATCTCGCATACGCCCGTGCCCGACGACCTGATCACCGCGAGGGTCGCCGTGCCCGGACCGGCCCGCTGAAACCGGCCACTGAATGAAGCCGCCCCGCCGTGAGTGGTCAGAGCGTCGGCGGCTCGGGCTGTTCCATGTGCCGCTCCTCGCGCCGGTGCAGCCACCGCTTGACCAGGAAGGCGAGCAGTACGAAGGCCGCGATCGCGCCCACGAACAGATACCCGGCGAAGTGGAGCCGGTCGGAGAGTTCCCGGTAGCCCTCGGCGGCGGCAGAGCCGATCGAGACGTAGGCCACCGCCCAGATCACGCAGGCAGGAACGGTCCATCGCATAAAGGTGCGGTAGGGCATCGGGCTCATCCCCACCGTCAACGGGATCAGCGAGTGGAGCACGGGCAGGAACCGCGACAGGAACACGGCAATGCCGCCACGCCGGGCGAGGTAGATCTCGGCCCGGGCCCAGTTGCGCTCACCGAGGCGGCGCCCGAGTCGGCTCATCCGAATCCACGGCCCGAAATGGCGGCCCAGGGCGAAACCGATGCTCTCGCCGATCAGAGCTCCGACGATCACCGCGACGATGAGCCCCAGGAACTCGGCCGCGTTGCTCACCGCCGTGCTGGCGACGATCACGATGGAATCGCCCGGCACGACCAGGCCGACGAGCACGGATGTCTCCAGCAGCATCCCGAGTCCGGCCAGCAGGGTGCGCAGCACCGGGTCCACGCTGGACACTGTCTCGAGGATCCAGCTGAGGATGTCGTTCACGTCATACAGCCTAAGCCGTGTGCCCGCAGCGGGGCTGAGGACCCACCCTTGCCCCGCGACCGGGGGATACGCTAGCGTCTCCGCAGGGCCGTTCAACGACGACCGGCCCACGTTCGATCCAATCTGAGGGACCCTCATGACACAGAATCGGAATATTCGTCTGGCCGCCATCGGCACAGCCGTGGCGCTGTCCGTCAGCGTCGGGCTGCCTGCCCATGCCGACAACGGAACGGGCACCGGCGCGCTGCGCGAAGCCGTCACCGCGTCCGGAATCATCGAGCACCTGCAGGCTCTGCAGGACATCGCGGATGCCCACGGCGGCACGCGGGCATCCGGTACTCCCGGGTACGAGGCATCCGCCGTGTACGTCGAAGAGCAGCTCAGGGCCGCGGGGTACACGCCGACCCGGCAGCCCTACTCCTATGAACAGTTCGTGATGAACGCGGAATCGTTCGCGCAGCTCGCCCCCACCCCCACCACCTACCTGGGCGGAACCGACTTCGCCACGATGAGCTATTCCGGCTCCGGGCTGGTCGACGCGACGGTGCAGGCGGTCGACATCAACCTGGGGGGCGACCGGGCCTCGACCAGCGGCTGCGAAGCCGCGGACTTCGCCGGCTTCACACCCGGGAACGTCGCGTTGATCCAGCGCGGCACCTGCACCTTCCAGGTCAAGGCCGAGAATGCCATCGCGGCCGGCGCCGCCGGCGTGATCATCTTCAATCAGGGCAACGCCGACGACCGCCTCGGCCTCCTCAACGGCACGCTCGACGCCCCGCAGGCATCCGTGCCGGTGATCGGAACGAGCTTCGCGCTCGGCGAGGCTCTGGCCGGGCAGCCGGCCCCGTCTGTGCGCCTGGCCGTGGACGCCGAGGTCATCGTGACCGAATCCTTCAACATCCTGGCCGACACGGCCGGTCGGGCGGACCGCACGGTCGTGGCCGGGGCGCACCTCGACTCCGTCGCCGAGGGCGCGGGAATCAACGACAACGGCAGCGGCAGTGCCGCCATCCTCGAAACGGCCATCCAGCTCGCCGCCTCCGGCGACGCGCCCACCAACCGGGTGCGGTTCGCGTTCTGGGGAAGCGAGGAAGACGGCCTGGTCGGTTCCGAGTACTACGTGTCGCAGCTGACGAAACGCCAGATCAAGGAGCACGCCGTCAACCTGAACTTCGACATGGTCGCCTCGCCCAACTTCGTGCGCTTCGTCTATGACGGTGACGGCTCGTCCTTCGGCACCACCGGCCCGAACGGGTCGGCGCGGGTGGAGAAGGTCTTCCTGGACTACTTCGCCTCGCAGGGGCTGGCCGTGGAACCCACCGAGTTCGACGGTCGGTCCGACTACTTCGGGTTCATCGAGAACGGGATTCCGGCCGGTGGGCTCTTCACCGGTGCGGAAGACCTGATGACGGATGCCCAGGCGGTCACCTACGGCGGAGTCGCCGGCGCGCCGTACGACGCCTGCTACCACGCCGCGTGTGACGACATCACGAACATCAACGCGGTGGTGCTGGAGCAGATGGCCGATGCCATCGCCCACGCGACAAAGACCTTCGGAGAGACTACCTCCGCGGTCAACGGCACGACCAGGGGCGGCGGCTCCGGCACCATGGACCTTCAGTTCAAAGGCAGCCACGCCACGAAGTAGTAGCACTCTGTCACAGCTCCAGGCGCCTCCGTCCTGACGAATTCGACGGAGATTTTGCCGAAATCGGACCCGATCAACCCGGAACAGCCGATTTTCGCAAGAATCTCCGTCGAATTGGTTCGGAGCCGGTCACGGTGTGCGGAAGGGGTCTCGGCGGGGCGGCGGGGTGCTGCACTCCGGGGAGAATAGTGGCATCTAGGCTGGGAGCGTGACCGGGCCGATTCAGCGCATCCTCCTCACCGAGTGGTGGGACCCGGTCACCGTTTTCGACACCCTGTACCGTGACAGCCCGTACGCGTTCTGGCTGGATGCCGGAGACGGCGCTGCAACCGGCCTCAGCTACCTCGGGGCGGCGTCGTCCGGGTCCCGGTTCGCGATCGCCTCGGTACCGGAGGGGACCGTGACGGTCTCGGCCGCCGGGAACCCATCGGGGTCTGGTTTCGCCTCGCCCGGGACGATCTTCGAGTTCCTGCGCGCGGACCTGGCCGGCTCCACCGACGATTCCAGGGTCGGCACCGACAGCAGTCCGGCCGGCGGCACCGGCGGCTTCCGCCTCGGCTGGGTGGGCTGGCTCGGCTACGAACTCGGTGCCCAGACCGTGGGCACGCCCGTGCACGCCTCGCGCCACCCGGATGCCGCCCTGCTCGAGGTGCACCGGGTCCTCGTGTTCGATCACGCTGCGCGCACGGTCACCGCCCTCGCCCGTTGCGCCCCCGGCGACCCGACGGATGCCCCGCAGGCGTGGGCCGACGCCGTGCAGCACTCTCTCGCCGGGTCGGAGTCGTCACCGGCCGTAGCCGTGACCCGGCCTGTCCTGCAGTTATTCCGCGGCACCGGCACCGCCGATACCGACACCGGCACCGCCGATACCGACACCGCCGGCACCGTCGCGGCCCGGTGGCGGCACGATGCGCACCGATACGCCGAGCTCATCGCAGACTGCCAGGCCAGCATCCGGGCCGGCGACGCCTATCAGCTCTGCCTCACCAACGAGATCCAGGTCGACGTGCGACCGCACCCGGTCGACACCTACCTGGCCCTGCGTGCCGGCAGCCCCAGCCACCACGGCGGGTTCCTGCGCTTCGGGGACACCGCACTGCTCAGCGCCTCGCCCGAGGAATTTCTGGCCGTGACGGTTGACGGCCGGATCACCACCAAACCGATCAAGGGAACACGCGCCCGGTCCACCGGCGTCGTGCGCGACCAGGAACTCCGCGACGAACTCGAGGCCAGCGAGAAGGAACGCGCCGAGAACCTGATGATCGTCGATCTCATGCGCAACGACCTCGGCCGGATCGCCGAGCTCGGCAGCGTCCAGGTCACGACCCTTCTCGCCGTGGAGAGTTACGCGCATGTGCACCAGCTGGTCAGCACGGTCGAGGCGCGCCTGGCCGCGGGGCTGACCGGGGTGGATGTCGTCGAATCCTCGTTCCCGGCCGGTTCCATGACCGGAGCCCCCAAGATCAGTGCGATGACCATTCTCGACGCATTCGAGGACGGCCCGCGCGGGCTCTACGCCGGTGCCTTCGGCTATTTCGGGCAGGACGGCGCCGTCGACCTGGCCATGGTCATCCGCAGCATCGTTCTCGGCCCGGACGGGGCTTCCATCGGCACGGGGGGCGGCATCACGGCCCTGTCCGATCCGCTGGAGGAGATCGAGGAGACCCGGCTGAAAGCGGCGGCGCTCCTGGCCGTGCTCGGTGTTCACCTACCCGGCCCCGCAACGGGCCAGGGCCAGGTTTAGTAGCCTAGGAAAAGGACGCCGCCTCCGCGCGGCCCGGTGCCTGCTGGCGCAATCCCCACTGCAACGAAGAGAGTCACGTGGCACACGAGTACGACCACACCCGCACCGGCCGGGACAGCGACGAGGAAGTCTACGATTTCGCCGCCATCCAGGCGAAGTGGCAGCCGATCTGGGAAGAGCTCGACCCCTTCCGCACGAGCGACCCCGACGACAAGCGTCCGCGCAAGTACGTGCTCGACATGTTCCCCTATCCCTCCGGTGACCTGCACATGGGCCATGCCGAGGTCTACGCCCTCGGCGACATCGTCGCCCGGTACTGGCGCCAGCAGGGCTTCAACGTGCTGCACCCGATCGGCTGGGACTCCTTCGGGCTTCCCGCGGAGAACGCCGCGATCAAGCGCGGCATCGACCCGCGCGGCTGGACCTACGACAACATCGCGCAGCAGAAGAAGAGCATGAAGCTCTACGCGGCATCCTTCGACTGGTCCCGCGAGCTGCACACCAGCGA
Organism: Cryobacterium sinapicolor; assembly: GCF_004403465.1. Classification (GTDB taxonomy): domain Bacteria; phylum Actinomycetota; class Actinomycetes; order Actinomycetales; family Microbacteriaceae; genus Cryobacterium; species Cryobacterium sinapicolor. The sequence continues at coordinate 45,874 of NZ_SOGQ01000077.1, read as the reverse complement.
CCCCGAATATTACAAGTGGAACCAGTGGCTGTTCCTGCAGCTCTACAAGAAGGGCCTCGCCTACCGCAAGGACAGCTGGGTCAACTGGGACCCGATAGACCAAACCGTGCTCGCCAATGAGCAGGTGCTCGCCGACGGCACCTCCGAACGCAGCGGCGCCGTGGTCGTCAAGAAGAAGCTCACCCAGTGGTACTTCAAGATCACCGACTACGCCGACCGCCTGCTCGACGACCTGAATCAGCTCGAGGGCACCTGGCCTGCCAAAGTGCTGAACATGCAGCGCAACTGGATCGGCCGCTCCATCGGCGCCGACGTCGACTTCGTGATCGAGGGCCGCGAGGAACGCATCAGCGTCTTCACGACCCGCCCCGACACCCTCTACGGGGCGACCTTCATGGTCGTCGCCCCCGACGCGGACCTCGCCGCCGAATTGGTCGCGGATGCCTCGCCCGCCGTCAAGGAACGGTTCCAGGAATACTTGGTCCAGGCTCAGAACAGCACCGAGATCGAGCGTCAGGCCACCGACCGGGAGAAGACCGGCGTGTTCCTCGAGCGCTACGCGATCAACCCGGCCAACGGTGAACGCCTGCCGATCTGGGCCGCGGACTATGTGCTCGCCGACTACGGCCACGGCGCCGTGATGGCCGTGCCGGCCCACGACCAGCGCGACCTCGACTTCGCCCGCCGTTTCGACCTGCCCGTGATCGTGGTCGTCGACACGACCGCCGCGGTCACCGGAATGGTTCCCGTGATCACCCAGGAGATGGTCGACGGCACCGAGGAGCTCCCCTCCCTCGAACCCGCCCGCACCGGGATCGCGCTGACCGGGGAGGGTCGCCTGATCAACTCCGGCGCGCTCAACGGCCTGAGCAAGAACACCGCGATCAAGCGGATGATCGAACAACTGGCCGCCGACGGAACCGGACGCGCCGCCAAGAACTACCGCCTGCGCGACTGGCTCATCTCCCGCCAGCGCTACTGGGGCACGCCGATCCCGATCATCCACGGCCAGGACGGCGCCGAGATCCCCGTTCCGGAAGACCAACTGCCCGTGCTGCTGCCGCCGACCGACGGCCTCGACCTCAAGCCCAAGGGCACATCGCCGCTCGGCGGAGCGACCGACTGGGTCAATGTTCCCAACCCGATCGACGGCACCCCGGCCCGCCGCGACGCGGACACCATGGACACCTTCGTGGACAGCTCCTGGTATTTCCTGCGCTTCCTCAACCCCACCGACGACACGTTGGCATTCGATCCCAAAGAAGCCGAGAAGTGGGCGCCCGTCGACCAGTACGTCGGGGGCGTCGAGCACGCCATCCTGCACCTGCTCTACGCGCGCTTCATGACCAAGGTGCTCTTCGACCTCGGCTATGTCAGCTTCACCGAGCCGTTCACGGCGCTGCTGAACCAGGGAATGGTCATCCTGGACGGCGCCAAGATGTCCAAGAGCAAGGGCAACCTGGTCTACTTCACCGAGGAGGTCGACAAGTTCGGCGTCGACGCGGTGCGGCTCACCATGGCCTTCGCCGGACCACCGGAAGACGACATCGACTGGGCGGATGTCTCGCCGGTCGGCTCCGCCAAGTTCCTGGCCCGCGCCTGGCGCGTCGCCCGTGACGTCACGAGCACACCGGACGTCGATTGGAGGGCCGGCGACGCCGGTCTCCGAAGGGTCACGCACCGGTTCCTCGCCGACGCCCCCGGCCTGGTCGAGTCGTTCAAGTTCAACGTGGTCGTCGCCCGCCTGATGGAACTTGTCAACGCCACCCGCAAGGTGATCGACACGGGCTCCGGCCCCGCGGATGCCGCGGTGCGCGAGGCCGCGGAGGTCACCGCCATGGCGCTCAACCTGTTCGCGCCCTACGCGGCCGAGGACATGTGGCAGCACCTCGGCTATGAGCCGTGTGTCGCGCTCGTTCAGTGGCGCAAGGCCGACCGCACCCTGCTCGTGGAGGAGTCGGTCACGGCGGTCGTGCAGGTCGACGGCAAGGTGCGCGACCGCATCGACGTGTCCCCGAAGATTTCCGGCGACGAGCTGGAGCGTCTCGCGCGCACCTCGGCCGAGGTCATTCGCCGGATCGGCGACCGCGAGATCATGAATGTGATCGTGCGCGCGCCAAGGCTGGTCAGCATCGTCACCCGCGGCCAGTAGCCCCAAAGGCCAGTAGTCCCACGTCCTTGCCTCCCCAGGGTGGCGCCTCACGGTGCCGCCCACAGCGTGCGGCCGCGCACCGGGGCTCCGGCTTACGTCGGCGTAGCCTGCCGGGATGGAGCCTGACCCGATAGTCGCGGCACTCGACCGCTTGGCCCCGAGCGCGCAGGGGCGTGCCCCTGCGCGCGTGCGCATCGGGGTCGGTGCGGCCGTGGTGCTGCTGATCGCGGCGCTGGCCACCGCGGTGGTCGTGTCCGCGCTCGGACAACAGGCCGGTCATCAGGTGGTGTCTCCGGCGGATTCGACTGCGGGATCGGGCTCGGGCGCCGGTGCCGGCACGGCTGCCGGCGGCGCCGACACCGGCCCGGCCCCGAGCTCGTCGGGGGCGGCTTCGGCATCCGGTGGCCTCATCTTCGTGCATGTGCTCGGTGCCGTGCGTCGTCCCGGGCTCTTCGAACTCTCCACCGGTGCTCGGGTGATGGATGCCGTTGCCGCCGCCGGCGGGCTGACCGAGACCGCCGATCCGGCCGGCACGAATCTCGCCCGCAAGCTCAGCGACGGGGAGCAGGTGTATCTGCCGCAGCTCGGGGAAGTGCCCGTCGGACCGCCGCCGGGTGCCGGCTCGGTCCCCGGTGGCGCACCCGGCCCGGGTGCCGGCCCGTCGGCCCTGGTCAACCTGAACACGGCCACCCTTGTCGACCTCGATACCCTGCCGCGCATCGGACCGGCCATGGCCCAACGCATCCTGGACTACCGCGACACCAACGGGCCGTTCGCCACCGTCGAGGACCTGCGCAATGTCACCGGCATCGGCGAGAAGACCTTCGAGGGGCTCAGCGCCCTGGTCACGGTGTGAGCGCGGGCGATCGGATTCGTCCGGCGAATCGGAGCGGCGCCAATTAGGAGCGGCGATCGTACTCTGTGCGGCATGACGGATGGCACTCTGATCGGTCCGGTGAACGCCCCTGACCTGCACATGATGACGAACAACATCCGTCGGCGCCGGACACCGCTGCGGCCGGGGAGCCCCGATCATTGGGGCACCCGGAAGCAGCTCGTGCGGCGTCTCCTCACCGCCGAGCAGCCGACACTCCACGGCGTGCAGGAGGCGCCGGCCGACCAGGTCGACTTCGTCGCGGACACGCTCGGATCGCACAACCGGTGGGTCGGTCACGGGCGCAGTGCCTCCGGAGATGGTTCTCCTGGCCGTGTGGCGCAGCGTGCTGCAGATCTGCACCTCGATCCGGCGGTGGGACCTTCCGATGCACTTCCTCACCAACGGGCTCTGCGCCGCGCTGTGCTACCTCCTGTCGGTGAGGCTCGGAGTCCTGGCCGACGCCGTGACCCTCCCACGACTGATGCTCTCGGCCGTCGTGATGACAACCTCGTTGAGCCTGGCTCTCGGAGTGCTCTGGGAGATTTTCGAGTGGTTCGGCCACACGTTCATCGATGAGGAGATCTTCGTCGGGTACGTCGACACGATCGGAGACGTGGTCTGGGGCGGTGCCGGCGCGCTGCTTGCCGGGTTCAGCGTGTCGTTCCTGAACACCCGCACGGCTGCCGTGAACCGGCTGGCAGAGGACATCCTCGAATAGTGGGCACGCCTCCCCACCCACGGGCCGGAGGGAACGGCCCACAGATCATGGAGGGAACCGAGGAGAGTCACGGGCGCGCTTAGCCTCCCGGTATGACGCGCAGACCCCCCGCTGCAGGATTCGCTCAGCGGATCACGGCATGACCGGGCTCGACCTGCGCCTGGTGCTCCCCGCGGCGGCCGCGTGGCTGGCGGCCTGGTTGCTCATTGCCGTCCCCGAGTGGGCGGCCGGTGCGCAGGCCGCGCTCTGGAGCGTTTCACTCTGCGTGGGTCTGGTCGTGGCTCTGCGTCTGGTCCGGCCCTGGGGAGCACCGGTGTGCGGAGTGCTCCTGGTCTGCTGCGCGGCGGCCGCGCTGCTGGCATCCGCCGTCACGGTCGCCGCGCCGGGGCGGTTGCCGGACGCCGTGCGGGAGGAAGCGGCCCGCCAAGCCGGCGTGACCCTGCTCCTCACGGTGTCGTCGATCCCGGTGCAGACGCAGTCGTTCGGTGCGCCCACCCTGTTCGGCCCTGCAGGGGCCGACTCCGACACCGACCTCGGCGCATCTCCCCGGGTGCGATTCCGCGGCATCCTGACCGGGATCGAGCGGGGCGGGGCTGCCAGCGGCGATACGGCCAGGGACGACGCTGTGCGGGACGATGCCGTGCGGAACGGCACTCTGCGGAGCCTGTCGGTTCCAGTGGTCGTGTTCGCAGAGGCCGCCCAGGACACGGCGGCGACGCTCCAGATCGGCAGCGTCCTGCGGCTGGACGCCACCCTCCGGCTCACCGCGGCCGGGGATGCGGCGTCCGCCCTGGTCTTCGGGCGCGGAATGCCCGAGCTCGTCGATACGCCGCCCTGGTGGCTCGGCTGGGCCGCGGAGCTGCGCACCCTGTTCACGGCCGCCGCGGGGGAGCTGCCCGGTGACGGCGGCGACCTGCTGCCCGGCCTGGCTATCGGCGACACGAGTTCAGTCGAGGCTGATCTGGATGAAGCGATGAAGACGAGTTCCCTCAGCCACCTCACAGCCGTGTCTGGGGCCAACTGCGCCGTGGTGATCGCGGGCGTTATGCTCCTGACTGGGTTTCTGGGACTGCGCCGCGGCATCCGGATCGGGATTTCGCTGCTCACCCTGCTCGCGTTCGTCGTGCTGGTGACACCCGAACCCAGCGTGCTGCGCGCCGCCCTGATGGCCACGATCCTGCTGCTCGGGATTGCCTCGGGGCGGCCGGGCCGAGGCGTGCCGCTGCTCGCCCTCGTCGTGATTCTGCTGCTCGCGGCCGACCCGTGGCTGGCCCGTAGCTACGGCTTCGCCCTGTCGGTGCTCGCGACGGCGGGCCTGCTCGTACTGGCCGCGCCGCTCACCCGGCTGCTGCACCGCTGGCTGCCCGCCTGGCTCGCTGCGGTGATCGCCATCCCGCTGGCCGCACAGCTGGCCTGCCAGCCGGTGCTCGTGCTGCTCACCCCAACCCTTCCGCTGTACGGGGTGCCCGCGAACCTGCTGGCCGGTCCCGCGGCTCCGGCCGCCACCGTGATCGGTCTGATCGCGTGCCTGCTGCTGCCGTGGTTGCCCGGCGTCGCCGGGGGAGTGCTTTACCTGGCTTGGTTGCCAGCCGCCTGGATCGCGGCGATCGCCCGCACGTCCGCAGGGCTTCCCGGCAGCCGTCTGCCCTGGCTGGGGGGCGCGATCGGTATGCTCGTGACCGTCCTGCTGACCGTGGCGGTGGTTGCGTTGGTGCTGCGCGGCCGGGGGCAGGTCCGGGCGCACTGGCCGATCGCGGCGATTGCGGTTCTGGTCCTGGCCACCGGCAGCTACGGCGGAAGCCTGATCGGAGCCGGCGTCGGCCGGGCCGTGGCGTTTCCGGCGGACTGGCAGATCGCCGCCTGCGACATCGGGCAGGGTGACGCGATCGTCGTGCGTGACCGTGAACGCTACGCGCTCGTCGATGTGGGGCCCGACCCGGTTCTCCTCAGCGAATGCCTAGACACGCTCGGCATCGACCGGATCGACATCCTCGTGTTGACCCACTACGACCTGGACCACATCGGCGGGGTCTCCGCCGTGATCGGCCGGGTCGACACGGCTCTGGTCGGCATCCCGGAGAATGCCGACGATGAGCGCCTGCACGATGCCCTTGCCGCGGGCGGGGCCGAGATCCGGGAGGCCGCCCGCGGTGACACCGGCACCCTCGGGGAGCTGCGCTGGGAGATCCTCTGGCCGGTGCGGGGCTCGCCGGTGATGCAGACCGGCAACGAGGGCAGCGTGACGATCGGGTTCGACGGTCGGGGCATCCGTTCCCTCTTCCTGGGAGATCTCGGCGAGGAGTCCCAGGACGCGCTCCGGCGTCGTGATGGTCCGGGCTCGGTGGATGTCGTCAAGGTCGCCCACCACGGGTCGGGGGACCAGAGTCCGGCGCTCTACGCCGATCTCCGGGCCACGGTGGGGCTGATCTCCGTCGGCCGGGAGAACGGCTACGGGCATCCCACGGACACGATCCTGGACATCCTCGGGTCCGTGGGCACGCTGGCCTTCCGCACCGACCAGCAGGGGCTGCTCGTGATCGCCCCGGGGCCGGGCGGTGGTGCGCTGACGGTCTGGACCGAGAGCGTGCGGGGCGAGACCGTGGCGGTCGCCGGCCCCGGATAGTCTTGACAGAACCTGCACCGCCTCGACCGAAGGAACCCCGAGTGGCCGCACGAACCGCCTCATCCGGCCGGGCCGCACCCCGCGCCGCGCCGAAAACGGCCGCCATTCCGCAGTTGGCCTGGCATCAGGTGCGGCCGGCCCCGATCATCCTGGTGTCCGGAACCGAGGTCTTCCTGGCCGAGCGTGCGATCCGCCAGCTGCGGGACTTCCTCAAGCTCGAAGACCCCAGCCTGGAGATCAGCGACGTGCAGGCAGACAGTTATGCGCCCGGCGAGCTACTCACCATGGCCAGCCCGTCTCTCTTCGGCGAACCGCGGCTGATCCGGGTCAGCTCGGTGGAGAAGTGCAGCGATACCTTCCTCGCGGAGGCCCTGGACTACCTGCAGAACCCGGCCGAGGACACCTACGTGGTGCTCCGGCACGGCGGCGGTGTGCGCGGCAAGAAGCTGCTCGACACCATCCGCTCCGGCATCGGAGGCGGCATCGAGGTCGTCTGCGCCGAGTTGAAGAAGGACTCCGACCGCCACGACTTTGCCTCCGCCGAGTTCAAGACGGCCGGCAAGCGGGTCACGCCCAGCGCGCTGCGGTCCCTGGTCGCCGCGTTCTCCGGCGACCTGGCCGAACTCTCCGCGGCCTGCCAACAGCTCATCGCGGATGTGGGCGCCGAGGTGACCGAGACGACCGTGGACCGCTACTACGGTGGCCGGGTCGAGGCCAACGCGTTCAAGGTGGCCGACGCGGCGATCGCCGGGCATCAGGGTGAGGCGCTCGTCATCCTGCGCCACGCCCTGTCCTCCGGTGCGGACCCGGTCCCCGTGGTGGCCGCGTTCGCTATGAAGATCCGCACCATGGCGAAACTCTGCGGGGCGCGCGGCGGCTCGGGCCAGCTGGCGTCGCAGTTCGGGCTCGCCCCCTGGCAGGTCGAGCGTGCCCAGCGCGACCTGCGGAACTGGACCGACGAGGGTTTGGCCCGCTGCGTCGTGGCACTGGCCGAGACGGATGCCGCGGTGAAGGGTGCCGAGCGCGACCCCGTGTTCGCCCTCGAGCGGCTCATCGGCGTGATTGCCCGACGGGGTGAGAACTGACCGGGCTCGGCCCGGCTGAGGTCAGCTGCTCCGGCACCTGCACGGCAACGTCTTCCTCTCGCACTCCCCGTTGCGGTCCGGACCGCCCGAGGGGACCATCGAGACATGACCAAATACCTCATCTCCTTCCCTGGTGAAGCCATGGTGCTCACCGATGATGACTTCCCGCTCGCCGTCGCGGAATCCCATGCGGTGATCGAGGAGGCCAAGGCCGCTGGCGTCTATGTGTTCGGTGGCGGAATCGAGGAGGGAATCGATCCTGTCCTGGTCTCCGCCGACGGGACGGTGAGTATGGATCTCTATCCGGGAGCGACCTCACGGGCGGGTTCACCGTGTTGGAGCTGCCCACGCGGGAGGCCGCGGTCGGGTGGGCGAGGAAGCTCGCGCAGGCCTGCCGGTGCTCGCAGGAGCTCCGCGAGTTCGGGTATGACTCGGCGAGCTAGGAACAGGACTGAATCATCGGCGAAGAGTCAGGGAGAGGCCGGCTCCTTGTCGACCCGGTAGCACCTCCCGCAACATTTGGAGCCTAGGACCGGACACACGAAAGCCCCCACCGAAACGGAGGGGGCGATTGTGTGCGCCGGTCAGGGCCGGTGAAGGGTCCTGAGCCGGGTCAGGCGGAGACTAGACGAGGGCGTTGACCGACTTGGCGATCGCGGACTTCTTGTTCGCGGCCTGGTTCTGGTGGATGACGCCCTTGCTGACGGCCTTGTCGAGCTTCTTCGAAGCAATGGCGAGGCTGGCGACGGCCTTGTCCTTGTCGCCGGAGGCGATCGCGAGGCGCGTCGCGCGGACGGCGCGCTTGAACTCGCTCTTGACCGACTTGTTGCGCTCCTGGGCCTTCTTGTTGGTGCCGATACGCTTGATCTGCGACTTGATATTTGCCACGTTTATACGCTTTCGTTAGGTTCTTGTTCGGATGGGCCGCTTGGCGGTAGAGGGCGCCGTGCGGCAATAATCGTGTGGGGTGGGACCCAACACGCAAGCCAACAGGAAACGATACCAGTTATTCGCTCAGGCCGACAATCGGACCCGGCCGGTCGATGGCAATGTCCTTGAGGATGCCGCGCAGCACCGCCGCGAACCGCTCCGGCTGGGCAAGGCTGACGAGGTGCGACGCACGGGGAACGATCACGAGGCGGCCGTCCCGGCAGGCGGCGAGGAAACGTCGCTCATGTAGCCGGAACTGGTCGAGTGAACCGTTGACCAGCCACACCGGTCCGGGATAGCGTGCCAGGCTGTCGAGCGGGCGGAGGGTTCCGGTGGCGCCGAGCCCGGCATCCATCACGCCCAGCGGTACCCCACCGGAGAGCGTGTCGGCGGCCCCGTGCGGTGGCAGGAGCACTCGCACGAGCGTGGTGTGGAGCCACAGTCCCTGGTCGGGCAGCCGGCGGATCAGCCGGGCCAGTCCCCGGTAGGCGTCAAGCGGCCAGCCGGCGGGAACCGCACAGCTTCCCGCGGCGACCAGCCCGGCCACCTTCTGCGGGTGGCGTGCGGCGTACTCGATGGCGTAGTAGCCGCCCAAGGACAGTCCGACCAACAGCACCCGGCCACCCAGGGCGTCGACTCCTTCGTCGATGGCGGCCAGGGCGCCCGCCACGGTGAACGGTTCGTCCATGCGGGAGCCGTGCCCCGGCAGATCGATCGCGAGCGCCGGATGCCCCGTCTCGCCCAGCATGAACAACTGGTGCCGCCACATGGTGCTCGACGTGCGGATCCCGTGGACGAAGAGAACGGGGATGGCGGGTGTCATTCATTCCTCCTCAATGAGCAGCGATATTACAGAGGTGGCCCGTACCGAGGGAGCCTCACACGGGAACCGTTGCTCGGTGCAGTCGTGAGAACGAATTCGACGGACATTTTTCCGAAATCGGACACAGATGGGTGGAAAAAGCTCATTTTCGGGAAATTCTCCGTCGAAGTGGTTCACGGCAGTGATGCACGGCAGTGGTTGGCTGCGAGCGTCGAGCGTCGAGCGTCGAGCGTCGAGCGCTGAGCGCTGAGCGTCGAGCGTCGAGCGTCGAGCGTCGAGCGTCGAGCGCTGAGCGGTCCAGAGCGGCCGCCTGGAACGCGGAGCAGCAGCGGCGAAACGGGGACCCAGCCACCTATGGGAGAATTGCCAGACCATGTCACCGAGACCCCTCACGGCGCTTGAACCGGCCGCCACCCCGCCCGAGTTCATCCGCAACTTCTGCATCATCGCCCACATCGACCACGGCAAGTCCACGCTGGCCGACCGGATGCTGCAGATCACCGGCGTCGTCGACGACCGTTCGATGCGCGCCCAGTACCTCGACCGGATGGATATCGAGCGCGAGCGCGGCATCACCATCAAGAGCCAGGCCGTTCGGATGCCGTGGGAACTCGACGGCCAGACCTACGCACTGAACATGATCGACACTCCCGGCCATGTGGACTTCACCTATGAGGTGTCCCGCAGCCTGGCCGCGTGCGAGGGAGCCATCCTCCTCGTCGACGCCGCCCAGGGCATCGAGGCGCAGACCCTCGCCAACCTCTACCTGGCGCTGGAGAACGACCTCACCATCATCCCGGTGCTGAACAAGATCGACCTGCCGGCCGCTGACCCCGACAAGTATGCGAAGGAGCTCGCCAGCCTGATCGGCGGCAGCCCCGACGACGTGCTCCGGGTCTCCGGTAAGACCGGCGTCGGCGTCGCCGAACTCCTGGACCGGGCCACCCGCCTCATCCCGGCCCCGGTGGGCGACCCGGCCGCCCCGGCCCGCGCGATGATCTTCGACTCGGTCTACGACAGCTACCGCGGCGTCGTCACCTACGTGCGCATGATCGACGGCAAGCTGGGCCCGCGCGAGAAGATCCAGATGATGTCGACCCGGGCCACGCACGAGATCCTCGAGATCGGCGTCACCTCGCCCGAGCCCACCAACAGCAAGGGCCTCGGAGTCGGCGAGGTCGGCTACCTGATCACGGGCGTGAAGGATGTGCGCCAGTCGAAGGTCGGCGACACGGTCACCACGGCGCTCCGCCCCGCGACCGTCGCCCTGCCCGGTTACACCGAGCCCAAGCCGATGGTCTTCTCGGGCCTGTACCCGATCGACGGCAGCGACTACCCGGCCCTCCGCGAGGCCCTCGACAAGCTCAAGCTCTCCGACGCGTCCCTCGTCTACGAGCCCGAGACATCCGTCGCCCTCGGATTCGGTTTCCGCTGCGGCTTCCTCGGCCTGCTGCACCTCGAGATCATCACCGAGCGGCTCGACCGCGAATTCGGCCTCGACCTGATCACCACCGCTCCCAGCGTGATCTACGAGGTCACCACCGACGATAAGAAGTCGGTCACGGTGACCAACCCGAGCGAGTTCCCGAACGGCAAGATCGCCAAGGTCGAGGAGCCCATCGTGAAGGCGGCCATCCTCGCGCCCAAGGACTACGTCGGTGTGATCATGGAACTCTGCCAGAGCCGCCGCGGAACCCTGCTCGGCATGGACTACCTCGGTGAAGACCGGGTCGAGATCCGCTACACGATGCCGCTCGGCGAGATCGTGTTCGACTTCTTCGACAACCTGAAGAGCCGCACCGCCGGCTACGGCTCGCTCGACTACGAGCCGATCGGCTCGCAGGAGGCCGACCTGGTCAAGGTCGACATCCTGTTGCAGGGCGAACAGGTCGACGCGTTCAGCGCGATCGTGCACCGCGACAAGGCCTACGACTACGGCGTGCTGATGACCGGGCGCCTCCGGAAACTCATCCCGAGGCAGCAGTTCGACGTTCCCATCCAGGCCGCGATCGGCGCCCGTATCATCGCACGCGAGTCGATCAGCGCCATTCGCAAGGACGTCCTCGCCAAGTGCTACGGCGGTGACATCTCCCGCAAGCGCAAGCTGCTGGAGAAGCAGAAAGAGGGAAAAAAGCGAATGAAGATGGTCGGCCGGGTCGAGGTTCCCCAGGAGGCGTTCATTGCCGCCCTGTCCGGCGACGAACCCCCGAAGAAGAAGTAGACGGATGCGCCGCGCCACCTTCACCGACACAGCCGTCACCTACGCGTCCATCGGCGGCACCCTCGCCCCCGACCTTCTCCGGTTCCCACCCAAGGGGTACCGGCCCCTCGAGCGCACCGTGCGCCTCGGCAGCGGCGAGGAGCGCTTCGAGCTCGCCTCGAAGTCGCTGATGACCTGGGGTGTGCAGCGGGGGAGCGGCATGACCGTCACCGACCTTCTGGACGGCACCGGTCAGCAGTACACGGGGCTCGTCTTCGACGCCGACGGTCAGGCCGCCCGCAACCAGAAGGTCGAGCCGGACGAGGCCGTCTTCGCCGAGGACGGAACCCCCTACATCGTCAACGGGATGTCCGCGCACCTCACGACCAAGTTCGGGCCCTTCACGATCGACGCCCCCGTGCGTGTGGTCTACGTGATCGATGAGCCCAACCGCCTCGGCTACGCCTACGGCACCATGGCCGGGCACCCAGCCAGCGGTGAGGAGTCATTCATCGTCGAGAGGCGCGCGGACGACTCGGTCTGGCTCACCATCCGTGCCTTCTCGCGCCCCAGTTCCTGGGTCTACCGGCTCGGCTGGCCGCTCGTGCGACGGCAGCAGTCGAAAATCACAGCACGGTACCTGCGCGCGCTGCATCCGATCGGCGCGGTCTAACCGAATGGGCAGTGCCCTCCCTCTCGGCGACCCCGCACCCCGCGACGGCCTGCTACCGGCCTCGGCCGCCGTGGGGGCGGCCGGGCGCGACTTCGGCGTCTACCTGCACGTGCCGTTCTGCCGGGTGCGTTGCGGCTACTGCGATTTCAACACCTACACCGCCACCGAGTTGCGCGGCGCATCACAGCACGACTATGCCGGTCAGGCGATCAGCGAGGTCGAGGCGGCCGGCCGCATCCTGACCCTGTCGGGCGTGCCAGCCCGCGAGGCGGCGACCGTCTTCTTCGGCGGCGGAACCCCCACCCTGCTTCCGGCCGACGACCTGGTGCGGATGCTGCAGGCCGTGCGCTCCACCTGGGGCATCGCGCCCGACGCGGAGGTGACCACCGAGGCGAACCCCGACTCTGTCGACGCCGCCTACCTCGCCCGCCTCGCCGAGTCAGGCTTCACCCGGGTGTCCTTCGGCATGCAGTCCGCTGTGCCGAGCGTGCTGGCCACCCTCGAGCGCACCCACGACCCCGAGCGCGTGCCACTGGTCGTGCAGTGGGCCCGCGAGGCCGGCCTCGACGTGTCCCTCGACCTGATCTACGGCACTCCGGGGGAGACCCTCGCGAATTGGCGCACCAGCCTCGAGCACGCCATCCGTCAGGCACCCACGCACATCAGCGCGTACTCGCTCATCGTTGAGGAGGGCACCAAACTCGCCCGCCAGATCAAGCGCGGCGAGTTGGCCTCGGTCGACGACGACGTGCAGGCGGAGTTCTACGAGTTGGCCGATGACCTTCTGTCGCGGGCCGGCTACAGCTGGTACGAGGTGAGCAACTGGGCCACGGACCACGCTCACCGTTCCCGCCACAACCTTGCCTACTGGCGCAGCCAGGACTGGTGGGGCGTCGGGCCCGGAGCGCACAGCCACATCGGCGGGGTGCGCTGGTGGAACGTCAAGCATCCGTCGGCCTATGGCGACCGGATCCGCGCCGGCGACTCACCGGCCGCGGGTCGGGAGACCCTCGACGCGGCCACCCAGGAAGTGGAGCGGGTGCTGCTGCTCACCCGCATCCGCGAGGGAATTCGCATCGACTCCCTCGGCCCGCTCGGCCGCCGCGAGGTGGCCGGGCTGATCGCTGACGAACTCATCGACGCGCGAGCAGCCCTCTCCGGGTCCGTCGAACTGACCCGAAGAGGACGCCTCCTGGCGGATGCCGTCGTGCGCCGACTGGTCGCGGACTGACTAGTTCACGAACTTGATCGTGAGCGGGTACGTGTAGTACTCGCCCCGGTTCGCCGCAAGGGCGGCCATGATGCCGAAGACGATCGCCAGCACCCAGGCGGCAGCCAGGAGCAGGAAGCCGACGACGACGATGGTGAGGACCGAACCCACGATGTAGGCGAGCAGCAGCGTCAGCTGGAAGTTCAGGGCGGCCGCCGTGTGTGCCCGGATGAACGGGCCGCGTTCCTTGAGCACGATGTAGCCGACCAGAGCGGGCAGCGGGCCGAACAGAATCCCACCGATGTGGATGAGAGTGGCCCACAGCTTCTCGTCGGCCGGGTTCAGTTGAGTCGGTGCCTGGTACGGGTTAGGCGGAGGCGGGGTGTAATCGGACATGTTGCTCCTTCGATAGAAAAGACTGGCTCGGGCCGGCTACTTGATGAGGCGCAGGGCGAACGGGTACCGGTAGTGGTTCCCATCCTTGGCCTGGAGATAGCCGAGCACCGAGAAGACTACGCCGAGGATGTAGAGCACCCAGGCGAGACCACCGATGACGCCGCCGATGCCGAACGTGAGGAAGCCGATGACCGTCGCAAAGAAGTTGACCGCGAAGTAGCCGATCAGAAGTGTGATCTGAAAATTGAGCGCTTCCTTGGCCTCGACGCCGGTCAGGGGTCCGCGGTCCTTGAAGAGCAGCCACAGCACCAGGGACGGCAGGAACATCAGGATCCCGCCGAGGTGGGCGAGGGACGCCCACTGGCGGTCATCCGCCTCGGACACAGGTGACGGTCCGGGGGCGGCAGGCTGATACGGCGGTTGCGGCGGCCGCTGGCCCTGGTAGGGATCATCGGGTCCGGGTCCGGGACCGGTGAAATTGCTCATGATCGTGCCTTTCAGTGCACAGGGGAAGGGGTGGTACATGCCAAAGTTACCGCGCCCAGACATTCGGGAGCAATGGGGAAGCCCAGCCGGTCGCGGTATGATTGGCAGTCACATACCCCGAGTGCCAACCAGTGCTGCACTCACGACGCTGGGAGGAGGCGAGAGTCATGGTGTCCGATCGCAGTCTCGAAGTCCTGCGGGTGATCGTTCAGGACTACGTTGCCTCCCGCGAACCCGTCGGGTCCAAATCTATCGTCGACCGGCACTCCTTCGGGGTCTCGGCGGCCACGATCCGCAACGACATGGCCCTGCTCGAAGAGGAGGAGTTGATCGCGGCCCCGCACACCTCGTCGGGCCGGATCCCCACCGACAAGGGTTACCGCCTGTTTGTCGACCACCTCGCCGATCTGCGGCCGCTCTCGGCGGCGCAGCGCCAGGCCATCGAGACGTTCCTCGGCCAATCGGCCGACCTCGACGAGGTGCTGGCCCGCAGCGTGCGGCTGCTCTCCCAGCTCACCCACCAAGTCGCGCTGGTGCAGTATCCGTCGCTGTCCCGCGCGAAGGTGCGCCATATCGAACTGGTTCCTCTATCCGAAACCCGCCTCCTGTCCGTTCTGATCACGGATGCCGGACGTGTCGAGCAGCGCGTCGTCGACCTGCCCCGGCCGCTGGCGGAAACCGTTCTGGTCGAGCTGCGGGCCCGGCTGAATGCGGCCCTGGTCGGTCTCGGCATGAGCGAGGCCGCCGGTTCCCTCACCGCGGGCACCCTGACCGCCGCCGCCGACCTCGGCTCGTTCGATCAGCAGGAAGCCGTGGAGCTGATCATCGGCACACTGCGCGACCAGGTCGGCGCGAACCGGCAGGACCGGCTCGTGATGGCCGGCGCCGCCAACCTCGTGCGCACCGAGGAAGACTTCACCGGCAGTATCTACCCGGTGCTCGAGGCCATCGAAGAACAGGTCGTGCTCCTGCGGCTGTTCGGTGAGATGGCCACCGACCAGCACGGCGTGTCTGTCAGCATCGGCCGGGAGAACGCCCCGTTCGGTCTGGCCGAGACATCCGTGCTCACCAGCGGCTACTCGTCGCAGGGCGGCAACCTGGCCCGCCTCGGCGTGCTGGGCCCCACCCGAATGGACTATTCAAACAACATGGCGGCCGTCCGAGCGGTCGCCCGCTACCTTTCACGCCTTCTCGGCGAGAATTGACCAGGTCCCCCTGCCCAGAGGTCGGGGGCCCGCATTCAGAACGAACCCATATTTCAGAACAGACCTAGGAGAGCCAGCTTTGGCTGACCATTACGAAGTACTCGGCGTTGCACGCGACGCCTCGACCGACGAGATCAAGAAGGCCTACCGCAAGCTCGCCCGGCAGCTCCACCCCGACGTGAACCCGGGAGCGGATGCATCCGAACGTTTCAAGTCCGTCACGCACGCCTACGACGTGCTCAGCGACGCCAAGCAGCGCGACAACTACGACCGCGGCGGCAACGGCCGCTCGGGGGGAGGCGCGGGTGGCGGTTTCGACGGCAACTTCGGCAACTTCGGCGACATCTTCGAAACCTTCTTCGGCGGCGGCGGGGGATCCACCCGCGGCCCCCGGTCTCGCCGCGAGCGCGGCCAAGACGCCCTGATCCGGGTCGAACTCGACCTCGACGAGATCATCTTCGGCACGCACCGCGACCTCGAGGTCGACACGGCCATCGTCTGCGGTACCTGCAGCGGAACCTGCTGCCAGCCGGGCACTGCACCCGTCACCTGCGACATCTGTCACGGCACCGGCAACATCCAGCGCGCTGTGCGCTCGCTGCTCGGCAACGTCATGACCAGCAGCCCCTGCGGGTCCTGCCGCGGCTACGGCACGATCATCGCCACGCCCTGCGTCACCTGCCAGGGCCAAGGCCGCGTGCGCGCGCGACGCACTGTCCCCGTCGACATCCCCGCCGGGGTCGACACGGGCCTGCGCCTGCAGATGCCCGGAAGCGGCGAGGCCGGCCCGGCCGGCGGCCCCAACGGCGACCTCTACCTCGAGATGAAGGTACGCCACCACGACGTCTTCAGCCGCGACGGCGACGACCTGCTCGCCACCCTCGAGGTGCCGATGACGGATGCCATCCTCGGCACCTCCGCGACCGTCAAGGCGCTCGACGGCGACATCGAGGTCGAACTCAAGCCGGGCACGCAGAGCGCCGAGGTCATCACGGTCAAGGACCGCGGCGTCACCCGACTGCGCGGAAACGGGCGCGGTGACCTGAAGATCGGCGTTCACGTGGTCACGCCGACCCGCCTCGACCACAAGGAACGCGAACTGATCGAAGCCTTCGCCGCCCGCCACAAAGCGCCGGAACCGTCACTCAGCGCCTTCCAGCAGGGCCTGTTCGCCAAGCTGCGCGATCGGTTCCGCGGCTAGACGTCCATGGCACATTTCTTCATCGATGAGGCGCTCCTGGCCACCGACTGCGTGCCGGGGGCAGTCGTCGGGATCACCGGCGCCGAGGCGCGGCACGCGGTCACCGTCAGCCGGGTGCGACCGGGTGAGCACCTGCAGATCGGGAACGGGGCCGGGCTGATGCTCTCCGCCACCGTGGTCGGCGCGGACGCGAGCCTGTTGACCCTGCGCGTCGAAACGGTGACCGTGACCGCGCGCGTGACGCGGCGCATCCGTTTGGTCCAGGCCCTCGCCAAGGGAGACCGGGACGAACTGGCCGTGCAGGCTGCCACGGAGCTCGGCATCGACGGGGTCATCCCCTGGGCCGCATCCCGGTCGGTGACCCGCTGGGAGGGTGCGAAGGTGCAGAAGGGCCGAGATCGCTGGTCCAGCATCGTGCGCGAGGCCTCCAAGCAGTCGATCCGCGCGTGGCTGCCCACTGTCGCGGACCTGATGAGCACAAAAATGCTGGCCGAGCTGGCCGGCTCCACCCGAATGCTGCTATTGGAACCCTCCGCGACTGAACGCCTCACGTCGCAGGCGGCGCCGACCGACGACCGGGAGATCCTGCTCGTCGTCGGCCCCGAGGGCGGTATCTCCCCGGCCGAGCTGACCCTGCTGGAGCAGGCCGGCGCCACCCCGGTGCGGCTGGGGGACAACGTGCTGCGCACCTCCACCGCGGGTCCAGCCGCGCTCTCCATTCTGAACTCGACGCTCGGCCGCTGGTAGCGCGCGAGCTTAAGATAGAGATATGTCTTCCACCGGAGAACCGTCCATCTTCACCCGTATCGCCGCGCGCGAGATCCCGGCGACCATTGTCGCCGAAACCGACCGGATCATCGCCTTCAACGACATCGCCCCGCAGGCGCCCGTGCACATCGTGATCACGCCGAAAACGTCCCAGTACAGCAACGTCGTCGAACTCGCGGCCGGAGACCCCGGGCTCCTCGTCGAACTCGTCGAGGTCGCCAACGCTGTGGCGGCCACGGTGTCGAACGGCCAGTTCCGGCTCGTGTTCAATACCGGTGCCGCAGTCGGACAGACCGTCTTCCACGTTCATGCGCACCTGCTCGCCCCGCAGACCGCCGCCGGAACCCTCGGGGAGGGAACGCTTGGCTTCCGCTGAGACCACGGGGCCCGGAACGGAGGGTCCCGGCCAGGCCGAGGTACACATCACGGTCGATGGCGTCGCCATGGTGCGCCTGCTGGGCGCCGACGACCGCCTGCTCGCCACCGTCGAGAAGGAACACCCCGGAGTCAGCGTGCACGTGCGCGGCAACGAGATCACCCTCACCGGCCAGACCGAGCAGGTCGAGGCGGCGCGGCGCCTGATCGAGGAACTGCTGCTCATGGTGAGCGGCGGCCGCGACCTCGCCGAGTCCGAGGTGAGCACGTCGTCACGGATGCTGCACGAGGACAGTTCCACAAGCCCGTCCGAACGCCTCGGCCCGGCCATCCTCAGCTCCCGAGGGAAGAGCATCCGCCCCAAGACCATCGGGCAGAAGGAATACGTCGACGCCATCGACACCGACACCATCGTGTTCGGGGTCGGGCCGGCCGGCACCGGAAAGACCTACCTGGCGATGGCCAAGGCCGTGCAGGCGCTGCAGCGCAAGGAGGTCGACCGGATCATCCTCACCCGCCCGGCCGTCGAGGCCGGGGAACGGCTCGGCTTCCTGCCGGGCAGCCTCACCGAGAAGATCGACCCGTACCTGCGCCCGCTCTACGACGCCCTGAACGAGATGATGGACCCGGAGCTCGTGCCCAAGCTGCTGGCCGCCGGAACCATCGAGGTGGCCCCGCTCGCCTATATGCGTGGACGCACGCTCAACAACTCCTTCGTCGTGCTCGACGAGGCGCAGAACACCACCCCCGAGCAGATGAAGATGTTCCTGACCCGCCTGGGGTTCGGTTCCAAAATGGTCGTGACCGGGGACATCACCCAGATCGACCTGCCGGCTGGATCGAGCGGGCTGCGCCTGGTGAGCCGGGTGCTCGACGGGGTCGACGACATCCGTTTCGTGCGTCTGACCAGTGCCGACGTCGTGCGGCACTCCCTCGTGGGCCGGATCGTCGACGCCTGGACCGAGTACGACGCGCAGAAGCAGGCCGACCGCTACGAAAGCGACCAGGCGCGTGAATTCGCCAGTCGAGGACCCGGCCGCCCCAACACTCCCCGCGACCGCCTTCCGAAACGGAGATCCTCTTGAGCATCGACATCAACAACGAATCGACCATCCCGGTCGATGAGGCCGCCATCCTGCGCCTGGCCGCTTACGCTCTGGACTCCATGCACGTGCACCCCGACGCCGAACTGGCGATCGTGCTCGTCGACGAGGGCGCGATGGAGCAGTTGCACGTGCAGTGGATGGATGAGCCGGGCCCCACCGACGTGCTCAGCTTCCCGATGGACGAGCTGCGCCCGGGCACCGAAGAGGCCGAAACCCCGCCGGGGTTGCTCGGCGACATCGTGCTCTGCCCGCAGGTGGCCCAGGGCCAGGCCGAGACGGCCGGGCACAGCACCCTGGAAGAGCTGCTGCTGCTCACCACGCACGGCGTGCTGCACCTGCTCGGATTCGACCATGCGGAACCCGCCGAGGAGAAGGAGATGTTCGGCATCCAGCGCGACATTCTGATCGGCTTCGCCCTGCAGGAACGCCTCCGCGACCGATGATCGGGTGGTTTCTCACGTCGGCCATCCTGTTGGTCGCCTTCGGCGGCCTGATGGCCGCGGTAGATGCCGCCGTCACGAGCCAGTCACGAGCCGACATCCACGACCTGGCCGAGAAGTCCCGGGCGAGGCGCTCCCTGACCGCCATCGCCGCCGACACCGGCGCGCACCTGAACACCATCAGTTTCGTGCGGATCATCGCCGAGACCACGGCGGCCGTGCTCGTCACCCTCGTCTTCGCGACCACAATCGAGGAGCTGTGGCTGGCACTGCTGCTGTCCTCCCTGTTGATGACCGCGGTCTCCTTCGTGCTCGTCGGCGCCAGCCCGCGTAGCGTGGGCCGGGCGCACCCCGTGGAACTCCTGGCCGCGACCGCGCCGCTGGTGCACTTCCTCCGGGTGCTCCTCGGCCCGATCGCCAACGCGCTCGTGGCGCTCGGCAACCGGGTCACCCCCGGGCGCACGCGGCTGGCCACGTTCACGTCGGAGGACCAGCTGCTCAGCATGGTCGACGAGGCCACCGAGCTCGACGTCCTCGAGGAGGACGACCGGGAACTGATCCACTCCATCTTCGAGTTCAACGAGACCGTCGTGCGCGAGGTGATGATCCCGCGCACCGACATGGTCACCATCGAAGCGGACTCCTCGATCGGCGCGGCGATGGGCTTGTTCCTGAGCAAGGGCTTCTCCCGGGTGCCGGTCATCGACGGCGAAGTGGATGACGTCACGGGCATCCTGTACCTGCGCGATGTGGCCCGCCTCGTCTACGAGCGGCCGCCGAACGTGGAGAGCCTCACGGTGCGCGAACTCGAGCGGCCCGCCGTCTTCGTGCCCGAGTCCAAGAAAGCCGACGCCCTGCTCCGCCAAATGCAACTCGAGTCGAACCACCTCGCCATGGTGGTCGACGAGTATGGTGGAATCGCCGGACTGGTCACCCTCGAAGACCTGATCGAGGAACTCGTGGGAGACATCTCCGACGAGTACGACCGCGACGTGGTGGAAGTCGAAGACCTCGGCCACGGCCGCTTCCGGGTCAGTGCGCGGCTCCCGGTCGACGAGCTCGGCGAACTGTTCGACCTGGAACTGGATGACGACGACGTCGACTCGGTGGGTGGCCTGCTGGCCAAGGCCCTCGGCCGGTTGCCGGTCGCGGGTTCGGTCGCCCGGGCGAGTGGGCTGGTCCTCACAGCCGAACGCACCGAGGGCCGCCGCAAGAGAATCAGCACCGTGCTGGTTGAACGAGACCAAGCGCTGATAGACGCGCAGAACGCATTCCTCGGAGTGTCGGACGATGAGAGAGTGAACGGTCATGACTGAAGTAGAGGGATTCCGAGCGGGGTTCGTGTCGTTTGTGGGGCGCCCCAACGTGGGCAAGTCCACCCTGACGAACGCGCTGGTGGGGGAGAAGGTCGCGATCACGTCATCGAAGCCGCAGACCACCCGGCGTGCCATCCGCGGCATTGTGCACCAGAAGAACGGCCAGCTGATTCTGGTCGACACCCCGGGCATCCACAAGCCGCGCACCCTGCTGGGCGAACGGCTGAACAGCCTGGTGCAGTCGACGCTGTCCGGCGTGGACGTGGTGGGCCTTTGCATTCCGGCCAACGAACCGATCGGCCCGGGCGACCGGTTCATCAACGAACAGCTGGACAATTTTCCGCGGGCCCGGAAGGTGGCCATCGTGACCAAGATCGACATGTCCTCCAAGACCAGTGTGGCCAACCAGCTCCTCGCAGTCTCGCAGCTGCGTGACTGGGAGGCGATCGTGCCGATCTCGGCGACCAGCCGCATCCAGCTCGATATCCTCGGCGCCGAGTTGTTGCGACTGCTGCCCCTGTCGGATGCTCCGCTCTACCCGGCCGACGCGGTCACCGACGAGAGCCTCGAATCGCGTATCTCGGAGTACATCCGCGAGGCGGCGCTCGAGGGCGTCACCGACGAACTGCCGCACTCGATCGCCGTGACCATCGACGACATCATCGAGCGCGACGACCAGGAACTGGTCGAGATCTACGCGAACCTGTTCGTCGAGCGGGACAGCCAGAAGGGCATCATCATCGGCAAGTCGGGCAGCCGGTTGAAGGACGTCGGCGTGCGCGCGCGCAAACAGATCGAACCTCTCGTGGGCAAGCGGGTCTTCCTCTCGCTCCGGGTCAAGGTCGCCAAGGAGTGGCAGCGCGACCCGAAACAGCTGGGTCGCCTGGGCTTCTAGCGGCCCGTCGGTTGACCTTCCCGCGGGGGATGGTAGCCTGCACTTATGTTTTTCGGTGAGCTCCTTCTTCGCTGCCGCGACGAGTCCTAATCTGAGGCCTCCCTCGTCGCGGAGTTCGTCGTTGGCTACCCACCATTCGCGAGGAGATCACAGATCATGAAGAACAACCAGTCCGCATCCCGGATGCCGATTCATAAGTACCGCCCATACCAGGAGCAGTTCACGGTCGAACTGCCCGACCGCACCTGGCCGGGCAAGCACATCACCGAGGCCCCGCGTTGGTGCGCGGTCGACCTGCGCGACGGCAACCAGGCGCTGATCGACCCGATGAGCCCCGAGCGCAAGCGCATCATGTTCGACATGCTCGTGCGCATGGGGTACAAGGAGATCGAGGTCGGCTTCCCGTCGGCGAGCCAGACCGACTTCGACTTCGTGCGCAGCCTGATCGATGACAATGCCATCCCGGATGACGTGACCATCCAGGTGCTCACGCAGGCGCGCGAGCACCTGATCCGGCGCACCTACGAGTCGATCGCGGGGGCCAAGCAGGCCATCGTGCACCTCTACAACTCCACCAGCGTGCTGCAGCGCGAGGTCGTGTTTCGCGAGGACAAGCAGGGCATCATCGACATCGCACTGGCCGGCGCGCGTCTCTGTCGTGCCGCTGAGGCAACCGTCCCCGGCACAACGGTCTATTACGAGTACTCCCCAGAGAGCTACACCGGCACCGAGCTCGAATTCGCCGTCGACGTCTGCAACCAGATCCTCGAGATCCTCGAGCCGACTCCCGAGCGCAAGGTCATCATCAACCTGCCCGCAACCGTCGAAATGGCCACCCCCAACGTCTACGCCGATTCGATCGAGTGGATGTCCCGGCACCTCGCCCACCGCGAGAACGTGCTCATCTCCCTGCACCCGCACAACGACCGCGGCACCGCCGTCGCGGCCGCGGAATTGGGCTACCTCGCCGGCGCCGACCGCATCGAAGGCTGCCTGTTCGGCAACGGCGAACGCACCGGCAACGTGGACCTGGTGGCGCTGGGCGTCAACCTGTTCACCCAGGGAATCGACCCCCAGATCGACTTCAGCAACATCGACGAGGTCAAGCGCACCGCCGAGTACTGCAACCAGCTGCCGGTTCCCGAACGCAGCCCCTGGGCCGGCGACCTGGTCTTCACCGCGTTCAGCGGCTCGCACCAGGACGCCATCAAGAAGGGCTTCGAGGCCATGGCCGCGAATGCCGCCACACAGGGTTGCAGCGTCGACGACCTCCTCTGGGCGGTTCCGTACCTGCCGATCGACCCGAAGGACCTCGGTCGCAGCTACGAGGCGGTGATCCGGGTCAACTCCCAGTCCGGCAAGGGCGGCGTGGCCTACCTGCTCAAGACCGACCACGCCCTGGACCTGCCGCGCAAGCTGCAGATCGAATTCTCCGGCGTCGTGCAGTCCAAGACCGACCAGGAGGGCGGCGAGGTCACCAGCGAGCAGATCTGGGCGATCTTCAACGACGAGTACCTGCCGGCCAGCCAGACCACGCCCGACGCCAAGTGGGGTCGGTTCGAACTGCACGCCACGCGCACCTCGAGCGACCTCTCCGGTTCGGTCGAGCTGTCTGTCGACCTGCGCGATGATGCGAGCGTGTCCAGTGCGGTCGCTTCGGGCAACGGCCCCATCGCGGCGTTCCTCGGCGTGATGGCCGAGCGCGGGATCGCGATCACCCTCTACGACTACGTCGAGCACGCCATGTCGGCCGGCGGCGACGCCCTCGCCGCCGCCTACGTCGAACTCGACGTCAACGGCAAGCGGTTCTGGGGTGTCGGCATCGACGCGGACATCTCGACTGCCTCGCTCAAATCGGTGGTGTCCGCGGTCAACCGCGGTATCCGCGCCGAGGCGGGCGAGCGATCCCTGGCAGACGCGACCGCCTGAACCGGTGCGGCCTCAACCGCTGCGTGAACTGAGAATCGCCGTCCCGGCCGAAAGACCTCCCTCCGGGGACACGTTCGGCCGGAACGGCGATTCTGGTGGTGCGTGCTGTGGTTCTCAGAGTCGCGCGGCATCCTTCGACCGTGCCCGGTTGGCCGGAGCAACGTGGGTCGGCTCCGCGGTCGGCGTGGCCGGCCGGGTCGCGGGCTCCGGGGTCAGCACCATCGTGCAGTCGTCGATCGCCCCGGCGAGCAGGTCGTAGAGCTGGCCGTCCGGGTCGGGAACACACGCTTCCGCGATGCCCTGCACGGACACCCGGATGATGGTCTCCGCCGTGCGATCCGTGAACTTGCTCCGGGACCAGGATCCCATCGACGAGATGAACTCCCGTGCCCACCGTTCGGTCGTCGGTGCCGCGTCGAACGCAGTGCGGATGCGCAGGGCGACGTCGTCTGGAATCATTCCGTCGGCCTCGGTCAGGTGCCGTTCGCAGTTGAGGATCCCCACGGCGAGGGCCCGCTGGTGGTCGGCGCTGGTGACCGGGAGCGCCGAGGTGGCCGCGCGCAGCGCGATCAGCAGTCGCACCCTCGCGTTGTCCCCGCGCAGACCGATCACCGGCGGAATCAGCGGGACCAACCGGGCACGGGCGGTGTCCGACGTGCAGTCGTTCACCATTCGGGCCACGGAGGCGAGCAGGGGATGCGTGCAGGCCGGGTGGTCGCTCCACGCCTCACCGGCGAGATAGGAGGCGAACTCCATGAAACAGGCGCCGGAACGCGGGTTTCTGTGCTTGCCTCGGGACAGGACCGGCATCAAATCCGGCATGGAATCGGGCACGTTGCCCTTCAGCATGTTCATGAGGTTCCTCCAAACGACGTGAGTTCTTCTCATTAGTTTCACCCGGGACGCAGGGAAAGGCGAGAGCGGATTCCGTCGTATGTGGTCCAGTTTCGGAACTGTTCGGACTCAGGCCCCGGGGCCCCTGTGCCGCCGGAAGGCCACGATATTGTCGCGCCGCCACCGCGGCCAGCTGCCGATCGCCCGCTGCTGCGGCAGGCTCCAGCCATATCGGGCGGCGAGGATCCGGATGACCGTCGTCACCACGACGCAGGCGATCCCGGCCACCGTGATCGGCACCTGCAGAAGGAAGAGCACCACCAGCAGCCCGCTGCCGACCCCGGCCGCGACGGCGTAGAACGACCCCACGTGCATCACCGCGATCGGCACGTTCAGCATCATGTCCCGCAGGGCCGACCCGCCCACCGCTGTGATGACCCCCACGAACAGGGCGGGAATCTCCGGCAGGCCGGCAGCGAGCGCCTTGCTGGTTCCGAGGGCTCCGAACAGTCCGATGGTCACCGCGTCGAGGGCGATGATGAACGGGCCGAGCCGGTTGAACAGGCTCTGCAGCAGCATTCCCAGCAGGGCAGCCCCCGCGCACACCGGCAGGTACCAATTGCTCTGCAGGGCGGCGGGCACGCCGCCCAGCAGGATGTCGCGGAGCAACCCGCCACCGAGCCCGACGGTGACCCCGATCAGTGCGATCCCGAGCAGGTCGAAGCGGCGGTCGGTGAAGCGGCCGGCGAACATGGCGCCCTGCACGGCTCCGATGGCGACGGCAGTGAGGTCGAGCCAGAGCGGGATGAAGAAAGAGGTCGAGGGCACCCCTAATGAAACCACTGAAACGGTGGGCGTCGGCGCGCTCGGCATCCAGTGCTCCCGCCAGGTGGGAGAATCCTAGGGTGCCTGTCTACCGTGATGATGTCGTCGTGCTGCGCACCCAAAAACTGGGCGAAGCCGACCGCATCGTCACCATGCTCACCCGCCAGCACGGCAAGGTGCGCGCGGTCGCCAAAGGCGTGCGTCGCACCGCGTCGAAATTCGGCGCCCGACTGGAACCGTTCATGGTCGCCGATGTGCAGCTCTGGGAGGGTCGGAGCCTTGACGTCATCACGCAGGCGGAGTCCATCGCGTCCTACGGGGCCCTGATCACAGCGGACTATCCGAGCTACACGGCGGCCAGTGCAATGGTGGAAACAGCCGACAAGCTCACCGAGGCGGAGGGGTCGCTGCAGCAGTACCTGCTGCTGGTGGGTGCCCTCCGGTCGTTGTCCCGCCGTGAGCACGGCGCCGGTCTCACCCTCGATTCCTATCTGCTCCGGGCGCTGTCGATGGCCGGCTGGGCTCCCAGTTTCCAGGATTGCGCGCGGTGCGGCGCCCGGGGTGACCATTCCGCGATGGTCGTGCAGGTCGGTGGGATCGTGTGCGACGACTGCGCGGCCCCCGGCTCGCCCCGGCTCGATCCGGCCACCATCGCCCTGCTCGGCTCCCTGCTGACCGGGGACTGGGAGCACACCACGTCCACCCCGCCGCAAACCAGAGCCCAGGCCACCGGGGTCGTCGCCGCGTACACGCAGTGGCACCTCGGACGCGGCCTCCGATCGTTGGAACACGTGAGTCGATGACCTCCAAGCCGTTCAACCTCAACCCCTTCGGCCAGAAGCCCCTCACCCACAAGGATGCGGTGCCGTTCAAGCCTCTGGACTGGACGGGCCTGTACCCTTCCTCCCTGCCAAGGAAGGCCGTGCCCGAGCATGTGGCGGTCGTCATGGACGGCAACGGCCGGTGGGCGAACGCGCGCGGCCTGCCGCGAGTGGAAGGCCACAAGGCCGGGGAGGCGGCGCTCCTCGACGTCGTCGCCGGCGCCATCCAGATCGGCGTCAAGCATCTGAGCGTCTACGCGTTCTCAACCGAGAACTGGAAGCGGTCGCCGGACGAGGTGCGCTTCCTGATGGGCTTCAACCGGGATGTGCTGCACCGCCGGCGCGACCAGCTCAATGAGTGGGGAGTGCGCGTGCGGTGGGCCGGACGCAAGCCCCGGCTCTGGGCATCCGTCATCACAGAACTTCAGTTCGCCGAACGGCTGACCGCGGGCAACGACGTGCTCACCCTGACCATGTGCGTCAACTACGGCGGGCGCACCGAGATCGCGGATGCCGTGCGTGCGCTGGCCGAGGACGTCGCCGCGGGCAGGCTGAAACCGGCCGGCATCACCGAGAAATCGATCCAGCGGCACCTGTACACCGCGGACCTCCCCGACGTGGACCTGTTCGTGCGCAGCTCGGGGGAGCAGCGCACCAGCAACTTCCTGCTCTGGCAGAGCGCCTACGCGGAGATGGTGTTCCTGGACACCCTCTGGCCGGACTTCGGCCGGGTGGACCTGTGGCGGGCGATCGAGATCTACGCGTCCCGCAATCGCCGGTACGGCGGCGCGGTGGACACGCCGACCGCGTAGGCCGGAAATCCCCGGTGATCGAGCACCCCCGGGCACCGAGTTCGTCGAGATCCGGGAATAGACGAGCACCCTCCGTCGGTTGGTCCCACAGTGAGTGAAACCATCAAAGTAGACATCTGGTCCGACGTGCAGTGCCCCTGGTGCTACATCGGAAAGCGCAAATTCGAGGCCGGGGCGGCCCTGTTCGACGGAAACGTCGAGGTCGAATACCACAGCTTCGAACTCGCGCCGGATACCCCGGTCGACTTCGACGGCAGCCCCGTCGATTACCTGAGCCAACGCAAAGGCCTGCCGGTCGCGGAGGTCGAGCTGATGCTCGAGCGCGTCACCGGCATTGCCGAGAACGTCGGGCTGCACTACGACTACGACTCGGTGCACCAGACCAACACCGTCATCTCGCACGAGCTGCTGCACTACGCGAAGGCGCACGGCCGCCAGCTCGACATGAAGGAACGCCTGCTCAAGGCCTACTTCGTCGACGGCCGCCACGTGGGCCGGATCGAAGACCTCGCCGACCTGGCCGCCGAAATCGGCTTGGACCGCGACGACGTCGTCCGCGCCCTGACCGCCCACGACTTCCTCCCGGACGTCAAGGCCGACGTCGCCCAGGCCAACGCGTACGGAATCCAGGGGGTGCCCTTCTTCGTCATCGACGGAAGATACGGGATCTCAGGTGCACAGGACCCGGACACCTTCGCCGAGGCCCTCCGCCAGGCACAGACCGAAAAAATCGAGGAGAAGAACGCATGAGCACCGCCCCCGACACCACCACCCCGACCGTCCCCGTCGAGGCCCCGGCCCATCCCCCGATCAAACTTCTCGGCCGAGCCGACGCCGGCGGATGCTGCGGCGGCGGCTCCTGCGGCGTCTAGCCGGGTCGTCAGCGGGGCGCCCCGGCGTGGGAGAGAATTGAACGGATGACTTCCGCACCCCAGACCAGCCCGGCGCCCCTCACGATCGGCCCGCTCACGCTCGACGTGCCCGTCGTTCTCGCGCCCATGGCCGGGATCACCAACACGGCGTTCCGCCGACTGTGCCGGGAATACGGCGCGGGCCTCTACGTCAGCGAGATGATCACCTCCCGTGCCCTGGTCGAACGCACGACGGAGTCGATGCGCCTGATCAACCACCACGAGAGCGAAAAGACGCGCTCCATCCAGCTGTACGGCGTGGACCCGAAAACCGTGGCCGAAGCGGTCACCCTGCTCGTGGCCGAGGACCGAGCCGACCACATCGACCTGAACTTCGGCTGCCCGGTTCCCAAGGTCACCCGCAAGGGCGGTGGCGCGGCCCTGCCCTGGAAGCTCGGGCTCTTCCGTCAGATCGTCGAGGGGGCCGTCACCGCGGCCGGCAACGTTCCGGTGACCGTGAAGATGCGCAAGGGGATCGACTCCGACCACCTCACCTATCTGGAGGCCGGCAAGGCGGCCGAGGGGGCCGGTGTCGCGGCCATCGCCCTGCACGCCCGCACGGCCGCCGAGTACTATTCCGGCCAGGCCGACTGGTCCGCCATCGCAACCCTCAAGGACACCATCACCAGCGTGCCCGTGCTCGGCAACGGCGACATCTGGTCCGCCGAGGACGCCCTG
Organism: Cryobacterium sinapicolor; assembly: GCF_004403465.1. GTDB lineage: Bacteria > Actinomycetota > Actinomycetes > Actinomycetales > Microbacteriaceae > Cryobacterium > Cryobacterium sinapicolor. Next base: position 17,585 of record NZ_SOGQ01000077.1, on the reverse strand, counting down.
CGCATGGTCGCGGAGACCGGCTGCGACGGCGTCGTCGTCGGCCGCGGCTGCCTGGGCCGGCCCTGGCTTTTCGGCGACCTCGCCGCGGCCTTCCGTGGCGGCGAGTCGGGTGCGGCGGCCGCCAGGATCCAGCCCGACCTGGGACAGGTTGCCGACGCCTTCCGGCGCCATGCGGTGCTATTGACCGAGTTCTTCGAGAGTGAGGAGCGGGCCTGCCGGGACATCCGCAAGCATGTGGCCTGGTACTTCAAGGGCTACCCGGTCGGCGGAGACCTGCGGGCGAGCCTGGCCTCCGTCGTCTCGCTCGCGCAGCTCGACGACCTTCTCGGCACGCTCGACGGAGACCAGGAATACCCCGGCGAGGGCGCGGAGGGTCCCCGGGGGCGGGCCGGAAGCCCGAAGAAAACCTCCCTGCCCGAACACTGGCTCGACTCCCGGGAGCTCGTGTCGGCGGAGCGCGCCAATCTGACCGAAGGTGAAGGGGACACAAGCGGTGGCTAACGAGACCGGATACAGCAGGCACGACGAGGAACGCTGGCTGCCGGAGGAGCACGGCTCACGGCGCAGCGATTTCGCGCGCGATCGCGCCCGACTCCTGCACTCGAGCGCGCTGCGTCGGCTGGCCGCCAAGACGCAGGTGCTCAGCCCGGCCGCCGGCCTCGATTTCGCGCGCAACCGACTCACCCATTCCCTCGAGGTGGCCCAGGTCGGGCGCGAGTTGGCCCTGCGGCTGGGCCTCGACCCGGACATCGTCGACACCGCCTGCCTGGCGCACGACATCGGCCACCCGCCCTTCGGACACAACGGCGAGAAGGCTCTCAACACCTGGTCCGCGGACATCGGCGGCTTCGAGGGCAACGCGCAGACACTGCGTCTGCTCACCCGCCTCGAGCCCAAGGTCTTCGGCCGCGACGGCCGCAGCTACGGGCTCAATCTCACCCGTGCGAGCCTCGATGCGAGCTGCAAGTACCCGTGGCCGGCGGAGTCGTCGGTCGCCGATCCGAGCGGCCGCGCCAAGTACGGTTTCTACCCGGATGACCGGGAGGCATTCGAGTGGATGCGTTCCGGGGCCCCGGAGCGCCGGCTCAGCATCGAGGCCCAGGTCATGGACCTCTCCGACGACATCGCGTATTCCGTGCACGACTTCGAGGACGCCGTCGTCAACGGCTACATCGACGTCGGCCAGCTCGGCAGTCGGGCCAACCACGAGTCGCTCCTGGCCACGATGACCGAATGGACCGGCGACGGTCTCTCCGAGGAAGACCTGGCCGACGCCTTCGACCGACTCGACTCGCTCAACGCCTGGCTCGAGACCTGGTCGGGCAGTCGCCACGACCAGGGCCTGCTGAAGAATCTGACCAGTCAACTGATCGGCCGTTTCAGCGGTGCCGCCGTGCGCGCCACCCGCGAAGCCAGCCCGGGCGCAGACCTGATCCGCTTCGGTGCCCACGTGGTCGTACCACGGGAGGTCGAGGCGGAGATCGCCGTGCTCAAGGGGATCGTGGCGACCTTCGTGATGACGCGCCAGACCCGAAAGCCCATCTACGTGGAGCAGAGGCAGGTGCTCACGCTGCTGGCGCGAACGCTGCACGCGACCGGGGACGAACACCTCGACGCGGGGTACCGGGAAGACTGGCACGCGGCCACCGACGACGCCGCCCGCAAACGCGTGGTCGTCGACCAGGTGGCCAGCCTCACGGACCAGTCCGCGCTGGCCTGGTACACGCGCCTGGTGAAACACTGACCATCAGCGTGGACGACGGCACGGTCAGCTCCGACAGCACCGCACAGAACGATGGCACCGCACCGAACACCGACACGGGCAGGACTAACATTCAGCTATGGCAGGCCTGATTCGACAAAACGACATCGAAGAAGTCAAGGCCCGTACCAACATCGCCGACATCGTCGGTGACTATGTGAGTCTCAAGTCCGCCGGCGTCGGGTCGATGAAGGGGCTGTGCCCCTTCCACGACGAACGCAGTCCGAGCTTCCACGTGCGCCCGCAGGTCGGTTTCTACCACTGCTTCGGTTGCGGCGAGAGCGGCGACGTCTACTCCTTCCTGCAAAAGATGGACCACGTCAGCTTCAGCGAGGCCGTCGAACGGCTCGCCGGCCGGGCCGGTGTCGAACTGCACTACGAGGGCGGCGCCGGCGACGCTCCGGACCACACCAATCGGGCCCGCCTGTACGCCGCCAACCAGGCCGCGGCCGATTTCTTCGTGGAGCGCCTCGGCAGCCCCGGCGCCCTGGTCGGGCGCACCTTCCTCGGCGAACGCGGCTTCGACTCCCTCGCGGCCACCCGGTTCGGGGTCGGCTTCGCCCCGAAAAGCTGGGACGAGCTCACCAACCACCTGCGCGCCAAGGGATTCTCCACCGATGAACTCACTCTCGCCGGTCTGGTCTCCAGCAGGGAAGGGGCGAGCGGGGTGTACGACCGTTTCCGCGGACGCCTGGTCTGGCCGATCCGCGACATCACCGGGCAGACCATCGGCTTCGGGGCGCGCCGGCTCCTCGACGACGACAAGGGACCCAAGTATCTGAACACCCCCGAGACGCCGATCTACCACAAGGCCCAGGTCCTCTACGGTCTCGACCTCGCCAAGCGCGACATTTCCCGCGGTCACCAGGTCGTGGTCGTCGAGGGCTACACCGACGTCATGGCTTGCCACCTCGCGGGGGTGACGACCGCGGTCGCCACCTGCGGCACATCCTTCGGTGTCGACCACATCAAGGTGCTGCGCCGGGTTCTCGGCGACGACAGCGGGGTCGGTGAGGTCGTGTTCACGTTCGACCCGGATGCCGCCGGCCAGAAGGCCGCCGTGCGTGCGTTCAGTGAGGAGCAGCGTTTCTCCGCCCAGACGTACGTGGCCGTCGCCCCCGAGGGGCTAGACCCCTGCGACCTGCGGCTGCACCGCGGCGACGACGCCGTGCGCCGGCTGATCGACTCGAAAAAACCCATGTTCGAGTTCATGATCCGGCAGCTGCTGGGCCAGTACAACCTGGACACCGTGGAGGGTCGCGTTGCCGCGCTTCGCGCCGCGGCTCCGATCGTCGGCGACATCCGCGACCCGACCCTGCGCCCCGGCTACACGCATGAGCTGGCACGCATGCTCGGCATGGAGCTCGGCGAGGTGGGCAAGGCAGTCTCCGCGGCCCTGTCCCGCTCCCGGAGCACTGGAACGACCACTCCGAGTGCCCGGCCGGGGGAGGACGAGCCGGCCGCGCGGGAGCAGCCGTTCTCCATGATCGACCTGGCGACCGACCCGGTGACCCGGCTGGAACGCGACGGCCTGATGGCCATGCTGCAGCGCCCGACCGTCGTCGGGGTGGACCTGATCCAGCGTGCCGCGGCGACGAGTTTCGTGAACAGCTCACTGGCGGTGGTGCGCGACGCCATCGCGGCCAGCGTTCCGCACCACGACGCCGTCGACTGGCTCGACCGCATCGTCACCGAGGTGCCGGCTTCGTTGGAGAACCTGGTCAAGGAGCTGGCGATGGCCTCGCTGCCGGAACGCTCCGAACGCGAAATCGGACGCTACGTGCGCGACATCACCGTGGCCCTGATCGACCGGGACCTGCTGCGTCAGAAGGCCGAGCTGCTCGGCCGGCTCCAGCGTGCGGATGCGACCAATCGCGAGGTCTACGTTGCGTTGCAGCGGGAGCTGGTGCGGGTCGAGGCCGAGCGCCGCAACCTCAGAGAGGAGTGAGCGCGCCTCGTCCCGCCCGGCTCCTCCTTGATTGCAGCTCGATAAAGTTGATTGCAGCTCGATATAGATGCGCCATATTCCGGCTGGATTGCGGCGGGGCGCCGGGAATTCTGTGCTAGTTCTGTTCCTACAGCAATGCCGGCGCGCATGATTCGTGCGCCGCGGCATCGGTTTTCTAGAGGAAGAGGCTCACGGCTATGGCATTCTCATCCACTTCACGCGCGAGAGGGCTCAGCGCCGCTGCGGTTGTCGCGGTCGCCGCGTTGACCCTGGCGGGCTGCTCCGCCGGCGGAACCGACGACGAGACCAGCACCGGTGGCGAAGCCATCACGATCGGCACGACCGACAAGATTACGTCGCTCGACCCGGCCGGGTCCTACGACAACGGCTCCTTCGCCGTTCAGAACCAGGTCTTCCCGTTCCTGATGAACACCCCCTACGGCAGCCCCGACGTCGAGCCCGACATCGCCACCGCGGCCTCGTTCACCAGCCCCACGGAGTACACGGTCACCCTCAAGCCAGGTCTGAAGTGGGCCAACGGCAACGAGCTCACCTCCTCTGACGTCAAGTTCACCTTCGACCGCCAGCTCGCGATCGCGGACGACAACGGCCCCTCCTCGCTGCTTTACAACCTGGACAGCGTCGCGGCGCCCGATGACACGACCGTCGTCTTCACCCTCAAGCAGGCCGACGACCAGATCTTCCCGCAGATCCTGTCAAGCCCGGCCGGCCCCATCGTCGACGAGGACACCTTCTCGGCGACGGAGCTCACGCCGGACCAGGACATCGTCGACGGGAACGCGTTCGCCGGCCAGTACGTCATCACCAGCTACGACTTCAACAACCTGGTCGGCTACAAGGCCAACCCGGACTACCAGGGTCTCCTCGGCGCCGCCAAGACCGACGTCGTCAACGTGAAGTACTACGCCGACGCCTCCAACCTGAAGCTCGAAGTACAGCAGGGTGACATCGACGTCGCGTTCCGCAGCCTGTCGGCCACCGACATCGAGGACTTGCGCGGCAACGACAAGGTCAAGGTCGTCGATGGCCCCGGCGGCGAGCTCCGCTACATCGTCTTCAACTTCGACACCCAGCCGTTCGGCGCCAAGACCGCCGAGGCCGACCCGGCCAAGGCTCTCGCAGTGCGCCAGGCCGTGGCCGACCTGGTCGACCGGGATGAAATCGCCGAGCAGGTCTACAAGGGCACGTACACCCCGGTGTACTCCTACGTTCCGGCCGGACTCACCGGCGCCACCGAGTCCCTCAAGGGCCTCTACGGCGACGGAGAGGGTGCCCCCGACGCCGACAAGGCGGCGGCAACCCTCGAGGCCGCCGGCGTGACCGGTCCGGTCGAGCTGAACCTGCAGTACAGCAACGACCACTACGGCCCGTCGTCGGGCGACGAGTACGCCCTGGTCAAGGACCAGCTGGAAGCATCGGGACTCTTCAAAGTCAACCTGCAGACCACCGAGTGGGTTCAGTACTCGAAGGACCGCACGACGGATGTCTACCCCGTGTACCAGCTGGGTTGGTTCCCGGACTACTCCGACGCCGACAACTACCTGACCCCGTTCTTCCTCGAAGGCGGATTCCTCAAGAACCACTACAGCGACACGGTGGTCGACGCCCTGATCCTCAAGCAGGCCGTCACGGCCGATCCCGACGCGCGCACCGCGATGATCGAGGAGATCCAGGACAAGGTCGCCGCGCAGCTGTCGACCGTGCCGCTGCTCCAGGGTGCCCAGGTCGCCGTCACCGGCACCGATGTGACAGGAACCAGCGACACGCTCGACGCGTCGTTCAAGTTCCGCTACGCGGCGCTGGCCAAGGGCTAGTCCGTCAACCGGTTAGAGTTTCTCTAATTTGAAACCCGGGGGCATCCAGACGCTTGCGCGCTGGGTGCCCCCGTCCCGCTCCGGTGGTCTAGCCAATCGCACGCCCAATCGCACAGCCCAATCGTTAGGCAGGAATGACCACTGTGACCACGCGGTCCCCGTCGCCTCGCGCGACGGGTCGCACGAAACGTCCGGCATCCGAAAGCGGGATCGGCCGCTACATCCTGATCCGCTTCCTGCTGATCTTCCCCACCATCTTCATCCTCGTCTCCATGGTCTTCTGGCTGATGCGCACGACCGGAGACCCGATCACGGCCGCACTCGGCGGGCGCCTCGGACCTGAGCAGCTGGCCGAGCGCATCCAGGCGGCCGGTTACGACCGGCCCATCTTCGTGCAGTACGTCGAGTATCTGGGCCAGGTCTTCACCGGCAACTTCGGCACGACCATCAGCACCAACCGCCCGGTCGCCGAGATCCTGCTCACCTACGGGGTGGCCACGTTCGAGCTCGTCTGCTACGCCCTGCTCGTGGCATTCATCGTCGGGATCCCGCTGGGCATGGTCGCCGCCTACTGGCGGGACAAGCCCGCTGACGCCTTCCTGCGCGTCTTCGCAATCCTCTGCTACGCCACCCCGGTGTTCTTCTCGGGGCTGCTGTTCAAGCTCGTCTTCGCCGTGTACCTCGACGTGCTGCCCGTGTCCGGGCGGGCGTCGACCGGCTCCGAGCTGCAGATGCAGCTGTTACCGAACAAGACGGGCCTCTACACGATCGACGCCATCATGACCGGAGACCCAGGCGTGCTCGCAGACGTGCTCGAGCATGCCGTGCTTCCCGCGCTGACGCTTGGGCTGCTCACCGCGGGGATCTTCCTCCGCCTCGTGCGCACCAACGTGATCGGAACCCTCGGCACCGACTACGTCGATGCGGCCCGCTCGCGCGGGGTGAGCGAATTCCGCCTCGTGCGGAAGCACGCCTACCGGCCGGCCCTGATCCCGATCATCACCGTCATCGGCCTCCAGATCGCGCTGCTGCTCGGCGGCGCGGTTCTGACCGAAACCACCTTCGAATGGAAGGGGCTGGGATTCATCCTCTCCGAGTTCCTCAGGGCCCGGGACTTCGTGGCCGTGCAGGGGATCGTCGCCCTGCTCGCCGTGATCGTGGCCCTGTCCAACTTCGTCGTGGACATCATCGCCGCACTGATCGACCCGAGAGTGAGGTACTGACATGAGCGACGCCACCGGCAGTCCCGCCGCGCAGAAACGCAGCGCCTGGTCCCGCCTCCCCATCGTGCACCAGCTCCGGCAGAGCATCGGACTTCAGCGCGGGATGCTGATCGCCGGCCTGACCATCACCACTCTGTTCGTGCTGACCGCCATTTTCGCGCCCGTGCTGGCGCCGTACGGCTTCAGCCAGCTGCGCGGCGCCGACGGCGCCTTCGGGGCCCAGCAGCCGCCCGGCGGCGCGCATCCGCTCGGCACCACCGTCGGCGGTTACGACGTGCTCTCCCGGGTGCTCTGGGGTGCCCAGACCGCCCTGTTCGTGATCGTCGTGGCCGTGCTGCTGTCGATTTTCGCCGGGGTGTTCCTCGGCCTGGTGTCGGGCTACTTCGGCGGCTGGCTCGACCGCATCTCGGTGGTCGTTTCCGACGCCGTCTACGCGTTCCCATCACTGCTTCTGGCCATCGTGATATCGATCGTCATCTCCGGCGGCAAGTCCAACCTGATCGGCGGCGTGCTCGCGGCGGCGATCTCGATCACCGTGGTCTTCATCCCGCAGTACTTCCGGGTGATCCGAGCCGAGACGGTGCGGATCAAGGCCGAGGCCTACGTGGAATCCGCCCGCGTGCTGGGTGCCGGCAGCGGCCGGATCATGTTCCGGCACGTGTTCCGTAACGCCACCCGCACCCTGCCGCTGATCCTGACCCTGAACTCGTCGGAGGCCATCCTGACCCTCGCGGGCCTCGGCTACCTCGGGTTCGGCATTGAACCGACGGCCGCCGCCGAGTGGGGCTATGACCTCAACAAGGCCCTCTCGGACGTGACCAGCGGCATTTGGTGGACGTCACTGTTTCCCGGCCTCGCCATCGTGCTGGTGGTGCTCGGCATCACCCTGGTCGGCGAAAGCCTGAACGACCTCGCCGATCCCCGGCTGCGCGGTCGCCGCGCCGTCGGCCAGACGGCCGGCGTCGTCGCGCAGACCTCGGTCGTTCCCGGCGGCACCCTGGTCGCCGGTCCCGGCGGGCTCGGCGGGCGCGAAGGCGCCGCAACCCATCCCACCGACGGACTCGAGGACCGACCATGACCGACGTGCTCACCATCACCGACCTCGGCATCTCCTTCGCGACGGATGCCGGGGCCGTCCGGGCCGTCGACGGTGTGACCCTGCGGGTCGCACCGGGCGAGGTGCTCGCCATTGTCGGCGAGAGCGGCAGCGGAAAGACCGTCACCGCCAAGACCATCCTGGGGCTACTACCGGAGACGGCGACCGCCTCGGGCGCCGTCATTCTCAGCAGCAAGGACGGTTCGAGCGAGAGCAACGTCATCGCGCTCAGCACCGCGCGGTTGCGGCAGGTGCGCGGCACCGACGTGGCCATGGTGTTCCAGGAGCCGTCCATGGCGTTGAACCCGGTCTACACCGTGGGCTGGCAGATCATGGAGGGCATCCGCGCGCATGGCCGGTTCAGCCGCAAGGAAGCACGGGCCAAGGCGATCGAGATCCTCGGGCGGGTCGGCATTCCCGACCCGGAGACCCGCGTCGACTATTATCCGCACCAGTTCTCCGGCGGTCAGAAGCAGAGGGTGGTGATCGCCATGGCCCTGGTGCTCGACCCCGGCCTGATTGTCGCCGACGAGCCGACAACGGCGCTCGACGTGACCGTGCAGGCGGAGATCCTGGACCTGCTGCGACGCTGCCGTGACGAATTCGGCACGGCGATCGTGCTGATCACCCACAACATGGGCGTCGTCGCCGACCTCGCCGACCGGGTCGCGGTGATGTACCAGGGCAAGGTCGTCGAAGAGGCGGATGCCCAGACGCTCTTCAGCTCGCCGCAGAACGACTACACCAAGAGGCTTCTCGCCGCCGTGCCGCACGTGGGCCAGGGGGTCGTGCACGCCGCCGAGCGCGCCCGGGCGCGCACGGACGACTGGGAAGAGCAGGCCCCGGTCGTGGTCGCCGACCAGCTCCGGATCGAATACCCCGGCAGGCTCGGCCGGTCCGGTTTCACCGCCGTCGACGGGGTGAGCTTCCTGATCCGGCCCGGCGAGGTCCTCGGTCTGGTGGGGGAGAGCGGCTCGGGCAAGACCACGATCGGGCGGGCCATCGCCGGCCTGACCCGGGTGACCGGCGGATCCCTGACCGTGATGGGTCACGAGATGAACGGGTTCAAGGAGCGTGCGTTCAAGAAGTTCCGCAGTGACATCGGTTTCGTATTCCAAGACCCGGCGTCGAGTTTCAACCCCCTGCTCACCATCGCCGACTGCGTGGCCGAACCGCTGGTGGTGCACGGGCGGGCGAAGAACGCCGCCGATGCCCGGACACGGGTCAACGAGCTCCTCGAGGCCGTGCAGCTGCCGCGCGCCTACGCCGACCGCTACCCGCACGAACTGAGCGGTGGCCAGCGTCAGCGCGCCAGTCTGGCACGGGCGCTCGCCCTGGAACCGCCGCTGCTGATCGCCGACGAGCCCACCAGCGCCCTCGACGTCTCGGTGCAGGCGCGGGTGCTGGAGCTGTTCGCCGAGCTCCAGCGGGAGTTCGGATTCGCGTCCTTGTTCATCAGCCACGACCTGGCCGTCGTCGACCTCGTCGCGGACCGGATCGCGGTGCTGTACCGCGGCAAACTGGTCGAGGAGGGCACGAGTGTCGCGGTGCTCGGCGCGCCAAAGGATCCCTACACTCAGCGGCTCCTCGCCTCATTGCCTGTGCCTGACCCGGCCGAGCAGGCCCTGCGCAGGGAGGGACTGCGGCGGCTGCGTGAGGCAGGATAGACACATGATCCGCGGCGCCGAACCGACCAGTCCGACCAGTCCGACCAGTCCGGTCTCCACCAGTGACCTCACGGTCGAGTATCCGGCCCACGGCGCCAGTGGTGCCTTCCTGGCCGTGCGCGGCCTCACCCTCCAGATCAGGACCGGCGAGGTGCTCGGACTGCTCGGGCAGAGCGGTTCGGGCAAGAGCACGCTGGCTCGGGTGCTCTCGGGTGCCGCGTTCGGCTCCGGCGGCGGGGGCTCCGGCGACGTGCGACCAGAAATCACCGGGGGAGAGGCGACGGTGCTCGGGTACCGGCTCCGCGGCATCCGTCGGCGCAAGCTGACCCGGCTGACCTTCGAGGTCGGGCACCTGCCTCAGGATGCCTCCGACACCTTGCCCTCGACCCTGACGGTCGCGGAGATCGTTGCCGAGCCAGTGCTCGACCGGGACCGGCGCTACAACAGGCAGGACCTCGACGATCAGGTGGCGACCATGATCGACGCGGTGCGCCTGCCGCTGTCGGTGCTCACCAAGTTCCCCTACGAGCTCAGCAACGGGCAGCGCCAGCGGGTGGCGCTGGCCCGGGCCCTCGTGTTCGGGCCTGCGCTCCTGATCGCGGACGAGCCGACGGCCGGCGTCGACGCCACCGTGCGGGACGCCGTGGTCGATCTGATTGCGGAGCTTCAGCGCGAGCGGGCCTTCTCGGCGCTGGTGATCAGCTCCGACCTCAGCGTGCTCCGACGGGTCGCGGATCGGATCGCCGTGCTGCACCAGGGAGTGCTGGTGGGGCTGGGCACCATCGATGAGGTGTTCGACGACCCGTGGCATCCGTATGTCGCCGGCCTGGCCGCGGCCCTGATACGGGATACGCCGGGCGACGAGAACGGCGACGAGAACGACGACGAGAACGACGACGAAAGTGAATTCGAGGACGATGTCATCGAAAATTGAATCCGTTCAACACCAGGCCGTGCTTGCCGACGATGTCACCCCGCTGTCGGCGGACCGGCTTCCGGTTCCCGGCCCGATCACCATCCTGCCGCGGCCGGAGCCGGCCTTCGCCCAGGCCGTCGAGGCCGCCGGGGGCACCGTGGCGGAGCTCACCCGGGAAACGCGGGGACTGATCTGGCTCGACTACGGCCGCGCCGACGAGCTGCGCGCCACCCTCGACGCCCATCCCGGGATCGGCTGGGTGCAGCTTCCCTGGGCCGGGGTGGACGCCTTCAGTGGTGTGCTGGCGGGCATGGACCGCGCAGACCTGCTCTGGACCAGCGCGAAGGGCGCGTACGCGCAGCCCGTCGCCGAACACGCCCTCACGCTCACCCTGGCGTTGCTGCGCGTGTTGCCGAAGCGCGCGCGCTCCACACGCTGGAGCACCCTGCCCGAGGGGCGCTCGCTCTACGGTCTCAACGTGACCGTGATCGGCGCCGGCGGGATCGCCCGCGAGCTGATCCGCCTGCTCGCGCCCTTCGGCACCCACATCACCGTCGTGCGCCGCAGCAGCGAGCCGGTGTCCGGGGCCGAGCACACGGTGGCGACGGATGCCCTCCCAGGAGTCCTCCCGACCAGCGACGTCGTCGTGGTGGCGGCAGCCCTCACGGACGGCACCCGCCATCTGATCGGCCGGGCCGAATTCGAGCTGATGCGGCCCGAGGCCGTGCTCGTCAACATCGCCCGGGGCCCGCTCGTCGACACGGACGCCCTCGTGGCGGCGCTGGCCGCGGCGTCCATCGCCGGTGCGGCCCTTGACGTGACCGATCCGGAACCGCTGCCGCAGGGGCATCCGCTTTGGGTCGAACCGCGGTGCCTGATCACGCCTCATTCGGCCGACACGCCCGAGATGACCGCGCCGCTCCTGGCTGAGCGGATTCGCCTGAATGTGGGTGCCTTCCTTGAAGACGGGCGGTTCGTCGGGGTCGTCGACCCACGAATCGGCTACTGATCGACCCCGTGGATTTGGCAGATCGCCAACTTTTGATAAAGTAGTAGGGCTGCTCAAGCAGTATTCCTCGATAGCTCAATTGGCAGAGCAGCGCACTGTTAATGCGCAGGTTCTTGGTTCGAGTCCAAGTCGGGGAGCGAAAGGCCACCAAGGGCTCCACCCCTGGTGGCCTTTTTTGTATCCCGTTCGTTTCCGTGCGGCGTGGAGTGAGAAAAGGCGGCATCCGTGGAGTCCTGGCTCACTCTGAGCACAATTCTGGCCGTGCTCGTCGTCGTGTTGCTGGCCCTGTGGCTGGTCACCCTGTTCCGGGCCCGGCGTGTGGTGTTCGATCGCAACGCGGCCGAACGGATGCGCATCGACCTGCAACTGTCCCTCGCCGAACAAGAGGGCCGCCTCGGCATCATCCGGGAGCTTCAGGACGTGGCCGTGCTGTCCGTCGCCCGGCTGATCACCCGCGCCGAGGGTGCCCGCTACACGGCCGAGAGCGACCCGTCCAGCGCCGTCCGCGTGGCGACGGCACTGGTCGAGGACGGTCGGGTGGCCCTGGCCGACATGCGCCGTGTCCTCACGATCGTGCGCGAGGGCGAATCCGTCGGTTCGGCGCAACCGGACCTGCAGTCGGCGCGGGACCTGTTCCGGGTCATGCAGGGCGCGGGCGTCTCCGTGGCCTTCACCGAGTCCGGCGAACGGTTCCCGCTCAAGCCGGGCGCCGAACTGGCCGTCTTCCGGATCCTGCAGGGCGCGCTGGCCAACACTCTCACTCACGGCGGCCGAGGCACGGAGGCCCGGGTCACGTTCACGTGGACTCAGGACGGGCTGCAGCTGGTGGTCGCCGACGACGGCATCCGTGCTGCGGCTCGCCGGGACAGCGCCGACGCCGCCGACTTCCAATCTCGCACGAAATACACCATCGACGATGATCTCAAGGCCCTCAGTGCTAACGTCTCCGGGGCAGGAATCACCCGCATGCGCGAGCGCACCGAGATGTTCGGTGGCATCTTCAACGCGGGGACCGTGCCCGGTGTGGGGTTCACGGTCACGGCCGTCTTCCCGTCGCTGCGCTTCCATAACGGGATCCACGGCGTGGACCTCACCCGCGGCTGACCCGGATCCGGGCCTGCGGGTCCTGCCGGTTCAGCCGGTCCTGCCGGTTCAGTCTTCGAGGTTGTCGACGCCGGGTATCCAACTGAGGCCGGGCACGCCCCAGCCGCGCTTGCGGGTCACCTTGGTGGCGATCTTGGCGTAGAAGTGCTCGAGGCGATCGACGTACAGCGTGCCGTCGAGATGATCGTATTCGTGCTGGAAGATGCGTGCCAGCCAATCGTCGGCTCGAATTTCGAAGGGCTTCTGTTCGAGGTCCACCGCGCGAAGGATTGCTGAGGGGGAGCGCAGCAGCGGAAAGCGTTCGCCCGGGTAGGACAGACAGCCCTCGACGTCCTCATCCTCGTCGGCCTCGCCCGCGGGAACCGGGGTGATCCAGAGTTCGGGATTGATGGCCACGCCCCGCCAGAGGTGGTCGTCGTCGTCGAGGAAGCTGTAGGTGAAGAGTCTGAGCGGCACACCCACCTGCGGGGCCGCCAGACCGACGCCGGGCGCGGCATCCATCGTCTCGAACATGTCCTGCACGAGTTCATGCAGATCGTTCCCGAAATCGGTGACGGGGAGGGCGGGGGAGTGGAGAACGGAATCTCCTGAAATAACTATCGAGCGAACGGCCATTCAGCAAGGATAACGGCCTGATTCTCTATAGGCTGGCTTGAGTGAACCCCGACTTGACCGACCTGGCTGCGGAAATCGCCATCGATCCCCGTCAGGCCATCGGGATTCCGCTCGCTCTGGTCGGTGCGGTCTTCCTGTCGCTCGGGGCGCAATTTCAGCACAGCGGCGTGACCAAAGTCGAGGCCAAAACGGCTGAGGTTACCGGCGGGCTCAACCCGCGCCAGCTGATGCTGCTGCTCGGCCGGCCGTCGTGGGTCTTCGGCACGGTCATGCTCGGACTGGCGATCGTGTTCCAGCTCTCCAGCCTGGCTTTCGCGCCCATCATCATGGTTCAACCGCTCGGCGCCGTCGCCCTGGTGATCACGTCGATCCTGAACTCCCGCATCACCCGGGTCCCCGTCAACCGCGCGTCGAAGATCGCGATCGCGATGTGCGTCGGCGGAGTGGCGCTCTTCGTCACGGTGGCCGCATTCACCGCGGTGGACAAACCGGTCACCGACGGTAACCTGATCACGATCCTGATCGTTCTCGGTGTCGTGTTGTCGGTCTTCGGCGTCGCTTTCTTCAAGCTCCGCACTCGGTTCAAGGCGATGTTCTACATCGTTGGCGCCGGGGTGCTCTACGGGTTCGTCGCCACGTTGGCCAAGGTCGTCATCAACCGCACCCAGAACGGCAACTTCGAGTGGCTGACTCTGACCTGCGTCATCGGGCTGCTGCTGGCGGCGGGCCTTGGTGCCTACTTCGTGCAGAACGCATACGCGTCTGGCCCACCGGACTTGGTCATCGCCGGGCTCACCGTAATCGATCCGCTGATTGCCGTCGGCATCGGTATCGTCGTTTTGGGCGAGATCGAGCAGGCCCCGCCGTGGGCGGCTGTCGCCTTCCTTGTCGCGGGTGTCATCGCGATCGTGGGGGTCTTCCTGTTGGCCCGGTACCACCCTCTCGCCGACGACTGAAGCAGCAAAGGGAGCTCCGTTCGGTGTTTGTATGGGCGCGCCGCCCCTGTATGGCGGTTGCAGCGCCGGTTTAGAATAGGGTTCTAGAAGACCACGTCAGCGTGCGCGTCGTCGAAAACCTGAATTCTCGCCGGATGACGAACTCCGGCCCACATACGTTGGGACAGTGTCTTTTGTCAGATTTGACCGATTTGCCGAGCGAGTCGACTCGCAGCGAGCCGGTGTTGAAGAAGCCGCTGCGCATCCTGATTGCGGCAGACACCTTCGCGCCCGACGTGAATGGCGCTGCCCGGTTTGCCGAGCGTCTTGCTGCGGGGATGGTGGCCCGCGGGCACGAGGTGCACATCATGGCTCCGTCCGCATCTCGTAAGCACGGCACCTGGACCGAGGTGCACGAAGGCCAGCCGATGGTCGTGCACCGCCTGCAGAGCTGGCGCTGGTACCCCCATGACTGGTTGCGCTACGCCCTGCCGTGGTTCATCCCGCGGGAAACCCGGCGCATCCTCGACACGGTGAAGCCGGATGTCGTGCACTTCCAATCCCACATCAACGTGGGCCGCGCCGTCACGATCGAGGCGGCGAAGCGGGGCATCCGCATCATCGGCACGAACCACTTCATGCCGGAGAACATGCTGGAATTCACTTTGGTTCCCAAGGGCCTGCACGATCGCCTCATCAAGGCGGCCTGGCGTGCAGCGAGGCGCACCTACGGTCGGGCGGAAGCGGTCACCACGCCCACCCTCCGAGCCGCGGAGTTCCTGGAGCGCTACACCGGGCTCGAGGGTGTGCTGGCGATCTCGTGCGGCCTCAACGCCCAGAACTACTCGCCGAGCTTCGCTCCCCGCACCGAGAACCGCATCCTCTTCGTCGGCCGTGTGACCGGCGAGAAACAGATCGACGTGCTGCTGCAGGCCGTGGCCCTGCTGTCGCCCGACCTCGATGTGAAGGTGGAGATCGTCGGGGGCGGCGACCAGAAGCGCAATCTGGAAAGTCTTTCGCAGACACTCGGCCTCACGCGCCGGGTCACTTTCGCCGGTTATGTGACGGATGCTGAACTGGCGGCCGCTTACACCCGCTCGACCGTGTTCGCTATGCCGTCGATTGCGGAGCTGCAGAGCATCGCAACCATGGAGGCGATGGCATCCGGCCTGCCGATCGTGGCCGCAAACGCCATGGCACTCCCGCACCTCGTGCACGACGGGCAGAACGGCTATCTGTTCGAGCCCGGCAACGCACAGGACCTCGCCGACAAGCTCACGACAGTCCTGACGGCCGCACCCGACGATCTGAACGCGCTCAAGAATGAGTCCCTGCGGCTGATCGGTGTGCACGACATCAACCGCACCCTGAACACCTTCGAGTGCCTGTACCGCGGCGAGCCGGTCATCGACGCGGTTACGTCCGACGCGGGAACCCGCGGCGCAGAGTAGCCGGGCACGGTCGCCATTCGAGTGCCTGTATCGTGGGAGCCGGTGATCCATCCGATCACCGCAGAATCAGTCGCACTCTCGTCGGAGGAGTCGCGTCGATTGGGGCGGTAGCTCAGCTGGTTAGAGCAGCGGACTCATAATCCGTCGGTCCTGGGTTCAAGTCCCAGCCGCCCTACTGTGAATTAGATCTGATCGGGGTTTCTTGTCTGTACCGAAAGGGCAAGACTTGATGCACTATCCGTTTATTCACCGTTTATTCGAAAATTTTCACCTTCTACAGTGGCTTGTGAAGAAGGTGCACGACCCGGTTCGAATCGTCTGGAGTGACCTCGAACACCTACGGGTTATGGACACTGAAAGACTCACGGGGCTCGGTCTCGAGCCTGTATTGACGACAAGCGAGCTCGCCGAATATCTCGGCCTTCAGGTGCAGGCCATGTATGACCTCCGTACCGACGGACGCGGCCCCTCCGGCATTCGAGTCGGCCGGGAGATTCGCTACCGCGCCTCCGATGTCCTGCGGTGGCTGGACGGGCTCCATGAGCCCGAGTCAGCCCTCAGTCGTCGTGGAGTTGAGCACTGATGGCTGGACGACCCCGACTGCCGATCAGTACGTTCGGCGCAATCACGACGACACAGGTCAGTCTTGGAGTCTTCCGTGCGGTGACCCGCTTCCGCGACTGGGACGGTCAGACGCGGAAGGTGACAGCGACCAGCTCGAGCCGTAACGCCGCACAGGCAGCCCTCAAAGCGGACCTGGCGGCTCGGTTGCATGCCGGGGACGTCGGCGACTCACTCCATGCTGGCTCACCATTCCCCCTCCTCGCTGCCGCCTGGATGGAGGACGTGATGAACGATGTCGACCGTTCCCAAGGCACAAAGGACACCTACCAGCGTCAACTGCGTTTGCTTGTGCTGCCCTTTTTCGAGAACTTCACGGTTCGCGAGGTGACCGTCGGGCGCATCGAGCTCTTCTTGAAGAAGCAGCGCGAGACGTCGTATACGCGAGCAAAGCACTCTCGTACGATCCTCGGGATGATCCTGGCATTCGCGGTGCGGCGGGGGATCATTCCGCGAAATCCCATCAAGGAGGCCTCACGCATGAAGAAGCCCTCTCACGCCCCGAAGGCACTCACGACGGAGCAGATAGCCGCTATCCGCCTCGCGGCACGCGAATGGCGCACGGGGGAGGGCCGGATGGGGCCGCGGTCAGACGGGCAGGTTCGAGACATCATCGAGGTGATGCTCGGTACCGCTACTCGCATCGGCGAGGCGCTTGCCCTTCGGCAGTGCGACGTCGACATGGACGCCGATCCGCCACGGGTGAACATCAGCGGCACGCTTGTGGTGCATAACGGCGCCGGCGTGCACCGCCAAGCACATCCCAAAACACACGAGTCGAACAGGGTCATTGCTGTGCCACAGTTCGTGGCCGACGTGATTCGCCAGCGGTTGGCGCTTCTCGACCCGGAAGACTCCGAGCACCTGCTCTTCTTCTCGCGGGTCGGTACACCGCTCGCACCGTATAACGTGAGGCGCTCGTTCCGGGGGATACTCTTGAACGCTGGCCTCGAGGGCCTGGAAATCACGCCCCACTCCTTTCGGCGCACGGGGGCGACGCTGCTTGCCAAGGAACTCGGCATTCAGGCCGCAGCCGACATGCTCGGTCACACTTCGACTTCGACGACCAAGGCACACTATGCCGAGCCCGACCGCACGGTGAAGTCCGGCCCGGCGGATGTCCTGCAACAGCTGGCGCCACCCGTGAAGTGAGGGACGGCGCCATCCGGCTCATCGATACTCTGGCGAGAACATCGGGGAGATTGAGACCCACACGATCCTGATCGAGCTCAAAGGCGAGGCCCCTGGCATCATCGACGGTGCCGTTATGCACCATAGGCGTGCTACTGATGTTGGTCACGTCCCGCTGAGTGGTGGAGTTTCTCAACACCGTGCGGGTCAGCTGTTTTAGTTTAGGCGGCGGCGAGTTCGGGGAGGATCACCGCCTCGTCGATGACCTCGAT